>NZ_JBHLYW010000011.1:0-169382 GCF_042431625.1 Flavobacterium procerum | reverse complement strand
TCCGAACAGAGAAGTTAAGCCCGCCTGCGCAGATGGTACTGCATCATTGTGGGAGAGTATGTCGTCGCCTTTCTTTAGGAATCCTCATCATTGACTTGATGAGGATTTTTTTTTGCCTCATGGTTTATTAAAGATGAGAATGGAAGACCAGGTTCAAAAACCTGTGGAGCTCTAAAAAATTAAGCATAAACTTCCTTAGAATTGCTTTTCGAAAGCCATAATCTGCTTTTAAGCTTTTTTTTGCCATTATATTTTACTTTTGGATAAGAAGTTCTTTTGCTTAAAGAAGATTCTTTAGAAAGCATTTTTTTGTTGGTTTTATATTGTTCATTTTGATTTATTGATAAATTTGCTCTAAACATTTTGAAACATGAAAGAGCTTATTGAAGTTATTAATAGCTTTCAAAAATTAGATTTTGAAACGGAAGAAGCAATAAAAAAACATTTCGTTATTGAGGAATACAAAAAAGATGAATTTATTGTCGAAGAAGGCAAAATCTGTAGAAAAGTCTATTTTATAAAGACAGGTACTGTCCGTCGATTTTGTTTTGAAAATGAAATAGAAAAAACAAAATGGATTTATACAGATAATCAGTTTATAACTTCATTGAGCAGTTTTTTTGAGCAAAAACCATCGTTTGAGAATTTTCAGGCCTGTGAAGATACTGTACTTTATTCTTTGACCTATTCTGACGAAAAGACCTTATTAGAATATCCTCTTTTTTCAAAGTTTCATATTAATCAACTTCGCTTTTATCTTTCTAAGATTAATGAGTTCCATCATTTGTTTAGAGTAATGAGTGCTCATGAAAAATACTTATTTCTGCTTACTTCTTTTCCGCAAATTATTATCAAAACCAAACTGAAACATATTGCTTCATTAATAGGTGTCAGCCAAGAAACTTTGAGTAGAATTCGGGCTTCAATTTCTTGATATTACATCAAATAATGCGATTTATTATTTTCCAATTTTTGTAATTATATCAAAACAAATAAAATTGAAAAATAATAGCATAGGAAATAGAACAGTTTTTGGAAAGAATGTTCATATTGGAAATTTTACTACAATAGAAAATGATGTTGAAATTGGTGATAACAGCTGGATTGGCAATAATGTTACCATATTGAACGGAACAAGAATTGGCAAAAACTGTCAAATTCATTCGGGAGCAGTTTTAGGAGGTATTCCACAAGATTTAAAGTATAATAATGAATATACTCTCCTTGAGATTGGCAATTGCAATATAATTAGAGAATTTGTTACGATAAATAGGGGAACTGCATCAAAACACAAAACTTTTATTGGAAATAATAATTTGATAATGGCCAGTGCTCACATTGGACACGATTGTATCATCGGCAATAACAGTATTATCGGATTTAATGTTGGAATGGCTGGGGAAGTAATTGTTGGTGATTGGGTAAATTTAAGCGGTTTAACAGCAATTCATCAATTTTCGGTAATCGGTGATTATTCTATGGTGACTGGCTTGAGCCGTATAGTTAAAGATATCCCTCCGTTTGTGTTAGCTGCGCGCGAACCTTTGAGTTATGCGGGTCTAAATTCCGTCGGCTTAAAGAGACGTGGTTTCGAAGCTGAAAAATTAGATGAATTAAAATCAATTTATCGAATACTTTTTCAACAAAGAATGAATGTAAAAACAGCTTTAGAAATAATCGAAAAAGATTTTTGCCCAACTTTAGAGCGGGATGCTATATTAAATTTTGTTAGAGAATCTAAAAGAGGAATTATTAAAGGTTTTATTTGAAATTTTTTTCGCTAACTATTAAAACCAAATCAAAGTTTGATTGAGAATAATAGTAAAAAAATGAGTTTTTTTTTCTTTTTTGAGAGCGTTTGGAAAAAGCATAAAGAAATATTTTGAAGATTGTAAACGTAAGGTTTAAATGATTAATTTGCGCTTAGCTTTAGTAACCGAAATTAAGAAAAGCAGGTTTTTTTTGAGCATTTAATTTTTTCTATATGATATTAGCCTTTGATACGTATTACTATGACAACAAAGCCAAAACGGTCTGTCTTGAGTTTGAAAATTGGAATGACAGTACTGATTTTAAAATCCATAACGAAATTATAGAAAATGTTGCAGAATATATTCCCGGAGAATTCTATAAAAGAGAACTGCCTTGTATTTTGAGTCTGTTGCAACAAATCGATTTTAAAAATGCAGAAGCAATTATTGTCGACGGATTTGTCTATTTGAATGATGAGAAAAAGTATGGTTTAGGAGGATATTTATATGAAAAGCTAGATGAAGAAATTCCGATAATTGGTGTTGCTAAAACCAATTTTGCGAGTATCGAAAAAAATAAAAAAAGTTTACTTCGAGGTGATAGTCAAAAACCGTTATACATAACTGCGATTGGAATAAATCTAGAAGAGGCCTTTGATAAAGTAAGCAGTATGGCTGGTGAATTTAGAATGCCAATTTTATTGAAAGAATTGGATAGATTAACAAAAGAGCTTTAATTATATGAATATACAGCTTTGGACAGCAATCGAAAAATTTGATTTTGATAATCCTGCAGATGAATATGGCTTCTCTATACGACTAGCAGTCGAAAACAGCTGGACAATTTTCTTTGCAAAAACAGCCATTCTTGAATATAAAAAGTTTATGTATCTAGCTGCAACATCAAACGAAATGGTTTCTCCTTCGGAAATTGTTGATATAGTCTGGCATCAGCATTTGATTTTTACAAATTTATATTCTGACTTTTGTGCCATTTTAGGCAAACGAATAGATCATATTCCGTCAACTCATAATAAGGCTGAATTTGAGAAATTTCAAAAAGCGAAAGAAACTACTCAAAAACTGTATGAAATCAATTTTGGAAAACAGCCTCACGAATTCTGGGACAATTCAAATAATGTTTTTTCTTTAAATCTGGAAAGCAGCAATACGACGCCGAAGAAAATTGCACAAAAGTATATATTGGGATTTTTGATTATGCTTTTCCCATTTTATTGGGTTGTAAGTCCTGTTTTGACTCAAATTGATAATCCGTATTTTTTGTATTATTACATTTCACTCTATGCTTTCAGTGTGTTTTTATTGTTGCAGTACACGAAAAATGCCGGAAGCAAATTAATCGAAAATCTCAAATCAAACTTTATTGTCAATAATCTGACCGCTTTTGAATTGGTCTTTTTTCAAAAAGATCAATTAGAATTTGTAGTGCGCGGAGTGGTAAATAATTTGATTGAAAACCACAGGGTAAAAATTGTGAATAACAAATTGGAGTTGGTTGTGGAAGAAAAGACCGATAATCAGTATGAAAATTGTATTATCGAAATTATGAAGGAAAACGATCCAATGCCATATCCGCAATTGTTTCATACCGCTTGCAACAAACCGCTTTTTGAGCAGATTAGTAAAAGTGTTGGTAACATAAAATCGGTGATTCTCAATTCTAAAAAGTTTTTAAAAATTATCAAAATCTCAGTATTTGTTTTTGGATTTTTGTTAAGCATTGGCATGTGTAGAATTGTAACAGGTCTCTCTAGAGGAAAAGCGATTGGACTTCTTGTTGCCTTGATGTTTGTTCTTGTTATCGCTTCTTTTGCATTTTTTGATAAAATATTAAATGATTTGTTTTCAAAGCGAATGCATTCTTCACATTTGCAAGAAAAACAAAATACGGATGCTCAAAAGAATTGGGAATGGAATTATTTTTTATACGGAAATGTGGCTTTCGTTTTTATGCCACTAACAGTTCCGTTTAATAATACTAGTAGCGATAGTTCAAGTAGTAATTCTAGTTGCAGCAGTTCTTGTGGGAGTTCTTGCGGAAGCTCATGTGGCGGTTGTGGTGGTGGGGACTAGTCTTTGTAGTCAAATCAATTAAATTTTTCATTCATTACAATTAAATAATGCTTACTAAATATTATTTTTTAGGATTATTTTTATCAATCCATCTGTACGGTCAGGTTCCTGAAATCGAAACTAATTATACTAAAAAGGATTCTGCTACTAATCCGTTGCTTCAAACGTTTTTAAAAGATTATGATTTTGTTCTGACTTACTCGGAGCAATGTTGTGCTGAACAATATAATGTATTAGCATTGAAAAATGGAAAGTGGAAAAGCTGGACCTATTTAAGTAATTTTATTCAATGGAAAAAAGAAGGCAAAAATGGTCCAATTAAAATTGATACTATTAAAACAGGTACTTTTTTTGGCAACGGTAAAGACGTAAATAGCTCGAAAGTAAATAAGTTGCTGGCAAAATTTAAAGAAAATGATTTTTGGAAATTGAAAAATGATTCGCTGAATCAAACTCGAATTATTCAAACATACATAGATGGTGGTGATACTATTCGAAAAAAAGCAGTGATTACTGATGGTAAAAATTACGTTTTTAATGTGCTGACAAGAAATAATGCAAGAAAAATTCAATCTTATTATCCAGAGTATTTTGTGAAGTTATTTCCGGATATGACAGACAGAAAAAAGTTTATAGAAAGTAGAGATTATTTTCTGGATTGGTGGAAGAAATTTCATAAATAGGAAAATGGAAGATAAAGTAAGAGAAGGAATATTTGAAGTTATTGAAAGTTTTGCAATCAGAAATAGAAATGAATTCTACCTGATTGGCAAAATGAAAGAAGGAATTGTGAAGGAAAATTGGTTTTTGAATGTTCCATTTAATCCTTCACTGGCTCTAACTTTAAGAATAAAATCGATTGAAGAAGTTGAATTTTCAAGCGAAAGAAAAAATTATACATTAATAGTTATCGAAGCCGATTCTGAATTGACTGATTTTCTTTTAGATTTTAATATCGGAAGTGAATGTCTAGATGTTACTATTGAAGGGGAAGATTAAGTCAGTTCAAATTGCTAAGAATCTCTTTTAAAGGAAAACTAATTTGATTTGAATCATAATTATGTATATTTTGCAAGCTAAATGATCCTATACCATTTCAAAAAAGCAAATGAATACAAACAAAAATCCCGAATTGACCCTACAGAAAAAACAACATTTTGAAATTCTTGATGGACTTCGGGGAATTGCTGCCTTAGCAGTTGTGGTCTTTCATTTTATGGAATGGATTTTTACCGATCCGAGTCAGAATTTTATTGGCCATGGATTTTTGGCTGTTGATTTTTTCTTCTGCCTTTCTGGATTTGTAATCGGGTATGCATACGATGATCGAATTGCAGAAATGGGACTTCGAAATTTTTTTATTTCAAGAATCATAAGACTTCATCCGTTGGTTATTGCAGGTTCTGTATTGGGTTTGTTGGCGTTTTTGTTTGATCCTTTTGGAGGTCATCTCGAATTATACAGTACAGGAAAAATCATTCTGACATTTATCTGTTCGCTGTTTCTTATTCCATTTCCGGTAATTGCAGATCGAGGTTTTAATCTCTTTAGTTTCAACGCGCCAGCTTGGTCATTGTTTTGGGAGTATATCGCCAATATCGTTTATGCTTTTGTCCTGTTTAGAATTGGAAGAGTTTTGCTACTAGCAAGTACAATAATTGCAGCTTTTGCAATTTGTTACGTAGCTTATGTTTCTGGCAATCTGCTCGGAGGCTGGAGCGGTCCAACTTTTTGGGATGGATGTGCGAGAATTTCATATTCTTTTTTGGCAGGATTACTTATTTACCGATCTAATTGGATCATCAAAAATAAATTTGGATTTATAAGTCTGGCTGGTTTATTGCTTTTGGCTTTTGTAATGCCGTTCTCAAAATGGAATTGGATCTCAGAACCTCTTGTGGTTTTGTTTTACTTTCCGTTGCTTATTTCTTTGGGAGCAGGCGCCGTTTTAAAACCAAGTTTAAAAAAGATATGTCTCTTTTCGGGTAACATTTCATATCCGTTATACATGACCCATTATGCCGTTTTATGGATGTTTGGAAATTATTTTCTAAATTATAAACCCAATATGCCTCAACTCATATTTATTGTAACAACAAGTGTGGTGCTTTTAGTCGGTTTTGCTTATCTGGTAATGATTTTTTATGATATTCCGCTCCGAAAATATTTGACTGAAAGGAGGAAAAGATAATTGTAGAAAGCTATTTCAATAGAAATACTTCAGTATAAAAATTTTATGAAAAAACATTATTTAATTGTGATGCTTTTGCTTTTTAGTTTTTCAAAAGCACAACAAAACAAAAAAAATCCATCTCAAATGAAATCAGAAGCAACTGCAAATTTTATTAATGTCTGTAAAAGTAAGCTTGATATTTTTGATCGTTTTATGAATAAAGGTGCTACCGATGCCGAAATACTAGAATTGGAAAGTTTTACAGGTCAAAAGCTTCCTCTATCTTATGTTCAGCTATTGAGAACATATAATGGAGAAAAAAGAAGATTGGGTTTTCTAGGAGGATTTGGATATTTATCCATTGAAGAAGTTAAAAATGAATGGACATTTTTTAAAAATGCGCCTGATACAAAACCTGAAGGAGTTAATCAGGTAAAAAAACTGGCCAATGTGCTGTATTCTACAAAAAGAATTCCTTTTGCTCACGATGGTTCTGGAAATTTTCTTTGTATTGATTTTATTCCGAATTCCGAAGGTGTTTCAGGACAGATTATCTATCTTCCGTGTGGAAGTCCAGAGCCGGTTTCTGTAATTGCAGACAATTTTGATGCTTTTCTAAATTTGATGATTGAGAAAATTCGGTCTGAGAAATTAGAACTAGTTGATGAAAGAGAAGATTGGGACGCAAAAGACTGGGAAAAGGCAGAGGTTTATTTTTACCGTACATGGAAAAATGACTGGAGCGATATCGCTGAAGAATACAATTCAAAAAAATAAATCCTTTATTCACCATAATTAAGATGAAAAAAGCATTGGTTATTTCAATACTGAGTTCCTTTTTTTTGGCTCAGTGTTTTTATAAAGATTACAAGTATAAAGAAAGCCTGGCGAGTAATTTTTATTTGATGGAAAGCGACATGCTGCCTTCAAAATATGTTTCTATAGAAAATCAGAATTCTGGATTGGTGATTATTGATGATGTAATTGAATTAATCGGAAACGATTCTGAAATCCTTATTAAAACAAAAGACCAACAGAATAAAATCACTTATAATCTGATTAAAGTCGGTATTGTAGAATATCCAGAAGATGTGAAAGTTCTTTCTGCTGCTGAATTTTCCAAGAAAAAGAAAACATTAAAATCTGAATATTCGTATGATGAGAATAATGGCTTTGAGAGATATTTTAGGTTGAAATAATTACGGAATCGAATGCATTAATTTGGCAAGATTTAAAAAGAAGATTATTAAATTTCTAAATTCGCCAACACGAATAATTATAAAAGAAAAGTGGAAAATGAAGATGTAAACTGGGCAGCTTGTCCTGAATGCAAAGGACAGGGCAAAAAAAGCCGCGGACTCAGCAAGAAAATGAAACTTCGCTATCAAAATGAACTTAATCTCTTTGAGAAAAGTAATAGCGAAGGAAAACCCCCAATTCGCCCAAAAGCACATCAGCATAGCTGCAGCAATTGTTTGGGTTCGGGACTTGTGCGCGTGGCAAATCGTCTGGTAGCAGATGCTGGAACTTTTCCGCATGTTGCCATTATAGGAGGCGGAATTGGCGGTGTGGCTTTGGCTGTAGCTTGTCTTCACCGAAATATTCCTTTTACACTTTTTGAAAGAGATCAGAATTTTGAAGCCCGTTCACAAGGTTATGGACTCACCTTACAACAAGCCAGTAAAGCAATCGAGGGATTTGGGATTTTTTCGTTGCAAGATGGTGTCGTTTCGACAAGACATGTAGTTCACACAATGGAAGGGAAAATAATTGGAGAATGGGGAATCAGAAAATGGATTCAGTCCGATGCTGAGAAATACGAAAAAAGAACAAACATACATATAGCAAGGCAATTACTGCGGTTGCAACTTCTTAAACAACTTGGTGGCAGTAAATTTGTTCAATGGGGACATCAGTTGGTTGATTTTAAAGAATCGGAAAATCAAGGTCTTGAATTAACTTTTCAGACCAAAAACGGAATGAAAAAAACAAAAGCAGATCTTGTGGTTGGAGCCGATGGTATCCGTAGTTCTGTGCGAAGACAGTTGATAGGAGATGAGGCTACGCCTTTGCGTTATCTCGATTGTATTGTTATTTTGGGAATTTGTCCATTAGAAGCGCTCAAAGATATAGACGATTCTTTATTGGATTCGGCCACGGTTTTTCAGACAGCCAATGGTAACGAACGCATTTACATTATGCCTTATACGGCAGATTCGGTAATGTGGCAGCTTAGTTTTCCGATGCCAGAAGAAGAGGCAAAAGCGCTAAGTGTTCTCGGTACAAAAGCGCTAAAAGAAGAAGCCTGTCGCAGAATACAATGGCACAAACCGATTCCGCAGATTTTAGAGGCAACTCAAGAGTCAGAGATTTCAGGTTATCCCGTTTATGACAGAGAATTACTGACTTCTGAAATGCTTCAGAAAGGGAATAGTGTAACCTTAATTGGTGATGCTGCGCACCCAATGAGTCCGTTTAAAGGTCAAGGTGCAAATCAGGCTTTACTTGATGCGCTTTTGCTGGCGCGCGCAATATCGCTTGGTTGCAGATCTTCATCTGAATGGAAAAAAATTGGACTAAGAGAAAAAGTACTAAATGAATTTGAAGTAGAAATGCTTGCTAGAAGCGCTATAAAAGTAAAAGATTCCGCCGCAGCTGCAGAATTTCTGCATTCTGACATTGTACTTTATGAAAGCGATGAACCAAGAGGAAGATGTTTGAAGAAAAAGGATAAATGAAATTTTAGAAAACAGCATCATTTAGAAACAATAAAATAAAACAAAATGGGCTTTAATCGATTAGAAATTCAAAGATTCGATGAATCAGGTTATTATGTTTTAGACGAAGAATTCCTTTTTTCCTGTATTTATTCGGATGGTTGGACAGAACGTCTCTTAACATTTGAAATTTTCGTTGATATCTATTATGAATGCAGAGGCGAAATCTGTTTTTTTGCAAATGGATACGAAAAGAAAGAAATTGAAAGTTTATTAGGTTTTGAATTACCTACTGAAATTAAAAACCTAATCGGTCTTTTGATGAACCAGAAAGAATTGCAATTAAAAAAATACTATTCTGATTGGTTTATGGAAGATCCAAGTAAGGTTGATTTTGTTATTAATCGTGATGGAATTTCGCATAATACAAGAATTGCGATTATGCTGAAAAAACTCGAAAATCCGAACGAATCAGAAAAGTTGCTTTTTCTTTTAAATGAAGAATTCGAAAAACTCCGAGAAGATCTTTACAATAAAAAACTGTTAGAGCTGGGTTTGATTAAACCAGTATTGACAAAGAAGGAAAAGAGACGAAACAGACGTTTGTAAAATATCTTGTATTTGTAAAACGTTATTACCAATCTAATTTTTTTTCTGCTAATCGAGACTACATGAAAAATACATTTTTGCTGGCTTTTTTATTATTATGCTCGTTTTCATTTGGGCAAAATCTGACTTTCAAAATTAAATATTCAGAGCAACTGGCTGTTTTTGTGTTTTTAGAAAATTTATCCGAATATTATCCAGATAATGTTTTTAAAACAGAATTTCAAAAGTCAAAATATAATGTCGAGAAGTATAAAAATATAGTCTCAAAATTTGAACAGCTGTCTATTTATTATAGTTTTCGATTTGAAGATTTTCCATATGGCTCCAAAAAAACAATGCAGACATATGATGTTTTGAAAAAGAATTTGATTGAAACTGCCGACTTAAATGATTTCAAAGTTCGTTCTGTCGGAATGGTCTCCAATAAAACGCTCAGCGATTTAGCAGCATGCATTGTTGAATTTACCCCGATTTACAACGAGCTGATTTACAATCCAAACAAAGAAAAGTTTGAAAAACAGCTAGACGAAATTAGAAAATGCGCTAGGGAACATCAGATTGAAAATTATTTTAAAATGGGATTGGTTTTTTATAATTCCAGCTGGGATAACTCCATTCCGTTTGAAGCGGCTTTTTATCCGTTGCCCAATTCAAAAGGATTTACAGCTTCTGCATTTTGCAATAATTTTGTCAGCGCCATTCAAACCGATTTAAAATCGCATAAAGATTTGTTTAGTGTAATGATGCACGAAACCTTTCATATAATTTACGACGAACAACCGCTTGAAGTTAAAACACAAATTGATGTTTGGTTTAAAGAAAATAAATCAAAATCCAGCAATTATGCCTACCAGTTAATGAACGAAGTGCTCGCAACAGTATTAGGAAATGGCTATGTTTACGAAAAACTCGATAACAAAATTGATGAAGGCGAGTGGTATAACAATAAGTACATCAACTTGATGGCGAAGCAGATTTATCCTTTAACAAAAGAATATATTGAACAGAAGAAACCAATAGATGAAAATTTTATAGATCAATACATTCTGCTGTACGAAACTAATTTTCCTGATTGGATAAATGAGCTTAACAACATCATGACGTATCGTTATGTGATTACAGAAAACAAAAAAGATTTTAAGGTAATCGATAAAATCTTCCGTTATCGTTCGAGAACAGAATACGAAGACCAGATTACAGAAAGCAGTATCGAAAAAATGCTACAAACACCGCTGACCAAAATGGTGATTATCTCGAAAGACAGCAAAGTAAAATTAAAGCTCTTAAAAAATAAACTTAAAGAACTGAAAAACTGGAAAGCAAATCCCGACAAAGAATTCGTAGAAAAGATTCTTTTAGAAGACAAAAGTCAGCTGATTATTATCAATCAGAAAAATACCGATTTAGAAACGCTTATTAAGTTTGTGAAATAGTAGAAACGCTTATTCTCTACTTCTTCTTTTGTCGTTAGGGATGTTTACGATGCCACATCCGTCAACCAACCATTTTCCATTTACTTTTACCACTTTCATCGAAAGCGTAAATTCTGGCCAATCTTTTCCTTTTACGATAAGGTAATTTGTATTTTCATCTAAAGATTCAAGTTCAAAAGCATTCGGATTGTCTTGAGCATCAAATACTGGATCGCTTCCAAGACCTAATTCTGGATCTTCCTTATAAGCTTCGTCCATAATCCTTTTTAATTCTTTCTTAAAATGAGGAGTTGCCAAGGAGCTCGAATTAACCCATTCTTGCATACCTACTGCTTTATTCATTTTATTAGCATTATCGGTGTATCCATTAATAAAAGTCAAGGCGTTTTTAACTTTATCTTCTTTTGTTTCTACTTTTTCTCGTTCTAGAGGAGAACTTTTAAGAGGTTTATCTGCAGTTTTGTTTTGGTTGCATGCAGTCAATAAAATTGCGGTAAGAAATAGTGTTAGTTTGAACTTGATCATAATTTTTAGATGAAAGAAAAAGCGAATTTATTAAAATTAAAGAAAGTAATAAAGATGTTTTGAGATGCAAGTACAAAAACTCTTATATTAGCTTTAAATGTTGATTGGTATCATATAGGCAAAGCCATACTAAAAATCAATTTTACGATTAAAAACTTAAAAAAATAAAATGAAAGGTTTCTGTATTTTGACCGTAATTGCTTTTAAGTCTATTTTTTTGGTGTTAACTTTTTTATTCGTTGGCCAAATAGCAATTGCCCAAAACAGTAACGACTCATTAAATGATTGGGATAAAATAATTATCAAAGACTCTCATTTCGCTTGGTCACACTTTGAAAATGACTTTCAAATTAATAGGCATGATTTGTGGCTTACTCCTTTAGAA
This sequence comes from Flavobacterium procerum, assembly GCF_042431625.1. Classification (NCBI taxonomy): domain Bacteria; kingdom Pseudomonadati; phylum Bacteroidota; class Flavobacteriia; order Flavobacteriales; family Flavobacteriaceae; genus Flavobacterium; species Flavobacterium procerum. The sequence goes on along the minus strand of NZ_JBHLYW010000011.1, from coordinate 157,695 downwards.
AAACCAGATTCGATAATCAAAAAAGTCGACTCTAAACAGGTTTCTGAACTAGTTAGATTAATCGGAAGAAGAGGCGTTAATGATTCAATATCTTTTGAAAAGCCTTTGATTTCTTTTGGAAGAGATTCTTTATGGCTTGTATCCAATGCTGAAAACCTCTGGAAAGAATATTCAAAGAAAAAAGAGAGACTAAAAGAAATGGATTCTATTGCCATAAACACGATAAAAGATTATAAAAAAGCAAATCAGGCCGCTTCGTCACTTGAAGGTGCGCCCAGCACAGATGATTACCCTTTTATTATGGTTCTTGTAATACAAAAAAGCGATACATTATCGGTATTTTCAAGTGGACAAAATCCATATATGTTGCCATGGCGTACAATGAAAAGGAACGTTTACGATTCAAAAATTTCTGAGTTAGTCGCTGCATTATTACCCGATCACATTCCAAGCAACAAAGAAAGAGTTAGCGGCAGAAATTTTAATAATTCATTTGTAAAAGCTCTTTATGATTCTTTTTTGGAGGATAAAGAAAATTATTTAGATGCCAGACATAAATTTCCAAGAACTTTTAAATCTTTACAAAAGGAGTTTGAAATTACTAAAGCAGAAATTGTAGATATGGCATCAATTGAGTGGGAAGGAAAGGAGTGTCTCGAAATGTACTTAAAAGATGTAAAAGGTTCAAAAAATATTCAGTTCAATACGATTTCTGGCGTAAATGAGCTGTTCAGTTCTAAGAAATCAATACTTCGTAAAAAGGATTATTTAATAAATTCATTAAAAGAAAATCCAGTTTATAAATATACGTTGAGTTGTGATAATTGTTTGGGAGAAATACATTGGGTTAAATCCAAGTCCTTAAGCGCGAAAGCCAAAAATAATTTTAAAGAAGATTTAGTAGAAAATGGTATCGATAAAAACAAATACGACAAGTTATACAAGGATGCGATTTTTTATGAATTAACAGAAAAAAGAGATTCCAAAAGTAGTTTTTCTCGCTGGATTTTCCTTAAAAACGGAACATTCATACTGTGGCAATTACAAGGAAATTATTTAATGAATTTTCCGAATGATTTTTTTGAAAAGCAAGGTTATATCTGTAAGGAGATTAAATTTTAATAAAAATCAATTGACTGTTCGAAGTGGGTTAAAGAATGCAACGATATTAAAGAAATAGTTTTTTTAATAAATCCCTACATCAAAAATTCGCATTATAACGATTGCCCCAACAAAAGTTCCAATAATGATATAATTGATTTTTTTTGGAACTTTCATCAATCCATGTAAAATAAGCATTAAACCTGTAAATAAAGAAAATACCGTTAATCGAGTCTTGTACACCTTTCGATTTTGATAAAATTCTTCTGGCGCCATTAAAGTATTTCCATTTAGACTAATGCCTCTTATTGTAATACCTTCTTCTCCTTTGCTAAGGTTTTCAAAGCTTGATGATGAGATGAGCAAATCGACTATTTGTCCGGCTTTTAAGTTTTCTATGGCTTCGTTTTTTCCTCTGGTTACACTTCCATTCAAAATGTTAAATTGATTATTGTAGTTTTTTGTCCACAACTTATAATCAACAGAACTTCTGCTTCCTTTTACAGTGGTTATATCTTTAAATAGTTCAACCGTTATTTTCTTTAATTCGGGTTGTTGTGATGTATTAGAATCTGGTAAGCTGAGATACAGCATTATAATTCCTATTAATAGAAAATACCAATTTATGCTTGATTTTTGTTTTGCCAATTTTTGCGGATTAAAATTACTGCGAAATATTTCAGTAAATATAGGAGTTCGTGGGCTGTTAAAAAAAGAAGTTTTTTAAAACTATTATTCAGTAATATTTACAAAAGTATGTTTTATATATTTGTTTAGAATTCCGCTTAATAGTGATTGCTTTAATAATTTGTCGACTATAAAGACATTAAAAACAAATGGAGATTAGACTCATTGTAATACGAACAAAAGAACAAAAGCGTTTAGCCAATTTTTATAATTTGCTTGGTTTGACATTTGACTATCATAAACATGGTAATTCTCCTATGCATTATTCCGCGACAATAGGAAGTTTGGTTTTTGAAATTTATCCGCTGACAAAAAATCAAACGGAAGCAGACAAAAGTACAAGATTAGGTTTTGCAATTGATAATTTTGAAAAGACCTTAGATCTGTTAAGGAACAACGGAATCGCATTTTCAGAACCTATACAAACAGATTTTGGTTTTTTGACTATAATTTCCGACCCTGACGGAAGAAAAATCGAACTTTATAAAAAGTAAATTAATTTGTAATGAACTGTCGACGACAAATCATAAGAGATACAAAACCAAATTTACATTAAGCGAATTACTGAAATCTGTCGAAAATAAAACTCTTAGCAAGTTAATTACCATATGAAATTCGTAATGTGGTTTCTACTAAATAATCGACTGCTATGCCTTTATTACTAGCTGCTTCCATTATTTTTATTTTGCTCACATTTTGCATTATTTCTTCACAAAGTTTCTTATTAGGATGTGATGCTTGAATGTTTATAATTTCTTTGTTTTTATCAACTATAAATTTTAATCCAATTCTTTGGATTCCAGGAGGCAAATTAAAATCTTCATAATCAACATTAATGTATCTTGTTATGCTTTCTATAAAACATCGTGCTGATTTGTCATTTTTGTTTAAGCACATTTTGGTAATAGGAACTTGGTCTACAGTATTAGCACGAAATAAATTCTTAGGGTCTATTTCGCGATATACTAATTCTTTCTTCGGTACAAATTGGTGTTTGAGTTTTCTTTCTCCTTCATTTCTTTGATATTCTAAGGTAATCACAATATACCCTGGTCTTTCCCTATCGAACTTGATAGAGACATCAGTATAGTCTTTAGTATCAGTAGATCCTGCTTTTACATTATCATTAGAATTGCTGTAAAGAGCTAATTTTTCAGATCTGATTTTTTCTATTTCAATTTTTTTATCTCGATAAAATATTTTTGCTGCTTTAGGATTTGAAAAATGATAATAGCTCCAGACAATTAGTAAATTTTGGTAATATTTGTCAATTTCTGAAGAAACAATTCCTCCAGTCGATAACAGAATTTTTATACTATCAGCTAATACGGTTGCAGGTTCTTTTGTATCTAAATAACCATGAAATGTTTTAATGATAGTATCATCTTGAGATACAGTTCCCTTGCGACCACTTTCTATGAAACCATATTTTTTAATTGCTGAGTAGATTGTATCCCTACTTGCTTCTAAAGGGAGATTAAAAAATAACCTATTAATGTCATTTTGAGCATATGAACTTAATACATTCAAAATGCATATTATAAGGATTGCTATTTTTTTGTTCTGTGGTTTCATATTTTGCTAATTGACTGCAACTTAAAAATGATTTCTCACTTATAACGCATGTCTTTCTAATTATGGATGTCTTTGCTCTCTAATACAATACTACAGAAAAAAGGAATGCTATTGTGAAAATTTTTAAAATTTCTGAAAAAAATACGCCTAAATAATTTGAGTAAATTATAAATATCTTTTAAAGACCTTAAAAAGGGAAACAATTAGTATATTTGTAATGGTAAAGTATAGACTATGCTCTATGCTTTGTTGTTTTGTTAAAAAAAAAATACGATGCTTATAAACGAATTATCAAAAAAGACAGGACTTTCAATTCATACGATTAGATATTATGAAAATTTAGGAATGATCAAGGGATTGACTAATGAAAATGTGAAATCTAATAACTATAAACATTACGATGCTAATACTATTGAACGTTTAGAAATTATTATAGAAGCGAGAGAAGTCGGTTTTAGCTTAGCTGAAATAAAAAAAATATTGACCAGTTGGTTTGAAACTATTGATGCGAAACCAGAGACACTAGAGCTTTTTCAAGCAAAAATTAAAGAAATCGATGATAAAATGAAATATTTCAGACAAACGAAGAGGCTTCTTGAAAAAGTATGTGAGAAGATTCAAAACAATGATTTACAGTAAATTGTTTGTAGAAAAGAAGAAAACTACCTAATTCGTTAAGTAATTTTTTGGCATATCTAAATCTATTTGTAAAACATCTAGAGAAATTTCTTTTTTAATTTCTCGAATGCAATTATGTCTGCTTGTAAAACAAAAGGATTGTTTTCTGAATCAATAGCAATCCATTCTAATTTTTCTAATCCAGGAATTTGAACCTTTAAATCTTCAAGATTAAGTATTTTGACAGTATAATAAATATTCAGAATTTGTTTGTTGTCTTTGATACGAGATTCTATAAAGCTTTCTTGAGTATAAAAATGATCTAGGATTTCAATTTTTAAGTTTAATTCTTCTTCAAATTCTCTGTGAAGACATTCAATGGTGCCTTCTCCAAACTCAAGGCCTCCTCCAGGTAATTTGCATATCTGTGTTCCTGCATATTTTTCATGCAACGCCAAAATTTTGTTGTCGTTTAAGCAAAATGCGTAAACTCTAACATTAAATCCAATTAATTGATTACTCATAAGTTTTTTTAGTTTTTCCCCAAAAAGCGTTCTTTTTTACATACAGAAGCTTTTCAATATAAATTGCAAGTCTTAATTGTAAGGTGTTGTTTTTAGCAAAATTAAAAAACATTGATTAGAGTTTGGCGAGAATTATTTTTGTTGGAACTAAATGAGATAAATTTGCACTTGAAAATTTTCTTATATTCGTAAGAAAAGAGATAAAAAAGACAAAACTGCTTTGTCTTTGTATGCTGAGGAATAATAAAAATCCAACTGTTTTATTTAGCTGATAAATGATCGAATCAAATCAATTACTTTTCTTTCTGAGCGCTTTAGGAGCTTTCAATGGTTTTATACTTTCGCTGTACTTTGCTGTAAATGCCAAAAAGAAAGTTTTTGCAAATTATTTTTTATCCTTGCTGCTGCTTGTTTTGAGTGTCAGAATTATTAAGTCGGTTTTTTTTTATTTTAATCCGCATTTATCAACTATTTTTATTCAGATTGGACTTTCGGCTTGTGTTTTAATTGGCCCATTTCTTTTTTTATATCTCAAAACGTATACAGAAGGAGGGAAACAAGATTGGCTGAAACATGTTTTTTCTCATTTGATAGGGATAACCATTTTAGGGATTTTTTATCCTTACGGTGAACATCGGGAAATTTGGAGTTTTTGGATTGTAAGGGTAATTTATTTTCAATGGTTTGTCTATATTGTTTTGTCCTTTCGATATGTTTTGCCAGTTGTACAAAAGCTAAAAAGAAAAGAGAATTTAAAGAAAATTGAGGTTTGGTCTCTGAGTATTTATTTAGGAGTCATCTTTATATGGCTGGCTTATTCTACAGCAACTTATACTTCGTATATCGTTGGAGCATTATCATTTACATTTATTTTGTATTTGATTGTTTTGCTTTTAGTTTTTAGAAATAGCAGTGATTCTACTTTTTTTGAAGAAAAACAGAAATACAAAAACAAAGAATTAGACGCAGAAAAACTGAATCTAATTGGTCAAAAGCTGTCTATAATAATCGAAAAAGAACTGTATCTCAATCCAGATTTCAGTCTGGAAGAAGCGGCAAAAGAATTAAAAATAACCAAGCATTTATTGTCTCAATATGTGAATGAGATTCTGGGTAAATCTTTTTCGAATCTTATTAAAGAATACAGAATTGAAAAAGCTAAAAGACTATTAGAAACCGAAAAAAACTTCACATTAGAAAGTTTAGGGTATGATAGTGGTTTTAGTTCCAAATCGACTTTTTTTACTGCTTTTAAAAAAGCGACTGGCTTAACTCCCGCCGAATATCAAAAAGAATACACAAAAGCGGGTCAGATATTATAAATTAAGAGTTCTACTTTATAAATTAAAACCTTTTAGATATCCGTCTTCGGGATATTTGCACTCATTATTAACAATTTAAAATTTTAAAAATGAGAAAAGTGGTTTTATTTATTTCCTTTAGTTTTGTGTTTCTTAATGTAAAGGCTCAGGCAAACGATTCTGAAAATGATTTGCTTTTAATTCAAAAAACGCTGAATTTTTACATTGATGGTCAGGCTACTGGTGATTCTGTTATGGTAGGTAAGTCATTTCATAGTGCGTGGCAACTAAAATACCTCGCCGATGACAAACTAAATATTGTTACCAAATCACAGTATTTGTCAGGTTTTAAAAAACCATATGCCAAGCAACCAAATTGGTCAGGACGTATTATCTCTATAGACATAACAAATCAGATTGCCAGTGCAAAAATCGAAATCAGTACTTCAAAGCTTTTGTTTATCGATTATTTCAATCTCATGAAAACGAGTAAAGGTTGGTTTATTGTAGACAAAATATCGACCAGAACGCCTCATAAAATTGTTGAAGCTACTGCTCCTAAACCAAAGGAATAAGAAAAGTTTAATCTTAATAATTCTTAGAGAATGAAGAAAATTATAGTTTTAGTGCTTATTCTGATATCCTTATATCCTGCAAATAATATTGCACAAAATAAAATCTTGTTTGTGACTTCAAATCAGGATTTTTATGGCGCAACTAGAATTGCGGCAGCCAATCATTTTGAGGAAATTATCGTTCCTTATGATGTGTTTATAAAAGCGGGATATACAGTCGATTTTATTAGTCCAAAGGGCGGCGCGATTCCTATTGGTTACATTAATGCATCTGATAGTTTGCAGAAAAAATACTTATACGATGGATGGTTTATGGATAAGTTAGAGCATACTTTGAAACCAAACGAAATTATTGCAGACGATTATTCCGCCATTTTTTACAGTGGAGGTGGAGCTGCTATGTTTGGCGTTGCGGAAGATGCTGTTATTCAAAAAACGGCAAGAGCGATTTACAGTAAAAATGGAGTCGTTTCTGCGATTTGCCACGGAACGGCAGGCATTAGTTATTTAAAAGATGAAAATGGAAAATCGCTTTATGCGGGAAGAAAGATTACGGGTTTTCCTGATGAATTTGAAAATAAAGAAGCGGCATATTACAAAACTTTTCCTTTTGCGATAGACAAGGCAATTCGAAATAATGAAGGGAATTTTGTATATTCTAAAAAGGGCGGAGATGCTTTTTGCGTTGTCGATGGCAGATTTGTGACTGGACAAGATCCAACTTCTGGCTCTAAAGTGGCAAATGAAGTAATACAAATTTTAAAAAAGAATTTAAAAAAAGGCAGTAAAGCCAATGGCGACTTAGAGCAGATTAAAGGAGTTTTGTTGGATTATATTGAAGGAACCGCCAACGGACAACCCGAAAGGCTAAGAAAAGCTTTTCATCCTAATTTTAATTTGTACACGGTTGTAAAAGATACTTTGTGGATTCGGTCTGGTGAACAATATATTTCGGATGTAAAAACGGGACAAAAAACAGATAGGATAGGAAGAATACTTTCAGTCGATATTGAAAAAGATGCGGCAATTGCCAAAGTAGAAATCAAAATGTCTAATAAGCGAATTTTTACAGACTATTTTTTAATGCTTAAATACAAAGGTTTCTGGAAAATAGTGCAGAAAAGTTATTCGTGGAGAGAATTAATTTGAAAGTTTGCCTATAAATCACAAAACTTCCAAATGTTTAAAATCTAAAACCTCCAAAATCAAATGACTTTGGAGGTTTTGAGTTTTGTAGTATTTCGAATCTCTTGACAGCCTTGAATTTTCATACCTAAAAAACGACTTTTCGTACCTAATCCCTGATTTTATAAGGAATTGAGTTGTCTTTGGGTTTATTTTGCCTCTCAAATCGAAACTAGATAATTTATGAAAAAACTGTGGATTAAGAGATTGCTGTACGCTTTTATTGTGTTTTTAGTTATTCTTGTCAGTGCTTTTATATGGGCAGATAATGAATTAAATAAAGTCTTAGGGAAATCCACCAAGGTTATTGCTATTTCTTCAATTGTTAAGCCTTCTAAAACAACTCAAATAAAAAATGTAAATGTCCTTTCAGAAGATTGCACCTATTTTATAGAAAATCTAGATGTACTTATTAAAGGTGGTGCCATAATTCAAATTGGAAAAAATCAACACCTTGATAGCACAGTTACAGTTATTGACGGAACAGGGAAATTTCTTATTCCGGGTCTTGTAGATAGTCATGTTCATCTAAAAGAAAGCAAAAATGATTTGTTTTTGTATTTAGTAAATGGAATAACCTCTATCAGAGAAATGGCTGGAAGCGATATGATTTTGGAATGGAGAAAAGAAATTCTGAAAGGAGAAATTGGTCCAAAAATGTTTATTGCCTCGCCTCCCATATTTAGTGAAAGCGGACTAACTGGTTATTATTACAGTTGGACAAGGCATTCCATTAATTATTCCACTCGAAAGGATGCGGAAAAAGCAATCAGAAAGATAAAAAATAAAGGGTATGATGCCGTTAAAATGTATGGTTTTGTTAATCCTCAAATGTTTAAAGCTACTGTAGAGATTGCTGCAAAACAGGATATTCCGATTATAGGTCATATTCCGTTAGTTGGTTTGGAGACTTTTTATCAATCCGGTCAAATTGAAGTGGCTCATATTGAAGAGCTAACCGTAAAAACAATCGATGAATTTGGGAAATCAATTTCAAAGAATCGAAAAGAATATCTTCAGTTTCTAAAAGTACGTTCTGAACAGATTGCAAAAAAAATAAAAGAGAACAATATCAGTGTTACTTCCACTATTTGGTTGTGCGAAAGTTTTTCGAATCAAAGGTTTGGCTTGAAATCTAAATTGAAAGAGATAGAACTTCGATATGTGAATCCAAAGATTATTGAAGGAACTCCGCTTTATAAAATGGGTTGGTTGCCTGGTAAAAATGGTTACGAATATGATGGGAAGAATGACGATGAGGCAAAAAGATTATCTCAAATTTTTTGGAATACCTATGCCGAAGCCATTCATATTATGACAAAAGCACTAGTGGATCATAAAGTTGTAATTATGGCTGGGACAGACGCTAATGTAGCTACTGTTGTTCCGGGATTTTCGCTTCATAGCGAATTAGAATCTTTATCAAAAACGGGGATGACAAATGCGCAAACGCTTTATTCGGCAACTGTGGCGCCAGGCAATTGGATGAAAAGGAATATAGGAAAAGTGAAAATAGGATATAAAGCCGATTTGGTTCTGCTTGCAAAAAATCCTTTAGAAGATATTGCAAATACAAAAACGATTGAATCTGTATTTTTTGATAACTATAGCATTGATAAAACTCAAATAAGAATTATTCTAAAAGCGATTGCAGAAGCAAACAATCAAAATAGAAGTGTAAATATTGATGAGTATAAATAAAAAAACTCCAAAATCATAAGGCTTTGGAGTTTTTGGAATTTTGTGGGCGATGATAGCTTGTTCCGATTTTTCATCGGAAGGTTCGAACCCCCGACCACTTCCGATGAAAAATCGGAATGCTCTGAGCCAGATGAGCTAATGTTTATTTTTGATTAGTTCTTGTATTTTAATTCTGCTTTTCCAAGATTTAATCTGTAGCTCTCTTTTGTTTGCTAGCTCTTTAGTTTCGTAATTTTCGGTATAAACAATTTTCCAGTCATTTGTATTTCCTGTAAAGCCTTTGCTTTTTTGATTGTGCCTAATGAGCCTTTCTTCTAGATTGGATGTGAATCCTATGTAGAATTTGTTCTTGCTTTCGCTAAATAGAATGTAGACAATAAAGTTCATAAATTGTATTAAAGCAAAAAACTCCAAAATCATAAGACTTTGGAGTTTTTGGAATTTTGTGGGCGATGATAGCTTGTTCCGATTTTTCATCGGAAGGTTCGAACCCCCGACCACTTCCGATGAAAAATCGGAATGCTCTGAACTAGGTGAGCTAATGTTTATTTTTGATTAGTTCTTGTATTTTAATTCTGCTTTTCCAAGATTTAATCTGTAGCTCTCTTTTGTTTGCTAGCTCTTTAGTTTCGTAATTTTCGGTATAAACAATTTTCCAGTCATTTGTATTTCCTGTAAAGCCTTTGCTTTTTTGATTGTGCCTAATAAGCCTTTCTTCTAGATTGGATGTGAATCCTATGTAGAATTTGTTCTTGCTTTCGCTAAATAGAATGTAGACAATAAAGTTCATAAATTGTATTAAAGCAAAAAACTCCAAAATCAAATGACTTTGGAGTTTTTGGAATTTTGTGGGCGATGAGGGGTTCGAACCCCCGACCCCCTCGGTGTAAACGAGGTGCTCTGAACCAGCTGAGCTAATCGCCCTATTTTATTAGGTTGCTATCATTTGTGATTGCGAGTGCAAATATACGTTTGTTTTTGAGTTCTGCAAAGAATTTTTAACTTTTGTGAGTTTTTAATATTCTTCTCAGTTTTCTTATGTAAAAGAAAAACTCCTTAATTTCTTAAGGAGTTTTTTTTGTGGGCGATGAGGGGTTCGAACCCCCGACCCCCTCGGTGTAAACGAGGTGCTCTGAACCAGCTGAGCTAATCGCCCTATTTTACTAGGTTGCTATCGTTTGTGATTGCGAGTGCAAATATACGCTTGTTTTTGAGTTCTGCAAAGAAAAACGAATAAAAAATAAGACTTTTTAAAAAAATGTTTTATATCTATTTGTTTATGAATTTGTTATTAAAATGATTTTTTCTAAACGCCTAATGTATTTTAGTCCAAAGGCAATTCCGCAACAACAAAAGTGCTTCCGCCAACATAAATAAAATCATTTTCTGAGGCATTTTTCTTTGCTTCCGCGAAAGCGCTTGCAACAGAATCGAATTTTTCTCCCATCAAATTGTGTTTTTGGGCTTCATTTTGTAAAATTTCTGTGCTTAATCCTCGAGAAGAATCCGGTCTGCAGAAATAATATTGGGCCTCTTTTGGGAATAATGGCAAAATAGAATCTAAATCTTTGTCGTTAACAACACCTAAAACAATATGAAGATTTTCGAAAGTCTCATTTTTCAACTGATTCATCACAACAGTCAATCCGTGTTTATTGTGTGCCGTGTCGCAGATAATTTTCGGATTTTCTCCCAATTGTTGCCATCTTCCTTGTAAACCTGTATTTCTTACAACATGCAATAATCCGTCTTGTAATTGTTCATTCGAAATTTTAAAATCGGTTTCATTATTCAAAATCGAAATCGTCTGCTGAACGGTTTTTTTATTGTGAAACTGATAATCGCCAATTAAGTCCGACAAATAAATCTGATCAATCAAATCGGATGCGAAAAAAATAGGCGACTTATTTTCTTCCGCTTTAGCCAAAAATACGGGTTTTGTTTCGTCTGTATATTCACCAATCACAACTGGAACATTCGGTTTGATGATTCCTGCTTTTTCCCCAGCGATTGCTTCCAAAGTATTTCCTAAAAACTGCGTATGATCTAATCCAATATTCGTAATTACCGAAACTAATGGCGTAATAATGTTTGTAGCATCCAATCTTCCCCCAAGACCAACTTCAATAATTGCAATATCCACTTTTTCGACAGCAAAATAATCAAAAGCCAAACCGACCGACATTTCGAAGAAACTCATGTCATTGGTTTCAAAAAACGATTTATGTTTTGCAATGAATTCAATAACAAACGCTTCAGAAATTTCTTTTCCGTCGATTTTGATTCTTTCCCTGAAATCTTTTAAGTGAGGAGAAGTGTACAATCCTACCTTATAGCCTGATTCTTGAAGAACAGACGAAAGCATATGCGATGTAGAACCTTTTCCGTTTGTTCCAGCAACATGAATACATTTTAGCTCACTTTGCGGATTACCAAGATGAGCAGCCAATATTCTAATATTGGTTAAATCTTCTTTATACGCAGAAGCACCTTGCAATTGGTACATTGGCAGCTGATTAAACATCCAATTGGTAGTCTCTTGATAGTTCATTTATTTAGATAAAATAGTTGTTGATTGAAATAAATTTCGATTTTTGTAGTTTAATATTACAGCGAAAATTATCTTTATTGCAAATTTCAAATATTTTTTAGAATTAATTATTAAAAACCAGAATTAATATATGTTTAGTTTTATTCAATTACAAACAGATACAATCGCAAATGCTTCAAATGTAGTGATCGAGAAGATTGCTCCTCAAAATGAAATTTCAATGTTTGGGTTTATCATGAAAGGAGGGGTTTTCCTGATTCCGATTGCGATATTACTGTTTTATACCATTTATATCATTTTTGAAAGATACATGTACATCAGCCGTGCGTCAAAAATCGACAGCCGTTTGATGCAGGATGTAGGCGATAAACTAAATTCAGGAAATATCGAACTAGCGAGAACAATTGTAGAAAGAAGCAATACCGCTGCTGGAAATATTCTAAAAGAAGGTGTTTTGGTAATCGGAAGGCCAATTGCAGAAATCGAATCTAATATGGACCGTGCCGCTGATATCGAAATCGGGGAAATGGAAAGGCATCTAGGTCACCTTGGACTTATCGCAGGTATCGCGCCAACTCTAGGATTTATCGGAACCATTTCTGGGGTAATTAAGATTTTCTACAGTATTTCGGTAACAGAAAATATTAGCATCGGAAACATTTCTGGAGGTTTATACGAAAAAATGATCAGTTCAGGATCCGGATTAATTGTTGGAATTATTGCCTATTCTGCTTACCACTTATTGAACGGAAAAATTGATGATTTTGCTTTAAAGATTCAGAAACAGATTTTAGAATTTGTCAATATAATTCAAAGAGCATAAGCCATGTCTATTAAGAGAAAAAGAAGATTTCATGCAGAGGTGGCGACATCGTCATTGAGTGACATTATGTTTTTCCTGTTGTTGTTTTTCTTGATTATTTCAACACTGGCAAATCCGAATGTGATTAAGATGACGTTGCCAAAAGCCAAAGCAAATGAAAAAACCAATAAACAGCTAATTAGTTTGTCGGTTACAGAAGATAAAAAGTTTTACATTGACAAGCAAGAGGTCGATTTTGAAAACCTTGAAACAAGCTTAATGTCAAAAATAGGAACAGACAAAGAACAAACCGTTGTAGTTCGAATTCCGTTTAATCTGCAAGTCCAAGATTTAGTCGATGTTTTGCAAATCGGTGTAAAGAACAATTTGAAGTTTGTAATTGCTACAAGTCCGAAATAGATTTATCATTAGGGCGTGACCATACCGAGATAAAAAGGCAAATATACTTTGCGTACATACGCCTTTTTATCTCGGTACGGTCGGGCTATCCGCGCTACTTCGGTAGCCAGCTCCTATCCCTCACGCAGAAAAGCGTCACATTTTGTCATTTCGACTGAAAGGAGAAATCACACGCGGGATTCGACAAAGATTGGAGAAATACTTTGTAGAGTTTCTAGTGTGATTTCTCCTTTCAGTCGAAATGACAAAGAAATATAAAAGGCTTTCAGAAATTCCTGAAAGCCTTTGTTATAAAGAAGAGATTCGTGAAAATCTGTGTAATTCGTGTTTTTAATTCAAATTGAAATTATAGATAATTTTCCCAATCTGTTTAGGCGCTGCATTTTCATCGGCAGACCATTTTGTGTTTAAAGCAGCAATTTTGGCTTGTTCTAATAAACAACTTGCTTTGTTTGTAGTTCCTTTTATTCCTGCTGTTGCATTTACGGTTTTTCCTGTTTTATCGACTGTAACTTCAACTACAACAGTGCCTTCTTCATTGCAAGTATATTTAGGAGCTGGTGTAGATAATGCTCTTCGACCGTTTAAAGTGTATCCTTTTCCTCCGCCAGAGCCTCCTCCGCTTCCGGCTCCATAACCACTTCCGGTTCCAATGCCATTTCCGGTTCCGTTACCGCCTCCTGTTCCTCCTCCAGAACCACCAGACCCGTAATAATCTTTAGAACCTAAACTTCCGTTTGCTTTTCCTTTATTTCCCGCAGCTTTATCATCTCCGTCGCCGCCTTTGTTCGAACCTTTTAGAATGCTTGATAAGGCATCGTTTGTAGAGTTCGAAACTTTTGGTTTTTCGGGAACAGGTTTGGTTTCCGGTTTTGTAACAGGAACTGGTTTCTTTGGTTTTTCTTTTGTTGGAATTACAACATCTGTTTCGTCAGTTGCAGAATTTTCCTGAGTAATAGTAGCGTCTTCCGGAGTTGCTTTTGCTGCAACTTGTTTTACATTGTTTTTTACATTCAAAACCTCGCTTTTGTAATTAGCTCCCGAACCAAGATCGCTGTCTCCAAAATTTACGGTTACGCCACCGCCACCTCCGCCACCGTCTGCAAGAGCTACATTGTTTTCAGGGTTATAGGGAGGCCAGAAACGAATTAAAAAAAGCAATGCTATTAAGATGGCATAGATGCCCGTAGTTAGTGCCAATGATTTTTTTTGATCATCAGAAAAGGCGGGCTCCTGTTTGCCGGTGTTTGTTTTATAAGGGTTCAGTTTTGGCGAACTCATCTCAAATCTTAATTATATAATTGTATTAAATAAAAACGTTTAAAAGTAGTAAAAATTGTTTAGAATAAAAGAGAGAATTTAACAGCAAGGAACGTAAAGGTTTACGCAAGGTGCGCAAAGCTGTTTGTTTTTTAATCTCGCAAAGTCGCAAGGTCGTAAAGTTTTTTTATAAGTTTCTTTGCGCCTTCGCGACTTTGCGAGAAACAAATTAGCGCTCCTTGCGTAAACCTTTGCGAACTTAGCGGTTAAAAAAAAACGAGCCAAATATAATTCAGCTCGCTTATAACGAAGTATAATAAAAATTACACTAACTGTTTCAATGCGATTTCAAAAGCCGTTGCACTGATATTGGTTTTAGAAGGATTTAAAGCATGCGCTTTTACAATTGCATTTTTAATTGTTTTTGAAGTGTCATTAAAAATAGCCTCATCCGTCATTTGTACTTTCTTTTCCATAAAATAGGCGAAAACTCTTGCCATTCCGCAATTTGAAATAAAATCAGGAATCAAGCTTACTTTTTGGTCGACTTGTTCCATAATAGATCCGAAGAAAATTTCTTTATCTGCAAAAGGAACATTCGCACCACATGAAATTACTTCCAATCCGTTTGCAATTAAACTGTCAATTTGAGCTTGCGTTACCAATCTTGAAGCGGCGCAAGGAGTAAATATTTCTGCACCGATTGTCCAGATTTTAGAATTGATTTCCTCAAACGGAATCATGTTTTCTGCAACTAATTTATTTCCGTCTTTATTCAAAAACAAAGTTTTGATTTCGTCAAAAGAAAAACCTTCTTCTTTAATTAATCCGCCATCTCGGTCGATAATTCCGATTACTTTCGCGCCCATTTCAGCCAAGTAAAAAGCCGCAGCAGAACCTACGTTTCCAAATCCTTGTACAATTGCTTTTTTGCCTTTAATTTCTCCACCATAAGAGGCATAAAAATGACGCACCGCTTCGGCAACGCCAAAACCAGTAATCATATCAGCAACAGTATATTTTCTGGTTACATCTGGTGAGAATTTCGGATTTTCGATTACTTTGATAACACCTTGGCGCAACTGTCCGATTCTATTGATTTTATCAGCTTCAGTTGGTTTGAAGTGGCCATTAAAAACACCTTCTTGCGGATGCCACACACCACATTCTTCAGTCATCGGAATTACTTCATGTATTTCATCAACATTCAAATCTCCCCCAGTTCCATAATAGCTTTTTAACAAAGGAGAAACCGCTTTGTACCAACGTTGCAAAACACCTTTTTTGCGCGGATCGTTTGGGTCGAAATTAATTCCAGATTTTGCTCCACCGATTGCAGGTCCCGAAACAGAAAATTTAACTTCCATGGTCTTGGCCAGCGATAAAACTTCATTCATATCCAAGCCTTTTCTCATTCTTGTTCCACCTCCAGCTGCACCTCCTCTAAGAGAGTTAATCACGGTCCATCCTTCTGCTTCAGTTTCAGAATCTTTCCAGTTAAAAACAATTTCCGGTTCTTTATTTTCAAATTGCTGTAATAAATCTTTCATTTCGTTGTGATATGTTTATTTTGCGTAAATGTATAAAATAGAATAATGCGAATAATGTATTTTATGCAAATTTATCAAACTAAAAAAAGAAAGCCGGAAATTTTTTGTTTTCCGGCTTGTGAATATCTTTATAATTTAAGGATTAAATTCCTAATAAGTGTTTTCTCAGGGTTTCGTCAACGGGTTTGTCAGAAAGCCAGATTCCGAAAAGTGCTTTTTTGAAATCAAAACCAGAAATTTTTCCTTTAAAGACCTCATTTTTTGTAACATTAATACTTTGGTCCATAGGATTGTAAGCTAAAATGAAAACATCTTTTTCTGTAATAGCGTCACTTAAAAACTTTTTAAGCTCTTCGATTCTTGGACGAAGATTTTCTAATTCTGCACCGGCAGATTTTTCAAAACCTGCATTTATGGCTTTGGTCAGTTTGCTAGAAGATACCATTGAAGATGTGATTTCGATTCTGATGGCCATTTCGGTATCGCTGTCTATAATAAATTGTGGATCCTGGCTCAACTGAGATAAATACAAAGCCTGAACATAAACTTCAAGCCACATTTTAGAGCGGCCTCCGGCTCCGTTAAGTTGTAAAGTTTTGCCTTGAAATTCTATTTTTCTTGGTACGGTAACGCCGTTGACATCTATGTGAGTTTGAGCTGAAACGGCAGAAAATTGCAGGCTTATTAGGAGTGTAAGCAGCAGTAAAATGTTTTTCATGTTTTGTCGATTTATTGTTTTTTGGGCAAAAATAATGTTAATTTATTAATGTTTGGTTCATTTTTAACATGTTTTTTTCTTTTAAATTTCTGATTTATACTTTGGTATTGTTTTAATAATCAAATTAGTAGTACTTGTTTTACGTACATTTACGCATTTTAAGAATTGTTGAATATTTTTTAAATAAGTCTTGTCAGAAAATGATGGTTTTTAAGCTGTTTTTTGAATGTCATTTTTTATTTAATTTTTGTTTTTTTGCTGCGAGATTTATATCGCCTTTGCGAAAAAAAGCAAATAATTACGAAAACGTTATCGTTATCGTTGCTGATCTGGTAATTTTATATGCATGCATTGTAATTTTGACTTTTAAAAAGTATCTTTGAAAGCATTTGAATACCAAAAAAGCAAAAAACAAAAACTTATAACTAAACCTGGCCAGATTTATTTTGGCTAAAGAAAAAAAATAAAATAATATGGATTTTAATCTTACCGAAGAGCATTTAATGATTCAGCAGGCTGCGAGAGATTTTGCTCAAAATGAATTGTTACCTGGTGTAATTGAACGTGATGAAAAACAGATTTTCCCAACTGAACAAGTTAAAAAAATGGGAGAACTGGGATTTATGGGAATGATGGTTGATCCAAAATACGGAGGAAGCGGACTCGATGCCATTTCGTATGTCATTGCAATGGAAGAAATTTCTAAAGTAGATGCTTCGGCTTCTGTGGTAATGTCTGTGAATAATTCTTTGGTTTGCTGGGGATTACAAGAATTTGGAACGGAAGAACAAAAACAAAAATATTTGCCAGGCCTTGCTTCGGGACAAATACACGGGGCATTCTGCTTAAGTGAACCAGAAGCTGGAAGCGACGCAACTTCGCAAAAAACAACCGCAATAGATATGGGGGATCATTATCTAGTAAACGGAACCAAAAACTGGATTACAAACGGAGGTACAGCTTCTGTTTATTTAGTAATCGCACAAACGCATCCAGAATTAAAACACAAAGGAATCAATGCTTTGATTATGACCAAAGATATGCCAGGATTTTCTATCGGGCCCAAAGAGCAGAAGATGGGAATTCGCGGTTCTGATACGCATTCTTTAATGTTTACGGATGTTAAAGTTCCGAAAGAAAACAGAATCGGTGAGGATGGTTTCGGATTTAAATTTGCGATGAAAACTTTGGCTGGAGGCCGAATCGGAATCGCTTCTCAAGCACTTGGAATTGCTTCGGGGGCTTATGAATTGGCTTTGAAATATTCTAAAGAGCGTAAAGCTTTTGGAACCGAAATCTGCAACCATCAGGCAATTGCTTTTAAATTGGCAGACATGGCTGTAAACATCGAAGCGGCGCGTCATTTGTGCATGAAAGCTGCTTGGGACAAAGACAATCACAAAAACTATGATGTGAGCGGTGCAATGGCAAAACTTTTTGCTTCGCAGACTGCGATGGATACTTCGGTTGAAGCTGTACAAATTCATGGTGGTAACGGATATGTAAAAGAATATCATGTTGAGCGTATGATGCGAGATGCCAAGATTACTCAGATTTACGAAGGAACTTCTGAAATTCAGAAAATTGTAATTTCTAGAGCTGTAATTGCGGGATAACAATATAAAAAGCATAATGACCCTTTCAATTTCGTTTGGAAGGGTTTTTTTATGATTTTATTCTAAGTTTTCATAAGTTTATGCTTTAAAAACCATAATTGCTTTCTATTAAAACTAACTCAAACTTAAATAAATGAAAAAACTATATTTTTTACTGCCTTTTGTTTTCTTTGCCTGCAAATCTGGAACTTCAACAGGAAATGAAAAAGACACTCAGTCAAATGAAAAACCTTTAGAAATAAGTTACAAGGTTAAAGAATCTGAAGTTTCGGACTTCTTAAAATATCTTTCTTCTGATGAACTTGAAGGCCGCGAAACCGGAACGAAAGGAATTGAAAAAGCGGCTGTTTTTTTGGAAGATTATCTGAAAAAGAATCATATAAAACCTTACTTTAAAACGTATCGAGATACTTTGACCAACTTTAAATCTCCAGCTTACAATATTGTTGGTGTTATAGAAGGAACCGATTCTGAACTTAAAAAAGAATATGTGGTTTTGAGCGCACATTACGATCATATCGGGCTTGAGAAAAAACAGCAGGCCGACATGATTAATAACGGAGCCAATGATGATGCGTCTGGCGTTACTGCAGTTGCTCAGATAGCAAAATATTTCAGCGAAACGAAATCTAATAAACGAAGCATTTTGATAGTTTTTTTTGCTGGTGAAGAAAAAGGCTTGTTGGGGTCTAAAAGTCTGGTTGAAAAACTGAAAAAGCAGGATTTCAACATTTACACGCAATTGAATATTGAAATGATCGGAGTTCCGATGAAACGCGATTTCCTTTCGTATGTGACAGGTTTTGATAAATCAAATATGGCTCAGAAAATTAATGAATATACAGGTAAAAATACAATCGGTTTTCTGCCAAAAGAAGCAGAATACAAATTGTTTTACAGATCAGATAATTATTCGTTTTACGAAGCTTTTAAAAAACCATGCCAGTCAATAAGTACTTTTGATTTTGAAAACTTTGATTTTTACCATCATGTTTCAGATGAATTCAAATTGATGGATATTACGCATATTACTGCTTTTACACAAGAATTTCTTCCAGCCGTAACGCAAATTACGAATTCCAAAACACAGGAAATTACAATGAATAATTAACGATTCTTTTTACGGGTTTTGTTTATTTTTGCTTTATGAAAAATATTATTGTTACCGGAACAAGCAGAGGAATTGGTTATGAATTGGCATTGCAGTTCGCCAATGCAGGAAATCAGGTTTTAGCCATTTCGAGAAAAACACCCAAAACTCTTTTAGAACATCAAAATGTAACTTGTCTATCGGTTGATTTAGCAGAAGAATCCGAATTGCAGCAAGTAGCCGATTTTCTTTCCAAAACATGGAAAAAAGTAGACGCAGTGGTTCATAATGCGGGAGCGTTGCTTTTGAAACCTTTTGCAGAAACAACCCAAGCAGATTTTGAAAGTATTTATAAAGTGAATGTTTTTGCAGTGGCAAACTTAACAAGAATCTGTCTTCCGTATTTAGAAAAAGGAAGTCATGTAGTCACCATCAGTTCAATTGGCGGCGTTCGCGGAAGTTTGAAATTTGCAGGACTTGCTGCTTACAGTTCCAGCAAAGGTGCTGTGATTACTTTGACAGAATTATTGGCAGAAGAATACAAAGAAAGAGGAATTTCGTTTAATGTTCTGGCGTTAGGCTCTGTTCAGACTGAAATGCTGAATGAAGCTTTCCCAGGCTATCAGGCGCCAATTTCGGCAGAAGGAATGGCAGATTATATTTATGATTTTACGCTTAATGGTAATAAATACTTTAACGGAAAAGTACTAGAGGTTTCATCGACAAATCCGTAATTAAATTCCAATAATTAAATCCCAAATTCTGTTGGTGGTTTTTAACTTTTGACAAATAACATTTAACTTTAAATTGAGCGATACTTTAGCAAAATATATTCCTGAACATGCGGTAAAACCCGTTTTCGATTTGATAGTTACCAATCAGGTGCATTTGAAAATTGTAAACGAGCGTCAAACGCGCCACGGTGATTATAGACGCGGACCAAGCGGAAAACATGAAATCACGGTTAATGCAAGTTTGAATAAATATCGTTTCTTAATCACATTGATTCATGAAATTGCGCATTTAGTCGCATTTGAAAAATTTGGACGGAATATTAAACCGCATGGAAATGAGTGGAAATTTACTTTTCAGCGTCTTATGGTTCCGTTTATCAGGCCGGAGATATTTCCGAGCCAGATTATTCCTTTGTTGGCGAGGCATTTCAAAAATCCCTCGGCGAGTAGTGATACCGATACTACCTTGTCTTTGGCTTTAAAACAATACGACAAGGATAATGATAAGAATTATGTTTTTGAAATACCCTTTGGAAGTGTCTTCAAAATTAAAAATGGAAAAGTTTTTAAAAAGTTGGCAGTTCGAACCAAACGTTTTGAATGCATCGAAGTAAGTTCTGGAAAAACCTATCTTTTTAATCCGAATGCCGAAGTTGAGCTTATGAATGTTAAATAGAAATAAAAACACATTATGGCAAAAAAACTACTTAAAATTATTTTTGTTCTGTTGCTTTCAAATTTAACTTATGCACAAGAAAGCAATGACATTGGATTAAAAGAAAAAAAGAATCCAATTATTTATGCTGAAGCTTTTGGTGGTTTTTCATATATGAATTATTTTGGTCTTGCTGGTGGAGGAGAAGTGAATTATCAATACAAGAAAAGTTTATTTACTTTAAGATATTCACATTTTTCAGGTTATGTAAAAAAGGATAGTGTTTTTGTTTTTCAAAATGCACAAGACAATGATGAGTATGCTGTAATGTATGGGAGAAGATGGATAAAGAACAGTCATTCTTTTAGTGTCTCAACCGGAATAAGTTCTAATAACTTAAAAATAACTAGTAAAGATTTTGAAAACAATCGCAATTATAGATATGAAAGATATTATGCTGTTCCTTTTGAAGTAAATTTTAAATGGTTTAAACCCAAAAGAAAAAGAAAGTCTAATTTAGTATTGAATGCAGTAACTCCTAGTGTTGGATTTAAAGTATTTGGAGCAATATCTAAAAATACATTTGCAGGAGTTGGATTGATAATAGGTTTTGGACTTAATAAAGAATATGACGAATAGCTTTCAATAAAAAAATCCCAAATTCCAAGTTTAAACAATTGGAATTTGGGATTTCAAATATTTGGAATTTTAAAAGGCTTTAGCCTTTCAAATAAGCTTCTCTTACTTTTTTGAATAAGTTCGAAGAATAAACAAATTTTACAATAGCTTCATTGTCTGTTCTAAAGATTTCTTCTTTGTTCCCCTGCCAAGCTTTTAGTCCTTTTTTCAGGAAAAGAATATTTTCTCCGATCTCCATTACCGAATTCATATCGTGTGTGTTGATTACGGTCGTAATATTGTATTCTTTCGTAATTTCCTGAATCAAATTATCGATTAGCGTTGAGGTATTCGGGTCAAGACCAGAGTTGGGTTCGTCACAAAATAAATATTTAGGATTATTTACAATCGCACGCGCAATTGCCACACGTTTCTGCATACCTCCCGAAATTTCAGAAGGAAGTTTTTTGTGTGCATCGACTAAATTTACTCTTTCTAAAACAAAATCAACACGTTCTTTAATTTGAGCTTTATTGTTATTGGTGAACATTCTTAATGGAAAAGCTACATTTTCTTCAACCGTCATCGAGTCAAACAAAGCGCTGCCTTGAAATACCATTCCGATTTCAGTTCTTAATTCTCGTTTTTCATCCTTGTCTAAATCAGAATATACTCTTCCGTCAAATTCGATTGTTCCAGAATCTGGAGTATGAATTCCTAAAAGTGTTTTTAGTAAAACTGTTTTTCCAGATCCACTTTGCCCGATAATCAAATTGGTTTTACCAGTTTCAAAAACTGTCGAAACACCTTTTAAAACTTTGCTGTCGCCAAATGATTTTTCTATGTTTTTTACTTCTATCATTATCCTAATAATAATTGGGTTAATATATAATTTAAAAGAATAATGCAAACCGATGTCCATACAAACGAAACTGTACTTGCTTTACCAACTTCTAATGCACCACCTTTCATGTAATAACCATGAAAAGATGGAATTGTAGCCAATAGCATTGCAAAAATCAACGTTTTAATAAAAGCATAGGTAATGTGAAAAGGAATAAATTCCATTTGAGCACCTTGGACAAAATCCTGACTTGTCGAAAAACCTCCATAAGCACATGCCAGCCATCCTCCAAAAATTCCTAAAAACATACTGATTCCAATAACAAAAGGATACATTAAAAGCGCAATAATTTTTGGGAAAACAAGATAGTTTAAGGAGTTAACTCCCATAACTTCTAAAGCATCAATTTGTTCGGTAACACGCATGGTTCCGATACTTGAAGTAATGTACGATCCCATTTTTCCGGCCATAATTACCGAAATAAAAGTAGGTGCAAACTCCAAGATTACAGATTGACGTGTCGCAAAACCAATTAAATATTTTGGGATTAATGGATTAGTCAAGTTCAACGCTGTTTGAATAGCCACAACTCCTCCAATGAAAAATGAAATAAAACAAACAATTCCAAGCGAGTCAATAATTAAATCATCAATTTCTTTAAAAATTAAGTTTCGCATAACAGGCCATTTGGTCTGTTTATTGAAAATTTCTTTAAGCATTAAAAAATATTTCCCTATTTGGGATAAATAACGAATGAGCATCATAGTTTTTGAAATATTGGCTAAGGTAAAAAGAAGTTATGAGTTTTGAGTTATGAGTTCCCTTTTTTCGAGTGTTTTGCGAATCAAATTAACTTTTGTTTCATTTTCTGTAAACGATAATTTCTAATAAATTTAGCTTGTTCTGGAGTTACTAATAAAGGAGTTTTGGCTCTTTTGGCTTTTGTAAATCCTTTAATGTAATCTAAAAATAGAAGTGGTTTTTTCTTCATCATGGCCAGTTTTGCAGAGGCAATAGCCGTAATCCAAAAACCGTATCCTAAAGTATAAAAAGCTTCGCCTTGTTTGTATCGTGCTGTTTTGTTGTAATTGGCGCCGGTTGGTTTAAGATGTTTTACATGAAGAGATTGATCGGTAACTATTTTCCAACCATAATATTTACACAATAATTCATCTACAGTGTCCCAGCCCATGGCAGGTTTTAATCCGCCAATTTGTTGAAATGTTTCTTTGCGGTATGCTTTGAGTGCGCCTCGAATATGATCTTTGTCGGTCAGGTTTTCTAAAACCCATTCGCCGTTTTTATCGATATAACAGAATCCGCCAGCCATTCCAATTTTAGGATCCGATTCGAAATGTTTGATTATAGTTTCGAAATAGTTTGGAGGAAAAATTAAATCGCCGTCGATTTTTACAATAATGTCATAATCAGAATCCAGTGTTTCAAAGCCTTTCTGAAAAGCCTGAATTACCTTGCTTCCCGGTAAATGAATCGCATCTGAAGTTTTGTTGACAACCGAAATGTACGGATTCTCTTTTGCAAAACTTAATACAACTTCTTCTGTTTTATCAGTCGAATTGTCATTGACAACCACCACTTTTGACGGCAGAACGGTTTGAGAAACCAAAGATTGTAAGGTCAGGCCAATTAAATCTTGCTCATTGTGCGCGGGAATGACGATGTAATATTTCATGGAAAAAATTTTAGATTTTAGATTTTAGATTTTAGATTATTTGGAAGTCATCTAAAATCAAAAATCAAAAATCGTTAATCTGCAATCTTAATTCTTAACTTTCTCCGCTACAACAATATAATATCTTGGAGTAAAATATCTCAATAGTGGTCTAAGTCCAAACTTTTTTACCGGATGTGTAAATTGTAGACGATCTGTTATTTTCCAGCCTGTTTTTTCTAAAAGCCAGTCTAACTGCCAGTCTTCAAATTCATGATAATGTCTGTCCCACATATCTGTTTTAGAACGATATGCTGGTGAAAACCATAAACGTAACGGAATTGAAATTAACAGTTTGTCACATTTTACATTTTGTAAAATAGTGTATGGATTTAGTAAATGTTCGAAAATTTCAAATGCAGTAAAAACAGTGTATTCTTCTGTTTGTAAAGCAGTTTGATCGTTATCTAAATCTTCGCCTTTAGTGTTTTTTACTGTATAACCGTTTTCTTCCATTATTTTAGAAAATGGATTTGGAACACCAAAATCAAAAATAGTTTCTGATGTGCTAACGTGTTTTTTTAAAAACTCTAAGGTAAGTTTGAATCGTTTATTTGGAAATGTTTTTTCGTACATTTTATGGTTTTTAACAACAAAGGCGCAAATATACAAAGTTATCTTCTTTCTTGTTTTTTAATTTGAAGGAAGTTAATTTAAAAGCATTGAATTTATCTCTCGCAAAGACGCGAAGTCGCAAAGTAATAAATATAAAAACTTTGCGACTTCGCGTCTTTGCGAGATTAAACTCGGCCTAAAAAAAACTTAATTTATTTAGCTATACTTAGTATCGATAAACAAAAGCATTAATGTTCATTCCTGCTCCTACTGAAGCAAAAATCACAACATCGCCTGTGTTGATTTCGTGATTTTCGATTTTTCCTTGAAGAATTAAATCAAAAAGTGTAGGAACCGTTGCAACACTGCTGTTTCCTAAATCATGAATGCTCATTGGCATGATATCTTTTGGAGGGGTTTTGTCATAAAGTTTGTAAAAACGTTCTATGATTGCTTCGTCCATTTTTTCGTTTGCCTGATGAATTAGGATTTTTTTTACTTCATCAATCGAAATACCGCTTTTATCTAAACAGCTTTTCATTGCGACAGGAACATTGCTTAAAGCAAATTCATAGATTTTACGTCCATACATTTTGATGTATTTGATGTCTGGATCTAAATCTGGATTATAAGATTTTCCGAAGAAAAGAAAATTTGCTTCATCATTAGCGTAAGTAGCACTTTCGTAGGATAAAAGACCAGCTTCATCAGTTGATGCTTCTAAAATTGAAACTCCGGCTCCGTCTGAATAAATCATCGAGTCACGGTCGTGATCGTCAACCACTCTTGATAAAGTTTCGGCACCAATTACCATCACTCTTTTTGCCATCCCAGATTTGATGAAAGCATTGGCTTGTAAAACGCCTTCAATCCATCCTGGACATCCGAAAAGAATATCGTAAGCGACACATTTAGGATTTTTAATTCCTAGTTTGTTTTTCACACGAGTTGCTAAACTTGGTAAAATATCAGTTTGATGTGTTCCTGTTTTTACGTCGCCAAAATTATGGGCAAAAATAATGTAGTCTAAAGTTTCGGCATCGATTCCTGCATTTGCGATTGCTTTTTCGGCTGCAAAAAAAGCTAAGTCAGATGCTGTATATTGAGGTTCGGCATAACGGCGATTTTCGATTCCGGTAATACCTTTAAATTTTTTAATTACGACTTCGTTCGGGTAACCAAATGGAGTTCCATCTTCATTTAAAAAAATATGTTTGTCAAAATCTGTATTCTTAACTTCTAGGTTAGGAATGTAACTTCCAATACCAATTATTTTTATTTTCATTTTTCCCTTTAATTATCCGATAAATATCATGCTAAAGTATAAATAAAAAAATGATAACTATCATAAAATATACTATGCATGCATATAATTATGAAATAACGATTTTTTGTGAAATATATTGTTTATTTTTTAATGATTTTTTAATTTTTGCGAGATTTCAAACGATTGAAATGAAATGTTTGAGAAAGTTTTTTTAGTTTGCTTCGCCAGTTCGAGCAAAGCTCTCGAGTCAGGTTTCAAGTTTCAGGTTCTTGTAGGGACTTGAAATCTGAAACGTGAAATTATTTTGTTTGCGTGAGGGATAGGAGCTAACTGCCGAAGCAGTGGGGATAGCCCGACAGCATCCCGATAAAAGGGCGAATAAGCAAAAAGTGAGTTAGCCCTTTTATTGGGATGATGGCACGCCCAGATTATTTTTGTTTTAATTGTTTCAAGTTTCAAGTTCCTGCATAACGTGAAACCTGAAACTTTAAACTTGAAACAAAAAATAAACCCGACAGGTTTTTAAAATCTGTCGGGTTTGAATATGTATAAGAAAACTAAATTTTAGCTTTCCATATATGCTTCGATTGGAGCACAGCTACAAACTAAGTTTCTATCACCATAAGCATCATCTACACGACGAACAGATGGCCAGAATTTATTGTCAGCGATGTAATCTAATGGGTAAGCTGCTGTTTCTCTTGAATAAGGGAAATCCCAAGAATCAGAAGTTAACATTGCCAATGTGTGAGGTGCATTTTTCAATACGTTGTTTTTGTCATCAGCAGTAGCCGCTTCGATTTCTTTTCTGATAGAAATAAGTGCATCACAGAAACGATCCAATTCTGCTAAATCTTCAGATTCAGTTGGTTCGATCATTAAAGTTCCTGCTACAGGGAAAGAAACCGTTGGAGCGTGGAAACCGTAATCCATTAAACGTTTTGCGATATCACCAACTTCGATTCCGTTTTCTTTAAATGCACGACAATCTAAAATCATTTCGTGAGCTGCTCTTCCGCATTCTCCAGTATAAAGAATTGGATAGTGGCCTTCGAAACGCGCTTTCATGTAGTTAGCATTCAAAATAGCATGTTCTGTAGCGCTTTTTAATCCTTCAGCACCCATCATAGTGATGTAACCGTAAGAAATTAAACATACTAAAGCAGATCCGTAAGGTGCAGATGAAATAGCTGTAATTGCTTGCTCACCACCAACGTTTAAGATTGGGTTTGTTGGCAAGAACGGAACTAATTTTTCGTTCACACAGATTGGTCCAACTCCAGGTCCACCACCACCGTGAGGAATAGCGAATGTTTTGTGTAAGTTTAAGTGACAAACGTCAGCGCCAATTGTAGCAGGATTTGTTAATCCAACTTGTGCGTTCATGTTTGCACCGTCCATATATACTAATCCACCGTTATCGTGGATTAATTTTGTGATTTCAATAATTGAAGATTCGAAAACTCCGTGAGTAGAAGGATACGTTACCATTAAACAAGATAAATCATCTTTGTGTTCAATTGCTTTTTCTCTTAAATCTTCTACGTCAATGTTTCCTTCTGGAGTCGTTTTAGTAACGATGATTTTCATTCCGGCCATCGCTGCAGAAGCAGGATTTGTTCCGTGAGCTGATGATGGAATTAGACATACATTACGGTGACTATCGCCTCTTGATAAATGGTAAGCACGGATTGCCATTAAACCAGCATATTCTCCTTGCGCGCCAGAATTTGGTTGTAATGTTGTTCCAGCAAAACCTGTAATTACATTTAATTGTTGCTCTAATTTTTTAAGCATTGTGATATAACCCTCAGCTTGTTCAATTGGTGCAAACGGGTGAATGCTATTCCAGTTTGGCATTGATAAAGGCAACATTTCTGAAGCCGCGTTTAATTTCATTGTACAAGAACCTAACGAAATCATTGAATGATTCAACGATAAATCTTTACGCTCTAATTTTTTGATGTAACGCATTAACTGACTTTCTGAATGATGGTTGTTGAAAACATCATGTGTCAAGAAAGAAGATGTTCTTTCTAATGAAGCAGGCAATTGACTAGCTTCAGTTAATTCAGAGACAGAAACAGTTTCTTTTCCTACCGCTTCAGCAAAAATCGCAATAATTTGATTGATGTCAGCAACAGAAGTTGTTTCGTTTAACGAAATCGAAACCGAGTCAGCATCAGGATAGAAGAAATTTACTTTGTTTTTCTCCGCAGCTGCTTTTACTTTTTGTGCATCAGCTTTTACTAAGATAGTATCAAAGTAAGCAGTATTTGTTTGGTAAACTCCTAATTTATTTAAAGCTTCCGCAGTAGTAACTGCAGAGGCGTGAACTTTATTTGCAATATATTTTAATCCTTCTGGACCGTGGTAAACTGCGTACATTCCGGCCATAACTGCCAATAAAACCTGAGCAGTACAAATGTTAGAAGTTGCTTTTTCACGTTTAATGTGTTGCTCACGAGTTCCTAAAGCCATACGTAAAGCACGGTTTCCGTTAACATCGATAGAAACTCCGATGATACGACCTGGCATAGATCGTTTGTACTCATCTTTAGTTGCAAAAAAAGCAGCGTGAGGACCACCGTAACCCATTGGCACACCAAAACGTTGTGAAGTTCCAACCACTACTGCAGCTCCCATTTCTCCTGGAGAAGTTAAAGCAGCAAGTGATAAGATATCAGCAGCAAATGCAACTTTGATTTCGTTTTCTTTTGCTTTAGCAACAAAAGCGCTGTAATCGTTTACCTGACCATATTTTCCTGGATATTGTAAAATCGCTCCGAAAAACTCATTTGAAAAATCAAATGTTTCGTGATTTCCAACCACTAATTCAATTCCAATTGGAGTCGAACGTGTTTGAAGTACAGATAAAGTTTGTGGTAAAATTTCTTCAGAAACGAAGAATTTATGTGTATTGTTTTTCTTTTGATCTCTTGTACGAACGTCGAATAATAACGCCATAGCTTCTGCAGCAGCAGTTCCTTCATCTAGTAAAGAGGCATTGGCAATTTCCATTCCGGTTAATTCGATAACAGTAGTCTGGAAATTTAAAATCGCTTCCAAACGACCTTGCGCAATTTCTGCTTGATAAGGTGTGTAAGCGGTGTACCATCCCGGATTTTCGAAGATATTTCTTTGAATTGGAGCCGGAACGATAGTTGGGTGATAACCCAAACCAATGTATGATTTAAATGTTTTGTTTTTCTTTCCTAATTCGCGAATATGATTTGCAAATTCGAATTCTGTCATAGCAGGATCTAAATTCAAAGGTGCTTTTAGACGAATGTCATCCGGAAGGGTTTCGTAAACCAGTTGTTCGATCGAGTCAACTCCAATAGTCTTCAACATGTGTGGAAGATCGGCTTCTCTTGGGCCAATGTGTCTTAAAGCAAAAGCATCTGTTCTCATTTGTATGGTCTAATTTTTTTAGGTCAATGCAATTCTCAGTTTTACTGAGTAAATCACATTTGAAAGTAAATGTGTTGTTTTTTTGTGGCGCAAAATTAAGTATATTTAATAATTTAATGGGTATTTTTAACTTCAATTTTTATGAAATTTCTAACTAAAGACTTGATTTGTTAATAATTGATTAGATTTGAGTTATGAAACTCCTTAAACAGCTCTTTAATTTTTACCTCAATGCCAGTATTCATGTGGCTTTGTCTTGTTTTGCACTGGTTCATATTACTTTTCATGTCTTTCATATTCAATATGATAACGCGATGGCTTTGTTTGTTTTTTTTGGAACCGTTGTTGGGTATAATTTTGTGAAGTACGATAGCTTGGTTCGGGTCAACCGAAAAATAGTGGGAAGGCAATTGAAGGTAATTGCAGTTTTGAGTTTTTTTTCGCTGCTTTTGGTGGGGTATTATTTTTTTCATCTCAAGAGAATTACTCAAATTGTCTCTTTCGGAATCTTGGCCGTTACGGCGCTTTATACCTTGCCGTTTTTTCCAAATAAAAAAAATGCAAGAAACTGGGCTGGAGTCAAAATTTATATCGTTGCGCTTTGCTGGGTAGGTGCTACTTTGGTTCTGCCGTTGGTGAATGCCGAAATTCCATTTTCTACTGATTTTTTTATAAAATGCATTCAGCGGTTTGTTTTGGTTTTTGTCTTGATTTTGGTTTTTGAAATTTTAGATTTGACCAAAGACGATCCGCATCTTAAAACAGTTCCGCAAAGTATTGGAGTTAAGAAAACCAAAATTCTGGGATTTGCATTATTGATACCGTTTTGGTTTTTGGAGGTTTTTATTTCGACTTTTAATTATCATGACGCTGTCATCAATCTTATAATGGTTTTGATGCTTCTGTCGTTTATTTTCTTTGCAACACCCAATCGTCCAAAATATTATACCTCTTTTTGGGTAGAAAGCGTACCCATTTTTTGGTGGCTGATGATTGCTTATTTGAAATAGTATAGATTGCCTGACTATTATTTGAATAGATATAAAATGCTCATATACAGTAGATATGAGCATTTTTTTTGTTTAAAGCAGGTATTTCTACGCAGTCATTTATCTGATGCCATTCTTAACCTTATTTCATGTCAAAGAATAATCGTCTTGTGACATTTTTTTCTTAAATCCTATAAATCTGATATAGTTTTGATACAGCTAAAATGAAGTTGTTAAAGTTTTTATTTACTGATTTTTAGTCTGTTAATGTTTTTAAATCTTTTCCAAAAACATTTAAAGCAACCCATCAAACAAGTGGAGCAGAACCCACTGAAAAAAACGAGGCGGTTCCGAAAAGCCATACGAGTAGGAAACCTAAAAACAAAAAGTTATGTCAGAATTATTAGCAGGTGCTTATTTAGCAAAAGGCACAATCGGAAATGTAGGAACACCAGGTGCTCCAATTGCAACATTTAGTTTAGTAGTTGTACCGTCACAACACAGTGTAACTGGTACAGTTGTTATCACACAGGCAGTACATGGTCCTGATAGTCATATCGTGGTTCAAGTAAAAGGAAGAATTTATTCTACAGGATTTGGAAAATTTACTCAGGTAGTGAGTCTTCAAGGACAGTATGTACAGTCTTTCCCACCACCAGCAATCGGTTCTTTCTTAGCAGATTTCAATGCTCACTTAGCAATTGATAATGCTTGGAATGGTGAAGGAGGTTTCGCTTACTACCAACACCAAATCGAAAAAGTACCAGTTGCTTCAGCTAAAAAACCAGAGTTGGTATAATTAACGCAACTTTTTATAACAGAAATACTATGAATCAGCATAGGATTTCTTACTCGAAAGAGTTCTGATTTGAAAAGGCCGCCTGATGAGGTGGTCTTTTGCATTAAACTTATTTTGCTCCCAAAGCGCATCAAAAAAAAATACAAAAAACGAATCCACCAAAAGCTAAAAAAATGAAAAGAAAACCTATTATCATCACCTTATTAGTTGTTTTTCTAATAACCTCCCTTACCGTGTTTTTTTTAAACAAGGAAAAAATATTAGAAAAAATCGGAATATCTTCGGACTACGCTGGCACAAGTAAACCTTGTGATTGTGAAACAAGTTGGTTTCCGCACGAAAAAACACCAGCTCCCGCAGAAGGAGACGGAAGCCCTTTTGATTCTAGCACGACTACAAACTGTATGTTTCATCAATGGTCTTGGCAGAAATTTTTATGGGTTACAAAACCGATGCCAAACGGCAATCCGTTTTTTTTAGATTCGCTGCAGTTAGTTAGTTCGCAGATGGAAGATGTCGCACCGCAATTAGGAATAAAGCTTGTGTTGAGTTCTATCAATCAAGCAGGTTTTAGAGGAGTTTTGGTTTCCAATCCAAAGTTCAACAATGTGGCCGATACCGTATTTTATTCCATTCATGTTAATAATCTTTTGAAAGAAAAAGCAGTTTTAATGGCTTCATTAATCAACAGCGGCAAAATGCCAGTTTCTAATCTAGAGACTTTTCCGGTTGGAGCTTTAGAGCTAAAAGTTTCTTGGATTGATATCAATGCAATTCCGAAAAACGAACAAGCTAACTATTTTACCACCAAAGCGGCGGTTCTCAATAAGAAAAAGCAATATGTTGAAAAAACGGTTGCATTACTGGGCATGCATGTGGTTGGCGTTGTCAAAAATCATCCCGAATTTATCTGGGCTACTTTTGAACATAAAGATATGGCGCCTGTTTATGACAAGAAAAGAGATGAAGTATCGTCGGCAAAAGAAATGCTGTTTTACGAAAAAGGAAAAACTACTGGCATAAAAGGGATTACTTGGGATACCATTACCAATTTGCCAGCGGTTGCCAATAAAGCTTTTATACTTTATGAATATGGTGTTCCAAAAGATTTGAAAACGGGGAAATTTATGAAAACCAGCCAGTCTGAACCGACCAATTTTGACAACATTGCGAACATCAATAAATGTGTCGCAGCCAATCTTAAAGATGTTTTTAAAAATTATTTCTATAATGGTTCTGTGTGGTTAGACTTTGATGGAGTTTCTCCAGAAAATCAAGCTAAGGCGATTGTTACAAGAGATATTTCAAGCGCTTTGCCCGATTCTTTGGTAAGGGGTTCTGTAAATCTTGCCAATATTACAATGGAAACGTATACACAGACCTTTAAAAGTGACATTCACGGTATCAACAACACCAATTTGGTAAGCTGTTTTGACTGTCATCAGGCTTCGAATTTTGATTCTACAAGACCGGGCAATTCTCCATTATTCTTGAGTCATATATTTGGAGATTATTTATTGTTGACAAAACCAAAAGCGACTTTAAGTGCTAAAAACGCCAATAAATCTAAATCTGCAAAAGAAATACGCATTGAAGAAATAGAAGCGAAAAAATTTGAGCAACTTAAAGAGTTCATCAAAAAGAATCAATAAGCCGATTCTTTTTCGGCCATCACGGTTAGTGTTTTATTTCTTTCTAAAAGGAATTTGATAAGGTGTTTTTTTAGGAATAAAACATCAAAACATTTTCCGAAAATACCAAACGGAGTCTCATATTGTAACAGATCTGTCATAATAGTGACTCCGTTTGTTTCTTTAAAATGGTGTTTGTGCTTAAAAGATTTAAATTTTCCTTCTTCCATTTCATCCACAAAATAATCGTAGAAACTCATCGCGCTTATTCTGCTTTTGTGTGTGAGATAAAATCCGAAATGTTTGCCGCGCCAAGTAACGGTTTCATTTAAATTGATCAATCCAGATGTTATTCCAGCGATTGCTTTTTCTTTTGATTTGCTTGCCGACTGCTGATGAATATCAATATTTCTTGAAACATCAAAAACTATTTTTTTAGATGCATTTATTTTGGTTGTGAGATAAATTGTCGTCATGATTTTTCTTTTTCAAAATTTAATTTTAAAAACACAGCTGTAATTATAGAAGATAGCGAATAACTTATTGCAAAATCGAACCACTTTTTTCCTATGAAAATATACATAGTGACCAAAATTCCTAAAATTGATATTAAAACTAAAATTCCTTTGATATGTAAAGTCGAAAATTCTTTTCGTGATATAACTGGAAATACTAAAGCCGAAAGAATATATGTTGGAGCAGAGAAAATTAAGCTTACGATTAGTGTAATAGGATAAACTCCTAAAAGACTAACTATCTCGCGCGGATTGGGGAAAAAATAAAAATACAACTGCGAAATGAAAGGAGCTAGCAACAATGTAAAAAGACAATGTTTAAAGAAAAAAGTCCAGTCTGTATTTTGTGTTTTCATTTGCGTAGTAAATTTTTAAAAGTCGCATCAATATCTCTAAACTTAAACTGAAAACCATTTTCTAAAAGTCGTTTCGGAATTACATTTCTGCTTTTCAAAACCAATTCGGTTTCTGTTCGGATAAAAAAAGAGCCAATTTCTAAAAGTGTTTTATTTAACGGAATTCCGAATGGAGAACCAATTGTCTTTCTGAGTTTTTGCATAAATAAAGTATTACGAACAGGTTCTGGAGCTACGACATTTATTTTTCCATCCATTTTATTTTCGATGATAAATTCTATTGCGTGGGCAAAATCTTCTTCATGAATCCAGCTTACAAACTGATTGCCGCTTCCTTGTTTTCCTCCAAAACCAAATTTCGCTAAATTCTTTAACGGAATAAAAGCACCGCCATTTTTTCCTAAAACAATAGAAGTTCTCAAAGCCGTTTTTAAGGTTTTTGGAGTTTCGGTTTTAAAGAATGCTTTTTCCCAAGAAAGCGCCACATTTATAGAAAAATCATTTCCGATTTCGCCATCTACTTCATCCATTTGTTTGTCTAAAGAAAAACGATAAATAGTAGCGGTTGAAGAATTCAGCCAATGTTTCGGCGGATTTTGGCAATTTAGAACAGCTTCGTTCAGAATTTTGGTGCTTTCAATTCGAGACAATAAAATTTCTTTTCTGTTTTTTTGTGTATAACGGCAGTCAACAGATTTTCCGGCAAGATTAATTAAAACCGAAGCATTTTCGAGTTCCTTTTCCCAACCAGAAAAAGTTCGGGCATTCCAGTTTACATATTTTATTCCGTCAATTAATTGAGATTTTCCTCTGGTCAGAATTACAATTTCATCAAATTTATTTTTGAAATGATTGACCAGAACTTGTCCGAGAAACCCAGTTCCTGCAGCTATGATAAGTTTTGTCATTTTTTTGTTTCGTTAAGAGATTAATTTAAAATTAGAAACAACGCAATAATTCGATAAAGAATCCATGGGAAAGATAGAAAAAAAGGAAGCTTTAAAATTTTAATTCTTCTAGAATGCTCTAAAAACATAATCAAAACCGTAGCGCCAAACCAACCTAGAATCATCATTTGCGGAAGCATAATAAATTGACTTAAAATTAAGACGGGACTTAAAATCAAAGACCCAAATAAAGAGACCGTCATTAAATTGCCCGCATAATTGACAATTGTTTTGCTGTCTAATTTGAATAAAAACAAAGCCTGAAAAACGATTTGTCCGAAAGCCAAAATAAGTTCTCTTGTAATGGTGCTTTTAGGAAAGTTTACAATCAAATTAGAATAAGAGAACAAAACCAAGGTTGTAACGCTGATCGCAAATAAGATAAAAAGAAATCTGTATTTGAAATTGAAATCAGGAACGCATTCGAGTTTGTCTTTTTTCGCTTGTGCGGGAATAATAACTTTTCGATTGTAAGACACAAAAGAATAGAGTTTTCTTAATAGAAAATAAACTGGTTTTGTCGCAATAATTTTTTCAATCCATGGAAAAGAAAAACCAATTACTTTAATCAAACTGTCAATGCCATACGTTGTAGTTTTTGTATTGTAATCGATTAGAGCAATTTCATTTGCTGCACGTTTTACATCTACAAAATCTTGTTCTTCGATGCTAACATTACAGTACGGTTTTCTGCCGTTTTGGTCAAGCATGCCTGCTTTTATAAAGCCAGTTGTATACAAACTGCAAAGCGGACAATCTTCGTCATATAATAAAGTTTGGTTTTCGAGCGTTTTCATGGCATTAAGATTTAAGGTGCGAATTGTACCAATTAATTCAGGTTGAATAAGTAAAAACAGATTTAGTTAAACCTAACAGATTCTAAAAATCTGTTAGGTTTCTACTGTAGCATTAAGCTTTAAAAACCAAACGTTCTTCTTGTAGTGCTTCTTTAGCTTTTCTTTTTCCTCTAAAAAAGAAATATAGATTGAAGAATAACATGATTCCGAGATAAATTGCAAAACCTCCGATTTTGTAGCTTAATCTTTCTACCAATTCTTGATAGGTATTTGTGTCTAAATTTAATCGTAAAATCATTAACGCAAAACCAATATTTAAAAGATAAAATCCGGTTTCAAAAATTCTGTTGGTTGCTTCGGCGATTTCTTCACGGCCTTTAAAAATGTCTAGCATAAAGATTTTTCCATTTTGAAACAAAGTTTTAGAAACATAATACGTTAAAAATAGCGCAACTGGTAAATAAATGATGTATCCGATTAAAATTTTTGTAGTTTCCATAGTTGTTTGATTTTAAGTTATTTGATTAGTTTTTGAATGTATTTTGTAATTATAAAAATGTTGAAGTAATGCAGAACTGAAATAATAAAAATTATAACAGCCGTTTTTGTACTGATTATTTCGATTAACTGAGTCCAGGAAATAATTTTTTGCCAGGAAATCAAGGTCATGGCACAGTAACCGATATTTAAGAGGTAATAACCCATGAGCAAAACCTGATTTAATTTTTGGCAGATTTCGGTATGATCCGGAATCAGTTCTGCGACATAAACATTTCCGTTTTTATAGCAGATTTTTCCAACTTTCACAATAATGAGAATCGTGATGCTGAGGTAAATGAAATAAGCTGGTATATTAAGGTTCATGATTTAGATATTTAGATTGCCATTTCATATTCTTCTTTAATTTCGAGTTTCCTTTTATTCTTAACTTCGATTTTAGAACCTTTTGCCAAGAAAACAGATGTAGGTTTTACATTTTGAAGACACTCAAAATCTGGTCCGTATGTTTTTCCAAAATCAATAGCTGTTTTTTGATTTAGAACTTTCAATTGTTCCCATCTCGGATGCGTAACTTCATACTCAAAAGTGGTTTTGTCATTTATTTTGGTATATCCGAAGTAATCTTCGGTAATGAACTCGGCTTCAGAACCTGTTTCGATTTCTGTTAGATTTTTTTGCGTCTCTAACGTAATCGTATTCCATTTTCCTTTATTTTTCCATTGATAAACAAAAGTGTTTGTCTCTTCGTTTTCGATGATTTCATGTTGCATCTTTTGAGTTTCATAATGTTCCTGATACAAAGTATTCGCAATAAAAGTGATGGCTTTTTTCGGGACAATTTCTTTGATGAAAACTACGCCACGTTTCCATTCTCCATTTTCAAAACGTTTTACATAAAATCGCAAATTCACTTCTTCAAAATTGACATGAAACGGTACTTTTATTCCTAAAACTTTTGTGTTTTTAAACATAAATCCGACCAAGCTTACATAACATTTGTTGTTCCAAACATCAATCTCAGTTCCGGCGGGAATATATTTTTCTAATATTTTAGCATCAATTTCGTAATTGAAAAGTGCTAAATTTTTCCATTCTGCTTTTAAGAAGTTCATGATATTTTTTGGTATTTAGTTAGTATTCTAAGAAAATATATTGCTGTAACATTTGGAATTATTGTTACAAAAACGACCTGCAAAAAATCATTCCACATTATGATGCTGAAGAACCAAAATAAGATTACCATATTCAAAATTGTAATAAGCCAGTACAGGCGAAGCTGTTTTTTGATTTGAATATTTTTAGGTTTCGAAAAAAGTATGATGCTCAGAATTATTGCCGTAACAATTTGAACTACTGTGAGAAACGCTTGTCCTGCGAAACGGAAGTAACATGTCAGATAAAGCAGTATACAGATTACGAAAGCTAGAATATTAATTTGTCTTAATGTGTTCATTTTTTTATTTTTTAAACTTTCAGAAAATAATGAAAGATGTTTTTAAATTTTTTTAAGTGAAAATGAATTATTTAATCTTATAAATTAATACAGAAAGATAAAGCGCTAATAATGGTGGGAGCGAAAATATGAAATAGGAAATGGTCAAATAGAAATTAGTTTCTGGATAAATGTTCCATAAAACAAAAAACAGTACGACTCCAGCAAAATAGATATAAATCGGCTTAGCAAATCTGTTGTCGAAAAGCAATTTTAATGCAATTAAAAGCTGTAGTGCTCCGGTAACAATCGTAGCTAACAAGGCATAAATAAAAGCGCCTTCTTTAGTAATAGGATAAGTCATCAGGATTATAAGTGGCAGTCCGACAGCAAATGCGTTAATGTTTTTTATTGTTTTCATAACTACTGATTGTTTTAAACTTTCAGAAAAAAATGAAAGTTTTTATTAAATTTTTTTATTTCATCATTTTTATAACCAGTTTTCCAAGCCAATTATCATTAAATTCAGTCATTTTATCCAGCATATTATCCGCTTTTAAAACAAAATCGTATAGTTTAGAAGTCTGTTCTACGAAGTGTTTTTCTTCTTCTGACTGATTCGCTTCGATAGTAGAAACTTCTTTTAAGATTTTAAGCGCAGGTTTGATTTCGCGTTTGCTTCTTTCTCTCGAAATTTTTGCCGCCAATTCATCTAAATCTTTTTCGGCCGTAAAAAACTCTTTTCTTTCTCCGGCTTTAAATTCTTTATAGACAATTCCCCAATCCATTAAAGCTCTTAGGTTCATGCTGGCATTGCCACGTGAAATCTGCAATTCTTCCATAATTTCTTCCATAGAAACAGCATCGCTAGAGACCATTAATAAAGCATGAATCTGTGCCATGGTTTTATTAATTCCCCATTGAGAACCTAAAGCTCCCCAAGTCTGAACGAATTTATTTTTTGCTTCTTTGAATTCCATGAGACAAATGTATGCAAAAGTTTTCAAACTTTCAAAAATATTTGAAAGTTTATTTTGAGCAAGAACTTTATTTTAGGAATTATCTTATAACTTGTTTTTTGTCTTTTATGACATAGAATATTCAGTTCTGTGACATTTTTAGATAAAGGTCTAGCTATCAAGAGTAATTTTAGAATGAGATTAATGCAGCTGCTTATATTTTACATTTTTAATTGTGGAGCAGAACCCACAAAAAAAAACGAACTGATCCGCACAGTAAAAAGTGGAGGCGAAACCTGAAAAGCCATACGAGTAAGACCCAAAAAATTAAATATTATGCAACCTATACCTAGAAAAGTCAAAAATGTAAATGTGTATCCTTATATAGATTGGAAAGGCGGGGGAATCGGACCTGTTATTCTTCCTGTAATCGAAGGAGCGAGTGGGACATATGCTGTAGGAACATTACTTACTTCTATATTTTACAATTTAAATTTAACTGATGCAACGCAAAAAAACAAACTTGGAGTACACCAAAAGTATTTTGCAACAGGAGAAACAGAGGATGGAAGTTCGTTTACTACTCCATGGATGTATTGCACAAACACAAGCGATAACCCTGAATTTGGTAGAACAATTACACTTCTTAAACCAGAAAATGATACGTTTAATGCAGAAGCTTTACCCGAGTACATAACACTTGGACCTTTAACGGATATTACTGTTACGCAGTCATTTCCG
Organism: Flavobacterium procerum; assembly: GCF_042431625.1. Taxonomy (NCBI): domain Bacteria; kingdom Pseudomonadati; phylum Bacteroidota; class Flavobacteriia; order Flavobacteriales; family Flavobacteriaceae; genus Flavobacterium; species Flavobacterium procerum. Next base: position 118,935 of record NZ_JBHLYW010000011.1, on the reverse strand, counting down.
CCACCAGCAATTGGAGAAATACTGTTAATCGAAAACGGATCAGGAAATGTTATCGCTACAAGAACTGGTACACCACACGAAATGGGAGTAGAAGTGAAAAGCGGTAATCGTGTCGGGCCATTAAGACCAGGTTTGAAAAATATTATGATTACCGGAAAAAACAAAGACGGCCAAACATTTACAATGGGGAATCTGACTTGCATTAATCCCAACGAACCGGCTATTTTTCTTCATCAGTTTGGACCTTTTGAATAAAAGGCTATTCCAAAATCAGTTTAATTAATCTAAAAAATAGAATCATGGGAGTAATTATGCCATACGGAGCAGCAATCAGAGAAGCATTAGCTTCAAATGATTTAGCACAAATGCAGGCTATTGCAGAACAGGCAAAACAAACTTTAAAAGAACAAGGCGATTTAGCCGGTGCTCTTCTTGAGTTGCTTGCAGCAATAGAAACTTTAGAAAACGAAAAATAAAGAGCAAAACAACTGTCTTGTTCAGTAAAAACAAGGGTGGAACCGAAAAACCTTACGAGTAGGAATAACTAAAAAACAAAAAGATTATGGGAGTAATAGTGCTTTACGCCGCAGGAATCAGAGAGGCAATCGCTTCAAATGATTTGGAAAAAATGAAAGCAGTTGCAGAACAAGCCAAACAAACTGTGAAAGAACAGGGAGACTTAAGCGCTGCGTTGGTAGAATTGCTTGAAGCAATTGAAAGCTTGAAAAAGTAGTCTTGAGAAGAACGGTTTATGAAGCAAGACTTGATAAACCGTTTTTTAAAATAAGTAAGAAAACCCTAAAACGAATTATGATGGATAAGACTTCTATACGATACAGAGTGAGAGACGATTATGAAACGGCAACACCCGTTCATGTTGTGTGGGAGATTACACTTGCCTGTAATCTAAAATGCTCGCATTGCGGTTCGAGAGCCGGAAAAGTGAGACCTGGCGAACTAACTACAGAACAATGCTTTGAGGTTATTGATAGTCTGAAGCGTCTTGGTACAAGAGAAATAACCATCATTGGAGGGGAAGCTTTTTTACGAAAAGACTGGCTTGAAATAATTGAAAGAATCAACGAAAGCGGTATTGAATGTTCTATGCAGTCTGGCGCTTATAATCTCAACGAAGAAAGAATCAGCAGTGCCAAAATCGCTGGGATAAGAAATATAGGTGTTTCTATTGATGGAATGCCTGAAACACATAATAAAATAAGAGGAAGAAGAGATTCTTTTGAACATGTTATTCATTGTCTTCAACTGCTTAAGGCACATGATATTCCGTCAAGTGTCAATACAGTTATCACAAAATTGAATGTAGACGAACTGAGTGATCTTCTAGATGTTTTGATAGCGAATGGCGTGAGAAACTGGCAGATTCAGTTGGCTGTTGCCATGGGAAATGCCGTTGACCATGCAGACGAATTGCTGCTGCAACCTTATGAATTAATAGACTTTTACGAAAAGCTGATAGTATTATACCGCAAAGCTTTGGCAAACAATGTATTGGTGCAGGCCGGAAACAACATTGGTTATTTTGGACCGTACGAACATATTTGGAGACAGGGCAACGAAAAATATTTTACAGGTTGTTCGGCCGGACATACCGGAATCGGTATTGAAGCAGATGGAAAAATAAAAGGCTGTCCGTCTTTACCCACCAACGGCTACACCGGAGGAAACGTAAAAGATATGAAAATCGAAGATATCTGGAAATACAGCGAAGAAATGGTTTTCTCTAGATATAGAAATAAAGAAGAATTATGGGGAGGATGTAAAGGCTGTTATTATGAGTCTTCATGCCTTGCAGGATGTACTTGGACCAGTCATGTTCTTTTTGGAAAGAGAGGAAATAATCCTTTTTGCCACCATCGTGCTTTGGAATTAAAAAAGAAAGGACTTCGCGAACGCATTAGAAAAATTCAAGAAGCGCCAGGATTGTCATTTGATATCGGTTTGTTTGAAATAATCGTAGAGAACGAAAAAGGAGAAATCGTCGAAATACAATCACCTCATAACAGTCCCATAATTCCGAAAGAAGATTTTACAGACAGAGCGCCAAGAATGCCAAAAGCACTTAAACTCTGCAACGGTTGCGATAATTATGTTTATGAAGAAGAATCAACCTGCAGTTTCTGCAACGCCGATATTCAGAAAGTAAATGATGAATATGCCGTGAAAATGGAAAAGGCCAAACGCTCACTAGAAAAATTAGAATTATTAATGATGAGATAATATGGAACTGCTTAAAAAAATTCAATTAGAAATTGACCGACAACTAGACACTATTGAAGAAAATCTGAGCCTGTCCGAAATTACAATCAGATACGGTCTAAATTCTTATCGTTATGGATCTTCCAGTTTTTTATCGAATCTTTTTGATCATCTGGAGATGACAAACAAAACGGTTTTTTATGATTTAGGTTCGGGTTACGGAAACATCATTTTATTCGGAGCCATAAAATATCCTGATGCGTCATTTAAGGGAATTGAAATCCTGAAAGAACGCCACGAGGTTTGCAGTACTTTAATTGAAGATGAAAAATTAAAAAACGCAACAGCAACCTGCGGCGATATTTTAAAAACCAACATTTCAGACGGGACGATTTTTTATATCTACAATCCTCTTTTTGATTTTCAGTATGCCGAATTATTAGACAAGCTTTATCAGATTTCATTAAACAAATCTATTGTAGTTATCGCCGAATCAAGATGCGTTTATTTTGATCAGGCCGAATGGCTCCAACAATATCATGTTGAGGATATTGATGTCATCAGAAAAATAAAATATTACCGCTCAAAATCCTAGACTGAAAATTCTGCAATAGAATTTCAGTTAAACTAAAATCCAAAAACAAATAAATCAAATAGTAACTAATTAAAACTAAAAATCATGTCCAATCTAAGTTCAATCATTCTTCCGGTTATCGGTGATATGGAAGAATCACATTTAAAAACACAATTATTGAAGTATCTTCCAACTCATGAGAATGAATTTTCAAAAATTGAAAAAAGTTTTCAGCAACTAACATCAAAACCTCAGGACAACGAGCGTTTAAAAAGATTTTTTCACAGCTGGAGCCAAACCAACAACAGTGCAATGACGGTTGCCGGAATCAGTAACCGAATCACAATGTTAGTTCACAAAAACAAACCGATTGAAGACGAAAAAGCATTGTTACAGGCTATTACCAGTTTAAACCGAATTGTCGATGAAGATTTGGCAGTCGTTGGCCGTGTCCTGCATTCTCAGTTGTTTTATACTATGGCAACCGATATTACTCGAAATGATGATTGGCTTTCACGTCGTTACCTAAACGAAAGTGCCTATGATTTTAAGAAATGGAAAGACCAGAATTCGCTTCGAAATAAAGATATCATGATTGCTTTGCTTACAACTTTGATTCATGAAATCTATACGCACGGAGAAGTTGAATATATTCTTCCAAAATTTGAAGCTTGGCTTACAAATGATTACGGATTTTCTGAGGAAGAACGCGAGAAAACGTTGGCGTGGATAAGCGTGCACTGCGGGCCTACTGAAAAAAATCACTTCTTTTTTGCCGTAAGCGCAATTTTTCATTATGCCAAAGCGATGAATGTAGATCTTGAATCGTATGATTTAGGAGAAATAATCAGTGATTATTTAAACAAGAAAGCTACCGTAATGGAAGATGTTATGGAAGTTGAAGAAGTTAGTCTGTAACAACTATTTGCTGAAAAATGATTATTACAAGTAAAGAAACGACATCTCAAATTACACTCGAGAAAAACCAAATCGAAAACCAGGAAAAGTGGAATCTGCTTTTTTCGGAATATTTTAAAAATGATTCCGGATTAGATCGAAGTTTTTTTGCAGGTTCTTCGGTTAAAATTCCCGTAGCATATCACAACGAAATGCATCGTTTATGTTCTGTTCTAAATAAGGCTTGTAAGGCAATTGTTTTAAATTATTTTGAAGATAAAAGAATTCGAGACTATTATCAGCTCGATAAAGAACTCGAAGCTTTGTTGAAAAAATGCAGCAGCCAAATATATAATCAGGGTTTTTACCGCCCTGATTTTTTATATGATGAGAACAATCAAGCAAAAATTTGCGAAATAGGTGCGCGATATCCTTTAAACGGATGGATGATAAGCTATTATCTTCAGTTGATAAACGACCGAATCATCATTCATGAAAATGAAAAAATACAAAATACGAATCTTATAAATCTTATTGCTGATTTGCATCATCAATTTATTCCCGATAAAAAAATCGGACTTATTCACGATGACGAAAAAGGAACGGAAATTTTTTACCTGCAAAAGGAATTAGCAAAATTGGGGATTGAATTGATTTCTGCAAAACCCCAAGATTTGATGGCGTCAGATAATTCAATTTTGATAAATGGAGAACCGGTTTCAAAATTTATATTGGAAATGGATCGGGAAGAACTAAAAAAAATAAACCCAGAGGTTATCGATATTCTGATTGAACAGAATTCTTATTTCAATGATATCAGAACCTTGATTTTAATTCACGACAAAAGGGTTTTAGCCGTAATGTTTGACGAGCAGCTTATGGCCGATTATTTAGAAAAAGAAGATTACGAGTTTTTAAAAAAATATCTCATTCCGAGTTATGTAATCCAGCATTCCATTGATTGCGAACGTTTTATTTATTGTGAAGAAAATTTAATCTTAAAATTAAACAGTGGCGGAAGAGGAATTGGGGCTTATGTCAAAAACGATTGCACGCCTAAACAATGGGAAAAAATCATAAGAGAGAATTGGAATAAATACCTCGTTCAGCATTTTGTAGATCAGAAAGAATTTGACGATTTAGAAAACCAACGCAAAATTCATCTGGTTGGAATGTTGCTGTGCAAAGATGATAAAACCTATGGTTCGGGTTTGTTTCGTGGTTCAGACGAATCGATTGTAAATGTTCATCAAGGAAGAGCATTGATTTATCCAATATCAGATTAATAAAAACATGAAACATACTATTGTTATTCCGCTTTACAACAAAGAATCTTATATAGCTGAAGCAATTCGTTCGTTGGCTTTTCAAGAAAAAAAAGCATTTGAAATCATTATTGTTGACGACTGCAGTACAGATCAGAGTTTGTTTGTTTTAAAAGAGACGTTATCGTTTTTTGCTCCTCAGTTTTTGCAGACCATTATTAGAATCGTTGAATTGAAGGAAAACAAAGGCCCAGGAAACGCACGCAATATCGGAATTGAAAAAGCAGAAGGTGAATTGATCAGCTTTTTGGATGCAGATGATTATTATGCTCCAACTTGTTTGAAAGATGCTGATTTGCTGATGAAACAAGAAAATTTAGATGTTTTGGTACTCGGAATTTTATTGATTCCGTCACAGTGTTTTTTGCCCAAAATAAAATCTTTTGAAAACGAATTGACAGCACTTCCAGGTGATTTGTTTTTAATACCCGATATCCTGCATACTATCAGCGCTCCAGATTTTATTATGGGTGTTGGCAGTAATGTTATCATTAAAAGAGCATGTCTAGAAAATGTTCGATACGAAACAAATGAATCCCTTAACGAAGGAATTGATTTTTGGTATCGTGTCCTGAAAAATATGAAAAAAAAGCCACGTGCGGGCTTGCTGCATAGAGTCTGTATTGAAGTTCGAGAAGTAGAAGGCAGCCTGTCACGAATCAATTATAAAAAATGGAAAGAACTGAAAACTCCAGTTCTTTTAAAAAGATACCGTAAAAGTGCAGATCGATACGATCAACAATTAATGGGAATGTTGTCGCAACGATGGTTTAACCATGCCATGGAAAGACTTCCAAACTGGAGGCAAAAATTTTTATTTGCGTTTTGTCATGCCGAAAGACTGATTAAAAACTATTATTATTTCAAAAAAAGAAACCGCTAAACAATGCATTCAGTAAGTATTTACCCTGAAAAAGAATCTGTAGAATTAACGGATTATTTTGAATTGGCCAAAGAAAATCCTTTGTACATAGAATTTTATAAGGAATATAAAACAGCAGAAGAAGCTCCAATGTTGAGTAAAAAAGAACTGCTGCCTATTTTGAAAAATAAATTTAACATTCACAGTGAAAAAACCGGCGTGTATTTGGTGCGTTCGGGGGGTAGTACGCAGAGCCCGCTGGTTTTTCCTGTTGATATTCAAGAAAATCAGAAGCAGCGTTTGGCGTTGGCAGCCGAACTTACAAAGCATGATTTTTTTATGCCCAAAACGATTGCCTTAAATATTTTTGGCTATTCTGATATGTATCGTACAGCGGCCATTATGGATGATATTTTAGAAAAATGTAATTCGACAACATTGGCATTGAGCTCTCACGCAACTTACGAGGATATGGAATACGCAGCTCATTATTTTAAACCTGATTTTATAATGGGAACGCCTTCAAAATTATTATGCTTTGCTCAGTTTTTAGAAGAAAACAATCAAAAACTAGAAATAGAAAATCTGCTTTATGGAGGTGAATTTTTAAGACCTAACATTCAAAAGTTTTTGCAGAAAACATTTGGAACAAAGCAAATCTATTCGCTATATGGTTCTGCCGAAACCGGAATCTGGGCATGGTGTAATGTTACCGAAAATCCTTCCTTGTTTTCAGTTATTAAAGGAATCATCATCGAAATCATGAATCCAGATTCAGAGGGATATGGTACGATTGCGGTTACCAATACTTTTAGAAAAAGATTTCCTGTTTTTAGATATGCCATCGGTGATTTAGGCCGATGGACTATTGTAGACGGAAAGCCATTTTTAGAATTAAAATCAAGAGAAAGCAAATCTTTTATTGTCAGCGAACAACATTACGATTTAGAAGATTTTACTTTTTTAACAAAGGAAGCGACCGCTTTTCAAATTCAATTATCGTCGACTAAAGAATTAAAAGAATCTATTCGCTTGCTTTTGGTACAGGATGTATTGTCAAATCAGCTTCAGGATTTTCTTGAAGAGAAATCTGAAATACTAAAAAGAATACTAAATTTTGATGAGCGTTTTATGGAAGTGGAAGTCCTGCAGATTAAAGCATCCGATTTGTACATAGATCCCAATACAACAAAAGCGCCTTTGATTTTGGATTTGAGAATGTAATTCTAAAAGAGAGTGAAAGGTGTTTATATATTTTTTTAAAATTTGAAAAAGATTATTCATAAGCAATTACTTTTTGAAAAGAACGATAGTCGTTGTTTTTTTATTAGCAAAAAGGCTTTTATTTTGAGAATAATTTACAAATTGTCTTCTACGAATTATAAAATTATGTTAATTGCACAGTTGAAATTTTGATTAAGGAAATGGAAAGATATTTTTGTAAAAATCACATTTTATGGAATTATACTACACTTTCTCAGTACTCATCGTATTAGCTTCTTTCTTTGCTTATTTAAATCTAAGATTTTTAAAACTTCCAGGAACCATCGGAATCATGATTATTGCGATGTTGGTTTCGGTTGGAATTCGCCTTTTAGGAGATTCTTACTTTCCCGCAACAACCAAGCACTTTTTTGATTTGATAAAAGAATTCGACTTCAACGAAATCTTAATGGGAGCGATGTTGAACTTTCTTTTATTCGCTGGAGCGCTACACGTAAATATGGCCGATCTTAAAGAACAAAAAGTGCCAATCATGATTTACTCTACGGTAAGTGTCGTTTTATCAGCCTTAATTATTTCGATGCTTTTATATTACATCGCACCACTTTTAGGAATAAAAATACCGTATATCTTTTGTTTGGTTTTCGGAACCTTAATTTCTCCAACAGACCCAATCGTAGTTTTGGGAGTTTTAAAAGAAGCAAAAGTTCCTAAAAGAATAGAAACCAAAATTGTTGGTGAATCTCTGTTTAATGATGGAGTGGCGGTAGTAATGTTTGCCGTTGTTTTAAAAATGGCGACAGATCCAACATTTGATATGAGTTTTAGCTCAATCGCTTGGTTGTTTGCAAAAGAAGGTATCGGCGGGCTTTTATTAGGAGCCATTTTAGGATTTTCAGCTTCAAAAGTGATGAAGAAAATTGACGATTATAAAGTTTCTGTTTTAATAACGCTTTCTATTGTAATGGGAGGATTTTTGATCGCTCAAAGTTTGCACGTTTCTAGTCCGCTTGCAATGGTAGTTGCTGGATTAATTATTGGAAATTATGGTAAAAAAGTTGCCATGAGTGAAGTAACCAAAGATTATCTAGGTAAATTCTGGGAACTTATCGATGAGATTTTAAATGCTATTTTGTTCTTATTTATTGGTTTCGAATTATTATTGCTTCCAGATTTGAATAAACAATTGCTGACCGGTTTTGTCGCGATTTTCATAGTGCTTTTTTCAAGATTAACATCTATAGTTTTGCCTTGGAAATTCTTTGATATATTTAAATTTTTCGGAATCAGATCGGCTTATAATAAAGGATCATTAATGGTTTTAGTTTGGGGCGGAATTCGCGGAGGAGTTTCGATTGCGTTAGTACTTTCTATGCCAGAAGGAGAATATAAAAATTTGCTTTTGGAAGTAACTTATATTGTTGTTTTATTCTCAATTGTCGTTCAAGGATTGACAGTTGGCAAATTAGCAAATAGAGTTTTGGAGAAAGAATAAAAAAACTATAAGGATCTAAAAGCCGAAGCATAAAATGTTTCGGCTTTTTTTATGGTTTCAATCTTTAGAATTTGAAAGTTCACATTATGCCGTTTACATCTTATTTTTTTACTTTTTCGAATAAATGAAAACAAAGTTTGTTTTTGTAATAGATAGTTTGTTAATCTGTCTAAATTTCTATATTTGCGGATGAATAAAATAAATGTATGATAAACAATTTCAGATTAAATTTAAGAAATAGAAATTCGATTCTTTTTGTTTTCACCATAATTCTTTTTGGATGTCAACGCATCGAAAAGACTGCAGAAAACGAAGAATATCCTGGAAAGAAACTTGAAATTTCTCCTAAAGAAATACAAAGAATTCTGAACACAAAAGCAAATCTTGAAAGCGTTGAGGTTTCAGATAATTTGAAATTTAGTATTCCCGAAAACTATTATTTTGAGACTAGCACTATAAAAAAAGAAGATATTGAAGGAGCAGATATTAAATATGGTAAACTCGATTTAACAACAAAAGATAGTTATGATGTTGTACAAATTGTAAACGCTTTATTTAATGAAAATAAAATAAGTGAAGAAAATATAATTGTTGTAAAAGATGAAAACCCAAATCTGGTTACAATTGATGATCTGAAAGAACAATATAAAATCGACGCAATCTATTTTGAAGATAAAAATAGTATTGTTTTTAGCGAAGGAAAAACGTTTACAACACTACATTTTCAATACGATTTTAAAATTAAAAGTTACTTAATTTATTCAGGAAGTATTAGTTGGACTAAAGAATTTCCTAATGCAGATAAATTAAATTTGGCTTTTTACTTTTTGCGAAATGCTAAAAATCTTTTAAGTGATAATCTGACAAAACAAGAGTTTACATGGAAAGATTATCTGGATAACTCACCACAAATCGAAATAAATTTGATGAAGTTTTATTTTAAAGATTTCAAAAAAGAAATGGATGTGTTTTTAGAGGTAAATGAAACTTCCAGCCCTGTATATGACGGTATATCATTACTAACATTGTGTAGAATTCCTTCTAATGGAGATACTTTATTCTATCAGTTTTTGAACAATATTGAAACAGGAAATTATGAAGAAGCCAACAATTTTAAATGGGCAAATGGATTGATTTTTAGACAAGTTAGATATAAGATAATCCCAAAAGGAAATTCAACTGTTTTAGAAATTAATCAATTAAATTATGAAGGGGAAGTTTTTGATAAACAGTTTGTGGTTTTAACGATAATGAATCATAATAAAAAAACTTTTTTGCTGAAAAAAGCAAAGATCATGAATGAAAAAATAGCAGATTTTTATGTGAAAATGTTTAATTATTATGTAGAGAATTTAACTTTAGATGTAGTCAATAAAAAATAATTATGAAGAAAAGTATATTTGGTTTATTAGTATTAGCTTTAACTTCATGCAATCCAGTTGGAGAAAATTTAGGCGAAACAGCACTGTCTGATGAAGGAATTTCGTCAATAGAAAATTTAGATTTAAAAAAGGGTGATGAAGTAGTGTTTTGGTCTAAAATGGCAACACGAAAAGATTCAACATTTTCAAAGTTAAAGGTTAAGTACAGTATTAGTTGTAATAATAAAATAATAGAATTTGACAGTCTTTATATAGCAGAAGGAAATCACACCATAAATTCTAAAACAGAGATGAGTGAAGTTACTCATTTTACTTCAACAGGAAAAGATTCAATTGTGTACGTTAAAAATTGGGAATTTGAAATTGAAAACCAATCTTTTAAAATCCCTCAGGACGGAAAATATAATTTTGATTTTAAATTAGATACTCGCGAAGTCGATTTTACAGCAAAAAATAATACAAGTGCTGCTCTTATAATTAGGAAAAAATAATAAAAAAAATGGCTGTCATTCGACAGCCATTTTTTATTGAAATTGTTTGATGTTTTCTTCAAATTGTATTTTATCCTGATCTTGAAAATATTCGGTATAAAATGATTTATGAATGATATAATAGAAAACATAATACACCATACACACTGAGATCAAAGCTAACCAAAGGAATGAGAAAATTTTGTCTTGAATGAAAAACAAATATCCTTTTGTAAAATCAAAAATCTCCTTTAAGTCTTCAAAATAAGAAATAAGTACAATCACAAAAGGAATTATCTTAGTAGTAATTCGGAATCTTGTTAATAATATTACGGCTGTAATTAAGATTGGAATTTTATAAAAATCTTTTGTGTCTCGGTATTCTGCTTCTTTAGAAAAATAACCGTAGCATATTAGTAAAACAGCCAAAGAGCAGTAAATCAACAAGTGAATGTTTCTTTTTGTTTTTAGTTTATTAATGTAGTTTTCGATAGTTTCATTATTCTTTTTAGAAAACAATAAAATAAAAAAACTAATCAGATTAAATATCGGAAGTAAAGAAAGGGAGTTAATGATTCCGAAATACTTTTTGAGTGAATAATTTCTATATTGAATCAAGTTTCCAAGAAAACGTCCGCTTACAAACAGAACGAAGAAGCTCGATAGAAAAAATAAAACCTGCGTAAATTCTATATCATCAAAGGCAAAAAATGAGATGCTTAGAGCGTTCCTACCTAAATTTATAATAGAGATAAGTAGAATGGTATAACTAGTGATAAATCCCCATTTGAAAAATGAAGAGGAGATAGGTTGAACATCTATTGGATTGATTATTTTTTTTCTGAAATAAATTCGGTTTGAAATATAAAAATAACTTATTAAAACAAGGACCGTTTTTATTGAAACTAATAGAAGAATAAAACAAACAATAATATCTTGTTTGTATGGCGAATCACCAGCAAAAGACAAATAGTTATAAAACTGATCTACATCGCTCTCAATGGTGTAAGATAAAATAAGTGATAAGATTATTTGAAGCGAGAATGCTTTTAGTTTAGAAAGCCCCGTATTATGTTTTTCATTTTTGAAATACGAAACAGAAAAATAAACAATCGGTATAATAAATGTAACAAAATGGATGATGAGTCTAATAGTCGAACCAGTATCGATATCTAGATAATAATCTATTGTTAAGTATAAATCATCTCTTAAGATAGAATATGGCATGAATAGTAATTGTATAATGATTCCTTTTTTGATAAGGTCATTTTTATAGAAATACCATGAAAAAAGAAGACTGTGCAAAAGCCAATCTTGCACCCTGTAAATTTTATCTAAGAGAGTAGTTTCTGGTCCATAGAATGAAATAAAGTAATTACTGCAGGAAAAAAAAGCAATTAATACTGCTAAAATCCAAGATGACTTTAAGGCTTTTTTTTGTGATTCGGAGAATATTTCGGTCATTATTATTGTAAGGATGTTTTTAAAATTTAAACAAAAATAAATAATTATATTAGTAAGAAAAGTTTTGTTGCAAAAAGTTTTAACATTTTGTGATTTAATGATTAATTCCTTTTAATTGCTGATGAAAGTTTAGCGTTTATCCTCTTTAGAAAAATTAGAAGAACCGTTTATATCTATTTGAGTTCCTAAAAATTTAGGTTCTCGATTTCGCAAAACATCAAAATACGCTTTAAAAACCGAAAGATATTCTCTGAAACAACTATAATTATATCCTAGATATTCCCCATTATTGGCAGAATATCCAGAAGATTTAATTCCGAGTTTCTGCCCAATATAAATCGCACGATTCAGGTGGTATTTCTGTGAAATCAAAGTAGCTCTTTTGATTTTGAAAATATGTTTGGCTCTGTACATTGTCGAGTACGTATCAAAACCGGCATAATCAATAAATATTTTTGTAGTGTCTACACCGTGATTGTAACAGTAATTTTTCATTACAGTCAATTCATCATATTCATCGCGACCATTATCTCCCGAAAGCAGGATTTTATTGATTCGTTTTGCCTTCCAAAGCATAATTCCGGCATCCAAACGATCTTTTAAATATTTGCTTGGCTGATCTCCGTTTATTCCTGCTCCAAAAATAATTCCGACATCATTTTTAGGAAACTTTTTAATTGAATAATAAATATTCTTTTTGGTTGAAGATTTTACATGGTAATTTACCGAAACAATTGCAATCAAACCAATAATGGCAACATAAAGCGCTATTCTAAAATACTTTTTCACGGCTTATTTTTGTAAGATTAAGAGTGTGAAGATAGTTAAATTTATCATTTAACAAAGCATAAAAAAACCGAAGCATTAGTACTTCGGTTCCAGTATGTATTTAAATTTTAAGATACTTAGCAACTCTACAGCAATCCCGCTCTCTTCAACAAAGCTTCCGGTTTTGGTTCTTGGCCTCTAAAACGTTTGTACAAAATCATTGGATGTTCTGTTCCTCCTTTTGAAAGTACATTATCTTTGAATTTCTTCGCAATTTCTTCGTTGAAAATGCCATTTTCATGGAAATATTCAAAAGCATCTGCATCTAGAACTTCAGCCCATTTGTAGCTGTAATATCCAGAAGAATATCCACCTTGGAAAATATGAGAAAACGCTGTACTCATCGCATTTTCTTTTACATCAGGATACAATTGTGTGCTTGTAAATTGCTCTGTTTCGAATGCTTTTAAATCTGTAATAGCAGTTGGATCTTGTCCGTGCCAAGCCATATCTAACATTCCAAAACTTAATTGACGCAACGTTGCCAAACCTTCCTGAAAACTTGCACTTTCTTTAATTTTCTGAACATACTCGATCGGAATAATTTCTCCAGTTTCATAATGATTCGCAAACAAAGCCAAAGCTTCTGGCTCGTAACACCAATTCTCCATAATCTGACTTGGTAATTCTACGAAATCCCAATAAACTGAAGTTCCGGATAAACTTGGGTAAACCGTATCTGCCAACATTCCGTGCAATCCGTGCCCAAATTCATGGAACAAAGTTGTCACCTCATTAAAAGTCAATAATGAAGGTTTTGTCTCAGTTGGTTTTGTAAAATTACAAACGTTCGAAATATGTGGTCTTTCGTTTATGCCGTCTTTTACATATTGTGATTTGAACGAAGTCATCCAAGCGCCGTTTCTTTTTCCTTTTCTTGGGAAGAAGTCAGCATAGAAAATAGAAACTAAATTTCCATCAGCATCTTTTACTTCATACGTCGTAACTTCGTCGTGGTATTTATCGATATCAAAAACCTCATTAAAAGTCAAACCGAATAGTTTGTTGGCAACTGTAAAAGCGCCGTCTAAAACTTTTTCTAATTGAAAATAAGGTTTCAGTTTTTCATCGTCTAAATTAAAAAGCTGTTGTTTTAATTTCTCAGAATAATAAGCACCGTCCCATTTTTCTAATTGTTCGATTCCGTCTAACTCTTTTGCAAAAGCAGTTAATTCGGCAAATTCTTTTTGAGCTGCTGGTTTTGCTTTTGCTAATAAATCATTTAAAAAAGAAAAAACTTTCTCCGGACTTTCGGCCATTCTTTCTTCCAGAACAAAATGAGCATGTGTTTTATAACCTAATAAATTAGCTCTTTCATGACGAAGTTTGGCAATTTTCAGAACATTTTCTTCATTGTTGAATTCATTACTTTGAAAGCCTTTCGCGCCAAAAGCAATCGCCATTTTTTTACGCAATTCACGATTGTCAGCATAAGTCAAAAACGGAACATAACTTGGATAATCTAAAGTAAAAATCCAGCCTTCTTTTTCTTGATTTTTGGCTAATAATCTTGCCGCTTCGATTGTTCCTTCTGGTAATCCAGCTAAATCTTTTTCATTAGTTAAATGCAATTCGAAGTTATTGGTTTCTGCCAAAACATTTTCGCCAAACTGTAAACTCAATTTCGATAATTCTTTGTCGATTTCTCTTAATTGGTTTTTCTTTTCTTCTGGAAGATTAGCTCCGTTTCTTGAAAAGCTTTTGTATTTTTTATCCAATAAAGTAGTTTGTTCCGGGTTGAGGTTCAAACTTTCTTTTTGGTCATAAACTGCTTTTACTTTCGCAAACAAATCGGTATTTAAGCGAATGTCATTTCCGAATTCTGAAAGCCAAGGCGAAACTTCCTGAGCAATTTTCTGCATTTCGTCATTCGTTTCAGCCGAATTCAAATTGAAAAAAACACTTGTAAGACGATCTAAAATATCGCCTGAAAAATCCATTGCGACAATTGTGTTTTCAAAAGTAGGCACTTCCGGATTATTTACAATCTCATCAATTTCGGCTTTTGCCAAAGTTATTCCTTCTTGAAAAGCAGGAACGTAATCTTCGATTTTTATCTGCGAAAAAGGCGCTGTGTTATGTTTGGTGTTGAAATATTGGGTTAATACGCTCATATTATTTATGCTTTTTAAAAATATAAAATTAGGAAATCATAATTTGAATTTCTTCGTATCCTGAAAAGTATTCCAAAAACGAAGCAATTCTAAATTAGTGTTTTCGATACGGTAGTAAAGTGAAATGTGCTTGGTAATGACAATTTTGAAAACGTTTTTATAATTTGTTCTGAGAAATAAAACATTGTCATTTTTAAAAGTTCTATTGTGGTATTTACTTTTTCAATGAAATTTAGAGCAACTTTCTCAGACCATTCTGCTTCTAAATAATCGATATTGTTCCAAAAAAGTCTTGTTTAGCTTGTGGAGCCCAAATTACATTCATTATTTAAAGTATTTTGAATAACGATTTTTGGTTTCTTCCATAACCACATCATGAGAAATTCCTTCGTTATTATCTAAAGAATAAATCGCCTCATTTATTTTGCTTTTTTGTTCTTCTGAAAGACTTTCTTTAGATTGAATAAACTCCACAATTTCCTGAATTAAGTCAGGATTTTCAATGTCTAAAACAATTTTAGCGAGCTCTATTTTAGAAGTTTGAATGTTCATTTTTGCTTTTTTTCCAAAGTTAAGTTTTTCTTTTAGAAAATTTTATAATGATTCGTTAATTCTTGGAGAGGCTTATTTCGCAAAGTTTCACGAAGAAAAAAACACAGAGAATCACAAAAAAATTGCGTGTCTCTGTGTCTTCTTTGAATATCTCTTTGAAATTACTTTTTTAAACCTTCAGCAGCTTTATTAACTGCTGCTTTTAATTCTTCTTTATAAGAAATAATAGTATCTAAAACTTTTTTATCGTGGCTTCCGATGATTTGTGCTGCTAAGATTCCAGCATTTTTAGCTCCGTTTAAAGCTACAGTTGCAACGGGAACCCCGCCCGGCATTTGCAGAATTGATAAAACTGAATCCCAGCCATCAATAGAATTGCTTGATTTTACAGGAACTCCAATTACAGGAAGCGGAGACATCGAAGCTACCATTCCAGGTAAATGTGCCGCACCGCCTGCACCGGCAATAATTACCGAGATCCCGCGATTATGTGCGTTTTTACTGAAATCAAATAATTTTTCCGGCGTTCTGTGTGCCGAAACGATATCTACTTCAACTTCTACATTAAATTGTTTTAGTATGTCGATTGCATCCTGCATAACTGGCATGTCGGAGATGCTTCCCATTATAATAGCTACTTTGCTCATTTGTTTTTTGTTTATTTTGCTTCAGGTTTCAGGTTTCAAGTTGTTGGAAACTGTAAACTTCGATTTGAAACCATTTTTTATAATTATTACATTTCTGGAATCATATTCCAAATATCAATTTTAAATTCTTCTTGAATTGCTCTTAAGTATTTTAAGGATTCTATTTCGTTCTCTATTTTCTCAGTAAAATGATCAAAAGGAGTAATTCCTTTTTCAGCGATTCTTTCCTTTCTTCTTTGAATAAATCTTTTTCTGTTTTTTACAAAAATTTCATCATTCAAATTTAAAAGATCAATTAAGTTTTTTGCTTCAATATCTTCTGGATTATGAAGAAAATAACCATCATTATAGATTAATCTATTTTCAAAATTTTCATCGATTGGATAAAGAATTGGTTCAATCCAATTGGTAGTTTTAAGATTGTTAGGTTTGTGTTTTACCATAAACCAGTTTTCATAGGAATCGGTTTCTAAATATTTTAGTTTAGGATTAAAATGTTCTATATCGACAGCATCATTAATTCCAATATATTCTTCTGTATAAGCACAAAAGCTTTTTTGTTCTTTTAGAAGAATTTGAGATAATTTTTTATTGCTACCTTTTTTATAAACTATTTTTTGAACGACAATCTCTGAATTTGGATTTTTAAAAACTCTTCTCATATTTAGAAATTGTATTCATCACCTAATTTTTCTAACTGTTCTGAAATTTCTTCTTTCTTTTTTGGGTCATTTTCGAAGTAAATTTTTTGTTTTAAATCTAAATATTCCTGATATTTTTCTTGCCCATATTTGTTTATATAGTTAATCCCAAAATCATTATAAAGCATGTCATTTGGATCGTCTCCAATTGGAGAAGTGCCTCTTCTAACTACAACTTTTCCTTCGTTATCGAAATATAAAATGAAACGTTCATCTGGTTCGAATGAAGCTGCAATAAAAGGTGAATGTGTTGCAACGATAAACTGTGCCTGTGGAGCCAATCGTTTGTAATGATCCATTAATTCCATCTGCATATCTGGATATAAAGATCTTTCAGGTTCATCAATTAAAACTATTGAATCTGAAGTATCAAGTTTATATAAGGGTAGAAAAGATAATAATAATCCTTTAGTTCCTGTACTAGTATTTTCAATTGAAATAATTTCTTCTGTCTTTTTTTTCTTTAATGGAATAGGGTATTTAGTGTTAACTAAATCAACTTCTAATTGTAGTTTTTCTAAAAGGGGATTGAATTCTTTTCCAAATGATTCCACTTTATTAGGATTATTTTTTTGCCATTTTTTGATATTTTCCTCAATTCCTTTGAAGTTACCATTATTAATCAATTCAGACATTTTTTGAGTGAAATTTTTACGATATTCTAAAATTTCACTTAGAAGAAACAACCAATTTTTTGGGCTGACATTATCGTTAAAGAGAATATTTTGATGATTAAAACTTTTATCTAAAAAATTCTCAATATTAATTTCAGTAGTTTGTCGATACATTTCAATTAAATCTATTGGATTTTTTGTAAAAATATCAATGTTTTTATCTGAGATTAAGTTGGCTTTGAAGTAGAAGATACTTATATTTTCTTTTATTGGGGCTAGATTTTGAAGTTCAAAATCTGAAAGCTTTTCATTTGTTTGAGATTTGAAAAATATGACATCATTGTTAGATTTTTCTATTTCGAAAATACGAATTATAGTGTTGGAGATGAAATTAATTATTCCAGATGAAATGTTATCAGAATTGTTATAGCTCGGTGTTATGTTTTCTGTTATTTCTTCAAATCTAACAGCATTTTGTAATCTTGAAGATTCTTGATAAAGTAAATCTAATAATCCAGTTTTCCCAGTAGCACTCTGTCCAATAAAACATATTTTATCTAAAGGTTCACCTTTGCGTTCGCCACTTTGATAAGTAAAATCAAACTCTAGATTTTCTAAATGTCTAAATTGATTGATATGTAATTTTGAAATTTTCATTTATTGAATTTTTACAAAGCTAATTAAAAAACGATTGTGATTTTATATTGAATATTGCGACTAAAAACCGACCACTAAAAATTACTGACCACTAATCACTCTAATAGTATTCTTAACTTCCTGCGCAATTCTTCTCGCTTCAACCATATTTTCATTTACAATTGTCACGTGACCCATTTTTCTGAAAGGACGTGTTTGCTTTTTACCGTAAATATGCGGAGTAACACCGTCCCATCCTAAAATGGTTTCGATGTTTTCGTAAACCACATTTCCAGAATGACCTTCGGCACCTACTAAATTTACCATAATTCCGGCAACTTTGCTGTCAGTATTTCCTAAAGGAAGATCTAAGATTGCGCGTAAATGATTTTCGAATTGTGAAGTATAACTGGCTTCAATAGAATAATGTCCAGAATTGTGCGGACGTGGCGCAACTTCGTTTACCAAAATTTCGTCATCTTGCGTCTGGAACATTTCAACTGCTAAAAGACCAACGTGATTGAATTTTTCAGAAACATTCAACGCAATCGCTCTGGCTTTTTCAGCCACTTTATCATCTATTCTTGCTGGGCAGATTACGTATTCAACTTGGTTGGCTTCTGGATGAAATTCCATTTCGACAACCGGATAGGTTTTAATTTCTCCTGATGGATTTCTGCAAACAATTACCGCCAATTCGTTTTTGAACGGAACCATGGTTTCTGCAATACATTCTACATTTGGCAAATCATCCATATCAGAAATCTGGCGGATTACTTTTACTCCATTTCCATCATAACCAAACTCTGTGCATTTCCAAACAAACGGAATGGTGATTTCGTTGTTTCCAACCGATTTTTGTAAATGCGCCGGACTTTCAAATCGTAAATAAGATGCAGTCGGTATATTGCTTTGGGTGTAAAAATCTTTTTGAGTTCCTTTATTCTGAATTCCTTTTAAGGTTTTTGGAGACGGATATACTTTTACGCCTTCGTTTTCTAATTGCGTTAAAGCTTCAAGGTTTACCAATTCGATTTCGAAAGTCAAAACATCGACTTGTTTTCCGAAGTTGTAAACTGTTTCATAATCCATTAAATCACCTTGAAAGAATTTGTTGCAGGCGATTTTACTTGGCGCTTCGTCGCTTGGATCTAGAACGTAAGTTTGTATGTCAAATTTTCGAGTGTCAAACAAAAGCATTTTGCCTAATTGTCCACCACCTAATATTCCTAATTTAAAATCAGAAGAAAAATAATTCATTTTGAGTTGTGTTTTTGCAAAGATACTTTTTAATCTTTTTTTAGCCAAAATTTAGTTTTTCTGCAATGGATTGATAAAGTTTTGCCACAGATTAAAAGGATTAAAATGATTTTTCTCTGTGCGGGTTTTTGGTTGCCACGAATTACACGAATTTACACGAATTATTTTTTTCAAACTCACCTTAAAAATTAGTGCTAATTAGTGTAATTCGTGGCGAAAAAAAATCCTTTCTAATCCTTTAAATCTGTGGCTATCAAAAAACTATTTTATTTTCTTCAAAACTTCTTTGGCAACGGCTTTGTACGCGGCCGAATGATCTCCGAAATCTTTATCGATTATGACTTTTAGTTCAGGATGAATCCAGTCGTAATAATTTCCTAGAATATATAAGGTTCTGATAGAATACGCTTTTGTGGCAACTTTTGTGTCATTGATTAACCAGTCAAATGAAGCTTCAATGCAATCTTGCAGATTTTCCTCAGAAAGTTTAATGCCATTTTCGTTTTTCTTATAATGTGATTTTACCAAAAGCTGCGTCACTTTTGCAATTGGGCGAAGCGAACTTTCGTCTTTTAAAATTTTCAGGTTTGAACAGAAAAAGTCAAGATAAGGTTGGAGCCAATGTAATTCTTCGTAAGAAACAAATTCTAAAATCCAACAGGCTTTATGATTGTTTTTGTCTTCTGGTGAAAAGCAGATTGAAATTAATTCCTTAAATAAAGAAGGGTTTTCAAGAATTTCTTGTGCGCATTTTAAGCGATTTTCGCGATAAGCATTTACGTAGTCTAGTTTTTTCCGCAGTTCAGAAAGCATTGTTTTCGGATTTGAAATTCTAGACTAAAATAAGTAATTTAATGAGATAATTCCGTAATAATTTACTGGCAATCCTGGATAATAAAATCTTGGTTGTGCATTTCCGACTGCAGTTGCATTTGTTAAGATCATAGAAGCATACTTCTCATTCATGACATTATTGATTCCTGCGTCAAAATGAGCTTTTAAGCCCGATAAGATTTCAAATTGATATCCTGTTTTTAGATTTAGCAAAGAATAAGAATCTGAAAAATCGGCATTAGAATCGTTCATTGGAATTTTATCCGTAAACTGGAAATCGGCTGAGAAATAAAAACCTGAATTTAGGTTTAAAGTAAAACCTGCACTTGCTGTATTGGCTGGAACTCCAGTGAGTTTTTTTTCAGAAAAATCATTTTCTTTATCGACAAATTCTTTGAATTCATAATTTCCGATTGAAGTTCCGATATAAGAGTTGAGAGTAAAAGTTCGATTCATCTGCCAATTATGATTTAAGGAAATTTCAATTCCTTCATGAAACGTTTTTCCGGCATTTACACCTTCATATTGATCATCTCCAATTCTTTTGGCAACCAATAAATCTTTAATTTCCATTCGATAAACAGCAATTTCAGTGTACAGTTTTTTATTGAAAAAATGTAGTTTTCCGCCCAATTCAAAATTGTAACCTGTTTCGGGTTTAATATCAGAATTAATGTTTCCTGTTGAAGTTAAAGTTTCTTCGGTTGCTGGAAGAGAAAATCCTCGGCTTGCAGAAAAGTAAAAAGTCTGGATTTCATTTGGCTTGAACAAAAAAGAAAGCTGAGGCGAAAAAATTCCATCATAACTATATTTTTCCTTCGGATTATTCGCGGAAGCGGGAAAATCATTCTGCAGTTCGAATTTTGTTTTGTTATAATTTAAACCAGCCTGAACCTCAAAATGTTCCGAAAGCAAAGTTCTGATTTGAGAAAAAATATTATAAAAATCCCTTTTTTGATCGGTTGCCGAAAGTTGATCGCCTTGCAGACTCCCATTTCCATTATTCTGCTGATATAAATTCTGAAAAGTATTACCACTATAATTATCTCTGAAATATTCCAGTCCAACAATAAACTGATTTTTGATTTTTCCGATATTGAAATCTCCCGAAAACTGCGTTCGTACGCCCGAAGCAAAAGTATATTGACGCAAAACGTCAAAAGGACGCGGTTCGTTGCTGTCTTTATAATTGATAAAAACCGAAGTTGAATTTTGCAGATGATTGTTTAATTTAAAATCATAAGCCAATCCTGCCAAAGTCGATTTGTATTCTTTAAATCCTTTTGAAGCAACCCAAGTCGGCGCTCCAGCCTGCGGATTATTTTCGAAAGTTGTTTTATTGATTGAACTCGGAATATACCCTTTTAAATAAGTATAATTGGAAAAATACGTCAGTTTACTGTTTTCCTTTCGGAACAATTCTCCAGAAAGTGTAATTCCTTCGCGATTGTAAGCGCTGTTTTCTCTCCAGCCGTCGGTTTTTAAATTGTGATAACTTAGATTGAAAGAACTGCTTTTTTCATTCAAATCAAAACTGATTCTATTTTTTAATAATCCAAAAGAACCAAACACAGAACTTACTTCAGCCTGATAATTTCCTTTTTTTAATGTTTGAGGTGAAATTAAAATTGCTCCACCCAATCCAGCACCGTAAATACTCGAAAGCGGACCTTTTATTACTTCAATTTGATTGATGTTTTGAAGATCAATATCATCAATAACCGTTTCGCTGTTTCCAGAAGTGAGCGGAATATTTCCATAAAAAGCTCTGATTTTATTAGTTCCGTATGGAGTTCTTGCGCCAATTCCGCGAATCGAAATGCGGGTTGTCGTAATATTAGAAGATTGCATAAAAACACCCGGAATCGTATTGATGACATTGCTGATATCTGTGGTATTATTTCGAACTAATTCTTTTTCAGATAAAATGCCAATTGAAGCGGGACTATTTTGCAAATCGCGATTGATATGAAGCGGACTTATTAAAACTTCGTTTAATTTTTGAGTTTTGGTAGAATCAATAATTTGAACTCCTTTTTCCTGTGCCATTAGGTTTTGAAAAACCGAAAAAACAATAATTAGGAAAACATATTTTTTTAAAAACATATATTTGATGTAGCTATTACTGGGATTTGGAATTTTATCTGAACAAATTAATATTGGGATTTATTTTTAACACATAGAAACATAGCATTGATTGAGGCAAAAAAGGCGTTTCACTTGTCAAAAGCCACATAGAAAAACTATATGTGAAAACGAGTTTTCTTAGTAACATCTTTTTAAAACAAAAATTTATGTCTCTATGTGTTTAAAAATCTTTATAGTTTGTGCCGAAAGCAATTGGATTAAAAATTCGATATATTTTTTTAACCGCAAATTGCACAAATTCACACAAATTAATTTGCGAAAATTTGTGTAATTTGTGGTTAAAACCAAGTTTGTAGATTTAGTTAGCTGAAACTTTCCAAATAGTATTGCCACTGTCATCATTTACCAAAAGTGATCCGTCATTCATAACAGTAACCGCAACTGGGCGTCCGTAAACCTCGGCTTTATTTTCATCAGAAATAAAACCAGTTAAAAAATCTTCTGGTTTTCCTGAAGGTTTTCCGTCTTTAAAAGGAACGAAAAGTACTTTGTAACCCGAAATTTTAGAGCGGTTCCAAGAACCATGTTGGCCAACAAATGCTCCGTTTTTATATTTAGCCGGAAAAGTATTTTTAGTATAAAAAGCCAATCCAAGCGAAGCCGTATGTGCGCCAACAGAAACATCAGGAACAATTGCTTTTTCGACCAAGTCTTTTCTTTCGCCTTTCATTCTTGGATCCGGAATACTTCCAAAATAAGAATAAGGCCATCCGTAAAAACCATCTCTTTTTACGCTCGTAATATAATCGGGAACCAAATCGTCTCCCAAATCATCACGTTCGTTAACTGCTGTCCAAAGTTCTTTGTTCACAGGATTCCAATCCATTCCAACAGGATTTCGCAGACCCGAAGCGTAGATTTTTTCGCCCGTTCCATCAGGATTAATTTCAAGAATTCCGGCGCGGCGTATTTCTTTGTCAATACCATTTTCGGCGTTATTACTTCCTGAACCGACAGAAACATAAATTTTGCTTCCGTCGAGACTTGCTAATAAATTTCTAGTCCAGTGATTGTTGTAGCCGCCTGCAGGAAGTTCGAGGATTTTTTCGCCTTGAGTTTCCAGTTTCAGCGGATTGTTTTTATAAGGATAACGGTATAATCCGTCGGTATTAGCAATGTAGAAAAAGTCTTTTAAAACCAACATTCCAAAAGGTTTATTAAGGTCTTTGATAAAAACTTCACGCGTTTCATATTTTCCGTCTTTGTCTTTATCGCGTAAAACCGTAATCTGATTTTTACTGTTTCGTGTTCCGCTTTCCACTACAAAAATATCTTGATTTGGAGCGATGTAAGTCCAACGCGGATTTGTAAAACCGTCAGCAAATTTAGTTATCGTAAACCCTTTTGGCGCTTTTGGTGTTTTGCCCTCTGGCCAGCCAATTACTTTACTGTTGTTTCGGCTAGACTCGGTTGCGTAGGGCGGAGGAAGTGTAAGGTCTCCAATTGCGGTTTTTACAACATTTCCTGGTTGTTTGGCAAGTGCTTCTTTCTCTTCTTTTTTAACTTGGCCGTTGCACGAAGAAATTATCAATGAAACAAATGCCGAGCATAATATAATGGTGTTTTTCATTTTGATTTGGCTTAATTGATTTGCTTATAACAATTTATGAAATTCTAAGATAGAACGAAATGAATTTTTGTAAATATTAACCGATGTTTAACATTTGCAAAAAATTGTGTGGTGCAGTCGTTTTTCATCATTACTATTAAGTTGTAATTCTGTATCTTTGTCCATTGTTTTAAAAAGAAAATAATGATACAACTTCACGATAAACAATTTGTTCCGTTTATTTCGGCTAAAGAAATTGATTTTGCTTTAACTAAAATAGTGGCTCAGGTAGAAGACGATTTTGGAGATGATACACCAATTTTTATTGGAGTTTTAAATGGTGCTTTTATGGTGGTGTCAGATTTTCTAAAAAAATATAAAAAACCATGCGAGGTTTCATTCATCAAAATGGCGTCGTATGAAGGAACTGAAACGACAAATTCGGTTAAAGAATTAATCGGAATCAATCAGGACCTTTCTGGAAGAACCGTAATTATCATCGAAGATATTATCGATACAGGAAACACAATCGAAGAATTAAAGCATTTATTTAAAGCCCAAAATGTAAAGCATTTTAAAATTGCAACATTATTCTTTAAACCAGAAGCGTATAAAAAAGACATCAAAATAGATTATGTCGGAATTCGAATTCCGAATAAATTTATTGTGGGTTATGGTTTGGACTATGATGGATTAGGAAGAAACCTGACTGAGATTTACAAATTAGCAGAATAACAAAACACAACTATATATTCATTTTAAAACTTCTGAAAGACAGAAGTAACAACACTCATTTCAATTATGATTAACATCGTTTTATTTGGAAAGCCTGGTGCAGGAAAAGGAACTCAGGCAGAATTTTTAAAAGAAAAATACAATTTAACGCACCTTTCAACAGGAGATATTTTTCGTTTCAATTTAAAAAATGATACTGAACTAGGAAAAAAAGCAAGAGTTTTTATGGACAATGGAGAATTAGTTCCTTGCGAAGTAACAACTGCAATGTTAATTGATGAGGTAAAAAAACACCCTGACACAGCAGGATTTTTGTTCGACGGTTACCCAAGAACAATCAATCAGGCAGAAGCTTTAGACAAATTTTTGCCAACAATTGGTTCTAGCGTAACAGCAACAATCGCTTTAGAAGCTGACGACGAAATTTTAGTAGCGCGTCTATTAGAAAGAGGAAAAACAAGCGGAAGAGCAGATGACCAGGACGAAGAAAAAATTCGTGTGAGATATCAGGAATACAATGAAAAAACAGCTCCGCTAATCGATTATTATAAAGCACAGAATAAATTTCACGCTGTAGACGGTATCGGAGAAATTAAAGATATTACAGAGCGCTTAACGTCAGTTATAGATAATTTGTAGAAGCTTTTTCCAGCTGTACGTTACGAGTCCTCGCTAAAAAAACTATTTTTCCAAGCCATAAAACGAGCTTCTTTCAGTCGCTGTTTTCTGGCAGGAAAAATTAGTTTTTTTAGCTCCGGGCTCTTCACTTCCATCTGGGCTATTTAGATTACGATTACGAATTACATTAACGAGACTATTTTATAACGAATCCCCTATCAATTGGAAATACTAATAATATTTTTTCTAATTCTACTAAACGGAGTTTTCTCCATGTCTGAAATCGCTTTGATTTCGGCCCGTAAAAACAGGCTTGAAACTGCCGCGAAAAAAGGAAATAAAAGTGCTAAAACAGCACTCGATCTTGCCAACTCTCCAAACAAATTTTTATCGACAGTACAAATCGGAATTACCTTAATCGGAATTTTGACGGGTATTTATTCTGGAGATAAAATCACTGCCGATGTTGAGGTTTTTGTGACAGGTTTTGCAGTTTTAAAACCTTACGCACATTCCATAGCAGTCGGAATTGTAGTTGTAGTTTTAACTTTCTTCTCATTGGTTTTAGGAGAATTATTGCCCAAACGAATCGGATTAAATTATCCCGAAGCCATTGCTAAAATGGTAGCAATGCCGATGAAAGTGATTTCGATTATTACAGCGCCGTTTATTTGGTTATTAACGACATCGACAGATTTCTTGTTGAATATTTTTCAGATCAAACCAACCGCTGACGGAAAAGTGACTGAAGAAGAAATTAAAGCCATCATTAAAGAAGGAACCGAAGTTGGAGAAGTTCAGGAAATTGAACAAGATATTGTAGAGCGCGTTTTCCATATTGGAGATAGAAAAGTAAGTTCGTTAATGACACACCGTAAATCGGTTGACATGTTGCCGTTAAAAGCAGATAAAGAAAAGATTAAAGAATTGGTAGTTCAGGATCTGCATGCTGTTTATCCAGTTTATAATGATAATTACGATGATATTGTTGGAGTAGTTACACTTAAGAATATCTTCGCGAGCATCGAAAAAGATAATTTCGATTTGGCAGCAATAGTTTCTGATGCGCCTTATTTAATGGAACAGACAACGGCTTACAAAGCATTAGAGAATTTCAAGAAAACTGGAGTTCATTACGCTTTGGTTTCAGATGAATATGGCGTTTTTCAAGGTTTAATTACTTTGAATGACATCCTAGAAGCTTTAGTTGGAGATGCCTCTGAATTTTATAAAGATGAATTTCAGTTGGTAGAAAGAGAAGACGGTTCTTGGCTGGTAGACGGTCATTATTCGCTTCACGATTTCTTGACGTATTTTGAATTGGATGAATTGACAAACGATTACGATGTCAATACGGTAAGTGGCATGATTATGACTGAGCTTTCTCATATTCCAAAAGAAGGCGAAAAACTGGTGTGGCAGAAGTTTACACTAGAAGTTGTAGACATGGACGGAGTTAAGATTGATAAAGTGCTGGTTAAAGCACTAAAAGAGTAAAATTTGTTTCAAGTTTAAAGTTTCAAGTTGGTTGACGTTTTGTTAACTTGAAACTTGAAACATGAAACTACACATAAACAAGAAAAAATGACAGAAGGGAATTTTGTAGATTACGTAAAGATATATGTATCTTCCGGAAAAGGAGGAAAAGGATCTACGCATTTACATAGAGAGAAATTTATTGAAAAAGGTGGTCCGGACGGAGGAGATGGAGGTCGCGGAGGACATGTGTATTTAGTTGGGAATAAAGGACTCTGGACATTATTTCATTTAAAGTTTGCACGTCACATTAAAGCTGGTCATGGCGGAGACGGTGGAGGCGATCGCAGTACTGGTGCAGACGGAGATGATAAAATCATTGAAGTGCCGTTAGGAACTGTTGTAAAAGACAAAGAAACTGGTGAGACACTTTTTGAAATTACAGAGCACGGAGAAAAACAAATTTTGGCAAGAGGAGGAAAAGGAGGTTTAGGAAACTGGCATTTTAGAAGTTCGACAAACCAAACGCCTCGTTACTCACAACCAGGATTGCTTGGTGTAGAAATGGACATTATTCTAGAATTGAAAGTTTTGGCAGATGTTGGTTTAGTAGGTTTCCCAAATGCAGGAAAATCTACTTTATTATCCGTTTTGACTTCAGCAAAACCAAAAATTGCCGATTATCCGTTTACCACTTTAAAACCAAATTTAGGAATTGTAGCTTACAGAGATTTTCAGTCTTTTGTAATTGCTGACATTCCGGGAATTATTGAAGGCGCTGCCGAAGGAAAAGGTCTTGGACATTATTTCCTGAGACATATTGAGCGTAACTCAACTTTACTGTTTTTGGTTCCAGTTGATACGCCAGACATTCGTGCAGAATATGATATTTTGGTTAACGAATTAACTAAATATAATCCTGAAATGCTGGATAAAGAACGTCTTTTGGTTATCTCAAAATGCGATATGCTCGACGATGAACTCAAAGAAGAATTGAAAGCAGAACTGGATGTTACTTTTAAAGATGTTCCTTATATGTTTATTTCGTCTGTAGCACAACAAGGTTTGACAGATTTAAAAGATAAACTTTGGAAAATGCTTAACGAATAATACATCTTTATACAAATACAAAACCCGACAATTTATATTGTCGGGTTTTTACTTTTTAACTTAAATCGAAAAAATTATAATACGAAGTTTTTAGAAATCCCAATATTTAGCGTTTTTCCAAAATCAAAACCTATATGATTTTGTCTTAGGTCATTTTTGCCGTTAAGATTGTCGTAATTTATTCCTCCAATAGAAAAGTTTAAACAAAAGCCGTTTTTTATATCCATATAAACACCAGGTTCAAATCCCGCATAAATTCCTTTTGCATTGTTCAATGAAGTTTTTTGATATCCAACACCAAAATCTCCATAAAACGAAAACAATTCAGAAAGCGACACGGAATAACGAACAAAACCTCCAACTTTATATTTTTCGTTATTTTCTAAGCCCGTTACTTTAGCGTTCATTATTGAGCCTTGGAGACCTGCAGTCCATTTTTCTGAAAATTGATACCCAACTAAAGGAGAAAGTTCAAAATCAGATAGTTTTGAATCACCAATTTTTTCTGATGAGAATCCGACATTTCCTCCTACTAGTAATGAATTTTTTTGCGCGCTTGCAATAGTGGTAATTAATAAGGCAAATAAAAATACTAATTTTTTCATTTTTGTTTCATTTTTTAATTAGAAAGCGCAAATTTATATTTTTATTTAATGTAAGAAATAATTTATATTTATAATTTTTAAAAGAAAGTTAATTATTACAATTAAGTTATTGTTTTAATAAAATAATTTTTTATTTCTTATAATTTAAAGGTTTTAAGATTGTTATAATTTAGATTTTAATTCTATTTTGAAGCTTAATCAAATTATGAATTTTACAAAATCATCTTTTTCTTTTGTTACTCATAAATAATGACATTAAGAACGCAGATGCAACGGATTATTCCGTAAAGACCATGGATAAACACAGATTTAAAAAAATCAGTCTAAATCTGCTTCTTCGCGATAGCGAATCTGTTTAATCCGCGTCTTGTTTTTGTGTTAAATTCTTAATAAAAGGCTAAAAAAGCGAAAGCATGTGCAATTTTGAATTTGTTTTGAGTGGAATAATTATAAATATGAGCTATATTCGCAACACTTAAAATAAATAACATGAAAAAAATAGTTTTATTCTTAACCATGTCTCTTCTGACTTTTCCTGTAAAAGCAGATGAAGGAATGTGGTTCCTGATGTTTATCGAAAGATTAAATCACAGGGATATGCAAAAAATGGGTTTGCAATTGACAGCCGAAGAAATTTACAGCATCAATCATCACAGTTTAAAAGATGCGATTGTTCAGTTTAACGGAGGTTGTACTGCAGAAATCGTTTCTAAAGAAGGTTTGGTTTTAACAAATCACCACTGTGGTTACAATGCAATTGCAGAACTTTCGACTGCTGAGCAGAATTATCTTAAAGATGGTTTTTGGGCAAAAGACAAAAGTGCCGAAATGAAACCAAAATCGCTATACGTTCGTTTTTTTGTTCGTATGGATGATGTTTCTAAAAGAATCTTGTCTAAGGTAAACGACCAAATGACAGAAACAGAAAGAAACAAAGTTATTCAGCAAGAAATTAGCCTGATCGAAAAAGAAAACAACGAAGGCGGAAAATATACCGTTTCTGTTCGTCCTTTCTTTCAAGGAAATGAATATTACTATTTTGTTTACCAAGATTATACAGACGTTCGTTTAGTAGGAACGCCACCAGAAAGTGTTGGTAAATTTGGAGGCGATACAGACAACTGGGAGTGGCCTCGTCAAACAGGAGATTTCTCTATGTTTAGAGTATATGCTGACAAAAACGGAAATCCAGCTGCTTATTCAAAAGACAATGTGCCTTTGCAACCGAAGCATTATTTGCCAGTAAGCATTAAAGGTGTTAAAGAAAATGATTTTGCGATGATTTTAGGATATCCTGGAAGAACTAACCGTTGGATGCCATCTGGAGGAATTGAGCAAAATGTAAAATATGCTTATCCGGCATGGGTTGAAGGTGCCAAAACCGGAATGGATGTAATGAAAAAGTATATGGATAAAGATGCTACTGTTCGTTTGCAATATGCTTCTAAATATGCATCGACTGCCAATTACTGGAAAAACCGTCAGGGAATGATTGATGCGCTTACAAAAGCTGGAACTGCAGATGCCAAAGCTGAGCAGGAAGACAAATTCTACGAATGGGCAACAAAACCAGCTAATAAAGAAAAGTACGAAAATGTTATTCCGACAATCAACGAATATTATAGAGAAACCAATCTAAAAGCGACTCACGATAATTATCTGATGCAGCTTTTACGTACATCGAGTTATGCAACAGGCCCTGCAAATCTTGGAAATACGCTTATTGCTTATTTTAACGAAAATGACGCGAAGAAAGCAGAAATGTTGCCTAAGATCAATGCAATGATTGAGAATATTTACGGTGAATTTTACGAGCCACTTGAAAAAGATATTTTGGCAGCTCAGTTAAATTTATATGCTGCAAAAGGCGCAGAATACGGATTGGCAACTCAGGTTGCTAAAATGAAAGCAGCAAACAATGGTGATTTTACTACTGATGTTGCAAAAGCTGCTGAAGTAAGTTATTTTACTTCTAAAGAAAAAATCCAGGCATTTATGGCTAATCCTAAGCCATTGGCGATTGTACACGATCCGTTGTATATTATTTCTAATGATTTATTGACAAAATACCGTGCTAAAACAGACGATCAAGCTAAGTCAGAAGACGCTTTTGCAATTGCTTACCGCAAATTGGTTGAAGGTTTGAGAGAATCAAAATTAAACGCGATTCAGTATCCAGATGCAAACTCAACTTTAAGACTTACTTACGGAAAAGTTCGTGCTCTTCCTGCTGATCCTCGTAACGATGCTAAAATCAACAATTATACGACTATGGAAAGCATGGTGAAAAAGTATAAAGCAGGTGACGCAGAATTTGATCTTCCAGCTCGTTTGCTTGAATTGAACAAAGCAAAAGATTATGGTCAGTATGCTGATAAAGCGGGTTATATGCCAATCAACTTCTTGACAGATAACGATATTACTGGAGGAAATTCTGGTTCGCCAGTTTTGAATGGAAAAGGAGAATTGATCGGGATTGCTTTTGACGGAAACATCGAAGCAATGGCTGGTGACGTAATTTTCGATTCTAAATTACAAAGAACTATCAACGTTGATATTCGTTACGTACTTTGGATTATCGACAAATATGCAGGAGCTAAAAACATTATCAATGAATTGACGATTGCAAAATAATCTCAATTTCTTTATAAAATTAAACCCGACAGATTTAACCTGTCGGGTTTTTTAAATTATCGTTTTTTGGAATTTTCATCAATTCACTTTTACTTGAATTCCTTTTGTA
This sequence comes from Flavobacterium procerum, assembly GCF_042431625.1. NCBI lineage: Bacteria > Pseudomonadati > Bacteroidota > Flavobacteriia > Flavobacteriales > Flavobacteriaceae > Flavobacterium > Flavobacterium procerum. The sequence continues at coordinate 87,855 of NZ_JBHLYW010000011.1, read as the reverse complement.
TGGCTGGTAAATTCAGGCGCATACATGCTTTCGATGGTTGTAATTCCGTTAGAGAATTCACCTTTGTTATTTACTCTTATATCGTATTCTAAAATATAAGTTCCTTTCATAATTTGGTCAAAGAAGAAATGTGTAGCCGCGTCTTTAGTACTCATATAATAGCCAAGCCTGTCTGCATATTGATATTGCGAGAGAACATTTACAGGTTCAAAACAAGAAGCACGCATGTCTTTTAAGTGAACATATTCGGTATTTTCTTTTGAAGTAATGATAAGGCGTACCGTAACTAAATCTCCGACTTTTAAAGGGTTTTTAGAAGTGATTTTTTGCAACTGCTCTCCTTTTACGGTTTTAGTCTTGATGTATAATTCTTTAGAAACGGATAATACAGCACCAGTATTATTTTTAATTTTATCCCAATCTTCAAAGTATTGCCAATAAATACCTCCAAATCCCGGAACATTTGACTTGTTCTGAATCCTTATTGAAGCCATTTCTTTCTTTACTTCATCGGCTTTCCAGATCATTTTGATGTAACCAGTTTCAGCTTCTTTTTCGTTTTCTGACAGTTTTTTGGTTGCAATTTTTTCATCTCCCACTTTAATAACGGTATTGTCTTTTACAGAAAGCCAATCAGTTCCTTGCATTAATAAAGCGTAGATGGCCTCGGTGGTTGATTTTGTGGTCGGCCAATTTTTGTTTTGTTTGTTTTTTAACAACCAGACTTTCATCGCATCTACCGATTTTGTGTCGTTTGTAATTTCGGCAAAAGCCTCAATCAATAAAGCCTGAGTTTCTATTGGAGCTTGGTACCAATACCAGCCCGATTTGTTGGCAATCCAGTACATTCCCCAATCTTCATTGTTGGATGAAGTTTCTTTTAGGCTTTCTAAAATCGTTTTGGCTGCCGCTTTTTCTCCGAAACGGTTTAGCGTTAAAGCTGTCATCCCTTTTTCGTAAAGAGAATAAGTAAGCCATTCTTTTTTGGCAGTTTCTAAATACAATTTAGTTGCTTTTTTCAAAGTATCAGAAAGCGGATATTTTTCTAGATAAAAACTTCTGGTATAAAGATAATGTAGGTCAGAGTAAGGATTGTACCAAGTTAATTTATCGCTCTTTTTCAAACCTTGAGTTCTGTTTTTATGATATTGTAAAAATTTAGAATCGATAAACGAAATACCACTTGATGCAATCTGTTCTAATTGAGATGATTTGGTGTTTCTTTGAAGTTTCTGCAAATGTCCGATACCTGCCAGAATATGTCGGGTCATATATTCGTTTTCATATCCGCCTTCAAACCATGAAAAAGCACCAGAAGATTGTTGTTTTCTTTTTAATTTTTGAAGAGCTGCTTCTTGAGATATTTTCATCTTCTCTAAATCAAATAGAATGGCGAGATTTCTCTTTTTCTCGTCTTCGTTTTTTATGTCATTTAGCCAAGGGGTTTCAGCTAAAATGAGTGATTTTAATTCTTCATTAGCTTCCAGTTTAGAATTCGGTTTGTCATTTTTCCTCCATTCATCAAAAATGGCAGCAATTTTCGGATTGCTTGAAATAATTTCCGAAGCGAGTGCATTTCCATAATAACGAGCAAAAGTCTGTTCGGCACATTCATGTTCATATTCCATTAAATAAGGAATTGATTGAATGGCAAGCCAAGTCGGATTAGCAGTATATTCTAATGCAAACAGATGGTTTTTTAAAGTCGTAGAATTATTGTTTTTTAAATTCTGAAAAGTATATTCTTTAGTTGAATTTTCACGAACCCAAATTGGAATGCTTTCTGTAACGAGCAGATTGTCGGTCAGGACAGGAAGTATGCTTTCTTCACCGTCTGAAAAATTACCAGCTTTTGCCACAATTTTATATTGCACACCTTGAAGGCCTTCAGGAATAGTAATCTTCCAGCTAACATTTGTATTTCCGAAAGCATCCATTGTAAAGTTTCTGATGTTTTTAGCATTAAGCATTTTAGAATCAATTGGCTGCATAGTTAAGGCGTCAAAAAACTGTAGAATTGCAATTCCGGTTTTGGCTTTGTCAGTAAGATTCGAAATTTTGGCATTGATTACAATAGCGTCTTTTTCTCTGAAAAATCTAGGAAAATTTGGCATGATCATTAATTCTTTTTGTGTAACAACACTTCTCTCCAGATAACCCGAAATGGCATCTTTATTATGTGCCATCAAACGCAGTTTCCAAGCGGTTAAAGCTTCAGGCGATGTAAAATTGAAACTTACATTTCCGGTCTCGTCTGTTTTTAGATGCGGAAAAAAGAAGGCCGTTTCAGAAAGATTTTTTCTGGTTTTTACTTGTGTCAATAATTCCATTGCTTTTTTTGTGGTGATAATGATGACACCATTTGCAGCTTTGCTTCCATAAGCAACTTTTGCTTTGTCTGCAGTTAAAAAATCTATAGACAGAATATCTTCAGGGTTTATTTTGTTGAAATCGCTTTCTGATGACTCGTCTCCATCAATTACATACAATGTTGATTTATTGACAACCATTGAGGTTAGCCCGCTTACGATTTTTTTGCCCGGAATAAATTTTAGTTTATCAGTCTGAAAGTAATATTCAGGATTATTCAAAGCATCACCTCCTTTAGAAATAACGGGCTTTATAAAACGTACTTTATCTATTTTCTTATCGGCTGGCGCAGCGTTGTAAACAGCATTATCTTCAGCTACCGAAGTTTGCACTGGTCCAGCACCAACGGGTTCATCAACAGCCAAAACAGCGTCTGGTTCCCCTTTAATCGTCTCGTATCCTAATTTCTTAGCTTTAATTTCTTCTAAAGTCATAGCGTAATCACCAAAACCACTATACTCAAAATTAAACCCAAACCAGTTTAGTTGTGTTTCTTCATCTTCATAATAGGGACCAATAAAATAGTCGTTAAGATTATTTACAGTCATATAAGTTTTATCGAAACCCAGATTGGTTTTAAAACTAACATTAGTGTAATTGCTGCGGTAAATATTCAGGTTCTGCCAATCTTTGACAATAAATTGGTCTAAAGAACTATTGTACATAGATGCTAGAACTTCAGCCTCTGTTTTTGTATTGATTCCGTTTAATTTAAAAGACCAGTTTTGCGGACTTCCAGGTTCAATCTTATTTCTGAAACTTTCAAAGGTCCATTCCAATTTTGAATCGACATCTTTAAGTTCTACATCAAGAGTTTCTGTAAAACTTGAATTTTCAAAAATACTTTGAAACCCTAATTTTATTTGGTTTTCAAACTCATCCTTTATCGGAATTTTGATTATTGTCTCATTATTTTCTAAATGAAAAATGTCTTCAAAGAAAACACTGCTTTGGTAATTTCCATTAGCCAAAATATAAAGGTCAGGAATAGGCGAGGTCACTTTTACCAATACAAAACCATCCTTTCTAGGATTGTCATTAATTCTTTTAACCGTTAGCAAACTTCCCCAATAAAACTTTTCTGCGCTTTGCTTAATTTGAAAGTAAGACGTGGTTTCGATAGGATTACTGAAACTATCTTTGGCAGAAAATGCCAATTTGTAATTGCCCGATTTATAGTTGGAAATGAAATCTAGAATAAGTTTTTTGTCTTTTTGAGTGTCTATCTTTTTGGAAAACACCAAGACTTCTTCAATTTTATCGTTGTTATTTTTATTGATTTCATAAGGAAATAGTTTTTCAAAATCTTCGTCTGAAATACTTTTTATCTCCGGCTGATCAAATATTCTTCTTTTAAATTTATTAGGAAATGAACTCAAGAAATACAATTTTACTTCGCCTTTGGCTGCCAAAAATTCTCCATTGAGATTGGTGCTCGATAATGTTATTTCGTTTTTGTCTTTAGTTTCTATGTTTTGAGGAACAGCGACATTCAGGATCAAATCGTGATAGCCGATTTTTACAGTGGTCTGCGCTGTATGTGTTTCTCCATTTATGTCTGTAACAGTTGCGTCTATTTGATAATTGAAAACCGGAAACTCTTTTTTCTTGTCGTTTTTAGAAGGAAGCGCTGTAAAGTCAATCGAGAATTTCCCAGAGGCATCAGTTTTGGTTTCTCCAGTGACCAAGGTTTCATTTCCTTCACGGTAATAACTTAGATAATAATTTGTATATCGAATTACAGTGTATTTTACCACAGCATCAGAAATAGAACTTCCTGCAAATGCCTTAGCGTTTCCTTTAACCTTAATAATCTGATTAAGTTTAAAAGATTCTTTTTTGGGTTCAAAAGTCACTTCAAATTTTGGACGTTTGTATTCTTCTACTTTGAAATAGACACTTGGAATATTAAAAATTATCTCATTCCACGACAATAATTTAGATTGTTCGTTTGCAGGAATACTAGCTTTTACCGCAGTAATATTAAAATTCCCAGTCAGACCATTTTTAGGGAGTACAAATTCTCCTGAAAAAGAACCAAATTCGTTGGCCGTAACTTCAATATTTTTTATGCGTTGATTATTGGCATCATAAACAATAACTTCAAACTTTCCATTTGGCACAACACTGGTTTTATTTTTGTTTTTCTGAAAAGCAATACCTTTATAATAAACAGTCTGACCCGGTCTGTAAATAGCACGGTCTAAGTAAAATTCTACTTTTCCATCTGTTCGGTTATTAGGTTTGTATTCTGAATTATATCGTGTATAATAATCTCTCCGAATAATTAAAGAGTCGCCGTCTTTTAAAAACTCAACAAATGAATAATCATGATTAGAAGGAATATTGTTAAAAAAAGCAGTGCCTTTTGCATCTGTTTGAGCAATAGAATCTTTAAATTTTATTAATACGTTTTCAACAGGTTTACCTGTTTTTCGATTCAGAATCTGATAGTTTTCGGTATCTTTTTGTTTAGATGCAAGTGCCATAAAATTGGAAACACAAATAATATCGCTTGTATAGGCTTTCTTATCTTTTGCATCTGAATCACTTTCGACAGCAATCAAATAGTTTCCAACTGTTAGCTTTGGCAATAAGACTTCTGTTGTGTAATCAAAGTAATCTTTTTTGTTTTGAAGGTCATAACTTTGCGAAACAACAGGTAGTCTAGCGGTGATTAATTTGAATAAACTATCTTGTCTTCTGCCGGTTTTAAATTCTTTTAATTCTGCGAGATTGATTTTAAAAAAGGAAATCTTGAAACGCTCTACATTTCGATAGTTTATAAACGCTCTTGTATTTTCATTTGGGTAATTAAATTCTTCAAGTTGCAATGACAATGATTTGGATAGAATTTCTGATTTTTTTTCCAAAGCATCATTCGCAGGATATGAATTTTCATTAATTTTTACAATCTCATCAACCAAAGCAAGGGCTTTAATATTGTTTTCTGGATAGTCTGTTTTGGATGCTTTTCTCACCAAGATTGAAATCTGTTCTAGTTTTATTTTCTGGATGAGAGATTTTTCTTTGGCTTCTTTCTCTATTTGATTTATGTAGGTTTCGAAACGATCATCTGAGTTCAAGAATGTTTCCTGACAGAATTTCGCTCTTTCAAATTGGTTTTCTAAAGAAGGATCGTTGATTTCTTTCTGTTGGTATAACCTTAGGGTGTATTCAAGGTTTAGCTCAGTAACAAAATCGAGATTCAATTTTGTAAAGACTTCAGAATTTCCGAAAAATTCCTCTTCAAAATTAAGTAAATCAAATTTTAAAATTTTCCAGCTCTTTATTTGAGAGGAAAAATATTCAATACTTTCGTTTAATAAATAGTCAAATAAACTCTGTGTTTTAAATTTTGAGTTTTCATGAAAGTAAAAAATAGTTTCATATTTGCTTAAAGGCGTGTTTTTTAAAATAGAGGCATTTTCTAATGTCTTTTTATAAAGTTTGGTAATTTCGTCTTCTACATTAAAATCAACCTCAATATAATCAGGGCTTGTCGAATTCGCATCCAATGTGTCCAATTCCGTCGTTTCGTAATCTACCACAGCTGCGGCACTATCAACCATTGTTTCGATATCGCCATAATCGCGATGATGAATCAAAAATTTTGCATAAACCAGATTTAAAAGTGCCTTTGATGGAACAGATACTCGATTAATGTCGCGTTTTAGATTAGCTAAAGTTTTCGTTTTAGCATCTTCATCTAAAGTATAAAGGTATTTTGAAGTATGAAAAAAGCATTTTATCATTTCTACTTCATTCTTATTGGAAACTGCTTTTTTGTAAATTCGATTTACGGCTCTATTGGCAGATTTAATTTTGCCAACGTTTTCAAGTGCCATGACTTTTTTCCATTCTTTGTCAGATTCTTGAGCGAAAACGGTTGCCGAAATCAATAAAAATAACAGTAAAATCTTTTTCATAAAAGGTGTTTTTAATATAAAGGAGTGTTTTTGTGGCGTAAAGGTTGGATTTAATTCAAAAATAAATTTCGTACAAATTAGTAATTTATCTCAAATGGCAAATGATACATTTATATTTCCTTATTTTTGAAACATGAAAAAACTACTGATTTTCTTTTTAATTGTTCCAATGTACTGTTGGCCGCAATCTAATTTTGAAAAAGCAGAGAAATTATTTCGTGCTAAAAAGTACGATGAAGCACAATTGCTTTTTGAAGGCATTCTTAAAAACAACCATTCAGATATCAAGACATTGGAATATCTGGGAGAAATAGAAGCGTATCAAAAATCATGGGTAAAAGGTGCGGCATATTTCAAAAGACTAAAAGAATTAAAACCAACAGTTTCCGATTATTTTTTTAAATATGGGGGATGTCTTGCGATGCATGCTGTAGAAGTCAATAAAATCAAAGCTTTTTCGATGGTTGGCGATATGAAAGAAGCTTTTGAAAAAGCAATTGAACTCAATCCAAAACATATTCAGGCACGATGGGCATTGATTGAAATATATTTGCAATTACCCGGAATTTTAGGCGGAAGCGAATCTAAAGCGATTTCATATTCTAATGAATTGGCTCAATTTTCTCCAATTGACGGTTATTTGTCAAGGGGAAGAATTGAAGAATATTTTAAAAGATATGATCTCGCCGAGAGAAATTATAAAAAAGCGCATGAAAGCGGCAATTCAAAAGTTACATTTCAAAAATTGTATAATTTATATTTGAATAAATTAAAAGACACAAAAAAAGCACAGGATTTAAAACGAAAATTCGAAGCTTAAAATGAAAAAACTCAAAAGACAAATTCTGTACTATCAGAATTTGTCTTTTGAGTTTTTTTTATTGAACTTTCACTCTGATTCCTTTTGTATGGCTTGCAAATTCTGGCGCATACATACTTTGAATCGTTGTGATTCCGTTTGAGAATTCGCCAATATTATTTACTCGAATATCGTATTCTAAAACATATGTTCCTTTGTTTATTTGGTTGAAGAAAAAATGTGTCGCAGCATCTTTTGTACTCCTATAATATCCTAAACGATCTTTGTACTGATATTCAGAAAGAACATTTACAGGCTCAAAACAAGAAGCGCGCATATCTTTTAAATGAACATATTCCATGTCTTCTTTAGAAGTGATAATTAGTCGAACTGTAACTAAATCTCCTATTTTTAAATAATTTTCCCTTGTGATTTTTTGTAATTCTTCACCTTTTAACGTGTTTTTCTTTAGATACAATTCTTTAGAAACAGACAAAACTGCACCCGAATTGTTTTTGATTTTATCTAAATCTTCAAAATATTGCCAATAAACACCACCAAACCCGGGAACCTTAGATTTGTTTTGAATCTTAATGGAAGCCATTTCTTTTTTGATTTCTTCAGGTTTCCAGTTTAGTTTGATGTAACCCGTTTCGGCTTCTTTTTCATTTTCGGATAATTTTTTGGTTAAGATTTTTTCGTCTCCCAATTTGATGACCGTATTGTCTTTTACCGAAAGCCAGTCGGTTCCTTGCATCAATAAAGCGTAAATTGCTTCGGTTGTTGATTTTGTTGTTGGCCAGTTTTTGGTCTGTTTGTTTTTCAAAAGCCAAACTTTCATCGCATCGACCGATTTGGTGTCTTGCGCGATTTCGGCGAAAGCTTCAATCAATAAAGCTTGAGTTTCTATCGGTGCTTGATACCAATACCAACCTGCTTTGTTGGCAATCCAGTACATTCCCCAGTCTTCATTGTTTGATGCTGTTTCTTTCAAGCTTTCGATGATTTTCTTAGCAGTTTCTTTTTCACCAAAACGATTCAAAGCCAAAGCGGCCAATCCTTTTTCGTAAATAGAATATTGCAACCAATCTATTTTGGCTCTTTCCAAATATAGTTTTGAAGCTTTTTTCAACGCATCAGACAAAGGATATTTCTCTAAATAGAAACTTCTGGTGTACAGATAATGCAAGTCAGAATACGGATTGATCCAGATTAATTTGTCAGTTGGCTTTAAGTTTTGGGTTCTACTTCTATAATATTCTAAAAACTTATTGTCTAAATACAGAATGCCGGTTTTAGCAATTTGATCTGTTTTTTCTTCATTGTCTTCAGATTGACTTAGTTTTTCTAAATGCCCCAAACCAGCGAGAATATGTCTTGTAATGTATTCGTTTTCTTCGTAGCCGTCAAACCAAGCAAAACCTCCAGATGCTTTTTGTTTCTTTTTTAATTTTTCGAAAGTAGCTTCTTGAGACCTTTCCATTTTCTCTAAATCAAATAAAAGCGCTAAGTTTTTCTTCTTTTCGTCTTCACTTTTTGCGTCGTTCAGCCAAGGTGTTTCGGCAAGAATAATTGATTTTAATTCTTCGTTTTCTTCTAGTTTTGAATGTAGTTTTTCATTTTTTCTCCAATTTTCAAAAATAGAAGCAATCTTCGGATTACTCGAAATAATTTCTGATGCTAACGCATTGGCATAAAATCGAGCAAAAGTCTGTTCGGCACATTCATGTTCGTATTCCATCAAATAAGGAAGCGACTGAATGGCGATCCAAGTTGGGTTCGAAGTATATTCAAGTGTAAACTGATGATTTCTTAAAGTTGAAGAATTGTTGTTTTTTAGATTTTCAAAAGTGTATTCTTTGGTTGAATTTTCGCGCACCCAAAGCGGAATACTTTCTGTAACGAGCATATTATTGGTCAGAACAGGAATAATGTTTTCTTCTCCATCCGAAAAATTACCTGCTTTTGCTACAATTTTGTATTGTACACCTTGTAAACCTTCGGGAATTGTAATCGTCCAGTTTGCGGTTGTGTTGCCTAATGCCGGAATTGTAAAGTTTTTGATGTTGTTTGTGTTTAACATTTTGGCATCGATAGGTTGCATCGTTGCCGCATCAAAAAACTGTAAACTTGCGATTCCGGTTTTCGCTTCGGCGGTAACATTTGAGATTTTAGCACTGATTACGATTGTATCTTTTTCTCTAAAGAATCTTGGGAAATTCGGCATAATCATTACTTCTTTTTGAGTAACAACGCTTTTCTCCAAATAACCAGAAACAACATCTTTATTATGCGCTAATAAACGAAATTTCCACGCCGTCAATGCTTCTGGCGAAGTAAAGTTAAAACTTATGTTTCCTTTATTATCTGTTTTTAAATGTGGGAAAAAGAAAGCCGTTTCCGATAGATTTTTACGTGCTTTTACTTTTGTTAATTCTTCTAACGCTTTTTTAGTTGTGATTATAATAGCGCCGTTTGCAGCTCCGCTTCCATAAAGCGTAGTTGCAGACTCATCTTTTAAAATATCAATTGATGCGATATCATTTGGGTTTAAATTATTTATATTGGCCATTATTATTCCATCAACTACATATATTGGTTGCATTCCCGAAGTAGATAATACTCCTCGGATTCGAAGACCAGCAGCGGTTTCGGATAGTGGGTCTGAAACTCCGGCAGTATTAAAAACCGTATTGTCTTCCATAACTGTTTCCGATTTAACCACTGCGCATACTGCCCCTGTGAGAGATTGTTTTTTTTGTGTTGCATAACCAACAACGACAACTTCTTCTAATTGATCGGAGTTTAGTTCTAAACTTTGATCTATAACTTTAGTGTTGTTTACTTTGACTGAAATTGTTTTTGAACCAATGTATGAGAAAACAAGTTCTTCTCCGACAGCAGCTTCAATTTCATAATAACCGTCAAAATCTGTAGTTGTGTTTCTTTGAGTTCCTTTTACCGTTATCGAAACTCCAGGCAGTTCCATCCCGTCGTTGTCTGTAACGATTCCCGAAATCATTTTTGCGTTTGCCGGTTTTCTTACTTTTTTAGAAAGCTGTTTTAAATATTGGCTTTGCTGATAAACAGAATTCGGATTGTTAAAATCAAAACCAAACCAAATTAAGTTGGTTGACTCGTTTGCAAACGTCATTCCTGAAATGTAACTATTTAAATTTTCAAACGTTTTATAGATTTGGCCAAAACCTAATATTGTTTTTCTATTTCCAGAATTACTATTGTACTCATATATCGTTGGTGAAGTCCAATTTTGAGTGGTGAATTTGTCTAAAGAACTATCGTACATTGAGGCTAAAACTTCGGCTTCTTTTTTAGTGTTTTGAGCTTTTAGTTGAAAAGACCAATTTTCGTTGCTTCCAGGTTCTATTTTGCTTCTAAAGCTCTCCGTTTTCCATTCTAATTTCTGGATTTCACTTTTTAGCGCAACGTTTAATTCTTCATTAAAAACTTGATTTTCAAAAACACTTTGAAAGCTTATTTTTAAGATTTTTTCAAATTCTGGCTTAAGCGGAATTTTAACAACAGTTTCATTGTTTTGAAGATGATTTGTTTCTTCAAAAAACACCCCATTTTTATAATTTCCTAGCGTGTTAATATACAATTCTGAGATTGACGAAGTTAGTTTTATCTCAACAAAACCGTCTTTTTTAGGATCTTCATTAATTTGCTGCGCAGTAAATAATTTGCTGGTAGTAAACTTGTCTTTGCTTTGTGTAAGTTCAAAATTTGTTTTTTCTTCAATTAGATTGCCAAAGCTGTCATTGGCACTAAAAACAACTTTGTAGTTGCCAGATTTGTAATTTGAAATAAAATCAAGTACAAGTTTTTTGTCTTTTTCGGTATTTACTTTTTGTGAATAAACTAAAGTTTCTTTCGGCTCATTTAAAAATTCTTTTCCTGTGATTTCAAAAGGAAATAATTTTTCGAAATCTTGATCTGAAATGGTCTCAATTTCGGGTTTTTCTAAACTTCTAAGTTTAAATTTATTCAAAAAAGGACGAACAAAATAGATTTTTATGTCACCTTTTGCAGCTTTAAATTCGCCGTTCAGGTTAGTACTGGTCAAGAAAATTTCGTTTTTGTCTTTAGTCTCGATTTTATTCGGCATTCCCAGTTCTAAAACCAAATCGTGATAACCCACTTCTACAGTTGTTTTAGAATCGTGTGTTTCACCATTGATGTCAGTAACAGAAACTTCAATTTCATAAGTAAAAATCGGTAGTTTTTCTTTTTCAGAATCTTCATCAGGCAATGCAGGAAACTCAATCGTAAATTTGCCAGAAGCATCGGTTTTTATTTCGCCATCGGCAATTTCTTCTTCGTCTTCTCTACCAAAATAATTATGATTGTAACTCGTATAACGCGTAACGATGTAACTTACCTTAGCATCAGAAACATTGCTGCCAGCAAAAGCTTTTGCAGCGCCTTTTACTTTTACCAATTGATCGATTTGAAAAGTTTCTTTTTTCGGGTCAAATACGATTTCAAATTTTGGACGTTTGTATTCTTCAACTTTAAAATGGGCTTGAGAATAGTTGAAATTTATGTTTTTCCAAAACGGATGTTTCTCTTTTTCCTTTTCATAATCAGCAGGTTTTTGAGCTGTAATGTTATAATTGCCAGTTAATCCCGTTTTAGGCAAAGTAAATTCTCCAGAAAAAGACCCAAATTCATTTGTTGTGACAGTAAACTCTTTTAGATTCGTAAAGTTGGGATCTTGAATTAAAATTCTGAAAACCGTATTTTGAACTACAGCTGTTTTTTCATTATTTTTCTGAAACGCAATTCCCTTAAAATAAATAGTCTGGCCGGGGCGATAAATGGCGCGGTCTAAATAAAACTCAACTTTAGCTTTTGAGTTTTCGGGCATGTTTTCTTGATAGACGCGATCACGCGAAAAATAATTGCGGGTAATCGTGAGACTGTCATTTTCAGATGAAACTTGCAGTGTTTCGTAATTTCGTTCGTTTGTTGTTTTCTGATAAGAAACCGTACCGTTTTTATCAGTTATAGCATTAAATCTCGATGAATTGACTTTTACATTTTTGAGCGGATTTCCTTTTTTTCGATTTAAGATTTGATAGGTCTGAATGTTATTTTTATCTGATGCTGCTATCGTGAAATTGGTTACAGTTACGGTTTCATAAGCAGTTGCTTTTTCATCTTTTGCGTCTTTTTCAGTCTCAAAATAAACAAGATATGATCCCGTTTTTAAATTTGGGAGCAATACTTCTGTCGTATATTCAAAATAGTCATTTTTGTTTTGTAGAGTGTACGTTTTTGTAATTTCTGGTTGTTGGTTTTTTACAATCGAGCTGGCTTCTGCATCTTTTGAGTTTTGAGGCATCATGAAGATTGAAACTTGTTTTTGATTGATTTTATAGAATGAAACCTTTAAGTTTTCTACATTTTTGTATCGAATAAAAGCACGCGTGTTTTCATTGTCATAAATATATTTTTGAAGTTGAACAGTCAACGATTTTGAAAGCACTTTTTGTTTTTGGCTTAAAGCTTTCTTTTGTTCGTTTGATCTATTGTTGACTTGGATAATGCTGTCTAAAATAACAAGCGCTTTATTATTGAAGTCAGGATGAAGGATTTTTGATGCAAATGGAAGAAAATAATCTACTTTTTCTAATTGAATTTTTTGAATCAATATTTTATCGCTGGCTTTTTTTTGAAGTTTGTTAAGTGCGGTTAAATAATCTTCATCAGCTTGAAACAAGTAATTTTTGGAAAAACGCAAACGTTCAAATTCATCTTCTACTGTCGGATTTTTGCTTTCTTTTTTTTGATATAATGAAATTACCAAACGCAGATTTTCATAGTGTATAAAATCTAAATTCAGTTTTGTAAATTCAGCAGCATCTCCGAAGAAATCTTTTATATAAGGTATAAAAACAAATTTCGGGATTTCCCAAGTGTTTAGTTTTTGCGTGTAAAATGCAATGTTTTCTTTTAAGACATAATCATACAAGTTTTCAGCTTTGAATTTCTCTAAAGAAACATAATCAAATAGCGATTCGTATTTATTCAGCGGCGTATTTTTCAGCAAATTTTCATTTTGCAACGTTTCTTTTAGTGCGGTATTTATTTGATTGTTAAAATCCTTTTCCGTCCATGTCAGGAAGTCAGCATCAGCTATTTCTAGATTTGTTCGCGTTCTAATTTGATAACTATTTTTGTTGAAATAAGCGCTCAGACATTTGGCATAAACAATGTTTAGAATTGCTTTTGAAGGAATAGAAACCTGACCAATAGTCGATTTTAAATTTTTTATAATCTTAGATTGTGCATCCTCTTCAAGAATTTGCATGTATTTAGATTGATAGAAAAAACATTTTATTATTTGTTCTTCGTCCTTTTTTGCTTTTGCATTTTTGTAAATGTCAGCGACAATTTCGCTAGCAGATTTAATTTTTCCTTCTTTTTCAAAAGCAATGATTTTGTCCCATTTTTTATCATTTTGTTGTGCAAAAATCGTTGCCGAAAGGAATAAGAATACAAACAATATATTTTTCATAAATCGGTTTTTCTTGTATAGAGGATTATTTTGTGGAAAAGGTTGGCTGAGATCAAAAATAAATTTCGTACAAATTAGTAATTTATATCAAAAAGCAAATGATACATTTTATATTTCCTTATTTTTGAAGAATATTCAAGACAAGTAATCGAAAGAAAACATAACAATCAATTGCCGGATTTCAGCTGGAATTTGGAATTTTAAAATTTGAAATTGTAAATGAAAACACATTTCATCGCCATTGGCGGAAGCGCTATGCACAATCTTGCATTAGCATTGCACAACAAAGGATATCAGGTTACAGGAAGCGACGATGCTATTTTTGAGCCTTCAAAATCTCGTTTGGAGAAAAAAGGAATTCTTCCTGCCGAAATGGGCTGGTTTCCTGAAAAAATCACGGCAGATATTGATGCGATTATTCTGGGTATGCACGCCAAAGCTGATAATCCTGAATTATTGAAAGCACAGGAACTGGGACTGAAAATCTATTCGTATCCTGAATTTTTGTACGAGCAGTCAAAAAACAAAACACGTGTGGTTATTGGCGGTTCGCATGGAAAAACAACCATTACTTCGATGATCCTGCATGTGATGAATTATCATAATATTGCCGTAGATTATATGGTAGGAGCACAGTTGGAAGGTTTTGATACAATGGTGCATCTTACCGAAGAAAATGATTTTATAGTATTGGAAGGAGATGAATATTTATCATCGCCAATTGATAGACGCCCGAAATTTCATTTGTACCAGCCTAACATTGCTTTGATTTCTGGAATTGCCTGGGATCATATTAATGTTTTTCCGACTTATGAAAACTATGTAGAGCAGTTTGAGATTTTTATTGCAAAGATTACAAACGGAGGTATTTTGGTTTACAACGAAAATGATTCTGAAGTAAAACGTGTTTCTGAAGCTGCAACAAATCCGATTAGAAAACTGCCTTATAAAACACCAAACTATACAGTAAATGATGGTGTGACACTTTTGGAAACTCCAGAAGGCGATATGCCAATTGAAGTTTTTGGAGCACACAATCTGAACAATCTTGCGGGAGCCAAATGGATCTGCCAAAACATGGGTGTTGATGAAGCCGAATTTTACGAAGCAATTGCGAGCTTTAAAGGAGCTTCTAAGCGTTTAGAGAAAATTGCCGAAGGAAAAGGAAAAGTAGCTTACAAAGATTTTGCGCATTCGCCAAGTAAAGTTGCCGCAACGACTAAAGCAGTAAAAGAGCAATATCCAAACAGAACTTTAGTGGCCTGTCTTGAATTGCATACCTACAGCAGTTTGAATGCCGAATTTTTGAAAGAATATGAAGGTGCTTTGGAATATGCAGACGTTGCAGTTGTGTTTTATTCGCCGGATGCTGTCAAAATCAAACAGCTTGAAGAAGTAACTTACGACCAGATTGCAAATGCTTTCAATAGAAAAGATTTGATAATCTATACAAATCCAACAGAGTTCAAAGAATATTTATTCAATTTGAATTTAGATAATTCTGCACTTTTATTAATGAGTTCAGGAAATTATGGAGGTTTGAATTTTGATGAAGTAAAAGGGTTGATTAATTAGATAATTAGTCAGTTTGAAAATTATATAATTAGCCGGTTGTTTTACAGTCGGCTTTTTTTATTGGAATTTGGAATTTCATTTTGAATATTGGAATTTTCTAATTGACAAACTATCTAATTATCTAATTGGAACATAAAATGCCCTACAATTTTATATTCAAAAAGACAATCTTCAAGAACTTGCCCGTTTCCAACATTATGGACAATCAGATTTCGTTTTCCGTCTTTAGATTTTTGGTCGGTTACAATTCCAATGTGTGGTAATTTATTATTGATCAACCAAGTTACTATTTCGCCGGTTTTATAATCTTCTGCATTTTGTGTAACAGGAAGTTTTGTACCCTTTCTTTCAAAAAAAACTTCTAAATTGGGTACTCTTCGATGATCTATATTGGTATCGGTTTTTCTCATACCCCATTTTTTAAGATTTGGATAACGCGAGAAATTTTTGATCATATCTTCATGAACTTCTTTCTGTAAATCAATTCCAAGTTTTCTGTAAGCTCGAATAATTACATCTGTACAAACTCCTTTGTTGGCAGGAACATCTCCATTTGGATATTTTATTGCAAAATAAGCAGGGTCATAATCTATTGAAGGATCAATTATAGAGATTGCTGCCTGAGATAATTTTTGACCAAAGCTTTTAGGCTCTTCATTTTTTACAAATGAAAAAGTTTTGGTTTCTTTTTGATTACATGAAATAAAGAGAATGAATAAAACGAAGAAGATTGAGTTTTTCATTTTTTCCTTAAATATACTAAAATAAAAATATTGAGTTATTTTTTTTTGAAAGATTTTTCTTCTTTTGCATATATTCGCTTTTGAAATCTTTATCTCATGGAACAATCTCATTTTCCGATTACCAATTGGTCTGAAGACGACAGACCTCGCGAAAAATTAATGCTTAAAGGAAAAAGTGTCTTAAGCGATGCCGAATTAATCGCCATTTTGATTGGTTCTGGATGCCGTAACGAATCGGCAGTCGATTTGAGTAAAAGAATTTTAAAAAGCGTAGAAAATCTTAATGCTTTAGGCAAAATGACTATTTCACAGCTGACCAATTTTAAGGGAATAGGAGAGGCAAAAGCCATTACGATTATTGCGGCACTTGAATTGGGTAGAAGGCGAAGAGAAGAAGATGCTGTTGAACTGAAAAAAATAACGTCTAGCAAGATTGCTTTCGAAATGATGCAACCTATTATTGGAGAATTGCCTCATGAAGAATTTTGGGTGCTTTTTCTTAATAATTCGAATAAAGTTATTTCGAAGTCGCAGTTGAGTAAGGGCGGAATCGCAGGTACAATTGTAGATGTACGCCTGATTTTTAAGCCTGCACTCGAAAACGGTGCTACAGGTCTGATTTTGTGTCATAATCATCCGTCTGGTAATGTTATGCCAAGTGAAGCAGACAGACAAATGACCAAAAAGATTAAGACAGCAGGAGAGAATCTAGATGTTAAAGTTTTGGATCATTTGATTATAACTGAATCAAAATATTATAGTTTTGCAGATGAAGGAATATTGTAATGTATGAATACCAAAATAACAGATATTTTTTTTGACTTAGATCACACACTTTGGGATTTTGATAAGAATTCGCAAATGGCATTTGATCGTATTTTTAAAAGTCAGTATCATGAAATCAATATTCATGATTTTATAGGGCATTATCTTCCAATAAATCAGGAATGCTGGAGGTTGTATCAAAATGATCAGATCACCCATCAGGAACTCCGTTACAACAGACTTAGATTTTCTTTTGATGCTTTAAACTATGTAATTTCAGACGAAAACATCAATCAGATTGCAAATGATTATATAGAATTTCTTACCGATAATAATTATCTTTTTGACGGTGCAATCGAGGTTTTAGAATATCTAAAGCCAAAATACAATCTACATATTATAACCAACGGATTTGCTGCTGTACAGGAAAAGAAGTTAAAAAATGCATCTTTAGGAAATTATTTCAGCACGATTACAAATTCTGAATCGGCAGGTGTAAAAAAGCCAAATAGTATTATCTTTGATTATGCAGTCAATCTTGCTGGAACAGCCAAAGAAAATAGCATCATGATTGGGGATGATTTGGATGCCGATATTAACGGAGCTTTAAACGCAGGCCTTGACGCTATTTTTTTTAATGATAAAAAGATAGAAATCACTCAAAATTTCAAACAAATAAACCATTTATTAGAACTAAAAAAATATTTATAATGATGAAAATTAAAATTTTACTAACTGCACTTTTTAGTTCAGTTATCGGTTTTGCGCAGTCTGTTAATGACTATAAGGCGGTTATTGTTCCGTTAAAATACGATTTTATAAAAGAAGACAATCAGTACAGACTAGCGACCTTAAGTAAATCTAATCTTCTGCAAGCTGGTTTTACAGCATTTTACACTAACGAAGAGCTTCCTGAAGGCTATAACGACAGATGTGATCTTTTATATGTTAACGTACGAAAAGACAATGCTTTTTTGGTGACCAAACTTTTTGTAGAGTTCAAAGATTGCTACGGAAGAGTTGTTTATACTTCTGAAACAGGAAAAAGCAGAGAAAAAGAATATGACGTAGCCTATAGAGAAGCCTTAAATGGTGCTTTTGTATCAGTTAAGGCATTACAATATAAATATAGCGGAAAATCTCCTGCTGCACCGACAAAAATAACAACAGCTGCATCATTACAAACTACAGCGTCGGCTCCAGCAGCGACTCAGCAAACAGTAACAGCTACACCTGTAGTAGATGTATCTGACCCTAACTTATTATACGCTCAGCCAACAGAAAATGGCTACCAGCTTATCGATAAAACGCCTAAAGTTGTAATGAAGTTATTGAAAACTTCACGTCCTGATTCTTTTATCGCAATAAAAGAAGGAGTACAAGGTTCGCTAAATGCAAAAGACAATCAATGGTATTTTGAATATTACCAAAACGATAAATTAGTTTCTGAAAAAGTTTCAGTTAAGTTTTAAAACAACAAACTGTAAACAACAAAGAGATTAATAACCATATTTATCTTTCCAACGGTTCTTTAGGAATTCACGGGTACTGTTCTCTCTAGAATTGTTCCCTGGATTGTAAAGAACCGTTCCTTTTACAGCATCAGGGAGAAATTCCTGTTCTGCAAAATTATTAGCATAGTCATGCGAATATTTATATTCTTCTCCATAGCCCAGTTCTTTCATGAGTTTTGTAGGCGCATTTCGTAAATGAATCGGAACAGGAAGATCTCCGGTTTGTTTTACCAATTGCTGCGCACTTCCAATTGCAAGATAAGATGCATTGCTTTTTGGCGATGTTGCCAGATAAACAGCGCACTGACTTAATATAATACGGCTTTCTGGATAGCCAATTGTTGTTACGGCCTGAAATGTATTATTAGCAATAACAAGAGCTGTCGGATTTGCATTTCCAATATCTTCACTTGATAAAATAAGCATTCTTCTTGCAATAAATTTTACATCTTCTCCTCCCTCAATCATTCTGGCAAGCCAGTAAACGGCGCCATTAGGATCGCTGCCACGAATTGATTTTATAAATGCCGAAATAATATCATAATGCTGCTCGCCAGTTTTGTCGTACAAAACCGTATTTTGCTGTACGAGTTCTAAAACCCTGGTGTTGGTAATAATCACTTCGTCACTTGCGGAAGCATTTATGACAAGTTCAAAAATATTAAGAAGTTTGCGTCCGTCACCTCCCGAAAGCCTCATTAAAGCTTCGGTTTCTTTAAGCTGGATATTCTTGGAAGCAAGATAAGTATCAGCTTTCATGGCACGAAGCAACAATGCCTCTAAATCGTCTTTTGTAAAAGCGTTTAAGACATATACCTGGCAGCGTGACAATAAGGCGGGAATAACTTCAAAACTTGGATTTTCGGTTGTAGCGCCAATTAAGGTAATCCATCCTTTTTCAACAGCTGCCAAAAGAGAATCCTGTTGCGATTTACTAAATCTATGAATCTCATCAATAAATAAAATCGGATTTTTGGCAGTAAATAGGCCTCCGCTTTGTTTCGCTTT
Organism: Flavobacterium procerum; assembly: GCF_042431625.1. Taxonomy (NCBI): domain Bacteria; kingdom Pseudomonadati; phylum Bacteroidota; class Flavobacteriia; order Flavobacteriales; family Flavobacteriaceae; genus Flavobacterium; species Flavobacterium procerum. Next base: position 68,608 of record NZ_JBHLYW010000011.1, on the reverse strand, counting down.
TTCGATTACATCTCGAATGTCTTTTACTCCTGAATTTATCGCGCTTAAAACATAAAACGGACGTTTGGATTCTTGGGCAATAATTTCTGCCAAAGTAGTTTTTCCTGTTCCGGGTGGTCCCCAGAAAATCAACGAAGGAATTATTCCTTTTGAAATTTGCTGTGTTAAGGAGCCGTTTGGTCCAACCAAATGAGTTTGGCTAATATAATCTTCTAGTTTTCTCGGGCGGATTCTTTCTGCTAATGGTGCTTCCATTTTGTAAAATTACTATATTTTGAAGTTAAATTTTAGTCTTTTAACACTTAGAAACAAAATCGAATTCAGGTTTACTGACAAAATATCAGGCTGTCTTTTTTGGATAGTTTTTTGATTTAGAACTTTTAACAGATACCAAAAATTATGAATGACAGCCAGTTTAAATTTTCAAATTCAGTAGTTGCGCTTCCTGTTTTTTTTGTTTTATTGCTTTGGGTGGTTTACTGGATGCAAATTCGCTTCGATTTTGATTTTTACCAAAACGGAATTTATCCGAGAGATTTTGCAGGGCTTCAAGGAATAGTCTTTAGTCCTTTCATTCATGAAAATTTAGAACATTTATACAATAATTCTATTCCGTTACTGATTTTATTGGCCGCACTGCGTTTTTTCTATCCAAAACAAACCTTTAGTATTATCGTTTACGGAATTTTATTTTCAGGTTTGATAACTTGGATTATCGGCAGGGAAAATTTTCATATTGGTGCCAGCGGACTGATTTATGTTTTGGTGAGTTTTATTTTCTTTAAAGGCATTCAAACAAAATATTATCGACTCATTGCTTTGTCACTAAGTGTCATTTTGCTTTATGGAGGAATGATATGGTACGTTTTTCCAGGCGTTGATCAGTCGATTTCGTGGGAAGGGCATTTGTCTGGATTAATTACAGGTTTTGTTTTGTCTGTTTTGTACAAAACACCAGAATATTCCAAACCAATATTGTACGATTGGCAACATCCCGATTTTGATCCAGAACGTGATCCATTTATGAGGCATTTTGATGAAAATGGGAATTTTATCAGTAGAAAGGAAGAAGAGGAAGAATCGGATTTTAATTCGTCTTATTTTGATTCGAATTTGCCAGTTCGTTATTTTATAACTAAATCCGATTCTGAAGATAACCAACAGTAAATGAGTTTGTTTGGACTAAAAAGATTAATTTTGTTACAGCTTCTGATTTAATTTTTTGCTTTATGAAAAAAATTATCTTTTTTGTTTTCTTTGGATTTGCAGGATTCATCTTTCCGGTTTGTGCTCAATGTGAAATTAAGAATCGCATTCTGGCAGATGGCACTATGGTTTACTTTTTTGACCCTGCGGTTTTTTACACAACAAAATCTAAGTCATTAAAAATTAATATTATCACAGATAAAGAACAATATTTTATTGCATTGCAGCCAATGCCTTTTCCGGATAAAAAAGAAGGCAAGAAGGTAAAGGATGATTTAGTGATTTCTCTTTCAAACAATAAAGACTATAAATTGACTCATTATGATACTCAGTATCGTAATAATGATTCCGTAATGCAGGTTTTGTATTTAATAAAAGATAAGGACATTAATGATTTTGCCTCTTATGAGGCAGTTACTGCTAAGATTAATATGGAAGGAACAGAATTTATCCGTGATTACAATTTCAAGTTGCATAAAGCTGCTATTAAGAAACAGTTGCAATGTTTTCTAAAGAAAGAGGAATAGTTTGTTATTCGTCTGAGCCTTCATGATTGTGGGCAGCTGTTTTCTTTTGGATGTTCTCTAAAAGGTTGTTGAAGGTTATGGTTAAAGAAGCCGCATTTGTAGTCTGATTGCCCTTATTTCGTGGAAGATATTCATTGGCATAACATAACTCTACCTGAAAATCATCTGTAAATAGATAGCCAGCTCCAATGTTAAATCTGTTTCTGTCGAAGAAACTCTCTCCGGTTACTTTTGCACCGGATTTTAAATAAATTTCATCGGAGGCGATAGCGTAAAAGACACCAGATCTGAGTATTTTACTATTTATTGGTTGAAGGTATTTTAACTGCTGACGGTATCGAAAAACCAATTCATAATCATCGTCCTGATTTTTCATATGCCGAAATTCAGTACGCATTCTTGTAGATAAAGTATAGCCTGTTTTGTGAAAAAAATAAATTCCCTGTAAAGCAAAACGCCATTCCGGCGATTCAAACTGACCAATTTCTGGAACATCTTTATTACTGTAATAAGCAAGAAAAGAAGAAAGTTTCCATCTTGGGTTTAAGTAATAATGTCCCCAGCCGCGAATAGATCTCTGGACGGTATTTTCAAATAAATTTGAAGAAGATTCCGTACTGCTGTAAGCTGCGCCGATGTCCAATTCGGTAGACCATTTTTCGTTTAATGTTCTGCTGAATTGAATTTCGTTCCAGAATTGATTGTAAGTAGTACTTTGTCCGAAGCTTTTGTTGTTAAAAGCGACAGATAAAAGAAATAATGTAACCAGCGATATTGAATTAGATTTTGAAAACATTTGCTAAGTGTTTTAATTATTCATTCTAATCCTCACTTTCAGTCCATTTTTAGATTAACTTCTTTGTCGGACTGTTTCGTATAAAAAGGCGCCGCAGGCAACAGAAACATTTAATGATCCTATGGAACCGAACATTGGTAATTTTGCTTTTTCGTCTACAATTTTCAGAACAGACGGATTAATTCCTCTGTCTTCCGATCCCATAATAATGGCAACAGGCTCAGTAAGTGAAATGTCATAAATGTTCTGGTCTGTTTTTTCTGTAGCAGCTACAGTTTTAATCCCAGAACCCTGAAGATAAAAAATGGCATCCTTAATATGTTCTACTTTGCAGATAGGCACATTAAATACGGCTCCAGCAGAAGTTTTTACAGTATCTCCGTTTACTGGTGCAGAACCAGCTTTTTGTACAATTATTCCGTTTACTCCAGTGCATTCAGCAGTTCTGATTATAGCACCAAAGTTGCGCGCATCAGAAATCTGATCTAAGATTAGAAATAAAGGTTTTTTGCCCGATTCAATGGTTGACTCCACTAAATGTTCCAAATCGATAAATCCGATAGGAGAGATGGTTGCCACTGCACCTTGGTGGTTATTGGGTGTTAATCTGTTTAGTTTTTCAACGGGAACGTAAGAGAAGTTAATGTTGGCACGTTTCATTACCTTCATTAAATCTTTCATTAAATCTCCCGAAACTTCTTTCTGAATAAATACTTTGTCAACTTCTTTGCCAGCCTGAATGGCCTCTATAATGGCTCTAATGCCAAATATTTGGTGCTCTTTTTCCATAGAACAAATATAGGTATAATGTTTATAAAAAAAAACCGCTCTGTAATAGAGCGGCTTTTGTATGGTTTAGTTTTAGGATTAAAATTTATCCCAGAAAAGTTTCGTTGTTAGCAAATCTCCACCAATAGCTGTAGAAGCAGCTTTCCAGTTTGAGTTATTTGTTTGCTGCTCAAGTACTGGGTAAGCCATTCTTACTGGAACTTTACCACCAGCATTGTTAATTGCTGTTGGAGGAGCTAATAATACAGGGAAATCTAATCTTCTCCAGAAATTCCAAGAAGTTAAAGCTTGATTATACATCGCTACCCATGCTTGCTCTCCAATCGATTTTTTCCAGTTAATGGGGTCGTATGGATGTGTTGTAAGGTAAGCCGTCGCTTCTCCTGTTGTTCCACCCCATTCTAAGATTGAAGCTGTAACTGCTGCAGTGTAAGCTGCAGGTGCTGTGGCTGTATTCCAGCGAGCATTTGCTTCGGCAACATAAAAAGCAACTTCGGTATATGTTAAGATGTTTCCTGGAGTATCAGGTGTGTATGCATAATCTCCTGCATGAGAATAGTTTCCAAATTCACCACCTTCACCAATAGTAAGTCCCAGGTACTGACCACCTATTGTCGTGAAGTAACCAGGTCTTCTAGGGTCGTTAGAAGCATTCATGTAATCTACTAGAGTTTTTCCGCCAACAAAATCTTCTCTACCACTAGCTTCTAAGTTTTCATATAGAGGGTTGTAGTTTGGTGAATCTGGTAAATAAGGGAATTGTGCATTATTAGCTGGTGATGTCATTACTCCTGCCGCAATAGCTGCCGTTGCAGTAGTTTGTGCTAAAGTTGGATTTGAATCGGCAATTCCTATTGCAAGTTTTAATTTTAAAGAGTTTGCAAATGTAAGCCATTGCGCTGGATCACCTCCATATAATTTGTCACCAGAAGAAAATGTTGGGAAGCTGTTGGATGTTCCGCTACTTAACGAATTGATGTCAGTATTTATTCTCGTAATTAAATCAGCATAGATAGTTGCTCCATCATCATAAGCAGGTAGCGGATATTGTGTAAGATTAGCTGCTTGTGTGTATGGTATATTACCAAAAGTATCCACTAAAAGCTGAAACGTATAAACTTGCAAGATGTCAATAATGGCTAATTGCGTCTTTTTATTTGCAGGCCATTGAGCTAGTTCACTTGCAGTTGGCTGGTAGCCTTCAATTATAGATTTAGCTTTTCCAAGATTGTTTAATACGTTTACGTAGTTGTCTGAGTAAATTTGGTTAGAAACATTACGGTTTGTAAAGTCATAGTTACTTTCGTTTACGTAAGTTGTCTCTTGCCAATACTGCATTGTCAATCTAAAGTTATTTTCATTTACGCTTGGAGTATTAACATAATCGCTTAATTCTTTTTGAGCGTAAGTGACAAGCGATCCTGGCACAGTGTTATAAGCGCTGTTTGGGTCGGTATTTACATCTTCATTAACACAAGCTGTCAAGGACAGACCAATCGTTAATATTGTTATGATTTTTTTCATTTTCATTCTTTTTAAAAATTAACTTTGACATTAAAAGAAATATTTCTTGTTGTCGGCATAGGTCCTGATTGATAACCTTGAGTGTTACCTGAAGACAATCCTGCTTCTGGATCTGAATACGGTAAACTTTTGTCAATGATCCAAAGATTATTCCCTATTACGCTGAATGAAGCTCCTTTAATAGCACTTCCTAGAATGCTTGAAGGAAGATTATAAGTTAATACTACCTCTCTTAACTTTACAAAACCAGCATCGTATACAAATGCAGCTGCAGGAGGGTCAGTTCCTAAAACTTGACTTGATTGAGATCTATCTAATCTTGTTGTGTTTGTAATATATTGAGGTTGGCCTCCTCCAGGTGTGTATGCAGGGTTTAGCATTACACCTTGCAAGATTTGACCACCACCATTTGCTATTGTGTTTCTGATTGGGTTTCCTAAGTCGTTAGTTCCAACGGAATTAGCATATATACCTGTGCCGTATCCATAATATTGGTCAAGTGAGAATACACTTCCACCTTTTTTTACATCAATCAAGAAGCTGAATGAAAGGTTTTTATAGTTGAATTTGTTGTTAATACCACCAATCCAATCAGCTTGGTAAGTTCCTAGTTTGTTATCAGTTGTTGTAGAAACTTCGTATCCACCATTAGCACCGATAATTCTGTTGCCTGCATCATCTAATACGTAAGTCGTTCCCCAGATTTGACCATAATCTTGGTTTAAAGGAGCATTGATACTGATACCTCCTTGAAGAGAGTTGATGTTGATGTTTTCAATACCTGGTGCCAGTTCTGTAACTTTAGTGTTAGGATTTGACCAGTTAACACTAATATCCCAAGAAAAGTTATTTGTTTTAACTGGAGTTCCTGTAAGAGTAACCTCAAAACCTTTTGTTGTTAAAGTACCAGCATTGATTGTGTTGAAATTTGATCCAGTAGAAGTTGATACTGGTAATGGTAAAATTTGATCAAAAGCTTTGTTTTGGAACCAAGCAACATCAAAACCAAGTCTGTTGTTTGCAAATTGCATGTTTAAACCTACCTCTACGTTATCTAACTGCTGTGGTTTTAAATTTGCATTTTTTGCTGTAGTATTAAAAGAATATACAGGAGTTCCGAATGGAGTTCTAGCAGTATAGTTGTCTAATAATTGGTTTGGATCTGTATCAGAACCTACTTGAGCATAAGCAACTCTGAATTTACCAAAATTGATGAATTCAGCATTTTTAAGCCAGTTTGAGAATATTACACTTCCTGAAATTGCTGAATACCAATATGCATTGTTGTCCTGTGGCAGTGCAGAGGATTCGTCTCTTCTTACAGAACCTTCTAGATAGTAAGTTCCTTTATATCCCAATGTTGCTTGTGCAAATAAACCTAATACTTCTTTTCTCGTGTCTACAATTCTAGGAAGGGCAGGTGCAGATACTGAGTTAGAAATAGTGTATAATCCAGGAATGTATAAACCTCCTGATGTCATTTGCTGATTAGTAAATCTGCTTTGTACGTTGTAGTTTGTACCAAGAAGAAAATTAATATTGAAATCTTCGCTCAGGTCCTTTTTGTAAGTAGCTAAGAAATCATAGTTCTGCTCACTAAAATTATATAAGTCTAATGCATAACCAGATGGCTGAACAGGAAGATTTTGAAGATTGGAGTTAGACCCAAGAGTTGCTGGTGTGGAACCTGGAGCAATTCTATCTTCTGTTTTTAAATTGAAACCGTCAGTACCAATTCTACCTGTGAAGCTTAAGTTTTTATTTACATCATAAGTTAAACTAGCATTAGCTGCAAAACGCTGTCTGCTGTCGTTGTTGTAGTTTTCGTATCTTTGGAAATACGGGTTGTCCCAGTATGCAGGTGTAACATTTGTTGCACTTTTTATATTCCAAGTGTAATTTTGGCGGCTTGCGAAATAAAGGTCTCTCTGTTCTTTGATGTCAACATTATTAGCCCACCATTGTCTAAAACCAGCTAACTGGTTTCCTCCGTATCCGGTAGAGTTTCTGTTTCTTGTGTTTTGTGAAACATATGTAACATTGAAATTAGAGCTGAGTTTGTCATTAAATTTGTAGCTGGCAGCTCCGTTAAAGTTATTTTTGCTTAATAATGAATTTGGCAAAATGTCACTGCTGTTTGTATTAGCGTAAGTCAATCTATAAGTAGCTTTTTCAGTACCTCCGCTTAATGAAATGTTGTTGATAGTAGATATTGCAGTTTCAAAAAATTCTATAGGACCATTTTTTGCAGCAACCCAAGGAGTCTGTTTTCCGTAATTGGTAGATCCAGGGGTAAAAGCATCATATTGCCAAACCAAAGAGCCATCATATTTAGGACCATATGAAGCATCATCTCCTGATCTAGATCTTGGTTGTCCATTGTAAGATGAGAATGCTTGCCCGAAATATCCTTGGCCGTATTCAGTCTGATATTTTGGAAAAGTCGTTCTGTCTACAGTAGACATTGTGTAAGAAGAAGAAAATTCGACAGATAAATCAGTGCTTGATTTTCCTTTTTTAGTCGTAATAATGATTGCCCCGTTTTGAGCTCTAGATCCGTACAGAGCAGTTGCGGCAGCGCCTTTTAACACGTTAATTTCGGCAATGTTGTTTGGGTTGATGTCTGATGCAGCATTACCATAGTCATAACCGCCTCTACCGCTTTTTTGGTCATTACTGTTTACGTTGTTGTTCAAAATTGGCACACCATCTACGACAAATAAAGCCTGGTTGTCACCTAATAAAGATTTATAACCTCTAAGGACCACATTTGTAGATCCTCCAAAGTTAGTACCTTGAGTTACGCTAAGACCGGCAACTTTTCCTGATAAGTTGTTTGTGAAGTTACCAGTAGGAACTGTTCCAACTTGTTCTGCTGACACTGTCTGTGCAGAATAACCTAAAGATTTTTTCTCTCTTTTGATACCCAAAGCCGTTGTAACTACGACGCCTTCAAGTTCTTGAGCTGCTCCAGCCAGCTTTACATTAACTACTGAAGAGTTTGCTGCTATTTCCTGGGTTTTCATCCCAATGTAGCTAAATACCAATATTTGGCTTGATGATGCTTTGATGGTGTATTTACCATCAAAATCGGTTTGTGTTCCTGCTTTCGTTCCTTTAACTAATACACTTACACCTGGTAAAGGCATTCCTGTATTGTCAGAAACTGTTCCAGAAACAGCTCTTTCTTGCGCAAATGACAAATGCGCAGCTAGTACTAGTAAAAGCACTAAGAATCCATTGAACTTTAGTTTCATTTTTAAATATTTTGAATTAGTATCGCAAAACTCTTAATAATTTGTTAACTATCCAAGGGAAAAAAATAAAAATTTCGTTAAACACTAAAATTTAACATTATAACAGATGTTTATAATACTGTTATATAATTGTAAATCTTGGCTGTTTTCTGCGCCATTTGTAAGATTGATCCTTAAGATGCCGTTGGTTGTGTTTAACGTTGCGCCTATTCCAAAACCTGTTAAATTTTTGATTTTTTTGGGATTTGTTGAAGTTGTAAGGTCTTGGTATAACCCATAATCAATTATTGTGTTTATGTAGATATTTGGCGATAAAAGATATCGATATTCTGTAAGTATTAATGCAGTGAAATTTGCTTGAAGACTATTTTCTAAAAATCCACGGATAGAATTTATGCCTCCAAACCGAACTAGTTCGTTAACCAAATAGCTTTGGCTGTTTAGGATGTAATTTTGCGAATTGATGTTGATGAAGTTTTTCTTGTTTAATTCAAAATTGTATCCAAAGTTCAGATTGGCATAAAACTGTCGAACTGAGCTTGGGCTTTCAGAATTAGCGCTGTTTCTTTTTCCGTAACCAGTCATCAAGTTGAAAAAAGATTTTACGGGAAAGAGAATGTTGGAATAATCTCTTTTTTTATAATCAAACGAACTTGTGAGGTAGGAATTGTCAAAATCGCTGATCGTTGAATTGTTCTGGTTTTGAATATCGCTAGATTCTGTCGATTGGTAGCCCAGATATATTTTTGAATTGTAATTGAGGTAGTATCCTAAATCAATAGCGGTTTTGGTGTTCTGGAAAGTGCTGTCCTGTTTGAAAATGTTCAATTGTGCTTTTATGCCGAGAGGTGACTTAAATATATAAGGCACTTCTATTTTTGCATTAAAAGTTTTTTGTTGGTTTCCGTCGCTTTTCCAATAAAGAGAAAATTGTTCTCCGGACTTCAAAATGTTGAGAAGCGAGATGTCGAGATAGCCATTAAGATTTAATTTTTTGTCATCATCATTAGAAAATCCGATGTATCCGTCAAAGTTATTCGCTTTTCTTTTTTCAATATAAGTATAAATCTTTGTAGAATCGGTTGTAAATAGTATTTCAGGATATTTGGTTTGAGCAACAAATTCGAAGCTGTTAATGTCGTTATGTAATTCCTTAATTACGTTTTGGTTAAAAGTTTTGTTGAGGTATTTTTTGTTTAACTGTTTTAAGTGGCCTTCAGGAAAAAAGTCTTTTGAAGATTCGTTTGTGTAGTTGATTACGATTGAATTAATAGTTCTTTTTTTTTCAAGTTTGAAATTTAAATCAGCAAATACAATCGGTCCTTTCTTTTGAATGTTTTCGAGTTTTATTCTGCTCAATGCATAGCCGGCTTTTTCGGCAACCGATATTTTGGCATTAAAAAAAGACTCAAGTTCTGAATATGGGATCCTGACGGTGTCTTTTTCTGAGTGGGCGCCGAGGACTTCCTTGTTTTTACCTATATATATATGTATCTCCTTAACCTTGTTTTTTAATTCGATGATAGAAATATAAGTGCTGTCGTTGGTTTTTGCAGTTTCTAAGATTTTATGATCTAAATAACCTTTTTTTGAAAGTTTTTCAGAAGTGCTTTCTATTTCGTTGAAAAGAGATTTTAGATTGAGATGTTTTTGTGCATAGTCCAATGAATCAATAATTTGATTTTCTGTTTGATTGGTTCCAGTTATTTTTAAGTGAAAATTTTGAGCACAACAGCAAAAACTGAAGGAGAAAAAAACAAAAAAAAGGAAATAGTTGAGTGCAGGCTGTTTCATTTTCTAAAAATAAGGCAAATATCAGTTGTTTCACTTTAAAAACATAAGGATAAATAATGTTATTGAAAATTAATAGATTAACGTTTGTATAGTGAAATTTATTTTATACATTTGCAACCCCGTAAAAAGCGGGAATTTAATATCATATTAATTTTTAGTATTAATTATGCCAACAATTCAACAATTAGTAAGAACAGGAAGAACTCAGATCACTAAGAAGAGTAAATCGGTTGCTTTAGATTCTTGTCCTCAAAGAAGAGGGGTTTGTACGCGTGTTTACACTACTACACCAAAAAAACCAAACTCTGCAATGCGTAAAGTTGCGCGTGTACGTTTGACAAATGGTAATGAGGTGAATGCTTACATCCCAGGAGAAGGACACAATCTACAAGAGCACTCGATAGTATTAGTGCGAGGTGGAAGGGTAAAAGATTTACCAGGTGTTAGATATCACATCGTTCGTGGAGCGCTTGATACGTCAGGTGTTGCAGGAAGAACGCAAAGAAGATCTAAGTACGGTGCTAAACGCCCAAAAGAAGCAAAAAAGTAATTTAAAAACTTTTAAGAAAAAGACATGAGAAAAAGAGCGGCAAAGAAAAGACCACTTTTACCTGATCCAAGGTTTAACGACCAGTTGGTAACGCGTTTTGTAAACAACTTAATGTGGGATGGTAAGAAATCTACAGCTTTTAAAGTTTTTTATGATGCAATTGATATCATCGAAACTAAAAAGCAGAATGATGAGAAAACTTCATTAGAAATCTGGAAAGATGCTTTAACTAACGTTATGCCTCACGTAGAAGTACGTAGCCGTAGAGTAGGTGGAGCTACATTCCAAATTCCAATGCAGATCCGTCCAGACAGAAAAATTTCTATGGCAATGAAGTGGTTAATACTTTATTCTAGAAGAAGAAATGAGAAATCTATGGCACAACGTTTAGCTTCTGAGTGTTTAGCTGCGGCTAAAGAAGAGGGTGCTGCGGTTAAGAAAAGAATGGATACTCACAAAATGGCAGAAGCTAATAAAGCATTCTCTCACTTTAGATTTTAATTCGTAAAGAAATGGCTAGAGATTTAAAATATACAAGAAATATCGGGATTGCTGCTCACATTGATGCTGGTAAAACAACAACTACTGAGCGTATTCTTTTTTATACTGGAAAGTCACATAAAATTGGTGAGGTACACGATGGTGCTGCAACAATGGACTGGATGGCACAAGAGCAAGAAAGAGGTATTACAATTACTTCTGCTGCTACGACTTGTACTTGGAATTTTCCAACGGAGCAAGGTAAAGTTCTTCCAGAATCATTGCCTTACCACTTTAATATTATTGATACTCCTGGACACGTTGACTTTACTGTAGAGGTAAACCGTTCTTTACGTGTACTTGATGGTTTGGTTTTCTTATTTAGTGCTGTTGATGGTGTTGAGCCTCAATCAGAAACTAACTGGAGACTTGCTGATCAGTATAGAGTTCCTCGTATGGGATTCGTAAACAAAATGGACCGTCAAGGTGCTAACTTTTTAGCTGTATGCGGACAGGTTAAAGATATGTTGAAATCGAATGCGGTTGCAATTACTTTGCCTATTGGTGATGAAGCAGATTTTAAAGGTATTGTTGACTTAGTGAAAAATCAAGCTATTGTATGGCATGATGAAACACAAGGGGCTACTTTTGATATCGTTGATATTCCTGCTGATATGGTAGACGAGGTTAGACAATATCGTTCTATTCTTATCGAAGAGATTGCTACTTACGACGAGAATCTTTTAGATAAATACATGGAAGATGAAAACTCTATTACAGAGGAAGAAATCAACAATGCATTAAGGGCTGCTACTATTGATATGGCAATTATCCCAATGCTTGCTGGTTCATCTTTCAAAAACAAAGGTGTTCAGTTTATGTTGGATGCAGTTTGTAAGTATTTACCATCTCCATTAGATAAAGAAGGTATCGAAGGAATTCATCCTGATGATGCTGATTTATTAGAAGAAGACCAAACTAAAATCTTGCGTAAGCCAGATGTTAAGGAGCCATTTGCTGCTTTAGCATTTAAAATTGCTACTGATCCATTCGTAGGTCGTTTGGCTTTCTTCCGTGCTTACTCTGGACGTTTAGATGCTGGTTCTTATGTTTTAAATACTCGTTCTGGTAATAAAGAGAGAATTTCTCGTATTTACCAAATGCACGCTAACAAACAAAATCCAATCGAATTTATTGAGGCTGGAGATATTGGGGCTGCTGTAGGATTTAAAGATATCAAAACTGGAGATACTCTTTGTGATGAAAAGAATCCAATTATCTTGGAATCTATGAAATTCCCAGATCCTGTAATTGGTATTGCTATTGAGCCAAAAACAAAAGCTGACGTTGATAAAATGGGTATGGCTTTAGCTAAATTAGCTGAAGAGGATCCTACGTTTACTGTAAGAACTGACGAGGCTTCAGGACAAACTATTATTTCTGGTATGGGTGAGCTTCACTTGGATATCTTAGTTGACCGTATGAAGCGTGAGTTTAAAGTAGAGGTTAATCAAGGTGAGCCTCAGGTTGAATATAAAGAAGCGTTTACAAAATCTGCTCAACATAGAGAGACTTATAAGAAACAATCTGGAGGTCGTGGTAAATTCGGTGATATCGTGTTTACAATTGAGCCTGCTGATGAGGTTGATGGTAAAGTTCCGGTTGGATTGCAATTTATCAATGCTGTAAAAGGTGGTAACGTTCCTAAAGAATATATCCCTGCTGTTGAAAAAGGATTTAGAGAAGCTATGAAAACAGGTCCGTTAGCTGGATATGCTGTAGATAGTTTGAAAGTTACTTTAACTGATGGATCTTTCCACCCTGTGGATTCTGATGCTCTTTCTTTTGAATTAGCTGCAAGAATGGGGTATAAAGAATCTGGACGTGCTGCTGGAGCTGTTATTCTTGAGCCAATCATGAAAATCGAAGTTATTACTCCAGAAGAAAACATGGGTGATATCGTAGGTGACTTGAATCGTCGTAGAGGTCAGGTGAATGATATGGGTGACAGAAATGGAGCTAAAACTATTAAAGCTGATGTGCCTTTATCTGAAATGTTTGGTTATGTTACAACATTGAGAACATTGTCTTCAGGTAGAGCTACTTCAACAATGGAGTTTTCTCACTATGCAGAAACGCCTTCTAATATTTCAGAAGCGGTAATTAAAAAAGCAAAAGGTAACGCTTAATTCTTAAGAAAATGAGTCAAAAAATCAGAATAAAACTAAAATCTTACGATCACATGTTGGTAGATAAGTCTGCTGAAAAGATTGTAAAAACAGTAAAAACTACTGGTGCGGTTGTAACAGGTCCAATTCCGTTGCCAACTCACAAAAAACTTTTCACTGTGTTGCGTTCTCCGCACGTTAACAAAAAAGCGAGAGAACAATTTGAAGTAATGTCATACAAGAGATTGATTGATATTTATTCATCTTCATCTAAAACTATTGATGCTTTAATGAAACTTGAATTGCCAAGTGGGGTTGAAGTTGAGATAAAAGTATAATTTTTTGTTATATTTTATATAAAAAAAGCGAGGCAGAAATGTCTCGCTTTTTTTGTTTTTGATTGCGGTTTTTTTGTCTTTGGGTTCTTTCTGGTTTTTGTGTTCTTTTTTTTGCGATTCTTTGTAAGGTCCTTTGTTTTAAGGTGGTGGTGGTGTTTTTTGTTGCAGTTTTATTAAGCTATTGTTAAGGGTGAAGTGGTGATTTGGTAAAAAATGCGTTCTGGATTTTGTGGTATGCAGGGATGCTTTTGATAGAGGTTTAATGCTTGGATTTTGATAATGAGCGATTTAATTTTTGTAACTGTTTGGTATATTCATTTTTAATGTCTACTTTTGCACTCCCTGTTTGGAAATTTCTGTTATTTTCAAATTGAAGGGAGATTTAGTAATTAATAATTAATATTTATGTCTGGGTTAATTGGTAAAAAAATCGGCATGACTAGTATTTTTGATGAAAACGGGAAAAACATTCCTTGTACAGTAATCGAAGCTGGACCATGCGTTGTTACCCAAGTCAGAACCAACGAGGTTGACGGGTATGAAGCGTTGCAACTTGGTTTCGATGACAAAAACGAGAAACATTCTACTAAAGCTGCTTTAGGGCACTTTAAAAAAGCTGGAACTGTTGCTAAGAAAAAAGTCGTTGAATTCCAAGATTTTGCAACTGAACAAAAATTAGGGGATCTTATTGATGTTTCTATTTTTGTAGAAGGAGAATTTGTAGACGTGCAAGGTGTGTCTAAAGGTAAAGGTTTCCAGGGTGTTGTTAAACGTCACGGTTTTGGTGGTGTTGGACAAGCTACTCATGGTCAGCACAACCGTTTAAGAGCGCCGGGTTCTGTAGGAGCTTCTTCTTATCCATCTAGAGTATTCAAAGGAATGCGTATGGCTGGAAGAATGGGTGGAGATAATGTAAAAGTACAAAACCTTAGAGTTTTAAAAGTAGTTGCTGAAAAGAACCTACTTGTTGTTAAAGGGTGTATTCCTGGACACAAGAACTCTTACGTAATCATTCAGAAGTAATGGAAGTAAAAGTATTAGATTTCAACGGGAAAGATACTGGTAGAAAAGTGCAACTTTCAGATTCAGTATTCGCAATTGAACCAAATAATCACGCTGTATATCTTGATGTTAAGCAATATCTTGCTAATCAAAGACAAGGTACTCACAAGGCTAAAGAAAGAGCTGAAGTGACTGGAAGTACGCGTAAGATTAAAAAACAAAAAGGTACGGGTACGGCTCGTGCGGGAAGTGTTAAAAATCCTTTGTTTAAAGGAGGAGGAACAGTTTTCGGGCCAAGACCAAGAAGTTATTCATTTAAATTGAATAAAGGATTAAAGAGATTGGCTAGAAAATCTGCTTTTTCAATCAAAGCAAAAGAGTCGAATATTATCGTTCTTGAAGATTTTAATTTTGATGTTCCGAACACTAAAAATTTCATTAACGTTTTGAGAGCTTTAGGGTTAGAAAATAAAAAATCTCTATTTGTATTGGGTGAGTCAAATAAAAATGTATATTTGTCGTCACGTAATTTAAAGGCTTCTAATGTCGTAACTAGCTCAGAATTAAGCACTTACGCAATTTTAAACACTAATAATTTAGTGCTTTTGGAAGGTTCTTTGGAGTTAATTGAAGAAAATTTAAGCAAATAATAGGAGTATGAGTATCATAATTAGACCTATAGTAACAGAAAAAGTAACCAAAGAAAGTGAAGTTTTAAACCGCTTTGGATTCATTGTTGACAGAAAAGCAAATAAAATCGAAATTAAGAAAGCTGTTGAAGCTACTTATGGAGTGACTATTGTTTCAGTTAACACTATGAATGTGAGACCGGATAGAACTACAAAATACACTAAAAGTGGTTTAATCAGTGGAAAGACAAATGCTGTTAAAAAAGCTTTTGTACAAGTACAAGAAGGAGAAACAATTGATTTTTACAACAATATCTAAGATAGAAAAATGTCAGTAAGAAAATTAAAACCTATTACCCCGGGTCAGCGATTTAGAGTTGTGAATGGTTATGACGCTATTACAACTGATAAGCCGGAACGCTCTTTGATAGCGCCGATAAAAAACTCAGGAGGTAGAAATAGTCAAGGAAAGATGACCATGCGTTATACGGGTGGTGGTCACAAGCAGAGATATCGTATCATCGATTTCAAAAGAACTAAAGTTGGAATTCCAGCTACAGTGAAATCAATCGAATACGATCCAAATCGTACTGCATTTATCGCTTTATTAGCTTATGCTGATGGAGAGAAAACTTATATTATCGCTCAAAACGGATTGAAAGTGGGTCAGAAATTAGTTTCTGGACCAGAATCTCAACCAGAGATTGGTAATACTTTACCTTTAAGCAGAATTCCTCTTGGAACTGTTATATCTTGTATTGAGTTACGTCCAGGACAAGGAGCGGTTATTGCTCGTTCAGCTGGAACTTTTGCTCAGTTAATGGCAAGAGACGGGAAATATGCAACAATTAAAATGCCTTCTGGTGAGACGAGATTAATCTTGTTGACTTGTTCGGCTACAATTGGAGCTGTTTCTAACTCTGACCACCAATTAGTTGTATCTGGAAAAGCAGGTAGAACAAGATGGTTAGGAAGAAGACCTAGAACTAGACCAGTAGCGATGAACCCAGTTGATCACCCTATGGGAGGTGGTGAAGGACGTTCTTCTGGAGGGCATCCACGTTCAAGAAAAGGATTGCCAGCTAAAGGTTACAGAACTCGTTCTAAGAAAAACCCGAGTAACAAGTATATCGTAGAACGTAGAAAGAAATAATAAGATATGGCACGTTCATTAAAAAAAGGACCTTTTGTTCATTATAAATTAGATAAGAAAGTTCAAGAAAACGTAGAGAGTGGTAAAAATGCAGTTGTTAAGACTTGGTCTAGAGCTTCAATGATTACTCCAGATTTCGTTGGACAAACTATCGCAGTTCATAACGGTCGTCAATTTGTACCAGTTTACGTAACAGAAAACATGGTAGGTCACAAATTAGGAGAGTTTTCACCAACTAGATCTTTTAGAGGTCATGCTGGAGCAAAAAATAAAGGTAAAAAATAAGAAGCAATGGGAGTTCGTAAAAGAGAAACAGCAGATGCGAGAAAAGAGGCTAACAAGTCTATTGCTTTCGCAAAATTGAATAACTGCCCTACTTCACCTAGAAAAATGCGCTTAGTAGCGGACTTGGTAAGAGGTCAGAAGGTAGAAAGAGCACTTAACATTTTAAGATTCAGTTCTAAAGAAGCTTCAAGAAAATTAGAAAAACTATTATTATCTGCAATCAACAACTGGGAGCAGAAAAATAGTGAAGGTAATTTAGAAGAAGCTGGATTATTTGTTAAAGAGATCAGAGTAGATGGTGGAATGATGTTAAAAAGACTTCGTCCAGCTCCACAAGGTCGTGCACACAGAATAAGAAAACGTTCTAACCACGTAACAATCGTGCTTGGAGCTATCAATAACACACAAAGCAATTCTTAAGCAGCATGGGACAAAAGACAAATCCAATTGGAAATAGACTTGGTATCATCAGAGGATGGGACTCAAACTGGTACGGTGGAAATGATTACGGCGATAAATTGGCTGAAGATCACAAAATCAGAAAGTATATCCATGCTCGTTTATCAAAAGCTAGTGTATCTAAAGTAATCATCGAGAGAACTTTAAAGCTTGTAACCGTTACTATCACTACTGCTAGACCTGGTATCATTATCGGAAAAGGTGGACAAGAGGTAGACAAGTTAAAAGAGGAACTTAAGAAAGTTACTGATAAAGAGGTTCAAATTAACATCTTTGAAATTAAAAGACCTGAGTTAGATGCTTATCTTGTGGCGACAAGCATCGCTCGTCAAATCGAAAGCCGTATTTCTTACAGACGTGCAATCAAAATGGCTATTGCTGCTTCTATGCGTATGAACGCAGAAGGTATCAAAGTTTTGATTTCTGGTCGTTTGAATGGTGCTGAGATGGCACGTTCAGAAGGTTTCAAAGAAGGTAGAATTCCTCTATCAACTTTCAGAGCAGACATCGATTATGCTCTTGCTGAAGCTCATACTACTTATGGTAGAATGGGTATCAAAGTATGGATCATGAAAGGTGAAGTTTACGGTAAGAGAGAGCTTTCTCCACTTGCTGGAATGGACAAAAAACAGTCTGGTACAGGCGGAGGTAAAGGTGGGGATGCTCCTAGAGGCAAATCTAACTTTAACAAAGGCGGAAAACCGGATGCTCGTAAAAGAAAGTAAATTTTTAAACTAAAGAAAAATGTTACAGCCTAAAAGAACAAAATACCGTAAGGTACAAAAAGGTAGAATGAAAGGTAACTCTCAAAGAGGGCACGAGCTTTCAAATGGAATGTTTGGTATTAAATCTGTACATGAAGATGGAATGTTCTTAACTTCTCGTCAAATCGAAGCTGCACGTATCGCTGCAACTCGTTACATGAAAAGAGAGGGACAATTATGGATTAAAATATTTCCAGACAAACCTATTACTAAGAAGCCTCTTGAAGTACGTATGGGTAAAGGTAAAGGAGCAGTTGAATATTGGGCTGCTGTTGTTAAACCAGGAAGAATTATGTTTGAAGTTGGAGGAGTTCCGTTATCAGTTGCAAAAGAGGCTTTACGTCTTGCAGCTCAGAAGCTTCCAGTAAAAACTAAGTTCGTCGTTGCTAGAGATTTCGAAGCATAATTTATATTTATTATGAAACAATCAGAAATAAAAGATCTTTCTGCAGCGGAGTTGCAAGAAAAACTTAGTCAAACTAAGAAAGTATATGCTGACCTAAAAATGGCTCATGCTATTTCTCCAATTGCAAATCCACTTCAAATTAGAAGTTTGAGAAGAACAGTTGCAAGATTAGCTACAGAGTTAACTAAAAGAGAGTTACAATAATTGTATTCTGCTGAAAGATGGAAGAAAAAAGAAATTTAAGAAAAGAAAGAATAGGTGTTGTTACTTCAAATAAGATGGATAAATCTATCGTTATTGCTGAAGTAAGAAAAGTAAAACACCCATTATACGGTAAGTTCGTGTTAAAAACTAAAAAATACGTTGCACACGACGAAAAAAACGACTGTAACATTGGAGATACTGTAAGAATCAGCGAAACGCGTCCTTTAAGTAAAACAAAATGTTGGAGATTAGTTGAAATCTTAGAAAGAGCTAAATAATTATGGTACAACAAGAATCAAGACTAAAAGTAGCAGATAACACGGGAGCTAAAGAAGTTTTAACTATTCGTGTTTTAGGAGGTACTAAAAGAAGATATGCCTCTGTTGGTGACAAAATTGTAGTTTCTATCAAAGATGCAACTCCAAACGGAAACGTAAAAAAAGGAGCTGTTTCAACTGCAGTTGTTGTACGTACCAAAAAAGAAGTGAGAAGAGCTGATGGTTCTTATATCCGTTTCGATGACAATGCATGTGTTCTTTTGAATGCAGCAGGAGAAATGAGAGGGACACGTGTTTTTGGTCCGGTAGCAAGAGAACTTCGTGAAAAACAATTCATGAAAATTGTATCATTAGCACCAGAAGTGCTTTAATTCGTTTTAAGATGATAAAGCTAAAAATAAAATCAGGAGATATCGTAAGAGTTATTGCTGGAGACCATAAAGGTGCTGAAGGTAAAGTTTTACGTGTTTACCGTGAGAAAAACAAAGCGATAGTTGAAGGTGTAAACTTGGTTTCTAAACACACTAAGCCAAGTGCTAAAAACCCTCAAGGTGGTATCGTTAAGAAAGAAGCTTCTATTCAAATTTCTAACATTGCTTTAATTGATCCTAAAACTAAGGAAACAACTAGAGTAGGTATCAGAGTAGAAGGAGATAAGAAAGTAAGATTTTCAAAAAAATCTAATCAAGTACTATAGTAATGGCATATACACCTAGACTAAAAGAAGAATATAAGAGTAGAGTGATTTCTGCTCTTAGAGAGGAATTCGGATATACAAACGTGATGCAAGTTCCTAAATTGGAAAAAATCGTTTTGAGCCGTGGAGTTGGTGCAGCTGTATCTGATAAAAAACTTATTGATTATGCAGTTGATGAGTTAACAAAGATCACTGGACAAAAAGCAGTAGCTACTATTTCTAAGAAAGACGTTGCTTCTTTCAAATTAAGAAAAGGAATGCCTATTGGAGCAAAAGTTACTTTACGTGGAGAAAGAATGTATGAGTTTTTAGATAGACTTATTACTTCTTCTTTACCACGTGTTAGAGATTTTAGTGGTATTAAAGCTACTGGTTTCGACGGAAGAGGTAACTACAATCTTGGAGTTTTAGAGCAAATCATTTTCCCAGAAATTGATATTGACAAAGTAAACAAAATTTCAGGAATGGATATTACATTTGTTACTACTGCAAAAACAGACAAGGAAGCAAAGTCATTATTGGCTGAATTAGGATTACCTTTTAAAAAGAATTAAGACATGGCTAAAGAATCAATGAAAGCCCGCGAGGTGAAAAGAGAAAAAACGGTAGCTAAGTATGCTGAAAAGAGAAAAGCTTTATTAGAAGCTGGAGACTATGAAGGTTTACAAAGATTACCAAAAAACGCTTCACCTGTTCGTTTGCACAACCGTTGTAAATTGACTGGAAGACCAAGAGGTTATATCCGTCAATTCGGAATTTCACGTGTAACTTTCCGTGAGATGGCAAACAATGGATTAATTCCAGGTGTGAAAAAAGCAAGCTGGTAATTTAAAAAAGTTTATAAATTGATTAAAGGTTCAGGAAGCGGGTGCTTCCTGAAAACCATAATCGCAATCAAATACATATGTATACAGATCCTATTGCAGATTATTTGACTAGAGTTCGTAACGCTGTGGCTGCAAACCACAAAGTTGTTGAAATTCCAGCTTCTAATCTAAAAAAAGAAATAACTAAGATCTTATTTGATCAAGGTTATATCTTAAGTTACAAATTTGAGCAGAACACAGTTCAAGGTTCTATCAAAATTGCTTTAAAGTATGATAAAGATACTAAAGAGCCTGTAATTAAAGATATCCAGAGAATTAGTAAACCTGGTTTACGTAAGTACGCAGGTGCTGCCAAATTACCAAGAATCCTTAATGGGTTAGGAATTGCTATTGTTTCTACATCAAAAGGTTTGATGACTGGAAAACAAGCTAAGCAGTTAAATGTAGGTGGTGAAGTAATTTGTTACGTATACTAATTTTAAACACTAGATAAGATGTCAAGAATAGGTAAAAGCCCAATTGTAATCCCTGCTGGTGTAACTGTAGAAGTTAAAGACGGTATTATTACAGTAAAAGGAAAAAAAGGTCAACTAGTTCAGGAGTTTTCGGACGTAAATGTAACTGTTGAAGGTGATCAGGTTTTAGTTGAAAGATCATCTGACCATAAAGACCACAGAGCAAAACACGGATTATTCAGATCTTTGATCAGTAATATGGTTGTTGGTGTTTCTGAAGGTTTCACAAAAGAACTAGAATTAGTTGGAGTTGGTTATAGAGCTTCAAACCAAGGTCAAAAATTAGATTTAGCTCTTGGATATTCTCACAATATTGTTTTAGAGATTGCTCCTGAAGTAGCTTTAGAAACAGTATCTGAAAAAGGTAAGAACCCAATCGTAAAATTAACATCATTTGATAAACAACTTTTAGGACAAGTTGCTGCGAAAATCAGAAGTTTCCGTAAGCCAGAGCCATATAAAGGAAAAGGTGTTAAATTTGTGGGTGAAGTATTAAGAAGAAAAGCAGGTAAATCAGCTTAAAATATAAGATTATGTCATTAACAAAATCTGAAAGAAGACAGAGAATTAAATTCAGAATTAGAAAATCGGTTAGTGGTTCTGCTGCAAGACCTAGACTTTCTGTTTTTAGAAGTAATAAAGAAATTTACGCTCAACTTATTGATGATGTAAATGGAGTTACTATATTAGCTGCATCTTCAAGAGAAAAAGAAATAGGAAAAGGTACTAACGTTGAAATCGCTGCTGCTGTTGGAAAATTAGTTGCAGAGAAAGCGTTACAAGCTGGGATTGATACCATCACTTTCGACAGAGGTGGATATTTGTATCACGGTCGTATTAAATCATTAGCAGAAGGCGCAAGAGCCGCTGGACTTAAATTCTAATATATTATGTCTAAATACAAAAATGTAGAATTGGTAAAACCTAGTGGTCTTGAATTAAAAGATCGTCTAGTTAGTGTTAATCGTGTTACTAAAGTTACAAAAGGAGGTAGAGCTTTTGGTTTTTCTGCTATTGTAGTTGTAGGTGATGAAAATGGAGTAGTTGGTCACGGATTAGGAAAATCTAAAGACGTTTCTGAAGCAATTGCGAAAGCAGTAGAAGATGCTAAGAAAAACTTGGTAAGAATTCCTTTGAACGGACAATCTGTTCCTCACGAACAAAAAGGTAAATTTGGTGGTGCACGTGTATTCTTAATTCCTGCCTCTCATGGTACTGGAGTTATTGCTGGTGGAGCTGTTCGTTCGGTTCTTGAGTCAGTAGGTATTCACGATGTATTGTCTAAATCTCAAGGATCATCAAATCCACATAACGTAGTAAAAGCAACTTTTGATGCTTTATTGCAAATGAGAAGCGCTCACACTGTTGCAAAACAAAGAGGTGTTTCTTTAGAGAAAGTTTTTAAAGGTTAATTCAGGAAATTATGGCTAAATTATTAGTAAAACAAGTAAGAAGCAAAATCAACTGTCCTCTTTCTCAAAAGAGAGGGTTGGAAGCTTTAGGTCTACGTAAAATTGGACAAGTTGTGGAGCATGAGTCAAATCCTGCTATCCTTGGGATGATAAACAAAGTTAAACACTTAGTTTCTGTAGAAGAAGCTAAATAACAAATACTGTTATGAATTTAAGTAACTTACAACCTGCTGAAGGATCTACACACAATCAAAACAAAAGATTAGGTAGAGGAGAAGGTTCTGGAAAAGGTGGTACCGCTGCGCGTGGACACAAAGGAGCTAAATCTCGTTCTGGTTATTCTAAAAAGATTGGTTTTGAAGGAGGGCAAATGCCACTTCAAAGACGTGTGCCTAAGTTTGGTTTCAAAAACATCAATCGTAAAGAATACGAAGGTGTTAATTTAGATACTCTTCAATTATTAGTTGATAACGGTGTAATTACTGATTCTGTTTCAATGACAGATTTCGTAGCAAATCGTCTAGCTTCTAAAAATGAAATCGTTAAGATTTTAGGTAGAGGAGAATTGAAAGCAAAATTAAAAGTAACTGCCCACAAATTTACTGCTACTGCAAAAGCGGCTATTGAAGCTGCAGGTGGAGAAGCTGTAACTATATAACTTATCTATTAAGATGAAGAAATTTATTGAATCAATAAGTAATGTTTGGAAAATCGAAGAACTAAAAAATAGAATCTTAATTACATTAGGATTACTTTTAGTATATCGTTTTGGAGCACACGTTACGCTTCCTGGAATTGACGCAACGCAATTGACTGGTTTAGCGGGACAAACTAAAAATGGTCTAGGATCTATTCTAGACATGTTCACCGGGGGTGCTTTCTCTAAGGCTTCAGTTTTTGCCTTAGGTATCATGCCTTATATTTCTGCGTCTATTGTTGTTCAGTTGATGGGGATTGCGATTCCATATTTACAAAAACTTCAAAATGATGGAGAAAGTGGTAGAAAAAAGATTAATCAAATCACTCGCTGGTTGACAATCGCTATCACATTGGTTCAAGGTCCAACTTATATCTATAATTTATACAGAACACTGCCTAGTAATGCATTTTTGCTGGGCTTTGATTCTCCTGAGTTTTTATTCTCGTCAGTGATAATTTTAGTAACTGGTACTATTTTTGCTATGTGGCTTGGAGAAAAAATTACGGATAAAGGTATCGGTAACGGAATTTCATTATTAATTATGGTTGGTATTTTAGCTCGTTTGCCACAAGCTTTTATTCAAGAGTTTACAACAAGAGTTACCAACAACAATGGAGGACCAATGTTATTAGTTATTGAAATTATTGTGTGGTTATTAGTGATCATTTCTTGTGTGTTGCTTACAATGGCAGTACGCAGAATTCCGGTACAATACGCTCGTCGTACAACAACTGGAGATTATGAGCAAGATTTGGCTGGTGGTAATAGACAATGGATTCCTCTTAAGCTAAATGCTTCTGGGGTTATGCCAATCATCTTTGCTCAGGCAATTATGTTTATTCCTGCTGCAGTAGCTGGATTGTCTAAATCAGATACATCACAATCTATTGTTGGTACATTTAGTAATATGTTTGGTTTCTGGTATAATTTTGTTTTTGCAACTTTAATTATTGTATTTACATTTTTCTACACTGCAATCACTGTACCTACTAACAAAATGGCCGATGATTTAAAGAGAAGCGGTGGTTTTATACCAGGAGTACGTCCTGGAGCAGAAACTTCTGACTTCCTTGATAAAGTGATGTCTTTAATAACTTTCCCAGGATCTTTATTCCTTGCTTTGATTGCTGTGTTCCCAGCTATTGTTGTAAGTATTATGGATGTACAACAATCTTGGGCAATGTTTTTTGGAGGTACCTCATTAATAATTATGGTTGGTGTTGCGATAGATACTATTCAACAAATCAATTCATACTTGTTAAACAAACATTATGATGGTTTAATGAAGACTGGTAAAAATAGAAAAGCAGTAGCTTAATATATTTATGGCAAAACAATCAGCAATAGAACAAGACGGATCAATCATCGAAGCATTATCTAATGCGATGTTCCGTGTAGAGTTAGAAAATGGACATATTGTAATTGCTCATATTTCTGGTAAAATGCGTATGCATTACATCAAATTATTACCTGGTGATAAAGTGAAACTGGAAATGAGTCCTTACGATTTGTCAAAAGCAAGAATTACTTATCGATATTAAAGGATATTCAATATGAAAGTTAGAGCATCAGTAAAAAAGAGAAGCGCCGAGTGCATTATCGTGCGTAGAAAAGGGAGATTGTACGTAATAAACAAAAAGAATCCTAGATTTAAACAAAGACAAGGATAATTATGGCAAGAATAGCAGGGGTAGATATCCCAAAAAACAAGAGAGGTGTTATAGCACTTACCTATATCTTCGGATTAGGAAAAAGTAGAGCTATTGAGATTTTAGAAAAAGCTCAAGTTAGCCAGGATAAAAAAGTTCAAGATTGGAATGACGATGAAATCGGTGCAATTCGTGATGCTGTTTCATTTTACAAAATTGAAGGAGAATTACGTTCTGAAATTTCTTTAAACATTAAACGTTTAATGGATATTGGATGTTACAGAGGTATTCGTCACAGATCTGGTCTTCCTTTAAGAGGGCAAAGAACTAAAAACAACTCTAGAACAAGAAAAGGTAAAAGAAAAACTGTTGCTAACAAGAAAAAAGCAACTAAATAATAAGTAATATGGCTAAAGCAACTGCAAAAAAACGTAAAGTTATCGTTGAATCAACGGGTGAGGCTCATATTTCTGCCACTTTCAACAACATTATCATTTCTTTGACTAATAAAAAAGGTGAAGTTATTTCTTGGTCTTCAGCTGGTAAAATGGGTTTCAGAGGTTCTAAAAAGAACACTCCTTATGCAGCTCAGATGGCAGCAGAAGATTGTGCTAAAGTAGCACTAGAGGCAGGACTTAAAAAAGTGAAAGTTTATGTAAAAGGACCAGGTAACGGACGTGAGTCTGCTATCCGTTCTATTCATAACGGAGGAATTGAAGTTACAGAAATCATTGATGTTACTCCAATGCCTCACAACGGATGTCGTCCTCCAAAAAGACGTAGAGTTTAATTTTTTTTATTATTTATAGTATAAACAAGGTAGAACATAGATTATCGAAGGATTAGACCTGAATTCATAATTTCTACCTTTAATTTTTTTTAAAATGGCAAGATATACTGGTCCTAAAACCAAAATCGCTCGTAAATTCGGCGAAGCAATCTTCGGAGATGATAGATCTTTCGAAAAAAGAAATTACCCACCTGGACAACACGGGATGGCTAAAAAAAGAGGAAAAAAATCTGAGTACGCTGTTCAGTTAATGGAAAAGCAAAAAGCTAAATATTCTTATGGAATTTTAGAAAAACAATTCAGAAATTTATTCGAAAAAGCATCAGCGACTAAAGGAGTAACTGGTGAAGTTTTATTACAATTATGCGAAGCAAGATTAGATAATGTTGTTTTTAGAATGGGAATTGCTCCATCTAGAAGAGGTGCGCGTCAAATCGTTTCTCACAGACACATTACTGTAAATGGAGAAGTTGTAAATATTCCTTCTTACCACCTTAAGCCTGGTGATAAAGTTGCAGTTCGTGAAAAATCTAAATCTTTAGAAGCTATCGAACGTTCTTTATCAAATTCAAGTCATGTTTATGAATGGATTACTTGGAACAATGATCTTAAAGAAGGAACTTTCGTTTCTGTACCTGCAAGACTTCAAATTCCAGAAAACATTAAAGAACAATTAATCGTAGAGTTGTACAACAAATAATAATTGACTTAGTCGAAATTTATGGCAATATTTAATTTTCAAAAGCCCGATAAAGTTATCATGATCGATTCAACCGATTTTGAAGGTAAATTTGAATTCAGACCTTTAGAACCTGGTTACGGATTGACAGTTGGTAATGCACTTAGAAGAGTTTTGCTTTCAGCATTAGAAGGTTATGCAATTACATCTGTTCGTATCGAGGGTGTGGATCATGAGTTTTCTACTATTTCAGGTGTTGTTGAAGATGTTACAGAAATTATCCTTAATCTAAAACAAGTACGTTTTAAACGTCAAATTGAAGATATCGATAATGAAGCAGTTACTATTTCTGTTTCTGGTAAAGATCAATTGACAGCAGGTGATTTCCAGAAATTTATTTCAGGTTTTCAAGTTCTGAATCCAGATCTTGTAATCTGTAACTTAGATTCTAAAATCAAATTGAATTTCGATTTAACTATCGAAAAAGGTAGAGGATACGTTCCTGCTGAGGAGAACAAAAAACAAAATGCGGCAATTGGTACTATTTTTACAGATTCTATCTTTACTCCTGTAAAGAATGTAAAATACGCGATTGAAAACTTCCGTGTAGAGCAAAAAACAGATTACGAAAAATTAGTTTTTGAAATTAAGACTGATGGTTCAATCAATCCAAAAGATGCTCTTACTGAAGCTGCAAAAGTTTTAATTCACCACTTCATGTTATTTTCTGACGAAAGAATTACACTCGAGGCTGACGAAATTGCACAAACAGAATCATATGATGAAGAGTCATTGCATATGAGACAATTGCTTAAAACTAAGCTTGTTGATATGGATTTATCTGTGAGAGCATTAAATTGCTTGAAAGCGGCTGAAGTTGATACACTTGGTGATCTAGTATCGTTCAATAAAAATGACCTAATGAAATTCCGTAATTTCGGTAAAAAATCTTTAACTGAACTTGATGAACTTGTTGCAGTGAAGAATCTTACTTTCGGAATGGATTTAGCTAAATACAAATTAGATAAAGAATAATTTACTTCATATTTTGCTCTCCATAGTGGATTGTAGCAAGATGAAGATAAAAAAAACACGTCATGAGACACGGAAAAAAATTCAACCACTTAAGCAGACAGACTGGACATAGAAAAGCTATGTTGGCTAATATGGCTTGTTCTCTTATCGAGCACAAACGTATTAACACTACTGTTGCTAAGGCTAAAGCGCTTAAACAATTTGTTGAGCCTTTAATCACAAAATCAAAAGAAGATACGACTCACAACCGTCGTATTGTTTTTGCTTACTTACGTAGCAAATATGCTGTAACTGACTTGTTCAGAGACGTAGCTGCTAAAGTTGGTGACCGTCCAGGAGGATACACTCGTATCATTAAAGTTGGAAATCGTTTGGGAGATAACGCTGATATGGCGATGATTGAGCTTGTTGATTTCAATGAACTTTACAACGGAGGTAAAAAAGAAGTTAAAAAAGCAAAAAGCCGTCGTGGTGGTAAAAGTAAAAAAACTGAAACCGCTGCTCCAGAAGCTCCTGCTGCTGAATCAGAAACGACTACTGAAGCTTCAGAATAATTATGAAAGTAATAATTCTATAAAAATAAAGGATAGACTAATTTTTAGTTTATCCTTTTTTTTTGATTTTTTCAAAAACAAATTTTTAACTTATTTAAGTTTCAAGGTTTTATTTTTATGAATGAATTTTTTGAAAAACCTTGGAGGCACTCTTTTAAAGAATTAAATTTGCAAAATATCTAATTACAAATGAAGCTAAAGGTTTCATAAGACAATTAAAAAAACAATACAAATTAAAGAATGAAATACACAACACGACAAAGCGCCATTTTATTACTTAGTGACGGAACAATTTTTCACGGAAAATCTATCGGAATAAGCGGTAAAACTTTTGGTGAAGTTTGTTTTAATACGGGAATGACAGGGTATCAGGAGATTTTTACAGATCCTTCTTATTTTGGTCAGATAATGGTAACTACTAATCCACATATTGGTAATTATGGTGTGAATGACTTAGAAGTAGAATCAGAAAGTGTGAAAATTGCTGGTTTGGTTTGTAAAAACTTCAGCTTTAATTTTTCGCGTGAAGCGGCATCAGGAAGTTTAGAAGATTATTTTGCTAAACATAACCTGATTTGTATTTCTGATGTTGATACAAGAGCACTTGTAAGCTACATTCGTGATAATGGTGCAATGAATGCTGTAATTTGTACAGATGGCACCTCTGTCGAAGACTTAAAGAAAGAATTAGCAAATGTACCTAATATGGAAGGTTTGGAATTGGCTTCTAAAGTATCAACTACTGAACCTTATTTTATTGGGGATGAAAATGCGACTTACAAAATTTCAGCTTTAGATCTTGGAATTAAAAAGAATATTTTAAGAAATCTTGCAAAGAGAGACTGTTACATTAAAGTATTTCCGTATGATTCATCATATGAAGATTTAACAGCATTTAATCCAGACGGTTATTTCTTGTCGAATGGTCCTGGTGACCCAGATCCTCTTCATGGAGTAATCGATGTTGCTAAGCAAATCATCGCTAATGATAAACCTTTGTTTGGAATTTGCCTTGGACATCAGATTATCGCTCTAGCAAATGGTGTTCAGACCTATAAGATGTTTGGAGGACACAGAGGAATTAATCATCCAGTAAAAAATCTTCTTACTGGTAAAGGAGAGATCACTTCTCAAAACCATGGTTTTGCCGTAAAAAGAGAAGCATTGGAAGGACATCCTGAATTAGAGCTTACACATATCCACCTGAATGATAATACAGTTGCGGGTATGCGTATGAAAAACAAGAATTGTTTTTCAGTACAATACCATCCGGAAGCTAGTCCTGGTCCACATGATTCTTCATATTTGTTCGATCAATTTGTGGATAATATCAAAACTAGTAAAGCCTAAAACGATGTAGTTAATAAATAAAGGTGTTTAATGACTACAATGCGTTTTTAGTATTAAATATTTTTATAATTTCGAAAAAATATATATAATTTATTAATAAAAAATAAAAATAATGAGTATTATAATTAAAGTTCACGCAAGACAAATTCTTGATTCCAGAGGGAATCCTACTATCGAAGTTGATGTAGTAACTGAAAATGGTGTTTTAGGTAGAGCTGCTGTTCCATCTGGAGCTTCAACTGGAGAGCACGAAGCTGTTGAATTACGTGACGGAGGTAAAGCTTACCTAGGAAAAGGTGTTTTGAATGCAGTGAACAATGTAAATACTGTTATTGCTGAAGAATTAGTTGGAACTTCTGTTTTCGAACAAAACACAATTGACCAATTAATGATTGATTTGGATGGAACTCCAAACAAATCAAAATTAGGAGCTAATGCTATTCTAGGAGTTTCATTAGCTGCTGCTAAAGCTGCTGCTAACGAACTAGGATTGCCATTATACAGATATGTTGGTGGGGTTTCTGCTAACACGCTTCCTGTTCCGATGATGAACATCATCAATGGAGGTTCTCACTCAGATGCGCCGATCGCATTCCAAGAGTTTATGATTTTCCCAGTAAAAGCAACTTCTTTTACGCATTCTATGCAAATGGGAACTGAAATTTTCCATAGCTTGAAAAAAGTTTTACACGATAGAGGTTTAAGTACGGCTGTTGGTGACGAAGGAGGTTTTGCTCCAAACTTGGCTGGTGGAACTGAAGATGCTTTAGATACTATCAAATTGGCAGTTGAAAAAGCTGGATATACTTTCGGTGACGAAATTATGATTGCGCTTGATTGTGCTGCTTCTGAATTTTATGTAAATGGTAAATACGATTATACTAAATTTGAAGGAGAAACAGGAAAAATCAGAACTTCTGAAGAACAAGCTGAGTATTTAGCTGAACTTGCTGCTAAATATCCAATCATTTCTATTGAAGACGGTATGTACGAAGATGATTGGGATGGATGGAAAGCTTTAACTGAAAAAATTGGTGATAAAGTACAATTAGTTGGTGATGATTTATTTGTTACTAACGTTGCTCGTTTGTCGACTGGTATCGAAAAAGGAATTGCTAACTCGATTTTGGTAAAAGTGAACCAAATTGGTACTTTGACTGAAACAATTGCTGCTGTAAACATGGCTAAAAATGCTGGATATACATCAGTAATGTCTCACCGTTCTGGAGAAACTGAAGATAATACAATCGCAGATTTAGCTGTAGCTTTAAACTGTGGTCAAATTAAAACTGGTTCGGCTTCTCGTTCTGATCGTATGGCAAAATACAATCAATTATTAAGAATTGAAGAAGAACTTGGAAATACTGCTTATTTCCCAGGATTAAACGCTTTCAAGATTAAATAATCATAAGAGTTACATTAAGATAAGCCATTCGTTTTTTAACGAATGGTTTTTTTTTGGAGTTTTAACAAATTCATAGCAGTATTCTTTTTTTAATTAATGTTAAATTCATTAGATTTGGTAAATTATTATTTAAAGAATTATTTCCGAGATATTATGTCAAAAATAGCTACATTAGAAGTTGATGGTAAGAAAATTGAACTTCCTGTAATTACAGGGAGTGAAAATGAGTCTGCTATCGATATCAACAAATTACGTGATTTAACAGGTTTTATTACGATTGACCCAGGTTATAAAAACTCTGGATCATGTAAGAGTGAAATCACTTTCCTAGATGGTGAATTAGGAATTTTGCGTTACAGAGGATATTCAATCGAAGACTTGGCCGAAAAAGCCAGTTTCTTAGAAGTGTCTTATCTTTTGATTTTCGGAGAATTACCAACTACTGCCGAATTAGAAAACTTTGAAAACAATATTAAAAAACATTCTTTGGTAAACGAAGAAATGAAAAATATCATTGACGGTTTTCCAAAGACAGCGCATCCTATGGGAGTTTTATCAGCGTTAACAAGTGCTTTAACGGCTTTTAATCCTAAAGCGGTAAATGTTGATAACGAAAAAGAAATGTATGAAGCTATTTGTAAAACAATGGCTAAATTTCTAGTGATTGCTACATGGACTTACAGAAAATCTATGGGGTATCCTTTAAATTATTACGACAATACTAAAGGGTATGTTGAGAATTTTATGCAGCTAATGTTTCAATTGCCTACAGGACCTTACAAAGCAAGCCCTGTTGTAATTGATGCTTTAGATAAATTGTTTATTCTTCACGCAGACCACGAACAAAACTGTTCCACTTCTACAGTAAGAATGGTAGGTTCTTCACACGCTGGATTATTTGCTTCAATATCTTCAGGAGTTTCTGCTCTTTGGGGACCTCTTCATGGAGGTGCAAATCAGGCGGTACTTGAAATGCTAGAAGAAATTAATAAAGATGGTGGAGATACAGATAAATTCTTGGCAAAAGCTAAAGATAAAAATGATCCATTCCGTTTAATGGGATTCGGACACAGAGTTTACAAAAACTTTGATCCAAGAGCAAAAATCATCAAAAAAGCAGCTCAAGAAGTATTAGAGACTTTAGGAGTTGAAGATCCAATTTTAGATATTGCAAGAAAATTAGAGACTGCTGCTTTAGAAGATGAATACTTCAAATCAAGAAATTTATATCCAAACGTTGATTTCTACTCTGGAATTATCTACAGAGCATTAGGTATTCCTACTGATATGTTTACAGTAATGTTTGCTATTGGAAGATTGCCAGGATGGATTGCACAATGGAAAGAGATGCGCGAAAATAAAGAGCCAATCGGAAGACCAAGACAAATTTATACTGGACACGCTTTACGAGAGTTCAAGTCTAATAAATAAAAAACGAAAGCTTCACTTAACTGTGAAGCTTTTTTTATATTTGCTCAAAATACAATAAAGTTATGTTGCAATTAAATGTAAAGAACGAAACATCGCGGCTTCGCGCCGTAGTTTTGGGTTCTGCTGTTCATAATGGGCCAACTCCAACCATAGATGAGGCTTATGACCCTAAATCGTTGGAACATATTAAAGCAGGTACTTATCCTGTAGAAAAAGATATGGTTGCTGAGATGGATGCTTTTAGTAAAGTATTTCAGAAATACGATGTAACTGTTTACCGTCCGGAAATAATTGAAAATTACAATCAGATTTTTGCAAGAGATATCGGTTTTGTCATTGAGGATACTTTTGTGAAATCTAATATTCTCCCTGATAGAGAACGCGAACTGGAGGCAATTCAGTTTGTCATTGATCAAATGGATTCTCTGAAAGTTGTCCGTCCACCCGAAGAAGTGCATATCGAAGGTGGAGATGTGATGCTTTGGAATGACCATATTTTCATTGGAACTTATAAAGGAAGTGATTATAAAGACTATATAACAGCCAGAACCAATATGCATGGTGTTGATTATATCAAATCGCTTTTTCCAAATAAAATTGTAAAAGAGTTTGATTTAGTGAAATCTAAATTGGAGGCTAGAGATAATGCACTTCATCTTGACTGCTGTTTTCAGCCAGTTGGAAAAAACAAAGGAATAATTTATAAAAGAGGTTTTAGAGAAGAAGCAGATTATCTGTATCTAGTTAATCTTTTCGGGAAAGAAAACTTATTTCATATCGAAAGAAACGAAATGTACAATATGTTTTCGAATGTATTTTCGATAGATGAAAATGTAGTGGTTTCTGAAAAAAACTTTACAAGGCTTAACAACTGGCTTCGTGCAAACGGCTTTATAGTTGAAGAAGTCCCATATGCTGAAATTGCAAAACAAGAAGGCTTGTTGCGTTGTTCAACTTTACCTTTAATTAGAGACTAAATAATTGTTTCAAGTTTCAAGTTTTTGCAAAACATGAAACAAGACACGAGGCTTTGGCCGAATTGGCGAAGCAAACAAAACAAATAAAAAAATGAGACAAACAACAAATGCAATCGTAATGATTCGGCCAGTTGCTTTCAGAATGAATGAACAGACAGCTGTAAATAATTACTATCAAAAAGTATTAGATGGTTTATTGCCAAGTACTGTAAATGCAAAAGCACAACAGGAATTTGATGCTTTTGTTGACAAGTTGAGAGCTGTAGGTGTTGATGTGACAGTTGTAGAAGATACATTAGAAACCGATACGCCTGACAGTGTTTTTCCAAACAATTGGGTTTCGTTTCATGAAAATGGAGTAGTTGCCCTTTATCCTATGTTTGCAGAAAACCGACGTCAGGAACGCAGGGAAGATATTTTGGACGTTCTTGAAGAAAAAGGTTTTGAAATTACCGATATCATGGATTATACCTCTGCAGAAGAAGATGGTATTTTCTTAGAAGGAACAGGAAGTTTGTTGTTGGATAGAGCCAACGGAAAAGCATATTGCGCCTTATCGCCAAGAGCAGATGAAGAATTGTTTATCGAATTCTGCGAAGATTTTGATTATGCGCCAGTAATTTTTGAAGCTTTTCAGACGGTAAACGGCGAACGAAAATTGATTTATCATACCAATGTGATGATGTGTCTCGGAGAAACATTTGCGGTAATTTGTGCTGATTGCATTGATGATAAGAAAGAACGCAAAATGGTTTTGGATAATTTGAAACAAGACGGAAAAGAAATCATTCTAATTGCGGAAGAGCAAGTAAATAATTTTGCTGGAAATATGCTTGAAGTTCGTGGGGCAAATGATAAACGTTATATTGTTATGAGTGCCTCGGCTCATCAAAGTTTGACTCCAAAGCAAATTGCTCAGTTAGAAAAACATGCAGAAATTTTGAGTTCTAGTCTAGATACAATCGAAGCTTGCGGAGGCGGCAGTGCAAGATGTATGATGGCGGAAGTCTTTTTGCCAAGAAGCTAGAATTGTCTTTTGAATAAAATAAAAAAAGGGATAGAACTGAATGTTCTATCCCTTTTTTTTCTGTAAGAAAATTTTTTACATCAAATTTCCTTTTATAATATTTACAATCGAACTCACGATATATTGAATTCCGATAGAGATAACAATAAAACCAACTATTCTCGAGATAGCAACAATTCCAGAAGCACCCAATATTCTGGCTAAATAATGTGCGCTTTTTAAAATCGCAAAAATAGCAACGGCAATAGCAATAATCGCCAAAGTCGAAATAATGATTTCATTTACCTCATGATGTTCCTGATAAAAAGCAATCAGTAAGGAAATGGAGCCGGGTCCAGCAAGCATTGGAATTGCAAGTGGTGTTAGCGCGATGTCATTTCGCTGGTGCGCTTCGTTTTCGATTTTTTTATTAATACCTCTTTTTTTGTTGAATTTTCCCGAAAGAAGAGAGAAACCAGAGTTTACGATTATAATTCCGCCGGCAATTCGAAGCGCATCAATACTGATTCCAAAAAAAATAAGAACATATTGTCCGATAAAATAAGAGACCAATAAAATGATGCAGACATTGATGGCGGTCCAAAGTGAAATCCTCGAACGTTCTTTCTGCGAATCATTCTGTGTTAATCCAACAAATATTGGAACGGTTCCAATTGGGTTTAGCACCGAGAAAAGTGCGGCAAATAAATAAATGAATAAATCCATAGAGTGGGGGTTAGTGAGGTAAAAATAGTTATTTTTTTATGGTTTTGGATGAATTTATGTTAGGATGTTATTTTTTAATGCGAATGATTCTCTATCAAATAGATAAAAAACACTCATTCTTTTTAGTTAATTTTGTAATTCTAAATTTAAAGAATGAAAAATAAAAAAACACTTGTTTTGGGAGCATCAACAAATCCGGAACGATATTCGTACAAAGCTGTAAATATGTTAGTCTCTAAAGGACATTCAGTAATAGCAATTGGGCAGAAAGCTGGAGAGGTTGCCGGAATTAGCATTCATACAAAAACAATTCCGGTCAAGAATATTGATACAATTACGTTGTATTTAAATCCATCCCGTCAGCGCGAATACTATAATTTTATCGTAGAAACAAAGCCGAAGAGAGTTGTTTTTAACCCAGGAACCGAAAATCCGGAATTCTATCAATTGCTGGAACCAAACGGAATTGAGGTTGAAATCGCCTGTACTTTGGTGCTTCTTGCAACTAATCAATATTGAGATAAATTGTCAATAAAATCAGCGGATAAAAATTCTTGACATATTTTATAATAGTGCAGGAATTGAGATTATAAAGCGATATTAAAGTATTACTTTTGCTGCCATGGAATTTTCATCAAAATTAATAGAAAAAGCGGTAAACGAAATGGCGCAGCTTCCAGGTATTGGAAAACGGACAGCGTTGCGGCTTGTGCTTCATTTGTTAAAACAGCCAAAAGAACAAACTGCTTTTTTGTCTCAAGCTTTGACGACTATGCGTGAAGAAATTAAATTTTGTGAAAACTGCCACAATATTTCAGACACGAAAGTATGTGAGATTTGTGCGAACCATGCCAGAAACCATCAAACGATTTGTGTTGTAGAAGATATTCGCGACGTAATGGCGATTGAAAATACTGGACAGTTTAAAGGAATTTATCATGTTTTGGGAGGTAAAATTTCGCCAATTGAAGGTGTCGGTCCTAGTCAGCTTACGATTTCAAGTCTGGTTGAAAAAGTCAAGTCAGGAAAAGTGGTTGAGATTATTTTTGCATTGAGCTCAACGATGGAAGGCGATACCACAAACTTTTATATCTATAAACAAATTGCAGATTCCGATATTATAATTTCGACCATTGCAAGAGGAATTGCTGTAGGTGATGAACTTGAATATGCAGACGAGATAACACTCGGAAGGAGTATTCTGCACCGTGTGCCTTTTGAAAAAACATTTAAAAATAATTAAACATAAGTCCCCAAATAAAACTTAGATTCCCTGATAATTAAAGGAAAAAGTTATATTTGCGTCAAAATTAAACTGATGACAAAAAACAGCTTTTATATCTTATTACTGGCAAGTGTATTATTTACGTCCTGTATTCCTCTAAAAGACTTGGTCTATTTGCAAGATAAAAACACTTCAAGCGAACAAAAATCAATAAGTGCAGTAGAAGCAAAACCTTACAGAGTGCAGGTGAATGATGTTTTAAGCGTTAACATTAAGGCAATTGATCCGAAATTAGTAGCAATTTTTAATACAAGCGAAAGCTCATCTACTCCCGCAGGTCGTTCTGAAACAGGTTTGTATTTTGATGGCTTTAGGGTAGATGACCACGGAAATATTAGGATGCCAATTTTAGGGGAGATGAATGTTATCGGCTTTACTTTAGAAGAAGTGAGAGTGAAAATAGAAAAGAAACTTCTTGAAGAATATTTCAAAACGGATGCAAATTTATTTGTTAATGTAAAATTGGCTGGTTTCAGATATACAATTAATGGTGAAGTTGGAGCTACTGGTACAAAAGTATTGTTTAAAGATAATGTAAATATTATGGAAGCAATTGCCAATTCGGGAGATATTACTACAGTTGGCAATAGAAAAGCGGTAGTGATAATTCGCCAGACTCCGACAGGTGTTCTGATGAATGAAATAGATCTTACAGATGTTAATGTAATGCAGTCCCCGTATTATAATTTACAGCCAAATGATTATATTTATGTAAAACCTTTAAGGCAGAAAACCTGGGGGACAGGACAGACAGGAATTCAGTCTATCGGAAGTATAATTACTTTGTTGTCACTTGCTACAACTGTTTATTTAATTGTCAGAAATTAAAACCCAATTTTCAAAATGTTAGATATAAAAGATTTTTCCTTTTTTGAAAATCATTCCAATTTTGATTTTAAAGGTTTTTTGTTAAAAATTGCCAGTTACTGGAAATGGTTTTTGGTTAGTTTAATTATTGCTTTTACAATTGCTTATCAGGTAAATATTCGAAAAGAGAAAATTTACGCAATGCGTACTATGATTTCAATTAAGGAGGAAAGCAATCCTTTTTTTACGTCTAATACAAGTTTAGTTTTTAACTGGGGAGGAATTTCGGATCAAGTTAACGGAATTTCGACTATCCTTCAGTCAAGATCGCATAACGAATTGGTTGTCGAAAAGCTTCAATATTATATTGACTATTTGGAGCAAGGAAAATATAATCTTATAGATTCTTATGGTGCCGTACCTTTTTATGTAGATATTGATAAGAATAAAGGACAGCTTGCCGGTGCATTAATAAAGATTAAGTTTGTGACTCAAAATGAATATCAAATCGAGATTCCTTTTGAAACAAATTCAGTTTCTGTAATTACTTATTCGACAAATGAATACAGTAAAACGGCAGTAAAACCGGTCAAATATGCATATCGATTTAAAGTAGGCGATCGAGTGACACTTCCTTTTTTAAATTGGAACCTTCAAATTACAGATAATCCTGGCTTATATGTAGGGAAAGAATATTTTGTAAGATTTAATGATTTTAATGGTACAGTATCTCGCTATAAAGGGGTCAATATTGATGGAGATAAAGCTGGTTCAATACTAACTTTGTCAATGCAGGGAACCAATAAGGCGCGTATGGTAGAGTATTTAAATGCGACTGTTAGAATGCTGATTAAAATTCAGCTTGACGGAAAAAATCAGTTTGCAACCAATACGATCAAGTTTATTGACAGTACATTGGTGGCAATGGAATCGCAATTGAAAGAAACAGGAAATGAACTGAAATCTTTTAGAAAAGACAAAAATATTTATGAGATTGAAGCCGGAGGTGAAAAAGTTTCCGAAAGAATAATGAACTTTGATGTAGAGAAAGATCAAATCACAAGAAAAATTGCATACTATAATTCATTAAAGTCATATTTAAACAATAGCCAGGATTATTCAAGACTTCCTGCGCCTACTGTAGCGGGAATAGAAGACCCTAATATTATGAATGGCGTTGGTAAACTAATTGCTCTTTCTACACAAAGATCCGAAATGGCTTATGCAGTAAAGAGCGAAAAGATTTTTAAAGATTTTGACAACCAAATGCAGGCAATAAAAAATGTTTTGTTAGAAAACATCATTTCTGCAAAAGCGTCTTTGTTAGGGGATTTAGCTTCTGTAAATTCAAAAATGGGACAAGCAGAAAGCGCCGTAAGAAGATTGCCAGAAGAACAGCAAGAATTGTTGAAGATTAAAAGGAAATATGACTTAAATGACAATATTTATACGGAATTTCTTCAAAAACGAAACGAGGCAGAAATTGTAAAAGCTTCAAATTTATCAGATATTCATTTTATCGATCCAGCAAAAGATATTGGAGGGGGCTTAATTGGTCCTAAAACTTCTGTCAACTATGTGCTTGCTTTATTTCTAGGACTTTTGATTCCGTTGTTATTTGTTTTTGGAATTTTCTTCATTAATAATTCAATTCAGAATACAGAAGATATCAATAAACTGACACAAATTCCTGTAATTGGTGTTGTCGGAATGAGTAAAAATTCAGGGAGTCTAGCTGTATTTGAAAAACCAAAATCGGCACTTTCTGAAGCTTTTAGAGGAATTCGATCTTCATTGCAATTTTTATACAAAAAACAGCAAGTTAGCGGTTCAAAAACATTAATGATAACTTCATCAATAAGTGGCGAAGGAAAAACGTTTTGCTCTATAAATATTGCTACAGTTTTCGCTTTAAGCGAAAAGAAAACAGTAATAGTAGGTTTGGATTTAAGAAAACCAAGATTGGCAGATGAGTTTAATTTGACAACATCTCTTGGGGTTGTAAATTATCTTATTAAACAAAATAGTCTCGAAGAAATTACAAATACTACCCAAATTCCGAATCTTGATGTAATACTTTCGGGACCAATACCTCCAAATCCGTCTGAGTTGATAATGAGTGAAGCGATGAAAGAGTTAATCGATGAACTTAAACAAAAATACGATTACGTAGTTTTAGATACTCCTCCTGTTGGTTTAGTTGCAGATGCACTCGAATTAGTACAATATGCCGATGTTGCTTTGTATATAGTGAGACAGAATTATACTAAAAAGGATATGATTACAGTTTTGAATACTAGAATCAAGAGAGGCGAGTTGACTAATGCAAGTATCGTTTTAAATGGTTATCAAAATAAAGCAAAGTATGGAGCCGTTTACGGATACGGATATGGTTACGGAACTTATGCAAACGGATATCATGAGGAAGAACCTGAAAAGGGATTCTTCTCGACAATATTTAATAAAATCAGAAAAAGATAATTGAGATGGATAATATAAAAAGTACAATATTGATTACAGGTGGGGCAGGATTTATAGGCTCGAATTTGTCTGAGTATTTTTTAGCATCCGGATATAAAGTAATTTGTCTTGATAATTTTTCTACAGGTCATCGACATAACTTAAAAGATTTTATAGAAAATCCAAATTACACCTTAATAGAGGGAGATGTCAGGAATATTGCTGATTGTGTCAAAGCTGTAGAGGGAGCTGATTATGTACTGCATCAAGCTGCTTTAGGGTCTGTTCCTAGATCTATAAAAGATCCGATAACAACTAATGATGTCAATGTTTCTGGTTTTTTAAATATGCTTACTGCGGCACGCGATGCAAAAGTAAAACGTTTTGTATATGCTGCAAGTTCTTCTACTTATGGTGATTCTGAAGGATTGCCCAAAGTTGAGGAAGTAATCGGAAAACCGCTTTCTCCATATGCAATTACAAAATATGTAAACGAATTATACGCGGAGATTTTCAGCAAAACTTATGGTATAGAAACTATCGGTTTGAGATATTTTAATGTTTTTGGAAGAAAACAAGATCCAAACGGTGCTTATGCTGCGGTAATACCGAAATTTGTAATGCAGTTTATGAAACATGAAAGCCCTGTAGTTAATGGAGATGGTAATTATTCTAGAGATTTTACCTATATTGACAATGTTATTCAGATGAATGAGCTAGCGATAACCTGTCAAGATTCTAAAGCCGTAAATACAGTTTACAATACCGCTTTTGGAGACCGCAATACTTTGAATGATTTGGTTGCTTATCTTAAAAAATATTTGTCTGAGTTTGATCCTGCCATTGCAGCTGTTCCTGTGGTTTATGGTGAAAACAGAGCGGGGGATATTCCACATTCGCTGGCTTCTATTGATAAGGCCAAAAGACAGCTGGGCTACAATCCAAAGTATTCTTTACAAGATGGATTAAAAGAAGCTATAAGCTGGTACTGGAATAATTTAAAATAATAAAAGGATCAAGATAACAAAAGATTAGATGAAAATTACAAAAATTTGCTGTATTGGTGCAGGATATGTAGGTGGGCCGACAATGGCGGTTATAGCACAGAAATGTCCTCATATTCAAGTTACGGTTGTTGATTTAAACGAACAAAGAATTAAAGATTGGAACGATCCTAATACAGAAAACATTCCGATTTACGAGCCTGGACTTTCGTCAGTTGTTGCTGAAGCAAGGGGAAGAAATCTTTTTTTCTCAACAGAAGTTGACAAAGCAATTGATGAAGCCGAAATGATTTTTATTTCTGTAAATACTCCAACCAAAACCTATGGAAAAGGAAAAGGTATGGCGGCTGATTTGAAGTATATTGAATTATGTGCAAGGCAAATTGCAAGGGTTGCAAAACAAAATAAAATTGTAGTAGAAAAATCGACACTTCCGGTTAGAACTGCAGAAGCAATCAAAAGTATTTTAGATAATACAGGAAATGGTGTTCAGTTTCAGATTTTGTCAAATCCTGAATTTTTGGCTGAGGGCACCGCTGTAACAGATTTATTAAATCCTGATAGAATTTTAATAGGAGGTGATACAACTCCAGAAGGCGAGACAGCAATCAAGGCATTGGTTGATGTGTATGCAAATTGGGTTGCAGAAGAGAAAATCTTAACCACTAATGTGTGGTCTTCGGAATTGTCAAAATTAACAGCCAATGCGTTCTTGGCGCAACGTATTTCATCTATCAATGCAATGTCTGAATTGTGTGAGAAAACCGGTGCAGATGTTAATGAAGTAGCAAAAGCTATTGGTATGGATAGCCGAATTGGTTCTAAATTCTTAAAAGCTTCAGTTGGATTCGGGGGGTCTTGTTTTCAAAAAGATATTTTAAATTTAGTTTATATAGCAAAATCATACGGACTTAATGAAGTTGCTGATTATTGGGAGCAGGTAATTGTTATGAACGACCATCAAAAAAGAAGGTTTTCAAATAAGATTGTTCAAACATTATACAATACGGTTGCCGATAAAAAAATTGCATTTTTAGGCTGGGCTTTCAAAAAAGACACCAATGATACGCGTGAATCTGCGGCAATTTACGTTGCTGATGATTTGATTAACGAGCAAGCAAAAATTGCTGTTTATGATCCTAAAGTTTCAGAGCATAAAATAGTAAATGATTTAGATTATTTAGAAACAAGATCAGGACAAGATAATAAAAGCGCAGTTGTAGCGTTTGAAAATGCTTATGATGCCTGTAAAGATGCACATGCGGTTGCAATTTTAACAGAATGGGATGAATTTGCTTCTTATGACTGGAAGAAAATTTACGACAACATGCATAAACCTGCATTTGTTTTTGACGGGCGAAATATTTTAAACGCTAAGGAATTAGAAGAAATAGGATTTGTATATCAAGGTATAGGTTCATAAACGGTTTCAATTGAAGTAAATTGGATGTCGAAAAATGTTGGTGAGAAAAATTTTATTTCAATAAATAAGAAATTATGAATTGGTACGTTATTTATACCAAACCAAAATGGGAAAAAAAAGTGGCAGAAAAACTCGAGCAGTCAGGAATTGATTGTTACTGTCCAATAATAACCCAGATTAAGCAATGGTCTGATCGAAAAAAGAAAGTAGAAGTGCCTCTTTTTAATTCGTATGTTTTTGTTAGACTGGAAGAAGCTGATAGGAACTCAGTCTTTCAAGTTTCAGGTGTTGTGCGATATCTGTTTTGGCTTGGAAAACCAGCAATTGTTAAAGATGAAGAGATTGAAATTATAAAATCAAGTCTTAAATCGCCAAATATTGCAGATGTAACGGTAACGTCAATTCAAGTTGGTGACAAAATAAAACTAGAATCAGGCGCTTTTAGTAATCAGGAAGCGATTGTTCAAGAGGTGTCGAATACGCATTATATTTTAATTTTGGAATCATTAGGCTGTGTTCTCAAAATAAAATACAAATAATGTCGTTTGATGTTATCATATAGAAGAGAGTTTAATCATTTGATATGTTTAAGCTCTCTTTTTTTTTGTAAATAAAATTTTTGATCGTTGATTAAGAGTGTTTTATTTATTTAGAAAAAATTAATACGAATTTCTTTTTAGTTATACGAGAAACCGTATTGATAAAGTAATGTGAATAACCTATATTTGCGGGAAAATCATTTATTTAAAGCGTCTGAGTTGTGGTTTGTGGCTTAGAAAGGCGAAGCCGTGAATTGTAATGACTGAAAATAATAGAGAGAAATTGAGAGTAGAAGAAAATATAAAAATAGCGGTTATTGGTCTAGGTTATGTTGGCTTACCTCTGGCTAGATTATTTGCGACAAAATATCCGGTTGTGGGTTTTGATATTAATGAATCAAGAGTCAAAAGTCTAAATTCAGGAATTGATAGTACATTAGAAGTAGATGTTGACACATTAAAAAATGTATTGGTAGATAGTCCTACTAACAATTCGGGATTATATTGTACAAGTTCTTTAAATGATATTTCAGACTGTAATTATTTCATTGTTACAGTTCCAACTCCAGTTGATAAAAACAATCGACCAGATTTAACTCCTTTGTATAAATCGAGTGAGTCTGTTGGAAAAGTTTTGAAAAAGAATGATATTGTTGTTTATGAATCGACGGTTTATCCTGGAGTTACAGAAGAACAATGTGTGCCAGTTTTAGAAAAATTTTCTGGTCTTAAGTTTAACGAAGATTTTTTTGCAGGATACTCACCCGAAAGAATAAATCCTGGAGACAAAGAACATACAGTAGAAAAGATTTTAAAAGTAACTTCTGGCTCAACAGAAGAAATTGGACTAAAAGTAGATGCTTTGTACAAGTCAGTTATCACTGCAGGAACACATTTAGCTCCAAGTATAAAAGTTGCAGAAGCAGCCAAAGTAATTGAGAATTCTCAAAGAGATATTAATATTGCTTTTGTAAATGAACTAGCGAAGATTTTTAATTTGATGAACATCGATACGCAGGAAGTTCTAAATGCCGCGGCAACAAAATGGAATTTTTTACCATTTAAACCAGGACTTGTAGGAGGACATTGCATAGGTGTAGATCCCTATTATTTAGCACAAAGAGCACAGGAGTTTGGTTATCATCCTGAGATTATTCTTGCAGGTCGTCGCTTAAATGATAGTATGGGAGAATATGTTGCTTCACAAATCGTCAAATTGATGATTAAAAAAGGAATTTCTGTTAATGGAGCTGAGTTGTTAATGCTTGGAATAACATTTAAGGAAAACTGTCCAGATGTTAGAAATACTAAAATTGTTGATGTTGTAAAGGCATTGAAAGAGTATGGAATTTTAGTCACAATATTTGACCCTCTAGCAAATGGGGATGATGTAAAAAAAGAATATAATTTAGTAACATCGGGCTCTATTCCCAACAATAAATTTGACGCGATAGTTCTAGGCGTT
Source organism: Flavobacterium procerum (assembly GCF_042431625.1). NCBI lineage: Bacteria > Pseudomonadati > Bacteroidota > Flavobacteriia > Flavobacteriales > Flavobacteriaceae > Flavobacterium > Flavobacterium procerum. The sequence continues at coordinate 25,263 of NZ_JBHLYW010000011.1, read as the reverse complement.
TCTCACAAAGAGTTTTTAGAATTAGACTTTGCTGGATTGCAAAAATCAAATAGTTTAATATATGATGTTAAAGGAGTTTTGGGATCAATTGCCGATAACAGGCTGTAGATATAATTTTAAAATTAAATTATGAAAGTAGGAATAACTTTTAGTGCTTTTGATTTACTTCATGCTGGACATGTTAAAATGTTAGAAGAAGCGAAAAGAGAATGCGACTATTTAATAGCAGGTTTGCAAATAGACCCAACATTAGATCGTCCAGAAAAAAATAGCCCATCGCAAACAGTAGTTGAAAGATACATACAACTAAAAGGTTGCAAATTTGTTGACGAAATAGTTCCCTATTCAACTGAGCAAGATTTGGAAGATATTTTACGTTCGTTTAAAATTGACGTTCGAATTATTGGCGATGAATATCGTGAAAAAAATTTCACAGGTCGCTCTTACTGTGAACAAAAAGGAATAACATTATATTTCAATGTTAGAGATCATAGATTTTCAAGTAGTAATCTTAGAAAAGAAGTGGCTGAAAAACAATTAAAAAAAATATAATGTCATGAATTCATCAATAATACATGTAATCTTAACAGGCGGTATTGGGAGCAGATTATGGCCTCTGTCGCGTAAAAGCCAGCCAAAACAATATTTAGAGATATTCGAAGGGAAATCCCTATTTGAAATGACTGTCGAACGTAATAGTCATTTAGCGAATAAAGTAATGGTTATCGGAAATGTCGATAATCATCATTTAAGCGAAAAAGTGATGAGCAAGACCAATACAGAATATTTAAATGTGGTTGAAGCTACGCCAAGAAATACAGCAGCAGCGATAGCTTTTGCCGCTTTTGCAGCCAAACCAGATGATATTTTGATTATTACCCCTTCAGACCATATTATTGATTTAATGGATAATTACAATAATGCTATCAGCGAAGCCGTATCGAAGGCAGAAGAAGGTTTTATTATAACTTTTGGAGTTATACCAACAAAACCAGAGACTGGGTATGGATACATTGAGGCTAAAGGGGATAAGGTAATATCTTTTAGAGAGAAACCAAATGAAACAACTGCAAAAGAATTCATTGCCAGAGGAAATTTTTTATGGAATAGTGGAATGTTCTGTTTTAAAGCTGGAGTCCTGTTGGAGGAATTAAAACAGTATCAGCCAGATGTTTATGAAAAATCTAAAGCAGTTTGGGAAGCAGCAAAAGATGGGTTTCTAGATTTGGCTTTATCTATGGAAATTCCATCAATAAGTATTGATTATGCCGTGATGGAACGAAGTAAAAAGATAAAAGTAGTTCCTGCATCGTTTTCATGGTCAGATTTAGGTTCTTTTGAATCAGTTTATGAATATTTGGTGTCAAAAGGGCATTCAATAGATTCAAATGGAAATATGGTTATAGGATGCGAATGTCATACAACATTTTTAGGATTAAAAAATACAATTTTTGTTCACACTGTTGACGCAAATTTGATTTTGCAAAAAGAAAGTTCTCAGGATGTTAAGGATATATATAACGAATTAGAAAGACAAAACTCAGATTTATTAAATTAATAAAATCATCAAAATGAAAAAAATTCTTATAACTGGTGGTGCCGGTTTTATTGGTTCTCATGTCGTAAGACGTTTTGTAAACAAATACCCAGAATATCAAATTTTTAATTTAGACGCCTTAACATATGCAGGCAATCTCGAAAATATAAAAGACATTGAGGATAAGTCTAATTATACTTTTGTAAAAGGAGATATTGTTGATGAGAATTTTATTAATGAACTTTTTGCAACCCATAATTTTGATGGCGTTTTGCATTTGGCAGCAGAATCACATGTTGATCGTTCGATAGAAGACCCTTTGGCATTCGTAAAAACAAATGTAATTGGCACGATGAATTTATTAAACGCTGCTAAAAATCAGTGGAAGAATAGTTTTGAAGGAAAAAGATTTTATCATATCAGTACAGATGAAGTTTATGGGTCTCTAGGAACTGAAGGATTGTTTACAGAAACTACTCCATATGACCCAAATTCACCTTATTCTGCTTCAAAAGCAAGTTCAGATCATTTTGTAAGAGCCTATGGAGAAACTTATGGACTACCTTATGTTTTAACGAATTGTTCCAATAATTATGGCTCATTTCACTTTCCAGAAAAATTAATTCCATTATTCATCAATAATATTATTAATAATAAGCCTCTTCCGGTTTATGGAGATGGAAATTATACTCGTGACTGGCTATTTGTGGAGGATCACGCTATTGCTATTGATTTAGTTTTTCATGAAGGGAAAAATCACGAAACTTACAATATTGGAGGGTTTAACGAATGGAAAAACATTGATTTGGTAAAATTATTATGCCAGATTATGGATGGAAAGTTAGAAAGAGAAAAAGGAACATCTGAAAAGCTAATTACATATGTTAAAGACAGGCCTGGTCATGATTTACGATATGCTATAGATGCATCCAAAATTAATAAAGAATTAGGATGGAAACCTTCTGTTACTTTTGAAGAAGGACTTGAAAAAACTATTAATTGGTATTTGAATAATAAAGAATGGCTGGAGAATGTAACTTCTGGGGCTTATAAAGAATACTACCAAAAACAATATTCATAATATATGAAAAAAGTAACATACGTTCTTTTATTGCTTTTTGCGCTTACAATGTCTTTAAGTGTTAAGGCACAAGATATAATGAAGTCTAAAGATTTAAGTACAGTTAATGTCGATTATTTATCTGATGATGATTTGGCGAAAATTAGTGCACAATTAAAAAGCAATAATGCAACAATTGATCAGGTTGAGCCAATGGCATTGTCTAAAGGAATGAGTCAGGCAAATTTCAATAAGTTGAAGATTAAGTTGAATGAGTATGCAAAGAAAAATGCCAATCCTTCAGAGAATGTTGAAAAAGTTGAAAAAGGGGAAAAAAAATCTGATTCAGGCAGAAAGCAAGACGCAATCAAAAATGTCAAAGTAAAAGATTCGGCAAATGCTATTATTTTTGGATCAGAACTGTTTGATAATCCTACTCTAAACTTCGAACCGGATTTGAAAATGGCTACTCCGATGAATTATGTTTTAGGTCCGGGAGATGAAATTCAGGTTACAGTATATGGAGTACAAGAATATAATGGGACTTTGCCTGTGAGTGTAGAAGGAAAAATCTCTATTGAATACGTGGGGCAGATTGCTGTTTCTGGAATGACAATAGAAGCAGCAACACAAAAAATAAAAGCAGCGATAGCAAAAGTTTACAGTACAGTTAGATCTGGGCAATCACAGGTAAGTGTAAGCTTAGGCAAAATCAGAACAATAAAAATTACAGTAGTAGGTGGAAAACAACCAGGTAATTATTCCCTCTCTTCTTTAGCAACAGTTTACAATGCATTACATTTGGCGGGCGGACCTGGAAAAAACGGGAGTTATAGAAATATCGAATTGATTAGAAATAATAAAGTTTATAAAAATATCGATATCTATAGATTTTTAGTAAAAGGAGACCAGTCAGATAATGTTAGTTTGAAAGAAAACGATGTTATAAGAATTCCGGCTTATACCCAAAGAGTTACTGTTGAAGGAGAGGTAAAACGGCCAGGCGTTTTTGAAATGAAGAAAGGAGAAACGTTTGCCGATTTATTAGGTTTTGCTTCGGGATTCAATGAATTTGCATATACAGCTTCAGTTAATGTAGTTCAAAAAACTGGAAAAGAATTTAAGGTTCACGATATAAACGAAAGTGAGTTTAAAACATATCAACCACAATCTGGAGATGTTTTTAGAGTAACCAGAATATTAAATCGCTTCGAAAATCGTATAAAAATCGAAGGAGCAGTTTTCAGACCAGATTATTATTCATTTACAGAAGGAATGCGAGTTTCTGATCTTATAACAAGAGCAGAAGGTTTAAAAGAAGACGCTTACAGTAAGCGAGCACGAATTATTAGGCTAAAAACAGATTTAACTACGGAAATTGTAAACGTTAACTTAGAGGCTGCGTTATCTGGTGATTTAAGTGCAGATATTGAATTAAAGAGAGAAGATATTGTTACTGTTTATTCAATTTTGGATTTTAGAGAAGAATATAAAGTTATAATTGATGGTGAAGTTAAAAATCCAGGAGAATACGAGTACTATGAAAATTTAACTTTAAACGATTTAGTTGTACAAGTGGGAGGCCTAACAGGTTCAGCATCTAAAAGAGTTGAGATTGCCAGAATGGTAAAATCCGATGAAATTGATGACGCAGACCCAAAAAGAGTCGAATTAGTAGAACTTGAAATTACTGCGGATAATAACGAGCAGGTTAAAAATTTTATACTAAAGCCATTCGATGTAATTAATATTCGAAGAATGGCTGTTTATGAAAAACCTCAAATGGTAACGATTAGCGGAGCGGTAAGTTATCCAGGAAAATATGTTCTGGCTAATAAAAAAGAGACTGTGTATAATGTTGTAATGAGAGCTGGTGGACTGACTTCTATTGCAAATCTTGACGGAATGAAAATTAAGAGACCAATAAAAGAAGAGCAAATCGAAACTTTAGAGCGCATAGATTTAAATTTAGATAAAAGTGACACACTGAAAGGAAAGCTTGCAAAAAAATTGAAAGAAGATTTAAAGTTTGCGACAATTCCTGTAAACTGGGAAAAAATTGTAAAAAATAAAAATCATTTTTCTAATGTCACATTATTTCCAGGTGACGAAATTGAAGTTGCGGTATATAATGAGGGTGTAAAAGTCACTGGAAATGTTTTGCTAACTTCTGAAATTCCGTATAGAAGTGGTAAAGGGTTTAAATATTATTTAAATGCCGTTGGAGGTGTAGACAATAAAGGCTGGAAAAGGAAATCATATATAATCTATCCAAATGGAAAGGCTGATGTAACAACTTCATTTTTGTTTTTTAGATCTTATCCAAAAGTAGAGCCAGATTCCCAAATTGTGGTGCCAGAAAAACCAGAAAGAAAGAAAATGACAGCAGGTGAATGGGTAGGTATAGGGAGTGTGATTTCGAGTTTGGCTTTATTAATTCTAACTGCTTTTAAATAGATTTTTAATGAATAATACACCTATGGTAAATGATGAAATATCGTTAAAAGAATTAATTCATAAAGTAAAAGAATGGTATAAGTATTTGCTTTCTAAATGGAAAATTGTTTTTTTAGCAGGAGTTATAGGTGGAGTATGTGGTTTTGCATATTCTATAATTAAAAAACCAATTTATACAGCAACTTTAACATTTGCGTTGGAAGATGAAAAAGCAGGTGGAGGACTTGGCGGGGCTTTAGGTTTGGCAAGCTCTTTTGGATTCGATTTAGGGGGTGGTAATGGAGGAGTATTTTCTGGCGCTAATCTGGCAGAATTATTTAAATCTCGTAGTATGGTAGAACAAACTTTACTTACCCCTGTTACTGTCAATAATAAAGTAATTTCTTTGGCAGAAATGTATATCCAAAATAATAGTTGGAGAGATAAATGGAGTAAGAATCCGAAATTAAATGAAATACAATTTTTACCTTATGCGGATCGTAAGAATTTTACTCGAGCCCATGATAGTATACTAGGGACTATTTATCAAGATTTATTTAGAAATTCTTTGTTTGTAGCTCAAAAAGATAAAAAAATTTCTATTATTAGCATAGATATGTCTTCAAATGATGAAATGTTTTCTTTTTATTTTTGTAAAGCATTAGCAAAAGAGGTAGGGCAATTTTATATTGATACAAAAAGCAAAAAAGCTCGTATGAATATGAATATTTTAGAGCGTCAAGTTGATTCTGTACGTAATGAGCTTAATGGAGCTATTACTGGCGTTGCAATTGCAACTGATAATACCTTTAATTTGAATCCAGCCTTAAATGTTCGAAGGACTCCTTCAGCTAGAAGACAGGTTGATGTGCAGGCAAATACTGCTATTCTTACTGAATTGGTAAAACAAAGCGAATTGGCTAAAGTTACCCTGAGAAGAGAAATGCCTTTAATTCAAATAATTGATAAACCTATTTTACCATTACCAAAAAATCGTTTGGGTAAGTTAAAGGGAATTATATTGGGAGCTGGATTAGCAATTGTGATTGTCACATTAACTTTAATTTTGCGTAGGTTTTTTAGAAGTTTATAAAATTAAGCAATGAAGAATATATCTCATCTAAATTACTCTGAAGATTCACTTAATCATTAAAAAATGATAAAAGTTATCTTTTAATATCGATATGAGTAAAAAAGAATAAATAATAGGGCTCTATGCTAAATTTATGAAAGACAATTCTAGAGTAAAAAAAAGTCTAAAGAATGCAAAGTTTGCGTTAGTTTTTTATTGTTGCAATTTAATACTTCAATTTTTTTATAGAAAAGTATTTTTAAATTATTTGGGGGCTGAAGTTTTAGGTTTGAATACAACTGCAATGAATTTATTACAGTTTCTTAATTTAGCAGAACTTGGAGTAGGTGCGGCAATTAGTTATTCACTATATAAACCATTAGGAACTGATGATCATAAACAAATAAATGACATTGTATCTGTTCAAGGATATTTATATAGCAGAATAGGTATTGTAGTAGCGATACTGGCTATTGTACTAATGTTTTTTTTTCCTTATTTTTTCTCTGATATAAAAGTTCCGCTTTGGTATGCATATGCGACATTTGGAGTCTTGTTATTGTCTGCATTAATAGGTTATTTCTTAAATTATCAGCAAATAGTTTTAGTGTCTGATCAAAAAGAATTTAAGTTAAACTATGCATTGCAAGGTGTGAAAATTCTTAAAGTAATTATTCAAATATTATTTATATGCTTCTTTAGTAATGGATATCTATGGTGGCTTTTTTGGGAGCTGATTGCAATTTTGGCAACCGTTTTTGGGATAAAATATATTCTCCATTTAGAATATCCATGGTTGGTAACTAGTATTTCCTCAGGAAAAAAAATGTTAAATGAATATCCTCAAATAACTCATAAAACGAAACAGTTAATTACTCATAAAATAGCTGGCTTTGCATTAAATGAAAGTGGACCTCTGATAATATTTGCATTTACAAGTTTGTCATTTATTGCAAGTTATGGGAATTATTTGTTAATTATTGCAGGAATTACAGCTCTATTGGGAGCTGTCTTTAATAGTACAAATGCTGGAGTTGGAAATTTAGTATCTCAAGCAGATATTAATAGGATTTCGGTGGTTTTTGAAGAATTATTTACATTAAGGTTTTTTTTAACTAGTATAGCATGCTATGGTGTTTTTAAGTTCACGCCAATTTTTATCACATATTGGGTGGGAAAAGAATATTTATTAGAAAAGTCAAATTTAATATTATTGGTAATTATAATGTTTATCAATATTACGAGGCTTACTGTTGATTCTTTTTTAAATGCGTATGGTCTTTTTAAAGATATTGCCGCTCCAATTATTGAAACCATTATTAATATAGGTGTATCTATTTTGTTAGGATATTTTTATGGTATTAATGGAGTTTTGATAGGAGTAATATCTAGTCTTTTCATAATTGTTTTATTGTGGAAACCAATTTTCTTGTTTAAAAGTGGTTTCAAATCGAGTGTAAGTATTTATTTTTTGATGTATTTAAAATTAACAATTATTGTATTTGCAGTTTTTGTTGTAACTCAATATTGTAGCGGTTTTATAGGAATCGATCCATACTCATCAATCGTAAATGGTCTACTTTATTGCTTTATTACAACTTTAATTTTTTTTACATTTTTAACAGTTTTATTTTTTTTGTTTGCAAAAGGCATGAGACAGTTTTATTTCAGATGCAAAATGTATTTAACCAAATAATATTATGACACAAGATATTCAAGATTATTATATAAATGGTAATTTTATTACTAGGGAAAGATTAAAACAAACTTTGTTTAAAAACTATTTTACTCGTTTTATTGCATATTGTTGTAAATCTTTTTTTATCTATATAATAATATTGATTAATAGCTTATTTAAGCGACAGAATATGAATTTTAAATACTCAGTTAGTTTTTGCTGTATATTTAAGAATGAAGCAAGCTATCTTGATGAGTGGATACAATATCATTTAGTGACAGGAATTGAACATTTTTATTTGTACAACAATAATTCAGATGACAATTACTTAGAAATCTTGCAACCATATATAAAGGAAGGTATTGTTGATTTGATTGATTGGTCATTTGAACATTCTCAAATGATTGCTTATGAAGATTGCTATAAAAAGCATAAGAAGGATACAAACTGGTTAGCTTTTATTGATGTAGATGAATTTGTTTGCCCTCTATCTACAAATAATATTTCTTTATGGTTAAAATCGTATAAAAATTATCCAGGTGTGGCAATTTATTGGAAGCAATTTGGTTCACAAGGTAAGTTAGAGCATGATAAAAATAAGTTGGTTATAGAACAGTATACCCAATGTTGGCCTAAGCCAAGTGTCTTTACAAAGATGTTTTGTAATATGAATTTTCCCATATCAGAATTTGATAATCCACATTCTATTAGTTCAAAAATTTTTGGAGTGAAAGTACCGCCTGTAAATCAATTTAAAAATTTCATGAGTTTTGGGATACATCTTTGGCTTCCTTTTCAGCCTTTAACTATACAAATTAATCATTATTGGGGTAAAGCTTATGAATGCTTTGTTGAAAGCAAAATCAATAGAAGCGATGTTTATCATAAAGATAACTTTAAGATGGGACAGGCTAGAAAAAAATTACTAAAATCTCATGAATCAATGTGCACAGTTAGAGATTATTCTATTCAACGTTTTCTTTTGTATACTAAGTTAAGAAATAATCCAAACTAGTTAAATAAATGATTTTTTATATCATTCCTTTCATAGTATCATTTTTTGCTGCAATTGTATTTGATGTTTGTAAATATAAAGATAGTGGTGAATATTTTGTTTGGTTTGGTCTCTACATTTATTTGTCTGCAATTATAGGCTTGCGTTATATGGTTGGAGGGGATAGTTATTTTTATATGTTGTATTTTAATAATATTTCTGCCAATAATATATTAGATTTTTCCTGGGATTCTGAATATCAGCCACTTTTTACCATTTTAAATTCTCTCGCTAAAGCGGTTTACCCTAGTTTTACAACTTTTCAAATTTTTCATGTATTAATAATTAATAGTTGTCTTTTTTATTTTATATGGAAAAATTCAAGACTTCGTTTTAGTGTTTTGTTTTTGTGTCTATTAATGTTTTATATCAATTTTACAGTTGAAATTTTACGTGAATCTCTTGCAATAATGGTTTTTGTAATTAACTACAAAAATCTTGAGAATAACAAGTGGATTCGATATTATATAGGTGTTTTTATTGCAATTCTGTTTCATCTTTCGGCTGTATTTTTAATAGTTTTACCATTTTTGAAATTTTTGCGCATTAATAGAAATTATATTCTATTGTTGATTGTTGTTTTACTGGCTCTAAATCAACTAAATTATCTTTTTACTTTTTTTGAAAATGTTGATAAAATTAACAAAAAAGTTAATGATTATTCAGAAGCTTCATATGGTTGGAAGTCTACCTTTTTATTCTTTGCTACTAGGACTCTTATTCCAATAGGCCTTTTTTATTGGGCAAAGAGTAAATTTGATATCTTAATAAGATATGAGTACTTAATTTGTGTATTTGGTTTATTAGGAGTTTGTTCAATTTTCAATACTATAATTTTTACTCGATTTACTAACTATATAATGTTATTTTACTGTATTTCATTAGCAGATGTATTGATTCCATTTTTTAGACAAAAAATTATTACCTCAAGCAAACTAATTGTTGTAACGACATTTATTTTTATTTTGTTTACAAGTGGTTATACATCATTTTATTGGCCAGCAGGCTATTATATGAAATGGATTCCTTATTATTCAGTTTTTAGTTATGAATCTGAGAGTGATAAATTTATTGATAGAGATTATTAAATTATGATAGCAATACTATTGTCAACCTATAATGGAGAGAAATACTTGCGTGATCAATTGGAAAGTTTGTATTCCCAAACATATAAAGAATTCCAATTATTCGTCAGGGATGATGGTTCAACTGATTCTACAATAAGTATTTTAGAAGAATATGAAAGTAAATACTCAAATATTAAGTTGTTTGAGAGTGAAACGACAAATTTGGGAGCCTGTGAAAGTTTTATCTGGTTGTTAAAAAATGTAAAGGCAGAATATTATATGTTTTGTGATCAGGATGATATTTGGTTTCCTTCTAAAGTGCAAATTAGCTTAGATGCTTTAGAATCTGAGAGTAAAAGATCTAATGAAAAAGCAATAATAGTACATACCGACCTTGTAGTTACAGATAATAATTTAAATATTACTGCTAAGTCTTTGTGGGAAAATGATAACATAAACCCGTCAAAAATAACGAGAAAATATTTGAAATTGGTGAATTATGTGACAGGATGTACAATGATGTTTAACCGTAAAGCAAGGGATTTATCTATAGATTATACCGGAAATATTTTAATGCATGATTTTTGGATAAGCCTTTGTGTAGATTCTTCTAATGGGGCAATCGTATCTTTACCCATTCCAACGATTTATTATAGACAACATGCTAATAATACTATCGGAGCCTCCAGTAAAAAGTATAGATTTCCTATCCTTCAAAGATATTTTCATATGCCGGATTTTACCTATTCTAATAATTTATATAAAGTAATTCGTGCAAAGTATGGTATTGGTTTTGTTAAGTATTTGATTATTAGGATTAGCTATTATCTAAAGTTTTAAAGATGGATGGAGTGAATGTTTCTGTGGTAATTGTAAATTACAATACTCTTAAAATGACGAATGAATGCATAGAAAGTTTGCATAAGTTTACTAAAGATACTGTTGTAGAAATTGTACTAGTTGATAATGCGTCAACAGATGGAAGTAAAGATTTTTTTTCAAATGACAAACGAATTAGATATTTATATTTGGAAGAAAATATTGGTTTTGGTAGAGCAAATAATGTTGGAGCAGAAGTGTCTTATGGGAAATACATTTTTTTGTTAAACTCAGATACTATTCTTTTAGATGATGTGATTAGTAAGCTTTTTAATTTTGCTGAAAAGCATTTAAAGGATGATTTAGGAGCAGTCGGAACATGTTTGATTAATTCAAATAAAGAAGATGCTCTTTCGTTTGGACAATTTGTAACTTCTAAGAGAATTTATAGAAGATTATTAGAGACCTTTAAAATATATAAAAATAAATTTGAACTAGAGACATATGCAAAGCTTAATGAAAAGGGATTTTTAGAAGTTGATTTTGTGTCAGGAGCTGATTTGTTTATTCCTAAAACTGTATTTAATAAGATAAATGGTTTTGATCATGATTTTTTTATGTATTATGAAGAAACAGATCTCCAAAAACGTATGTCTAAATTAAATCTAAAGAGATATATCATTAATGTTAGAGATATAATTCATTTAGAAGGAGGGAGTTTTGAAGAAAAGTTGCCTTTTAGAAGAAAAATGATGATGACAAAGGGAATGAAACTTTATATTAATAAACACTTTAAGGGAATTTATAAATTTCAAATTATTATTCTTTCATTTTTAATTTTATTAAAAGATTTATTTAAACTTAATTACACAGTATCTCAAAAAATTTCTTTGATAAGAGAAGTTTTTAAATAAAAAATATTATGAAAATAGCTTTTATATTGCCCAGTTTAGTAAATACAGGGCCAATTGTTGTAGTACATAATATAGTTAATCATCTGAAAGATAAAGTTGATTTGATTGATGTTTACTATTTAGATGATGATTCTTCAACATTGAATTTTGAGTGTAATGTTTTTAAGATTGATAAAAATAACCCTGTTAAATTTGATGATTATGACGTAATTCATAGTCATACGCTAAGAGCAGATTACTATGTTTATAAATGGAGAAAAAGAATTTCTCGTGCAAAAATTATAAGCACAATTCATCAAGATACGTTCAAAAGTTTTTCCATGGAGTATAATAATTTTGTATCTTTTTTTTTAACTCATTATTGGTGTCATATTCATCGAAGATTTGATGGTGTTATATCTATATCTAATCAGATAAAAGATAAATACAATAATTTGTTATCGAATAATTTAACAACAATTTATAATGGATGTACAATAGATAACATAGATACAGATGCAGCAATAGAAAAATCAATTACTAAATATAAAGAGGAAGGGTATAAAGTCCTTGGAGCATATGCCTATATTACAAAAAGAAAAGGGCTTTCACAAGTTGTTAAAGTTTTAGAACTATTACCTAATTATGTTTTTGTTTTGATAGGGGATGGTCCAGATTTAGTAAAAATAAAAGAGATTGTAAAAAAACTAAATCTATCAGATAGAGTACTGTTTTTACCTTATATGCATGCGCCATATTCATATTTAGATTTTTTTGATATTTATATGATGCCTTCTTATTCTGAAGGATTTGGTTTAGCAATGGTAGAAGCTGCTTTAGCTAAAAAATCTATAGTTTGTTCTAATTTACCTTCTTTTAATGAGATTTTTAATTCAGAAGAAGTGTGCTTTTTCGAATTAGACAATTTATCATCGCTACAAAAATCTATTGAAACTGCCTATTTAGAGCGCCATCAAAGAGGAGAACGTGCAAACTCTAAAGCTGTTATGTTTTTTACCGCAGAAAAAATGGCAGAAAACCACTTGTCATATTATAAAAAAATATTAAAAAATTAATTATGCCTACTTTTAAACATAAAACACTTTTAATTACAGGAGGAACCGGATCTTTTGGACATGCAGTTCTTAATCGTTTTTTGCATACAGATCATTTTAGCGAAATACGTATTTTTTCTCGCGATGAAAAAAAACAAGATGACATGCGTAATCAGTTAAAAAATGATAAATTAAAATTTTACATAGGAGATGTTAGGGACTATAATAGTGTTGAACGTGCAATGCGAGGTGTGGATTATGTATTCCATGCGGCGGCTCTAAAACAAGTTCCTTCATGTGAATTTTTTCCTTTAGAAGCAACAAAAACCAATGTTTTTGGAACTCAAAATGTTATTGACGCGGCAGGAATTAATAAAGTTAAAAAAGTAATTTGTTTAAGTACGGACAAAGCAGCTTATCCTATAAATGCTATGGGCATCTCTAAAGCTTTAATGGAAAAAGTTGCCATTGCCGCAGCTAGAAACCTCACTGATACAACTGTTTGTTTAACAAGATATGGAAATGTAATGGCATCTCGAGGATCTGTTATTCCTTTGTTTTTAAAACAAATTAAAGAAGGTAATCCAATAACAATTACAGACCCAAAAATGACACGGTTCTTAATGTCGTTAGATGAGGCAGTAGAATTAGTGTTATTCGCTTTCGAGCATGGGAATCCTGGAGATTTGTTTGTGAATAAAGCTCCCGCTGGAACAATTGGTGATTTAGCTCAAGCATTAAAAGACTTATGTAAGGCCGATACAGAAATTAAAATTATCGGAACACGTCATGGTGAGAAGCTATATGAAACGTTATGCACTAGAGAAGAAATGATAAAAGCGATTGATATGGGAGATTTTTATTGTATTCCTGCCGACAATCGTGATTTGAACTATGCCAAGTATTTTTCAGAAGGTGAAGAAGAGATTGCTACTGCAGAGGATTATCATTCCCACAATACAGAACAACTTGGAGTACAAGGAATGAAAAAATTGTTGTCAAATTTACCATTAATCCGAAAAGAAGTTTTCGGAGAAGATATTTTTGTTTCAGCGAATTAGAAATATGAATTTTTTATAGAGAAATATTTTAAGTAAAAACGAATATGAAAAAGATTAAAGTGGCAACTATAATGGGGACTCGTCCTGAAATTATTAGATTGGCAGAATGCATTAAATTATGTGACCAATATTTTGAACATATAGTCATACACACAGGACAAAATTATGACTATGAGTTAAATGAAATTTTTTTTGAAGATTTAGAACTTAGAAAACCTGATTTTTTCTTGAATGTTGCAGGAGAACATTTAGGTGAAACTATTGGTAATGTTATTTCAAAATCTTATGAAATACTTGCACAAGAAAAACCAGACGCTTTGTTAGTATTAGGGGATACAAATAGTGTTTTAAGTACAATTGCCGCTAAGAGATTAAAAATACCAATTTTCCATATGGAGGCTGGGAATAGATGTTTTGACCAAAATGTTCCCGAAGAAATTAATAGAAAAATTTCAGATCATATTTCAGATATAAATCTTACTTATACAGAACATAGTCGAAGATATTTATTGAGTGAAGGTTTTAGAAAGGATCATGTATTTGTTACAGGCTCACCATTGTTTGAAGTCTTGAGAAAAAATGAAACTAAAATTCAAAGTTCAAATATTGTTGAAAAGTTAAAATTAGAAAAAGGAGAGTACATTGTTGTCAGTGCGCATAGAGAGGAAAATATTGATTTGAAAAATCATTTCGAAATTTTAGTAGATTCATTAAATACAGTTGCTGAAAAATATAAAATGCCAATTGTTTTTTCAACACACCCAAGAACGCGAAAAAGAATAGAGAATTCGAATATCGTTTTTAATCCTTTAATTGTAAATGTTGCTCCTTTAGGTTTTTTTGATTATGTTAAGTTGCAACAAGATGCATATGTAGTTTTGTCCGATAGTGGTACAATTAGTGAAGAGGCAGCTATGATGGGGTTTCCAGCTGTAAGCATTAGAACAAGTACCGAAAGACCAGAAGCGATTGATGCAGGGACAATTGTTTTAGGAGGTATTACTAAAGAAAGTATGATTAACTCAATTGAAATTACTAAAGGTCTTTCGATCGGTGATAATTCACAATTGCCATTTGAGTATACCATCAATAATACTTCAGAAAGAGTAGTAAGAATAATTCAAAGTTATACACCAATAGTGAATAAAGTTATTTGGGATAAATAATTATCTTTAAATCATTTAAGATGAAGAAAGTATTAATAATTGGTATTAAGGGAATGGCAGGACATATATTGTTTAAAATGTTGCCAACTTTGGGAGAATACGATGTTTATGGAATTGCAAGAAATATTGAAGCGACCAATAAAATTTTTAACCTTGATGTGTACAATACAGAAGAATTAAAAAAAATCATCGATATCAATTTTGACATAATAATTAATTGTATTGGAATTTTAAATAAAGATGCAGAGAACAACCCAGATAAAGCAATTTGGTTTAATAGTTATTTTCCACACTTGTTAGAATCAATTACTAAAAATACCAAAACAAGGGTAATTAGTATTAGTACAGATTGTGTTTTTTCAGGAAAAAAAGGAAACTATACAGAGTCAGATTTTAAAGACGGGCAAGGTTTCTATGCAACATCAAAAGCCTTAGGCGAGATTGTTAATGACAAAGATTTAACAATCAGAACATCGATTATTGGGCCGGAGTTAAATAGAGAAGGGATAGGACTATTTCACTGGTTCATGCAACAAAAAAATGAAGTCAATGGATATTCACAAGCTTTTTGGTCCGGAATAACAACGGTTGAATTGGCAAAGGTGATTCATCAATCAATTTTGCAAAACATAACGGGCTTAATAATTATTTCAGGAACAAACAAAATTGATAAATTCAGTTTGCTAAAAATTTTTAATAAAGTCTTTAAAAATAATTCACTCACTATTTTAGAAAATGCCAACTATAAAGTTGACAAAAGCATGGAAAGTTCTAGGAATGATTTTATTTACGAGGTTTTGCCTTATGAAGAAATGATTTTAGAAATGAAACAATGGGTAGATAGCGGTAATTATGATTATAACTAATGAAAATATTAATTGTTACGCAATATTTTTGGCCAGAGAGTTTTAAAATTAATGATTTAGCATTAGGGCTAAAAGAGAGAGGACACGAAGTTTCAATTTTAACAGCTATACCGAATTATCCCAAAGGTGATTTTTTTGATAATTATTCATTTTGGAAAAATAATGATGAAGATTGGAATGGAATCAAAATTTATAGATCTAAAATATTTTCTAGAGGCAGTGGGAGCGTAAGATTATTGTTGAACTATATTTCATTTGTTTTCTTTTGCAGTATAAAGGTCTTTTTTATAAAAGAAAAGTTTGATAAGATATTCGTTTATGAGCCTTCTCCCATAACAGTTGGGATTCCTGCAATTGTGGCGGGTAGAAAAATGAAAATACCATTTTATTTTTGGGTTCAAGATTTATGGCCAGAAAGCTTGTCTGCAGCTGGCGGAATAAAAAATAAATTTGTTTTAAATTTTTTTGATAGAATTACAAAGATGATATACAGTAAATCGAAAAAGATTTTAGTTCAATCAAAAGGCTTTGAAGATTATATTAATGCGCAAGGAAACTTTAAAGACAAACTTATTTACTATCCCAATTCTGCTGAAAAATTATACAAACCTGTGGCTCCAACTTTAGATTATGAATCTAAGTTACCTAAAGGTTTTAAACTTTTATTTGCGGGTAATTTAGGTGAAGCACAAGGTATCGATACCTTGATTGAGGCAGCAAAGATTGTTAAAGAAAAAAAGGTTGAAGTAAATTGGGTTTTTTTAGGAGATGGACGTCAAAAAGAATATTATATAAATAAAGTAAAGGAAAAAGATTTGGAATCTAATTTCTTCTTTCTTGGTTCATTTCCATCTGATACAATGCCCAATTTTTTTTCTTGCACGGATGCTCTAATTGTGTCATTAAAAAAAGATAAAATATTTTCTCTCACTATTCCTTCTAAATTACAATCTTATTTAGCTTGTGGGAAACCTATCTTGGCTTCATTAGATGGAGAAGGTGCAAAAATTGTACAAGAAGCAAAAGCAGGTTTTTCTTCACCGGCTGAAGATGCAACATTATTTGCAGAAAACGTTATTAAATTTTATAATTTATCTTTAGAGCAAAGAGTTCAAATGCAAGATAATGCTTTGAAATATTTTAAGAATGAATTTGAAAGAGAAAAATTGATAGATAAACTTCTTGAAATATTAAAAAATTAAATGGAAATAGTTATATCTGGGGCTTCAGGTTTTGTTGGGAAAAATTTAACAAATTATTTGTCTAGTTTTAATTTTTCAATCAAAAGTATTTCATTGAGAAATAATGGCTGGAAAGGAAATTTGCAAAGTAGTGCGATAATTCATTTAGCTGGTAAAGCTCACGATACAAAAAACACAAGTGATGCTTCAATTTATTTTGAGGTAAATACAAATTTAACAAAGGAATTATTTGATGTTTTTTTAGAAAGCGAAATTAACGATTTTATTTATTTCAGCAGTGTAAAAGCTGTTGCAGATAAAGTTCAAGAAGTTTTGTTTGAGGATGTAAATGGAAATCCAAAAACACCTTACGGACAGTCTAAGTGGCAAGCTGAAGAATATATTTTGTCAAAAGAAATTCCTGTAGGAAAGAGAATTTTTATCATTAGGCCTTGTATGATTCATGGTCCCGGAAATAAAGGAAACTTAAATTTACTTTTTAATGTAGTTAAGAAAGGAATTCCGTATCCTTTAACATCTTTTTATAATGAAAGATCATTTTTAGGTATTGATAATCTCAATTTTTTAATTAAAGAAATTCTTGAAAATAAAGAAATTCCTTCTGGAGTTTATAATTTTTCTGATGATGAATTTTTATCTACAAATGAAGTAGTTAAGGTTATATCATCGGTCTTAAATAAAAAAGATAAATCAATTGCAGTTCCTAAAACAATCATCACTACTATAGCAAAAGTGGGGGATTTAATACGATTTCCACTGAATTCAGAAACTATTCAAAAATTAACTGAAAATTATAGGGTTTCAAATCAAAAAATTAAAACAGCCATTGGAATTGAAAAGCTTCCATTTACGGCTAAAGAAGGACTCACAAAAACAATTAAAAGTTTTGTAAAATAAGTAATAATTCAAAACTTTTAAGTTAATTATAAAAAAATGAAGGTAGCACTTATAACAGGAATTACAGGTCAAGATGGATCATACTTAGCAGAATTATTATTAGAGAAAGGATATATGGTTCATGGTGTAAAAAGAAGAGCTTCTTCTTTTAATACCCAACGTATTGATCACATTTACCAAGATCAGCACGAAGCTCATGTAAATTTTAAATTACATTACGGAGATTTGACCGATTCAACCAATGTTATTAGGATTATCCAAGAGGTACAACCTGATGAAATCTATAACTTGGGAGCAATGAGTCATGTTAAGGTATCTTTTGATTCTCCAGAATATGTTGCCAATGTTGATGGTATAGGGACGCTTAGAATTTTGGAAGCAGTTCGTATTTTAGGTTTAGAAAAGAAAACACGTATTTATCAGGCATCGACGTCTGAATTATATGGTGGTTTGGCTGAAAATAAAAATGAAAAAGGATTTTATGATGAGAACTCACCGTTTTACCCACGTTCTCCATATGGCGTAGCAAAGATTTATGGTTTTTGGATTACTAAAAATTATCGTGAAGCTTACAATATGTATGCATGTAACGGAATTTTATTTAATCACGAGTCTCCACGTCGTGGAGAAACTTTTGTTACTCGCAAAATAACTATGGCTGCTGCTGCAATCGCCCTTGGTGAACAAGACTGTTTGTATTTAGGTAACTTAGATGCACAACGTGATTGGGGACATGCTAAAGATTATGTGGAAGCTATGTGGCGTATTTTACAGCAAGATGTTGCAGAAGATTATGTTATTGCAATGGGTGAAACTACTTATGTACGTGACTTTGTAAGAATGTCATTTGCAGAGCTTGGTATTGAAGTCGAGTTTAAAGGCGAAGGAGTAAATGAAAAAGGCTTTGTTGCTTCTTGCAGTAATCCGGCTTATGAAATTGAAGTTGGAAAACAGATTATTGCCGTTGATCCAGAATATTTCCGTCCGACGGAAGTAGATTTGCTTATTGGAGATCCAACGAAATCTAAAACTAAATTAGGATGGGTGCCAAAATATGATTTAGCTGGATTAGTTAAGGAAATGATAGCATCTGATCTTCAGTATGTACAGAAAGAGAAAATGATAAAAGAAGTAAGATCAGCTATTCGATATTAATTTTAAAAATACAACCTAGAGTATTTTAGATTTAAGAAAAGAAATATTATGAATTTACAAGATAAAATATATATAGCTGGACATAGGGGTATGGTAGGTTCAGCAATTTTACGTCAATTAAAAGAAAAGGGATATTCGAATTTTGTATTGAAAACTTCTTCAGAATTAGATTTAAGAAATCAGCAAGCGGTAGCAGACTTTTTTGCTGAAGAAAAACCGGATTATGTTTTTTTAGCCGCCGCAAAAGTAGGAGGTATCATTGCCAACAATACTTATAAAGGTGATTTTATTTATGAAAACCTGATGATTCAGAATAACGTTATTCATCAAGCCTATTTAAATGAAGTTAAGAAATTAATGTTTCTTGGTTCTTCGTGCATCTATCCAAAAATGGCACCACAGCCATTAAAAGAAGAGTATATGCTTACAGGAGAATTGGAGCCAACAAACGAACCTTACGCAATTGCAAAAATTGCAGGTATAAAAATGTGCGACGCTTATAGAGATCAGTTTGGATGTAATTTTATTTCAGTAATGCCTACCAATTTGTATGGACCAAATGATAATTACGATTTAAAGAATTCTCATGTACTGCCGGCAATGCTTCGAAAATTTATTATTGCTAAAAGAAATGGAGATGCATCTGTCACAATTTGGGGAACAGGAAGTCCGAAAAGGGAGTTTTTGCATGCCGACGATCTTGCTGAAGCTTGTGTATATTTAATGAAAAATTATGATGAACAAGGATTAGTAAATATTGGAGTAGGTGAAGATATCTCTATTTTAGATTTGGCTATTTTAGTTAAAAAAGTTGTTGGATTTGAAGGAGAAATTTTAACTGACACTTCTAAGCCAGACGGTACCCCACGTAAGCTTATGGATGTTTCTAAACTTAATAGTTTTGGATGGAAAGCTAAAACTTCCTTAGAAGAAGGCATTCAAAAAGTTTATGATGAAATAAAAGATACTAATTGGGAGTAATCTCATTAAGATAAATAATGGAATTTATACTACTAGGACTAATATTAATGATTTTAATGCTCCTCTATTTTAGAGTGGCTGACCGCTTTAATATAATTGATAAACCAAATTTACGAAGTTCACATACTGAGATAACTCTAAGAGGAGGCGGAATTATTTTTTGGTTTGCCTCTTTAATTTATTTTCTGCAACATCATCAACATAACTATTTGTTTTTTACAGGAATCACTTTAGTTAGTTTGATAAGTTTCTGGGATGATATTCAAAGTTTGTCAAATAAAATCAGAATATCAATCCATTTTCTGGCTATTTCATTGATTTTTTTTGACCTTGGAATTTTCCAGGTTTTACCCATTTGGCAGATTATTGCTGTATATATTCTTTCCATAGGTTTAATCAACGCCTATAATTTTATGGATGGAATAAATGGTATAACTGGTTTATATACTTTGTCAGTAATGGGAGCATTATTATATGTAAATACAAAAGTGCAGCTCTTTGTAGATGGAAGTTTCATAAAATATGCTATGATTGCAAGCTTGGTATTTCTGTTCTTTAATTACAGAAAAAGAGCTAAATGTTTTGCAGGAGATGTGGGAAGTATCGCCGTTGCATTTTGGATTATTTACTTGGTTCTGAAACTTATTTTGAATACAAGCTCTTTAATATGGCTTTTGTTTTTAGCTGTTTATGGAGTAGATGCGATTTGCACTATTTTACATCGTTTATATTTAAAACAAAATATTTTTGAAGCTCATCGCTTACATCTTTATCAGGTTTTAAGCAATGAGTATAAAATACAGCACAGACTTGTTTCGCTTTATTATGCTGTAGTCCAAAGTGTAATTTCATTTTTAGTAGTATCTCTTTATCAGAAAGTAGAAGATGCAATTTTATTTGCAATTGTAATTGTTCCATTATTAATAGTATATTCATCAAAGTTTTATTTGTTGAATAAATACAATATGAAAGTAAACGTATGAATCCAAAAGTAATTCAGGGAGGAAATTTTTCAGATCATCGAGGAAGCATTTCGTATGTGAACGATTTTACTTTTGAAGATATTGAACGATTTTACATTATAAGTAATTCTGATGAAAATCCCATTCGTGCATGGCAGGGGCATAAATTAGATGCAAAGAATTTTTATTGTTTAACAGGTTCTTTTAAGATTCATTTTGTAAAAGTAGATAATTGGGAAAATCCCTCTAAAGATTTGCCGATTGAAACAGTTGTAGTTTCAGAATCAGACAGTAAAGTTGTTCATATTCCTGCCGGCTATGCTAATGCAATTGAGTCTCTAGAATCAAACTCAAAATTAATTTCGTTTTCGACTCTTCCATTAACAAAAGTTAGTGAGGACGATGTTCGATATGAAAGTAATTATTGGAAAATAAATGCACAATAAAAGAATTTACCTTTCACTGCCCAAACAAAGCGGTTCTGAACAGAAATATATTAAAAATGCATTTGAAACCAATTGGATTACTTCTGGTGGACCAAATGTTGAAGAGTTTGAACACAAATTAGAAAAATATTTTGAAGAGAAATCATTTGTAACTGCATTAAATTCGGGAACTTCTGCTATTCATCTGGCTTTGATTTTACTAGGAGTAAAAGCAGGCGATGAAGTTATTTGTCAAAGCATGACTTTTTCAGCGTCGGCAAATCCAATTTTATATCAGGGAGCTGTTCCAGTTTTTGTAGACAGCGAAAGTGATACATGGAATATTTGTCCACAATTTTTAGAAATAGCAATTCAGGATAGAATCAAAAGAGGCAAAAAACCAAAAGCAATAATAACTGTACACCTCTACGGAAACCCATATAAGGTTGAAGAAGTACACGCAGTGGCTAATAAATACGATATTCCAGTAATAGAAGATAGTGCAGAAGCTTTAGGGAGCAGTTTTAAAGGACAGAAATGTGGTACTTTTGGTAGTTTGGGGATTTTATCGTTTAACGGAAATAAAATTATAACAACTTCAAGCGGCGGAGCACTAATTTCAAATTCTGTAGCTGTCAAGAATAGAGCTTTATTTTTTGCGACTCAAGCCAAAGACAAAGCAGTTCATTATCAGCATAGTGAAATTGGTTATAACTATAGAATGAGTAATGTTTGTGCAGGAATTGGACTTGGCCAAATGGAAATTTTGCACAAAAATATTGAGGCGAGAAGAGAAACAAACGCTTTTTATAAAGAGCTTTTTAGGAATATTGATGAGGTGACGGTTTTTGAAAATCTAAACCAGGATTTTTTTTCGAATTGCTGGCTGACAACGATTCTAGTTGAAGCTCAAAATAAAAAAAATAGCAATAGGGAAAATTTAAGAATGGCATTTGAAGACGCAAATATTGAATGTCGCCCTCTTTGGAAGCCGATGCATCTGCAACCTATTTTTGAAAAACATCCTTATTATGGTGAAAATACTGCAGAAGAATTATTTGATAAAGGATTGTGTCTTCCATCGGGAAATCTATCGCTAGAAAATAAAAACAGAATAAAAGAAGTAGTTCTAAACTTCTTTGTGTAATAAATATATTTGAAAAGTTAATATGAAAATAGAAGAAACATTTATAAAAGATTTAGTAATTGTAGAGCCAACCGTTTTTGGTGATGAAAGAGGTTATTTTTTTGAATCATACAGTAAAACCAAATTTGAAGATTTAGGAATTAATATTGATTTTGTTCAAGACAATCAATCCTTTTCAAAAAAAGGAACTTTAAGGGGGTTGCACTATCAAAATCCTCCTTTTGCGCAGACAAAATTAGTTCGTGTTTTAGAAGGAGAAATTATAGATGTTGCAGTTGATTTAAGAAAAGATTCTCCGACATATGGAAAATCATTTAGTGTTTTGTTATCTTCAGAAAACAAAAAACAATTATTAGTTCCTCAAGGATTTGCACATGGATTTTCTGTTATCAGTGAAACAGCTTCGGTTATGTACAAATGCGATCAATTTTATAACAAAGCTTCTGAAGGTGGAATTAAATACGATGATTCTTCGTTAAATATAGATTGGGGTATGGATTTAAATGATGCTATTGTTTCTGAAAAAGACCAAATATTACCTTCTATTGAAAATTGTAATAGTTTATTCTAATGAAGAAAATTCTTGTAACTGGAGCAACAGGCCAATTAGGATCTGAACTTAACCTTTTATCTTCTTCTTATTCTCAGTATGAGTGGATATTTGCAGGTCGTACAAAAGCGACATTGGATGATTTGGAATTGCTTCAAACTCAATTAAATGAAATTAAACCCGATATTGTCTTTAATTGCGGAGCTTACACAGCAGTAGATAAAGCGGAGTCTGAAAGAGATTTGGCTTTCAAAATAAATCATTTAGCAGTAGAATTACTTGCAAAATATACAGCGAAAAATAATGCTAAATTAATTCATGTTTCGACAGATTACGTTTTTGATGGAACATCATCTGTTGCTTTAGATGAAAAAGCAGAAACAAACCCAATAAATGTTTACGGAGAAAGTAAATTAGAGGGAGAAAAGGCGTGTTTAAAAGAAAATCCAAATTCGATTATCATTAGGACTTCATGGGTTTATAGCAAGTTTGGAAATAATTTCGTGAAAACGATGCAACGATTAATGCAAGAAAGAGATTCCATTAATGTTGTAAATGATCAGATTGGTTCACCAACACATGCTGCAGATTTGGCGCAGGCAATGATTCATATAATCGAATTTTCGGAATGGATTCCTGGAATTTATAATTATTCAAATGAGGGTGAAATAAGCTGGTACGATTTTGCGTTGTCAATTAAAGAGATGGGGGACTATAAATGTAATATTAGTGGGATTCCATCATCGTCATATCCAACGCCAGCAAAACGTCCAGAATTTTCATTGTTGGACAAGAAAAAAATTAAAAGTACTTACAACCTAAAAGTGCCAGATTATAAAGAAAGTTTAAAGAGAATTTTTGTAGAATAGCGTATTTTGATTATCGATAATGTTAGAATCAAAAATCTAAAACTAAAATGAGTTTTATGAAAGGAATTATATTAGCCGGAGGTTCCGGAACAAGATTACATCCATTAACGTTAGCAGTAAGCAAGCAATTGATGCCGGTTTATGATAAACCAATGATTTATTATCCATTATCAACGTTGATGATGGCTGGAATTAATGAAATTTTGATTATTTCAACTCCTCATGATTTGCCTCATTTTAAAAAACTCCTAGGAGATGGAAGTACAATAGGTTGTAAATTTAGTTACGCAGAACAGCCAAATCCAAATGGACTAGCGCAGGCTTTCGTAATAGGAGAAGAATTTATTGGAAAAGACAAAGTTGCTTTGGTTCTTGGAGATAATATATTCTTTGGAACCAATATGCAACAATTACTTAAGGACAATGCTGACCCAGATGGAGGTGTTGTTTTTGCTTATCATGTCGCTGATCCTGAAAGGTATGGTGTAGTAGAGTTTGATGAAAATAAAAATGCTATTTCAATAGAGGAAAAACCACTAGATCCAAAATCTAATTATGCAGTTCCAGGTTTGTATTTTTACGATAATTCGGTAGTTGAAATTGCAAAGAACATCAAACCAAGCGCTCGTGGAGAATATGAAATTACTGATGTAAATAAAGTTTATCTTGAAAATGGGAAACTAAAAGTAGGTATTTTAAGTAGAGGAACAGCTTGGTTAGATACTGGAACATTTAGTAGTTTGATGCAAGCTGGACAGTTTGTTCAGGTTCTAGAGGAAAGACAAGGACTTAAGGTAGGTTGTATTGAAGAAATAGGATGGAGACAAGGTTTTATTAGTGACAATCAACTACAAAAATTGGCAGAACCGTTAATTAAATCTGGATATGGAAGCTATTTATTAGGGCTCTTGAAACAAAAAACAACCGGAGGGAAAATTTAACTTTTACAAATTGACTATAAATTAACACGGTAAAATATGTTTTTTGATTTACCAATTGCAAGATTAGAAATACTATTGCCAAAATTAATGGTTAATTTTATTAGTTCAATTTTTAATAACAAATAGAATTGTTATAGTTTAATTTTAATAGAAACACTTTTTTAACATCTTTAATTAGTACTTTTGTAAGTACAGATTAAATTATCACACCTAACTAAACCAAATTGAATACAGAAAAGCCGACTAGTTTAGCCTCTATATTATATAATACTTTTTCGCCAAGAAATCTGAGAGCTAATATTAATAATCTAAGTTATCTACCTAGGTGGATTATCGTGGCTATTGATGTAATGGTTCTTTTCTTTTCTTT
>NZ_JBHLYW010000010.1:28627-762042 GCF_042431625.1 Flavobacterium procerum | reverse complement strand
TTATAATTATAAAATTGAAGACAAAATACATAAAATAACAAAAAACTATAACTTTTAATTTTATAGTCATTTTTATAAATGATAGTTAAAAACTAAATTTTGATGAAAATAATAGCCGTAATTTATAATTAAAAAATTGAAGGCAAAATAATAAAATATAAGAAAAAACTTTATTTACTTTTTTTTGAAAGAAAATCGAAGTCAAAAAAACAAAAAATTGAAATAAAGAGTTTTAAGAAATGAAAAACAAAAAAAGGTCTTCTCTACTCGACTATTTTTTAATTTATCTTAAAAACAATTTATAGAGGTTACTTTTAATATATAAAATTAATTAAAAATATAAATATAATAGATTTTATAAATAATAAATATAATTAATTTAAAAAATAAATTAACATCAATAAAAACTATTTTATAAAATTTTTAGAGGTAAATCGCGATTCAAAAAGTAAAAAATTAAAATAAAGCCTTTTAATAAACTTAAATTCAAAAAATGAATAAGTTATCCAACAAGTTTATATTTTCTATTAAAATTAATTTATGAAAGTTATTTTTAATCTATAAAAATTATTAAATTTCATTTTTTAATAGTAAATCTATATAATAATAAAAAAGCGCTTATAAAAGCGCTTTTCATAAATTTAGTTGATATTACTTCTTTACCATTTCAGAAAGAATTTCAATTTCTCTTTCAGAAGCATTTTTTGGTGAATTTGAATATAATTTCAAAATTTCGTCATCATATTGATTTCTCAAACTTTCACTTTCAATATCTCTCAAATTCAAAAGTGCTTTTGATCTCACATACGTAGACTCACTTTTTAAAGACATTGAATATAATTTCTTAATATCTTCTTCTTCAAAATCTGTTGATTTCCAGTTTGAATATTTCAAAATAAACTGAGAAAACAACAGTGAAGCCTTATTATTGTTGATATTTTTCTTTAATGAATTCTGTAATAAAGAGAAACTAGAGATATTTTTGATGTTCTCCCCTATTGCACTTTCAATTGCAATTCTTTCTGGTTTAGTCTCAACTTTAAAATATTTGTTGATTTCTTTTAAAGAATTATTGATGCTGTTTTCTTCTTTTTTACCCTTTTCTTCCCAAGCATCTTTCAATCCAACAGTCTTGTTAAATACTAACTTTGAAGCAGTTGAATCTTTATCAACAGTAAAATAACCTAAACGTTGAAACTGGAATTTATCTTCATTTTGAACTGTTGCTAAACTTGGTTCAACATATCCAGTTACAATTTCTAATGAATTTGGATTCACAAAATCTAAGAAATTTTTCTCTTTATAACTGTCTGGAGCTTCATCTGTAAACAAACGATCGTACAAACGAACTTCTGCTTCTAAAGCATGTTGAATCGAAACCCAATGCAATGTTCCAGATACTTTTCTTTGACTTGCTTCTGTCCCACTTCCACTTAAAGAATCGGTATCATACGTTACATGAATTACAGTAATATTTCCTTCAGAATCTTTTACAACTGATTCACCTTTAATAATATAAGCATTTTTCAGACGAACTTCTTTTCCTAAAGTCAAACGGAAAAATTTAGCTGGAGCTTCTTCTAAAAAGTCTTCTCTTTCAATGTACAATTCACGTGAAAAAGGTACTTTTCTAAAACCAGCACTCTCATCTTCCTGATTGTTTTCAGCTTCTAACCATTCTTCTTTTCCTTCTGGATAATTGGTAATTACCAGTTTTACAGGATCCAAAACAGCCATTACACGAGGTGCAATTTTGTTCAAATCTTCACGAATACAGAATTCCAAAACCGATACATTGATCAAATTATCGCGTTTTGCAATACCAATTGTGTTCGCAAAATTACGTAAAGAAACAGCTGTATAACCACGTCTTCTTAATCCAGAAATGGTTGACATTCTTGGATCGTCCCAACCGTTAACATGCTTTTCCTTAACTAGTTGCTGTAATTTTCTTTTACTAACAACAGTATGTGATAGGTTACGTCTAGCAAATTCTCTTTGCTTTGGACGCAACTTATTATCATCAAAAATCTGATCTAAAAACCAATCGTATAATTCACGGTGAGGCAAGAATTCCAGTGTACAAAATGAGTGCGAAATCTGCTCTAAATAATCACTTTGTCCATGTGCCCAATCGTACATTGGATATATTTTCCAGGTATCTCCAGTTCTGTGATGATGTTTGTGTAAAATTCTGTACATAATTGGATCACGCATCAACATATTGGTTGATTTCATATCAATTTTGGCACGAAGAATATGTGTACCAGCCTCAAATTCACCGTTTTTCATTCTTTCGAATAAATCTAAGTTTTCTTCAACAGAACGATTTCTGTACGGACTGTCAGTTCCTGGAGTTGTTGGAGTTCCTTTTTGGATCGCCATTTCTTCAGAAGTCTGACTATCAACATACGCTTTATCTTTCTTAATTAATAAAACTGCCCAATCGTATAATTGTTGGAAATAATCTGATGCATAACATTCTTCTGCCCATTTGTAGCCTAGCCATTCTACATCTTTTTTAATAGCATCAACAAATTCCTGTTCTTCTTTTTCAGGATTTGTATCATCAAAACGTAAATTCACAGGAGATTGATAATCAATTCCTAAACCAAAATTTAGCGCAATAGAACTTGCGTGTCCGATGTGCAAATAACCATTTGGTTCTGGTGGAAAACGAAAGCGAAGTTTAGTATTTGAAAGACCTGATTTTACGTCTTCCTCTATGATTTGTTCAATAAAATTGAGTGATTTCTCTTCTGATGCCATTATTTTATAGTAATTTTAGCAAAGATAAAAAAAAGGTTTCAGGTTTCAGGTTTAAAGTTATCTAAGTCGCACAAAACATGAAATGTTAAACCTGAAACTCAAATTAATTTTATTCCTATTTTTGTTTAAATATTCAGAATTATGAGACAATTAACTGTTACAATTCCAGACGATTTCTACGAAACTTTTATTAGTTTTTTTAAACATGTTCCAGACGTTTCTATAGATGAAAATGTTGAGAATGAAATTCCATTATGGCAACAAGAAATGGTTTTAGATCGTATGAAGAATGCTAAGCCAGAGGATTTTATAAGTTGGGAAGAATCTAAAAAAAGACTCAATGCTAAATGGAATAAGAAGTAATGTTCGAAATAAATATTCTTTTAAGAGCTGAATTAGAAGTAGATGAAATTGCTGAATATTATGAATCTCTTTCTGATGGTTTAGGAACAAAATTTTTTAATGAATATCAAAAGTATGTAGATACTTTAAATACATTTCCATTTTTTGAAGAAAAGTATAATATAATTAGAACCTTACCTTTGAAAAAATTCCCATATACTATTCATTTTACAGTTGATGAAATTAACAAAATAGTTACAGTATATGCAGTAACATCCAATTACCAAAATCCAAACACTACAAGAATAAAATTATAAAAATGGGAGTTATTAAACTGAAAAATATCCGTACTTTTTCTTACCACGGATGTTTAATTGAAGAAGGAAAAATAGGATCTGATTACACGGTAGATCTAAAAATTAAAACAAATTTACAGAAATCGGCAGAAACAGATCATCTTTTAGATACTGTTGACTATGTTCATTTGAATAAAATTGTGACAGAAGAAATGGCAATTCGTTCGCATTTATTGGAACATGTTGCCAAAAGAATCAATATTCGAGTGCTCGAAGAGATAGAAACAGTAGAAAAAACAACAGTTTGGGTTTCTAAAATAAATCCGCCTATTGGTGGTGATGTTGAGTCAGTTACTATAAAAATGACGGAAATTAGAAAGTAGTATTCAAAATTAAAATCGTAAATTTTTAAAATAGTTACTTTGAAACTTTTGAAATTTAAAGATTTTAGTTACTTTTGCCAACCGTTCAAGTAATGGCGTCGTGGCCGAGCGGCTAGGCTGGGCTCTGCAAAAGCTCCTACTCCGGTTCGAATCCGGACGATGCCTCAAAAACCTCTAAAGCAATTTAGAGGTTTTTTTTATGTTTAATTTTTAGTAAAAATTAAGTAAAAATATATCAGTTCGAATCCGCACGATACCTCAAAACCTTCAAGAAAATTTGGAGTTTTTTATGGTCAAATTTTTCCACAATCTTGTCATTTCGACGAAGGGTAAATCACACTCGATATTCTATAAAGATTAGCAACATACTGTACGGAGTTTCTAGTGTGATTTCTCGTTCCTCGAAATGACAAACTAGACCTAAAAAACTTCTTTAAAAGTTCTAAAACCAATACTTATAAACACAAAAAAACCTCTGAAATTCAGAGGTTTAAATTTATATTTTTGAGTTATTAACAAACTACTTTTCAATCTTCTCAAAAGCATTTTTAACCATTTCTTTTTCTTTTGGAAACCATCCTTGAACCATTAAGGCAATTCCAAAAACCATCAAAACAACACTAATTACTTTTTTTATTTTTAGGATATTAACCGGAGTCATTCTTGACTTTAATTGTTTGGCCAATAGTATTTTAATACAGTCAATTAACAAATAAGTTATAATTACAGAAGTAAAAAATGTAAACATTCTAGTATTCTGCATTTCTAATTTTGGTCCGACAGAAATAATAACTGCCAACCAGAAGCCAAGAACTCCAATATTGATAACGTTGAGTAAAAAGCCTTTTATAAATAAGCTTCCGTAGTTTCTTTTAATGATATCACGATCTATTTCTTCATCATTTATTTTTTCTTCTTTTCTCAATCTTACAAAAGAAATAATTCCATATGCCAGCATGATGATACCTCCAAAAATAAATAATGCAGGTTTATCTTTTAAGCTCTGGATAAGTCTGTAACTTCCTAAGTATGCGATTGCTATAAAAAAAACATCACCTAGAACTACGCCAAAATCAAAAACTATCGCAGCTCTGAATCCTTTTGTAATACTGGTTTCTAATAATATAAAAAATACTGGACCAACCATAAAGCTCAAGAAAAGTCCCCATGGCAGTCCAGCCAGAATATCGTTTATCATTTAAAAATTATTATTTATTTTACCTGTTCAATCTTACCGCCAAAAACTTTTTTCTCATTAATTTGTTTCGGTTTTCCATAAATGTAAATAGAGCCTCCTGCGTTAACTTTTGCTTCTACAATGGTCGAAGCATTAACATCAGCTTTTCCGCCCGCAGAAACGCTTACTTTGGTCTGAGAAGTAGCCAATTTACTTGCTAGAAGATATCCTCCTGCTCCTAAACCTGCATCAACATTATCTGCTTTACCAGTTAATGTAATTTCTCCTCCCGATACAGAACTCACATTTAGTTTATCAACTTCCAAATCTACGTTAATTTTTCCTCCTTCTTGTGCGCTAACTTTAAAAGAAGTCGCTTTAATGGTTTCTTTGCTTGTAACTTCAGCTCCTTCATTAACATCTATCAGCTCAATATGTTTGTAATAAACAGTGATATCCAAATCATTACCAGATAAAAGTTTAGGAAAAGGCATTCTTAATTTTAATAAACCTTTTTTATTAACAACTTCTACTTCAGCTTCTCTAGCTCCTTTTATTACAATCTTATTTTCAGAAGACTGCACCAGTTTTACACTTAGTTTATCAAATACCTTAACAGAGTCAAAGTCTCCTAACTCCTTTGTAACTTGTCCAATAGACAATTGTGCTAGCAATAACGCTGCCCCTATGATTAATTTTTTCATACTTTTTCTTTTTAAATTTAATAAACTATTTAGCTCTTCGTAAAAAATGAAAATCTAATTGTTTTTTAACTAAATCGGCATTTTTTACTTTAACGTAAATTTCATCTCCTAATTGTAAAATACTTCCCGATGTCGCACCAACCAAGGCATATTGCTTTTCATCGAAAGTGTAATAATCATCTTTTATTTCTCGGATTCTTACCATTCCTTCACATTTGTTAGAAACGATTTCAACATAAATCCCCCATTCGGTAACACCAGAAATAACGCCAAGAAACTCTTCATCCTGATGATCCTGCATGTATTTAACCTGCATGTACTTGATACTGTCACGCTCAGCATTTGTTGCTAAGTTTTCCATATTAGAACAATGCAGCGATTTAGTTTCGTAAGCCTCTTCATCTACAGATTTGCCTCCGTCCAGATAATATTGCAACAAACGATGTACCATAACGTCTGGATATCTACGAATTGGCGAAGTAAAATGGCTGTAATAATCAAAAGCTAAACCATAATGTCCAATGTTATCTGTAGAATATTTAGCCTTGCTCATACTTCTAATTGCCAAAGTGTCAATAAGATTCTGCTCTTTTTTACCATTTACTTCTTCCATCAAAGAATTCAATGATTTGGCGATATCTCCTTTACTTCTAAAATCTAGTTTATAACCAAACTTAGAAATAACAGTTTGCATGGCGATTAATTTGTCTTCATTAGGTTCATCATGAATACGATACACAAAAGTTTTCTTTTGTTTTCCAATATATTCAGCCACTTTCCTATTAGCAAGAAGCATAAATTCTTCAATCAAATGATTGGCATCTTTTGCAATTTTAAAATAAACGCCTTCAGGTTCTCCTTCGGCATCCAGATTAAATTTAACTTCAACTTTATCAAAAGAAATTGCTCCATTCTGCATTCTTTTCTTTCTTAAAATCTTAGCGAGTTCATCCAGTTTTAAAGTAGCTTCAACAATTTCGTCTGCCACGACATACGATGCTCCAGTGATAGAAATATCAACCGGAATCGTGTTATCTCCTTTTGTTTCGATAATATGCTGTGCTTCTTCGTAAGCGAAACGCTGATCAGAATAAATCACTGTTCTTCCAAACCATTGATTGATTACCTGAGCTGTAGGCGAAACTTCAAATACAGCAGAAAATGTATATTTCTCCTCATTCGGACGAAGCGAACAAGCAAAATTAGACAGAACTTCAGGAAGCATTGGCACTACTCTATCGACCAAATAAACCGAAGTGGCTCTTTGATACGCTTCATCATCTAGAATCGTTCCTTCTTCTAAATAATACGAAACATCAGCAATATGAATTCCGATTTCGAAGTTTCCATTTTCTAACTTTTTGAAAGACAATGCATCATCAAAATCTTTTGCATCTTTTGGATCTATCGTAAACGTAAGTGTATCACGCATATCACGACGCTTTGCTATCTCAGATTCCTGAATCGAAGTATCCAGCTTTTGTGCAAAAACCTCTACTTCTACCGGAAATTCAGATGGCAATCCATATTCTGCTAAAATGGCATGAATCTCAGTATTGTGTTCTCCAGGTTTTCCGAGAACTCGAATTACAGATCCAAACGGACTGTCGGCTCTTTTTGGCCAGTCTTCAATCTTAACCAAAACAACGTCACCATTTTCTGCTTCTCCCAATTTATCTTTCGGAATAAAAATATCCGTGTACATTTTCGGATTGGCAGTAGAAACAAAAGCAAAATTGGCCTGAATATCAATTACTCCAACAAACTCGGTTTTGTCTCTTTCTAAAACTTCAATTACTTCACCTTCAGGTCTTTTTCCTTTTCTTCTGTTGTAAACGTAAACTTTAACTTTGTCTTTATCTAAAGCACGATTCAAATTATTGGTCGGAATAAAAACGTCTTCTTCAAATTCATCACAAATAAAATAAGCCGTTTTTCTGCTCGTCATATCTATTGTTCCTTCGTAATAATCCTGACTTACAGCCTTAACTAAATATTTTCCAGGTTCTGTTTCAATGATTTTTTTCTGAGAAGCCAAGATTTTCAAATCTTTTATAATCTGGTTTCTGCTTTTCGTATCGTCAAGTTCTAACTTTGCTGCTATCTGTTTGTAATTAAATGTTTTATTAGCACTCTGCGATAAAATTTTTAGTATTTTTCCTGAGAAATCCTTATCATTTTTTATCGGCTTTCTAATTTTCTTACTCATATATCTTTTCTTATAAAGTTTAAAATTACAAATAAGATATCAGATAATAGATTGCGGCAAATAGATTTATTCAAAATATTACTTCTTATCTTTACTAAAAGACCTAAAATGGAAAGCTTTAAAACAATCGCTATATTCAATTATCCGCACGAAACTGTTGTTCTACGCCATTTACTCGAACAGGAAGAAATTCCGCATTTTTTCGAAAACGAAATCACGCTTTCGGTCGTTCCACTCTACACAACTGCGCTGGGTGGCATCAAACTCAAAGTTCATCCCAACGATTTCGAACAAGTTCAGGCAATTCTGGACAATCTCAACAGTCCTCTCAAAATTGTCTGAAACAAATTCAAAACAAAGTAAAATTCAATTCAAAAAATTTTTTTTTCCTTTTCAACTTTTTTAGTTTTCAACATATATTAAATACAACAAAAAAGATTTTTAAAAATTTAAAAAAAATTTATGGTTATTATAGCTTGTTAATATGTCGAATAATTTTTTTTTTTGAGTCATTGAAATCTCGTTTTACTTATTTATTCTGAGTTATCAACATAGTTATTTTTAGTTAAATGATTAATTTATAAGACTTTTTCTATTTTAATTAACAACGGTTGACAACCAAAATTGAATTGATTTTGTAGATAAGTTGATATGTTGATTTCTGTTGAAAATGGTATTTTTGATATTGATAACTTTTCCAAAAATTCACGAAACTTTTCTTGCATATTTAATTTCACTTTTGGATTAGGTATTTTTTCGAAACAACCAAAAAAAACTTCTAATTTTCTTTTCGAACTTATTAACATTTTCTGTTAATTTAAAGTTAACTGAATATCAAGTGATTACAAAGTCGTATTAACACCTTAAAATTTTAACAAATATTTTGATTTTTATTCATTGATTTTGAGATACTTACAGAGTTATTAAAATTGTTAATAACCTATAAGCTTTTGAAAGTAAGATAGTTGTAATTATTGTTTTTTTGTTACGAATTGAACGAGTGAACACTAATTTATATTGGAATGTTTATATAGTATTTAAAAAGAAAAAAATTTGTGAAAATTAGTGTAATTCGTAGCGAACATCTATTTATTAAGTAAATTTGCATAACACAACTTAATAAGTATATAAAATGAAAATTTCGATAGGAAACGACCATGCTGGCCCTGAATATAAAAAAGCAATTGTTGCTATGCTTGAAGCAAAAGGTTATGAAGTAACAAATTACGGAACAGATACAGATGCTTCTGTAGATTATCCTGATTTTGGACACCCGGTTGCAAATGATGTATCTGAAGGAAAAGCCGATTTTGGAATCGTAATCTGTGGCAGCGGGAACGGAATTGCAATGACTGTTAACAAACACCCGAAAGTGAGAGCTGGCTTATGTTGGACTAAAGAAATCGCTTATTTAACACGTTTGCACAATGATGCGAATATTGTGAGTATTCCAGCGCGTTTTACATCGATTCCGCAAGCGGTCGAAATTGTTGAAACATTCCTGAATACAGCTTTTGAAGGTGGAAGACACCAAAACAGAGTGAATAAGATTGCTTGTTCGTAAAAAGTCAAAAAAAAATTCGGTGCTTCGCACCAATAACATAAAAACACACCGGGCGGATTTTTATATTCATCCGGTTTTTTATTTTAAGTACTTTATAATCAGTTTTTTATATTTATGAAATTGAGGTTATCAACAATGTTAATATCTATATATTGTGAGTCAATTTTAAGTAAATCAATACAGCTTGGACCAAAATTATGTACAGGAATTTCATAATAAATGTAGTTTTGCTCGTTTTATGTCTAAAGAAAAACATTCCGATTAACAAACCAATAGATCCGCCTATAAAAGCTAGAATAAATAAAGCGCTTTCTGGTATGCGTGAGTTGTGTCTTCTAGCTTGAAATTTATCATAACCAGTAAGGAGAAATGTAATGCTATTTACAAATAAAAAATAGAGTAATAAAACTTTCATGAGCTAAAAATTAAAAACAAAGATATTATTTTAGCAAAATTATTGATCAATGTACTTCGTTTTTTTTAACAAGTAAAATGTATCATTTTAAAAATAAGAATTTATTTCATTAAAAGTATGACTAATATTCAATTCATTGCCAAGTCTGTTCAGGCGCCCGCAGTTAGTATTCAAAACACAGTAAAATTATTAGAAGAAGATTGTACAATTCCATTTATTTCGCGTTACCGAAAAGATGCAACCGGAAATCTTGATGAAACTGTTATTGAGCAGATTGCAAAATTGCAAAAAGATTACGATACGTTGATAAAACGTAAAGATGCAGTTTTAAAATCGATCGAGGAGCAAAAAGCACTTACGCCAGAATTGAAGAAAAAAATCGAAGATAGTTTTGATTTACAAGAGATTGAAGATTTTTACCTTCCATATAAAAAGAAGAAAAAAACAAAA
This sequence comes from Flavobacterium procerum, assembly GCF_042431625.1. Lineage (NCBI taxonomy): Bacteria > Pseudomonadati > Bacteroidota > Flavobacteriia > Flavobacteriales > Flavobacteriaceae > Flavobacterium > Flavobacterium procerum. Next base: position 751,733 of record NZ_JBHLYW010000010.1, on the reverse strand, counting down.
GCCGACGTGGCGCGCGAATTTGGTCTGGAACCTTTAGCAAAACTGATTATATCTGAAAGTGATGCCGATATCGATTTTATTTCGACGCAATACATCAATGAAAATGTTATCAATGAAGAAGCAGCAATTCAGGGCGCAAGAGACATTGTAGCCGAATGGATCAACGAAAATATTTATGTTCGTAAACAGCTTCGTAGATTGTATCAGCGAAAAGCGACGATTGCTACAAAAGTGGTAAAAAAGAAAGCCGAAGAAGAAGGAGCAAAAAAATTCGATCAGTATTTTGATTGGGAAGAGCCGTTGACAAAAGCGCCAGCACACCGTTTATTAGCGATGCTTCGTGCAGAAAATGAAGGTTTTATAAAAATGAAAATAGATGTTGATATCGACGATGCCTACGATGTTATTGACGAAATCATCATTAAAAAACAAAATAATACAACAGCTCATTTACAGCTTGCGATTGAAGATAGTTATAAACGTTTGTTGAATCCGGCGATTGGAAATGAGACTTTACAAGAAGCAAAAGCAAAAGCCGATGCTAACTCGATTCAGGTTTTTGCTAATAATCTAGGTCAGTTATTATTAGCGCCGCCATTAGGCGAAAAACGAATTTTAGCAATCGACCCAGGATTTAGAAGTGGCTGTAAAGTAGTTTGTTTAGACGAAAAAGGTGATTTATTATACAACGAAACGATTTATCCGCACGCGCCTCAAAATGAAGAATCAATGGCAATCAAGAAAATCCGTTCTATGGTAAATGCGTATCAAATTGATGCGATTTCGATTGGTAACGGAACGGCTTCAAGAGAAACAGAATTTTTCATCAAAAAAATCGCGTTTGACAAACCAATTCAGGTTTTTATTGTTTCTGAGGCTGGAGCTTCGGTTTATTCGGCTTCAAAAATTGCTAGAGAAGAATTTCCAAACTACGATGTAACGGTTCGTGGCTCAGTTTCTATCGGGCGACGACTTTCAGATCCTTTGGCCGAATTGGTAAAAATCGACCCAAAAGCAATTGGAGTGGGACAATACCAGCACGATGTTGACCAGACAAAATTAAAAGAAGAATTAGATAATACGGTAATTCGCTGCGTAAACTCGGTTGGAATCAATATCAACACAGCAAGTAAACATTTGTTGAGTTATGTGAGTGGAATCGGGGAGAAGCTGGCCGAAAACATCGTACAATACCGTTCTGAAAACGGACCTTTTGAAGATAGGAAACAACTGAAAAAAGTGCCTCGTTTAGGAGATAAAGCCTATCAGCAAGGAGCGGCGTTTATTAGAATCACAAATGCTAAAAATCCGCTGGATAATTCGGCAGTGCATCCGGAGGCTTATCCAGTTGTTGAAAAGATGGCGAAAGATTTGAATATTTCTTTGAATGACTTAATTGCAAATAAAGAAAAAACAGCGCTTATTAAGCCTGAAAAGTATGTAACACCAGAAATTGGTTTATTAACGCTGAAAGACATCATTAAAGAGCTTGAAAAACCAGGATTGGATCCAAGAAAGTCGGCGAAGGTTTTTGAGTTCGATGCGAATGTAAAATCGATTAAAGATTTGAAAACGGGAATGATTTTACCAGGAATTGTTAATAACATCACGAACTTCGGCTGTTTTGTTGATATCGGAATCAAAGAAAGTGGATTGGTTCACATTTCACAGTTAAAAGCCGGATTTGTGAGTGATGTAAACGAAGTGGTAAAATTACACCAGCATGTTGATGTGAAAGTGACTGAGGTTGATGAAGATAGAAAGAGAATTCAGTTGACGATGATATTATAGAAAATCCAAATTCCAAAAATGGAATAATAAAAAAACTCCCAAATTACAACAGTAATTTGGGAGTTTCTATTTTTAGTATCAATTCAAAATCACTTTTTTGGTAATACTTTTAAATTCATCGTTTGATATTTTTACAAAGTAAACTCCTGATGCTTGATTCTCCAGATTTATTTCTGTTGTTTCAGAAGTTGATTTTTGCTGGAGGATTACACTTCCTGAAGGTGAAATCACTGAAATAGTTGATCGCTGAGGTGCGTTAATCGTGATTCTATCAGCGCTCGGATTTGGAAAAAGCGTAACAGTAGATTTTTCAATATCAAAAGTATCATTAGACAGAGTGGCATTTAATGGCAAATAGAAATTACCTGTTAACAGAAAGGTGTATAATGTTTTTAAGGTGTGGTTAAAATAGCTGTTTGGCTCGTTTAGGTTTTTTAGATCATTATAAGAAGCATCAAGATGTGTTTGATTTTCGCCTCCCATAGCCGCGCAGGCAAACGCACCCACAAAAGTAGCATTGTGCCATTGACCAGTTACAGAGCCGTTTTGGCTATAACCATCTTTGATATTGGCAGAACCGCCCAGATTTACACGTACAAAGTCAGATGTTTTTTTTGAATAGGTTTTTGCTTCTGTTGTGCCGTACCAAAGATAATCGATAGCGATTCTCCAAGGAGTTCTGGCTGCATCATACTGATAATTTCTACCACCATTAGCATATTGTCCCGCTTGAGGATCAGAAGAATGCGCTCCAGAAGCTTCGCACCAGTCAGAAACAAGACCGCCTGCCGCATTGTTTACAGTGAGATTATTGTTGATAACAGTGTAAGCTTTGGCTGCAACCTGATTCCAAAATGCGCTGTCGTTGGTATAAGCGCCGAATGCTCTGTAATAAGCAGGCGAAAAGTAGGAAGGATTAGTAATTGAGCTTCCGCCAAATTGATCTCCGGGTTTTAGTACATAGGTATTTGCTTCGACTTCGTAATTTTTGATTGCCGCAATCAGAGTTTTAGCATTATTTTTATAATTAATGGTTCCTGTACTTGCCCATTGATAATCGGCAACAATAAGAGCTATAGCGGCATCTAGTTCGGCATCGGTTGCACCGTTGTGGCCAGCAGTTCCAGAACAGCCATTGATTTTCCAGTTCATTACACCGTTTCCGTTTACATTGTCTTTATAGTAAAGCCAAAGACCATCAAAAAGCGTTTTGTCGCCTTTGTAAGCAGAAAGCAGCATTCCGTAGGCAATACCTTCAGAAACTGTTTCCCAAGAATTATCAAATTTTACTCTGAATCTTCCGTTAGAACAGGCTTCAACAAAATTCATTTTCCAAGTGTCGTAACTTGTTTGGGCATCTTGGCTGTTTCTGGCCGATGCCATGAGTCCGTTTCCATAAACCTTATTGGCGGGAAATGGCTGTGTTTGCGACTGGCTTTCTGTGATACACAAAAATGCCATAGCTAAAAGCAGGTTTTTCATAATTTTTAAAATTTAGGGCGCCTAAAAGTAAGATTATTTTCCTTAAATAAAAATAGAATAGTATAATTTACATTTCTTAACCGCTAAATAATTTTTAGATTTCTAGTCTTTTATGAATATATTTCCATGCTTTAAATCAGTATTTGGTATAAAAAAAATCCCGAATTACAGATAATTAATCTGTAATTCGGGATTTTGATAAGTTGAAAAGTTACTATTTCGTTTCTTCTTCTTTTTTCACAGTAGGCTGATCGTCTTTTGCAGCGTTTTTAAATTCTTTAATACCGCTTCCCAAACCTTTCATAAGTTCTGGAATTTTTTTACCTCCAAAAAGTAAAATTACAATAGCTACTATAACAAGGATTTCTGTAAGACCTAATCTTCCCATGGTTGTATATTTTGTGCCGAAGCAAATTGTTTTCTGAATTATTCCGCAAAGGTATATAGAAATATACGAACTAAATGTATTTTTGGTTCAAAATATTTGTTTTTTACAGCGTTAAATATTTTATAAAATTAAAAAATTTATTATATTACTAAAATTCTCACGCCTGCTTCAATCCGATTAATTACTATATTTGCTCGTATACTAGAGTTATGAAGAAAAAAAAAAAGGCACTTTCAGAAAAAAATTATTTACAAAAAACCGATTGGTAATTTTGAATGAAAACACGTTTGAAGAGATTTTTTCGTTTAAACTCAACCTAATGAATGTCTTTGTGACTTTTACACTCGGAGGAATTTTTCTCATATCTGTTACAACTTTTATTATTGCTTTTACTCCTTTACGCGAATTTATTCCAGGTTATTCTTCGACCGAATTGAAAAGAAATGCAACAAAACTGGCAATCAAATCAGATTCGTTGGAAACAGCATTAAAACAAAATGAAGCCTATATAAGAGGAATCCAAAAAGTTTTGAAAGGAGAACTTGATTACGCAAAATTTGATAAAGACTCTATTCTTGCAGAAAATACAGAAGTTCCCGATGGTCTTAACATGAAAGCGACTGATGTAGAAATTAAGCTTCGTGAAGAAGTAGCCAAAACAGAGCAGGAAATCAAAGAAAAAAACAAAAATAAAAAGAAGACTGACAAAAAATAATACCATAAAGAATGTCAATTAAATCTGTAGCGGCCAAAATATTTGCCGGCAAAATATATCGTCAGACTCAAAAATGGGCAAAAAAACCGGTAGAGACCCAGCAAAAAGTTTTTAATAATTTAATTAGAAATGCAAAGCAGACCGAGTTTGGAAAAGACCATTATTTTGAAAATATCAAAAATATAGAAGACTTTCAGAAACACGTTCCGGTTCGGGATTATGAAGATCTGAAACCTTATATAGAGAAAGTTGTAAAAGGGGAGGAGCATATACTCTGGAAAGGAAAACCTATTTATTTTGCAAAAACTTCTGGTACAACCTCGGGAGCAAAATTCATTCCGCTAACCAAAGAATCTATGCCTGCACACATTGAGGCGGCGCGAAATGCGATTCTGCATTATATTTACGAAACTGGAAACAGTAAATTTGTTGACGGAAAAATGATTTTCCTGCAAGGAAGTCCAATTTTGACTGAAAAATACGGAATCAAATTTGGACGTCTGTCTGGAATTGTTGCGCATTTTGTTCCAAAATATTTGCAAAGAAACAGAATGCCTTCGTGGGAAACGAATTGTATCGACGACTGGGAAACCAAGGTAGACGCTATTGTAGATGAAACTATAGTAGAGGATATGTCTGTTATTTCTGGAATTCCGTCTTGGGTTCAGATGTATTTTGAGCGTTTGGAACAAAAAAGCGGCGGAAAGAAGATTGGCGAAATATTCAAAAACTTTAATTTGTTCATTTACGGAGGTGTTAATTACGAGCCTTACCGAGCAAAATTTGAAAATATTATTGGAAGAAAAGTAGACAGTATTGAGCTGTTTCCTGCTTCTGAAGGTTTTTTTGCTTATCAGGATTCGCAAAAAGAAAAAGGAATGCTTTTGCTTTTGAATTCCGGAATTTTCTATGAATTTATTAAAGCGGATGAGTTTTTTACAGAAAACCCAAAAGCGCTTACAATTGGAGAAGTTGAAATCGGCGTAAACTATGTTCTGATTATTTCTACCAATGCTGGGCTTTGGCGTTACAATATTGGCGATACGGTTCAGTTTACTTCTTTGTCTCCGTATCGTGTAATCGTTTCGGGGAGAATTAAACATTATATTTCTGCTTTTGGCGAACACGTAATTGCCAATGAGGTTGAAAACGCAATAAAAGAAGCTACAGCCGGAACCAATATTGTTATCAGTGAATTTACTGTTGCACCACAAATTACGCCCACTAGCGGACTTCCGTATCACGAATGGTTTGTAGAATTTGAACAGGAACCAGAAAATGCAGACGCTTTCGCGGAAGCGCTGGACAATTCGATGAGAAAGCAAAACATTTACTACGATGATTTGATTACAGGAAATGTTTTAAGAAAAGTGGTTGTTACCAAAGTATCCAAAAATGGATTTCAGGAATATATGAAATCTCAAGGAAAATTGGGAGGACAGAATAAGATTCCGAGATTGTCCAATGACAGGAAAATTGCGGATAATTTGAGATAAAAATTATCTAACAAGTTGATATTAAATAAACTTTAAATTAAAAGTGTTTTTATTGAAAAAATACCAAGAATTGGTATATTTGATAAAAAATAAATAATCATGGCAAAGAATACATCAATATTGTTAGGAGATTATTTTGATAATTTTATTAATTCACAAGTAAAAACAGGTCGATTTACATCTGCAAGTGAAGTCATTCGAGCTGCATTGAGAATGTTTGAAGAAGAACAAACCAAAAGTGAGGAACTAGTAAAAGAATTAAAAAAAGGAGAAAAATCAGGATTTGTAAAAGATTTTGATCGTGAATCTTTTATAAAAAATCTTCACGAAAAGCATATTAAAAATGAATTATAAGATTAGTATAGAAGCATCTTATGATTTAGAAAAAATTTGGCTTTATACTTTTGATACTTGGTCTGCCGAACAAGCGGACAGATACTTAAAGTTGATATTGGATGAAATAGAATACTTATGTTTAAAACCTAATTCAGGAAAAGATTTTAGTCATATTAGAAAAGGTTATTTTAGGACTAAAGTAAAGTCACATTTAATATTTTATAAAATAAACATCAAACAAAACGAAATAGAAATTATTAGAGTTTTGCATCAAATAATGGACATTGAAAATCATCTTAAATAATAGATTATAAAAGAATTATCTTTTGATAAAATTTTCCTAAAAGAAGATTTTAAAATAAAAAATACATGAAAGAAACCAAACATATATCAAGATCAAGAGCGCAGGAATCGTCTGCGGCTATTGAAAAAATGTACATTACAATGCGTCATTTGTTCAACCGCGGTTTTTATAAACCAATGGGAGTTTCGGGTGACAGCCTTCGCGAATCGTTATTGGCTTTACGCCCAGAAATTTATGGTAATATCGCGGAAGAAAAGGTAGAACTTAACGGACTTTTGTACGTTATAGAACGTCTTCCGATTGGAATCGAACAATGCCGTTTTATCAATCTGACTTCAGATGAAGGTTATTCTAAATCGCATTTTCAGCCAATTGTTCCACCAAAAAGAAGAAGAAACTGCTACAGAATCGATGAAGAACAAATGAATGTTGAAATTACACGTGGTCGTTCTGACATTTACGATATCCTGACACATTTGACTTTTATTTTTATAGAATCGCATAAAATCAAAAACAGGGTTTTATTAGACGATGGCGGCGAAGTTTCTAGAGATTGGCAGAAATTGGAACAGGCTATTATGCAGCCTAAAAAGCTTTCGCAGATTGAGAAAGAAAAAGCCATTTCGCATGTTGCCAATATTTTGGCCCGAACTTTTGAGGAAGTATTGGATATCTATGACGCTTTCGGATCCGAAAATGCTCCAGATCGTTTCCTACATGTCATTTACTGGCTCGGAAAATTGGCGATTGAAGAAGTAATTGAGAATAATAAACGCACAATTACTTTTAGTCCAGTTCTTAGAGAAAGATTGGGACATCACATTCATGGTGAAATTTGGGCAACCAATATCAAAGAAGTCTTAAAAGAGAATAACCTTTTAAAAAGACCAATTCACGTTATCAGTGCGAATATGCACAGTGTAATGAATTCGATTTTTGCAACACCTTTGTTAAAAACAAAATTCAAAGACAAATCAGATTTCTTTATTTACGAAGAATTAAGTAAATCGGGAGCAAAAGAAACTAGAAGTATAGTAGAAGAACTTGCTTTGAAAAACGGAATGATTTCGCTGCCAGATTGTTCAGGTACCAATATTGATGTGCAGATTTTTGATACGGCAAAAATTAATTGGTCAAAAACGGCATTTCCGTATGCAAATATCGACGAAGAAAAGCCAGTTATCATTGTAATGGATTATGCTTTTGGGGAGCAAGCTTACGAAACTATTGACGAGCTTTTGAAACCTTACAAAAAAGACACTTTACTTAATGTAAAATCGGTTTCGATTATGGGTAAAGCCGGAATCCTCGAAGGCGGAAAAGGAGATATCATGATTCCGTCGGCACATATAAACGAAGGGACAGCTGATAATTATTTCTTCGAAAATGAATTAACAGGAGCCATGTTTGAAGGAAATGATATTGCCGTTTTTGAAGGAGCTATGGTTACGGTTTTAGGAACTTCGTTGCAAAACAGGGATTTACTAAAATTCTTTCACGAATCGACTTGGGGCGTAATTGGTCTCGAAATGGAAGGATCTTATTATCAGAAAGCAATACAGTCGGCATCTAAAATCAGAAAAAGCGTGCCACATGATATCAAAGTCCGTTACGCGTATTATGCTTCTGATAATCCTCTGGAAACCGGAAGTACACTGGCTTCAGGCGGACTAGGAACTACCGGCGTAAAACCTACTTATTTGATTACGATTAAAATTCTAGAGCAGATTTTCAATATAAAACCAGCTGTATAAATGAGTACAAAATCGCCTCAAAATATAGAAGATCAAGAAGTTGATTTAGTAATGATTTCAAAAAAAATTAATAACTTTTTTGGAAGAGTGAATGCTTCAATTTTTAACGGCATCCGGTTTTTTGTTCGAAACTGGATTATTGTCCTGACTTTGGTTGTAATTGGCTTTGGACTTGGCTGCTATTTAGACTCAACAAGAAAATCTTATAGCAATCAAATTATTGTAGAACCAAATTTTGAGAGTGTAGATTATTTATATTCTAAAATTGACCTATTGCAATCAAAAGTAATTTCGAGCGATACCGTTTTTCTAAAAAATGTTGTTGGAGTTAAAAATCCAAAACTCATTAAAAAAATCCAAATCAAACCAATCGTTGAAGCATATAAGTTTGTAGATAACAAAGAGCGTAATTTTCAATTATTAGAACTTATGGCTGAAAACGGTGATATCAATAAAATTTTGGTTGATACCTTAACCAGTAAAAATTACAGATACCATACTATTTCATTTACAACAAGTAGAGTTGGAGAAGATAAAGATTTTACTGTACCAATTTTAAGTTTTTTAAATAATTCAGAATATTTCAATACTATTCAAAAAATTGAATTAAAAAATTTACAGACTAATATTATCCAAAATGATTCTATCATAAAACAGATTAATATAGTATTAAGTAATTTTTCTAGTGTAACAAAAGGAGCTCAAAAGAATGATAAACTGATATATTATAATGAAAATACGCAGTTGAATGAACTTATAAAAACCAAACAAGCTCTAATAGAAGAACAAGGTAGAAACAGACTTAAATTGATCAATTACGAAAAAACAATCAAAGAAATTAGTAGTACAATCAATTTAAAAAGTAAAAATTCAATCAATAGTAAGTTGAGGTTCTATCTTCCAGTTTTATTTATTTTGCTTTTTGTATTCGTAAATTCATTTAAAGCATTTTACAGAAAGCAGCTTTTACTGTTAGAAAACGAAAAAAACAAATAATATAATTTTAAAATAAATGAAATTAAAAATCATTTCAATCTTTGTTCTAATTGCTTTACTAATATCATCTTGTGGAAAAAAAGAAGAAAGCGTAGTAAGAAAAAAAGATGTTTTTACTGTTACTATTGAAGCTGTTTTTGCAAAGAATGATAAACTACAGATTTTTTATTTACCGGAAGGTGGAGAATGGAAAGACGAAAATTCAATTTTTAGACCCGTTTATGCATCAAACGAAATGCAAAAAATTGTAATCAATTTTCCTGATAAGGTTTTTCCTGAAAATATTCGGGTAGATTTAGGTTACAATCCTACTCAACAAAATATTACTATCAAAAATATTACTATCAGACATAATTCGAAAGTAATTGATGGAGATTTTGAAGCGTACAAAAAATATTTTTATGGTAATGAATTTGTTACCTGGGATCCAAATTACTTCGGTTACAAATTACTTCAGGTTAATAATCAATATGATCCCTTTTTGATGGGTAATAACGAGTTAAAGGATGAATTACAAAGACTTAAATACTAGATACTTACAAGTAAAAAGATAAATAAAAAAAGATGCGTTTTAATTTTAAACTTATTTTGAATAACGAAAAAATTAGAGAGTATCTTTTTTTTATTGGACTGTTATTTTTAGTATATCTGCCCAAAGGAGGTTTCAAAATCGCTGGAATCCCTTTTACTTGGGGATATCTTTATTTGGGTTTTCTTTTTTTACTTTTGATATTGATATTGCTGGATAAAAGGACTTTTTTAGTCAAGTCAAAACACTTTATTTGTTATTTGGCTACTTTGCCATTTGTGCTGTATTTTTCTTTAAATCTCATTTTTAGAGGATATTCGGGTTCTTTAGGAAATCTGGTGGCATTCTACGTCAGTTTTGCATTTTTACCTTTACTTTTTTATCTGTTTTTAAGTCCATTTTTAAAGAAAATAAAGTCTTTTTATATAGAAGAGAAGATAGTTCAGGCCGTATTTTTGGTTTCCTTATATGGCATTTTATTGTTTGTTTTTAAACAAGTTACAGGACATTATATTGAAATTCCTTATGTTACTGTAAATGCTGGTGATTTGGGAACACTAGAAGGGAAGTACAATATGAGAGGTTCACTTTATAAGCTGATTTCTACTTATAACAATGGAAATATTTTTGGGGTTTGTATTTTAATGATGTTTCCAATTTTCCATCAAAAAAATACTTCCAAGATAAAACTAATCATCGTAATTTTGGCATTGATACTTACTTTATCAAGAACCGTATGGCTTGGGTTGTTGTTTTATTTTGTACTTATTTACAAAGACAGCATTTTCAGACTGATTAAAATTTATGCTTTGTTGGGATTAATTTTGGTTGTTATCGGGACATTCTTCATGAACAGGTATTTTCAATACGGATCATTGTCAGGATTCATTTTAGATTCAAAATTAGGAGGAAGAATTGAGCAAATTAGACAATTGAGCGGTTTAAGTTTTTTTGGAAGCCAAACCTTCAAGTTTATTGAAGAAATTGTGTATCTGTCAATTTTCAAACAACTTGGTTTTGTTGGAATAATATTGTTCTGTCTTTCTTTTTTTATGCCTGTTTATATTGCTATTTCAACCCGAAACAATAATTATCTTTATTTAGTTAGTTGCATGATTTATTTGTTTGTTTGTTGCAGTGATGGCTGTATGCTTTACATACCAACATTAGTATTTTTCTATTTCGTTTCTAGTATGATTTTTATTTCCAAGAATAGAACCGAGAAGCAAAATATCACATAGAAAATAACTGTATATTCCATATTGTCTTACCAGAATGTTTTCTGTTATAAAAGAAACTGCAAATAAAATGGTTATAGATAAATACAAGTAATTCTGGTTTTTAACAGCGTATTTTATTTTTACAAATAAGGTCGAAATAAAAGCCAAAAGCATAAAAACTCCGCCTTTTAATAAAAAATCAAGATATTGATTGTGCGAGTTTATTTTAAATTTTGTTAGTTCCAAACTATGAAAAGGAACATAACATTCATTTAATTTTTCCTGAATCAGATTAAAATCCATTCCCATGAAATTGGAATCATAAATTAATCTGGAACTGCAGGACCAAGCGGCGTATCGTGTCGAATTTTTAAACGAATTTTCAAATAGGAATTGAATATCTTCTATATATCGTTTGGATAATAAAACGACAGCTAAAACGGCAAATAATACTAAGAAAAGCACTTTTTTTGAAATTGTTTTGTTCTGCTTTTTTAATAATAAAAATCGAACACCTGAAATAATAATAAGTCCAACAACAATATTTCGGGAATTATAAATGATTAATCCAGAAAAAAGAAGAATAAACATTATAAAAAACAGCACCTTTTTAGAAATAGGAAACTGTTTAAAAGATGAGGTTAAATCTGCTAAAAATAAAATGGCAATTGCTATCCACAAACAGATATAAGTTCCATGTATTTTATTATAAAATTCTAAATTGTAACGAGCTAAATACCAGTCAAAATGATGATTTGGGATATCATAAATATAAAAGGCTAAAAAAAATAAACACAATAAACTCAAAGAAATGCTGTAGGCAAATTGTATTTTTTTTAAGTCTTTTGAAAATGATTTGGCCTGATATAAATAAATACTTAAGAGAGGAATAACAAATAAAAGCAAACTTTCGGCAATAAGTTTGAAACTTTTGGAACTAAAAAAAAGAGTATAATAAAAAGCTAAAATGACAAAAGAAAATAAAAACGGAGCATTTTTTTTGGAAACCTTAAAGTCTTCATATTTAGCAAAACTTATTAATAATAAAGCTGTTACCATCATCATGATAGATTGAAAAGCTTCTACAAAATAAATAAGAGAAGAAAATACAAACAAATAGAATATCGGCTTAATAAGCTTTTTAGAAAAATTCATTTTAGTCAATTTTATTCTTGAAAAAATTTAATTCGTCACTTTTAATTATAGCAAAATTCAGGTAAGCAGTTATAAATATTTCGGTTAAAATTAAAGAAACCACAATACCATAGACTTTCATAAAATGACATAAGACAAACGATAGTATGATATTAATAATCAGCCCATAAAGATGGGCATTAAAGTAGGTGCTTTTTTTATGATGAAGTAACAATGACATGTAAGCAGACTGATTGAGTGCACTAATAAGCGGAATTGGAGCAAGGTAAATAAGATAGATAGAAGAATTTGAGGTAAATTCAGAACTTAAAATACTAATGATTAAATTTGGAAAAACGATTAATAAAACTCCTCCAAAACCATACATTAAAAAATAGAACCAAAAAACAGATTTCAGTAAATGATTAAGTTTCTTAATTTTTGAGATTCCAATTTCACAAGCCTTAAAATAAACTCCTTGAAATAATACACTAATTGATTGTTTGCAAAGCATTATAATTTTTTCGGCAACATTATAAATTCCCACGACAGTATGGTCAAAAAATATGCTTAGAATTATTGTGCTTGAATTCATAAGTGCACAAATCGTAACGTTGGTTAAAAACAATTTATGACCAAAAACAAGTTCTTTGTAAACTTCAGATATTGCAGTCAAATTATATTTAAAATCACACTTTTTAATTAAAAATAAAGTGGAGAAAATGAAAATGAGAATATCTGATATTCCCAGATAGTAAAAAACAAACTGATAATCTTCTTTTTCTACAAGAGTTAAAAAAATCAGTGCAATACAGACAATTTTTACAACAGAATTGATAATAAAATAAGGAAAAACTTTATCCAATCCGATAAAGAAACACAGGTTGTTTTGAGATCTTGAAAACAGAAATACCAACAATGAAAATGAAAAAATCAGATTGTATTTTATTTCAGAGCATAAAATATAAGCAAGCAATAAAAGAACAGATGGAAGAAATATAGCAATCTTGCAATTAATGATTTTCGAAATATATTGGTTGATTAAGTTTATGTCATTTTTTACTTTCTGAATTTCTATTGGCGCAAATGCATACCAAGAATAATCAAATAAAACAGAAACAATATTGATAAATGCTAGAGATACTGCAATTAAACCGTAAGTATCAATTCCAAATGTTTTTATATAAAATGGAATTAATAACAATGGAAACAATAAATTGATAAAATTTATTCCAAAGCTCAATGATATGTTTTTAAGCACTATATAGTTTGTTGTTAAATTTTAAACGGAAAGTTGATTTTTTATTTCAAGCAAATACAAATTAAAATTATATTTTTGATAAAATCAGAAAAAGTAAGTTTTTTTAATACAAAAATGACACAAGGATACAGTATAGCAATTCCCGCTTACGGCAGACCAAACGAATTTGAAGATTTATTAAAATCTATTTATGAAATGGAGATGCTGCCAAACGAAATTATAATTTGTGAAGATTTTTCTAAAGAAAGAAATGAAATACGTGCTATTGCAGAAAAGTATCAGGTTATTTTTAATACAAATAATGTAATTGTTTCTTATGTAGAAAATGAGAAAAATTTAGGCTACGATGCTAATATTCGAAAACTAATTGATTTAGCATTTTGTAAATGGGTGATATTAATTGGAAATGATGATTTATTTTTAAAAAATGGTTTAAACGAAATTGACGATTTTTGTAAAAAAAATGAATCAATTGCAATGATTTCAAGACCGTTTATTCGATTTGAAAAAGACATAAATAAACCACTTGGTATTTCCAGAATTTTGCCAAATGAAGTTATTATCGGAAAAAATGATTCACCAAAATTAATTTTCAGAATGTGTGGTTTTGTTGGAGGATTAGTTATCAATAAAAAATGGGCAAAAAAACTAGCTACAGATAAATACGACGGAACATTGTTTTACCAAATCTACCTTGCTGCAAATGCTTTCTGTACAACTGGAATTGGGTATTTAGCAAATCCTTCAGTAGGAGGACGAGCAGGAAATCCGCCTTTGTTTGGGAATTCTGATAAAGATGGAAATTTACATATTCCCGGATCTTATTCAGCAAAGGGAAGAGCCTCAATGTGGAAAGGGGTTTTAGACATTGGAAAAGACGTTGGTAATTTATACAATATTGAAATTCGAGAAGAATTGCGACAAGAATTAATGATAAGACAGTCCTTCCACGTTTTTGAAATGAATGTTGGAGTTTCTAAAGAAACTTTAAAAGAACTCAAATTTGAATTAAAAAAACTAGATTTGTTCGAGCATTGGATTCCGAAAACTTTATATTTTATAAACATGATTTTTGGCAAAAAAGCCTATTACGTTTATTATCTTACAAGAAAATTAATGCAATAACAATGAAAAAAGCCCTAATTAGCGATTGGTATTATGTAAATGGAGGAGCCGAAAAAGTGATTCATTCTATAAACACAATTTGGAATGATTTTGACCATTTTGCATTAATTGATTTTTTGAATGAAGAAGATCGAAATTTTATTTTAAACGGTAAAAAAGCAAAAACCAGTTTCATTCAAAAATTGCCAACCGTCAAAAAAAACCACCGTAAGTTTTTGCAGCTATTTCCCATTGCAATCGAACAATTTGATTTGAGAGATTACGATTTGATTATCAGTTCTTCATCGGCTGTTGCCAAAGGAATCCGTACTAATAAAAACCAACTTCATATTTGTTACTGCCATTCGCCAATGCGTTATGCTTGGGATTTGAAAGAACAATATTTAAAAGATGCCGGACTAGATAAAGGATTAAAAGGTTTTTATGCAAAATCAGTTTTAAACAAAATCAAAAAATGGGATTTGTCTAATTCAGAAAACGTAGATTTTTTTATTGCCAACTCCAATCATATTGCCAAAAGAATTAAAAAAACATACAATAAAGAAGCAACCGTAATTTATCCGCCGGTCGATGTGGATTTCTTTAGTTTGGAAGATGTAAAAGAAGATTATTATTTTACGGCTTCGCGAATGGTTTCCTATAAAAAAATTCAATTGATTATTGAAGCTTTTAACGAATTACCAGATAAAAAATTAGTTGTTGCGGGTGAAGGTCCCGAATCAGAAAAACTTCAGAAAGGCGCCAAAAGCAACATTGAGTTTGTCGGTTTTGTTGACAATGAAAAACTCAAAAACCTGATGCAGAAAGCAAAAGCTTTTGTTTTTGCGGCAGAAGAAGATTTCGGAATCATTCCTGTCGAAGCCCAAGCCTGCGGAACTCCTGTTATTGCACTTGCTAAAGGCGGAACGCTCGAAACGGTTATAGAAAACAAAACAGGTGTTTTCTTTAAAGAACAAACTGCAGAAAAAATAAAAGAAGCAATACTTGATTTTGAAACCAGAGATTTTGATCCGAGTAAGATTAGGGAACATGCTGTCTTGTTTTCAAAGCAACGATTTGAAAAAGAAATCAAAGAGTTTGTGGAAGAAAAATTTAAAGAGCATTTAAAATCTTTACGCATAAGATAAATAATAGATAGTTTAAAAATAATTTTCAAATCAGTTACATTTGCGTTGAACAAATAACTACCATGAAAAGAATACTTATTACTGGAGCAGCAGGATTTTTGGGATCACATTTATGTGACAGATTCATCAAAGAAGGATATTTCGTTATCGGAATGGATAATCTGATTACAGGAGATCTTAAAAATATCGAGCATTTATTCAAATTAGAAAACTTTGAGTTTTATCATCACGATATTACCAAGTTTGTGCATGTTCCTGGTGATTTAGATTATATTTTACATTTTGCTTCACCGGCAAGTCCGATAGATTATTTAAAAATTCCAATTCAGACTTTGAAAGTAGGATCTTTAGGGACACATAATTTGTTAGGATTAGCAAGAGTTAAAAAAGCCAGAATTTTAATTGCTTCAACATCTGAAGTTTATGGAGATCCATTGATTCATCCGCAAACTGAAGAATACTACGGAAACGTAAATACAATTGGCCCACGTGGCGTTTATGATGAAGCAAAACGTTTTCAGGAATCGATTACCATGGCATACCATACTTTTCACGGCGTAGAAACCAGAATTGTTCGTATTTTTAATACTTACGGACCAAGAATGCGATTAAACGACGGACGTGTAATTCCAGCTTTTATAGGTCAGGCTTTGCGCGGAGAAGATTTAACGATTTTTGGAGATGGAATGCAGACGCGTTCTTTCTGTTATGTAGATGATCAGGTTGAAGGGATTTACAGATTATTGCATTCAGATTATGTTTATCCGGTAAACATCGGAAATCCTGACGAAATCACCATCAAAGATTTTGCAGAAGAAATTATAAAACTGACAGGAACAAACCAGAAAGTGGTTTATCATCCATTGCCAATAAACGATCCATTGCAGCGTCAGCCTGATACGACAAAAGCAAAAGAATTATTAGGCTGGGAAGCCAAAGTTAACCGTGCCGAAGGAATGAAAATTACGTATGAGTATTTTAAATCATTATCTCCCGAAGAACTTGCAAAAGAAGAACACAAAGATTTTTCGAGTTACATTAAATAATCAAAAAAAGAAGAAATAAATCTAATGAACGATTTAGTATCTATTCTGACACCAACATATAATACTGAAAAGTTCATTAGAGAAACTATAGAATCAGTTGAAAATCAGACTTATGAAAACTGGGAAATGATTTTGGTTGATGATGGTTCTACAGACGATACGGTTTCTGTTATAGAAGAATTTGCTCAAAAAGACTCTAGAATAAAACTATTCAAACTAGACAAAAATTCAGGGAATGGTTTTGCCAGAAATGTAGCTTTAGAAAAAGCTTCTGGAAAATATATTGCTTATCTGGATTCTGATGATTTATGGTTTCCGACTAAATTGGAAAAACAGCTTCAGTTTTTAAAAACGAATAATCTACCTTTTACTTTCAGCTATTACAATTGTATCGATGAAGAAGGAAATATTTTAAACCGAAGAGTTGATGCTCCAAAACCGTTAACCTACAAACAGTTGTTTTTTTGTAATTATGTTGGAAATCTCACTGCAATTTACGACGCAGAATACTTTGGAAAAATCAAGTTAGAATCTTCAGAAAAAAGACAAGACTGGAGAATATGGCTGACGATTTTAAAACAATTAAAAACTGCAGAAGTCATTCCAGAATCTTTAGCGTTTTACAGAATTCGAAAAGATTCAATTTCATCATCAAAATTCAAATTAATAAAACACAATTTTGGTGTTTATCGAGATTTTCATGGATATAACTTTATTTTTTCTGTCTTGTTAATGATGAGGTTTTTATATACTCAGTTGATTATTAAACCCAAATACATACGATTTAAGACTCAACCTGATGTCGAAAATTGTGGACTCAAGTTTTAAGGTCGCAATTTACGACCTTAAAGAATATCGATTAAAATTGGAGGTCACAATTTGCGACCTCCAATTTTTTTATGTCCTGTAATAAAATTTAAATTCAAACTTGAGGTCACAATTTGTGACAGAAATCATTTTTTATAGCCAATTTTCACTCTTTCACCGTAACTTTCTTTCTTATCTGTCAACTCGTCCAAATAAGAAAATACCAATTCAATATTTTTATCATGATTCTCTAACTTCTTCTGAATCTGAAGAATATCAACTTTAATTTCAGTTGTATCCAAAAGCATTTGTCTCACTTTCGTGAAAATTCTCATAATTTGAATATTGGTTTGAATGGCTTTGTCGCTTTTTAAGATACTTGAAAGCATTAAAATTCCATGTTCGGTAAAGGCATAAGGCAGATATTTTAAGTTTGAACCTCTTCCATTCTTCAAGGTCGCAATTTGCGACCTTGAAGAATTATATTCATTTTCAGTTAGTTGAAACATAAAATCCTCAGGAAACCTTGATAAATTTCTTTTTACTTGTTCATTTAATCGTTTTGTTTCGACATCATAAAGAGAAGCCAGATCACTATCCAACATCACTTTTTGGCCACGAATAAAATATATTTTATTAGAAATTGTTTCTTCAGAAAGTAAAGAGTTATCGTCCATAAGTTATTAGTTAAAAAACAAATGTAAGATTTTATTTATATTATAAATAAGATTTAAACTGTTTTAGTTTTCCACGATTGGTTCTTTCTAAAACTATTTTTCGGGTAAAAGTGAAGTTTAAATTGGGTTCCAAATACAAATCTATGGCTTCTTGTATTTTTTGAATTTGTTCTGAAACCAATTCACTTTCAGCTATATATTCAATTTCGAAAGTATCAATTTTCGTTTGTTTGATGATAAATTCTTTTACGTTTCCGTCGTCTTCAATTATGCTTTTGGTAACATAATAAAAGGTCAAACCGGGTGATTTTTTACCACTTGGCAAAATAGCGACATCATTAGTTCGTCCAACGAGTTTTTTCAGAATTGGTTTTTGTGGCGTACTTTTTTCATCGAGAATTCCAATGTCGCCAATTTCATATCTGATGAAAGGATTTGCTTTGTTGAATAAAGAAGTAATTACAATTTTACCTTCCGTTCCATGTGGAACATGATTATTATTTTCATCCAAAATTTCCACAAACAGCGTTTCAGCATTTACCTGCCATTCTCCTTCAGGATTTTCAAAAGCAATCAAATCCAGTTCAGATGCGCCATATTCGCTGATAATTGGAATTCCGAATTGTTTTTCCAACAGCTTTTTATCCGTTTCAAAAAGCATTTCAGAAGTAACAAAACAAGCTTTTAGTGTTGGGCAAGTTTCATTTAAAACAATATTTTTCTGTTCTAAATATTTAGCAAATAATACGATAGAACTTGTATAACCATTGATGTAATCAAACTTTTTGGTTTTGAATTTCTGCAGAAACTTTTCAAGAATTTCATCAGATAAATCAAAAACTGGAAAGCGAAAACGATGTGTCAGGAAATCCTTGAAACGTTCCTTTTTGTATCCAATAAAATCCATTGGAATTCCATAAAAACGCGCTTGATACGAATGATTAAAATCAATTCCGAACCAGCCAAATCGCATAATATTGGATGCCCAAGTCAAAGCATGAGAATATTTATCTTTCGCAAAAACAAAGGGTGTTCCGCTCGATCCAGAGGTTTTGTTGAGGTAAACGTTTTTTTTAAAATAACCTTTTGAAAGTCTTTCTTCAAGCGGTTTTTGAAGATTTTGTTTATTTAAAATTGGAAGATTTTCCCAATCTTCGGCTGTTGCTTTTCCAGCTAATTCTGCGTAAAAGGGATTTTTTTTAAGATGAAAATCAACGATTTCTTTCTTTTTGTTTTCAAGAAATGAAGTAAATTCTTCTTCTGAAAAACGAACAATTTTATCCAATTCGGCTTTGGCTTTCTTTATCGGAAAACCATTTAATTGAAGGGAAAGATCGAATAGGCGAATCATTTTCAGAATAATTTTCGTCAAAAATAGCGTTTAGGAATTACTAACAGTATAGAACCAACAACTTTTTGAAGATTTAATTATTTTTTACGTGCAAAAGCAAGTATTTTTGCACCACAACTAAATACAACAACACCATGACAATTTTACTATTGGGATCGGGCGGAAGAGAGCATGCATTTGCATGGAAAATGACTCAGAGTCCGCTTTGCGAAAAACTTTTTGTAGTACCAGGAAATGCAGGAACTGCTGCAATCGCTGAAAACGTAGCAATAGCTGCGACAGATTTTGAAGCCGTAAAAGCTTTAGTACTTAAAGAAAATATAAGTTTAGTAGTCGTAGGACCTGAAGATCCGTTGGTAAAAGGTATTTACGATTATTTTAAAAACGACGAAAGTTTAAAAAATATTCCGGTTATTGGACCATCTAAATTAGGTGCTCAATTAGAAGGAAGTAAAGAATTTGCAAAAGAATTCTTGATGAAACACAATATCCCGACAGCAGCTTATGACAGTTTTACTGCCGAAACAGTTGAAGAAGGATGCAAATTTTTGGAAACGTTACAACCTCCTTTCGTTTTAAAGGCTGACGGGTTAGCGGCAGGAAAAGGTGTTTTGATTGTTCAGGATCTTGAAGAAGCGAAAACCGAATTACGAAACATGCTAGTTCATGCAAAATTTGGAGCAGCAAGTTCAAAAGTGGTTATCGAAGAATTTTTGGACGGAATCGAATTAAGCTGTTTTGTTTTAACTGACGGAAAAAACTATAAAATTCTTCCAACAGCAAAAGATTACAAACGTATTGGAGAAGGCGATACAGGTTTAAACACAGGTGGAATGGGAGCAGTTTCTCCAGTTCCTTACGTGGATGCAGTTTTGATGGAAAAAATTGAAACGCGTATCGTAAAACCAACAATCGAAGGTTTCCAGAAAGACGGAATAGAATACAAAGGATTTGTATTTATTGGTTTAATCAATGTAAAAGGAGAACCAATTGTTATTGAGTATAACGTTAGAATGGGAGATCCTGAAACAGAAGTTGTAGTTCCGAGATTAAAATCTGATTTGGTTGAATTGTTTTTGTCTGTTGCAGATCAGAAATTAGGAGATTTTAATTTAGAAGTTGATTCAAGAAGCGCAACAACTGTAATGGTTGTTTCTGGTGGATATCCTGAAGATTTCGAAAAAGGAAAAGTGATTTCTGGTTTAGAAAATATTGAAGATTCTATAGTTTTTCACGCGGGAACAAAATTAGATGGCGAAAATGTCGTTACTAATGGAGGGCGTGTAATTGCTGTAACATCTTATGGAGATAATTTCCAGGAGGCCATAAAAAAATCTTATCAAAACATAGATAAACTAAGCTTTGATAAGATGTATTTTAGAAAAGATATCGGCTTCGATCTAATTTAAAAGATAAATTGACCAACCCTTTTAAGTAAGGGTTTGGTTTTTTATTTTAAAAATGAATGAGCTGTTGTATCTTGGTTTTCTGTTCCGGCATCATCAAAAATGCGTAATTGTTTAATCCAATATACGATTGCTGCAGAGCAGATAATCATGAAAATCCAGTTAATAGTGTTTGCACCAAACCATGTAATCAATTCCAAACGACGTAAAAAGTCAAGAGGAGCAAACAAGATGTTAACGAATAAGTATTGAATTCCTTCGAAAAAAGCTGTCATAATTCTTTTAAATTATATGTTATTTATTGTTGTGTAATGCTTTGAAGATAAAATTCGATTTATAGAATCTTTTTTCGACTTGTTCGGTTTTTCATTTTAAACAAGTAGTATCTTTACAATCACAAAAGTATAAAATATCCTTATGATAACAAGTGTTTTTAAAAAATCTACACCATTAAATTATTCATTGGTTGTAATTTTAATACTGGTTTTCTTTTTTATGTTCCAAATTAAAGACCCGTCTTGGGTTTCTTCTTATTTTTTGGCTTTCCAAAAAGTGAGTTTGTTATGCTTTATTTTGGCTTCTTTTTTTATGATTAATTTCATCGTAAAAAAGAACGGACTCAGTAAAGACAATGGTTACGCGATATTTTTTTACTTATTATTTCTTTTATTTTTTCCAACCCTATTTAACAATTCGAATGTTATCTATGCGAACTTTTTTATTTTGTTGGCACTTCGAAGATTAGTTTCACTACAATCTCTAAAAGCTTCAAAAGAAAAAATATTTGACGCCTCATTTTGGATTTTCGTAGCCGCTTTATTTCAATTTTGGAGTATTCTCTTCTTGGTATTGGTATATATTTCGATTATTTTTCACGTTTCTAGAGATTATAGAAACTGGGTTTTACCTTTTATTTCTCTGTTGGCAGTAGCTATTTTATTCTACATGACTTCTTTGATTTTTAATTTTGATGTTGTAGATTTCTTTCAAGAAAGAGCTTTGGTCGATTTTAGAATTGATTATTTCAAAAACAATTACGAAAACGGAGCACTTTCAATTTATACGGCGATTGCCTTGTTTTTTGTGACTTCAATGTTAATGACATTATCAAACAGACCACAGATTGTACATTCTTCATTCAAGAAAATTGTAGCGTATTTTTTTATAGCAGCCTTCGTTTATATTATTTCACCAAACAAAAGCAATGATTTATTATTATTTAGTATTGCGCCGTTAACAATTATGGCAACAAGTCATGTTGAGTATATGCAGCAGAAACTGAATAATGAAATTGCATTTTATGTACTGATTGCCTGTAGTTTATTTACATTTTTCTCGCAGTTATAACTTGCTTCCGTAAGCAAGATCGCCCGCATCGCCAAGACCAGGAACAATGTAGTTTTTTTCATTTAGTTTTTCGTCTAAAGAAGCAACCCATAGATGACAATTCTCAGGAAGATTTTTTTCTAAATGGGCAATTCCTTCTGGAGCAGCAATTACGACTACAATATGAAATTCTGTAGGAGTTGCATTTTCAATTAATTTTTGGTGAACAGCTACTATAGATTGTCCGGTTGCAAGCATCGGATCAAGAAGCAGAACGGTTTTATTGTTTAGGTTTGAAATAGCCTGATATTCAACTAAAATTTCAAATTCGTCATCGCCGTTTGGATGATGTCTGCAGGCCGAAACAAAACTGTTTTCGGCATGATCAAAATAATTTAAAAAACCATTATGCAGTGGCAATCCTGCTCTTAGAATCGGACATAAAACCAAATCGGTATCGATTTCTGTTGTCCTTTTTATTCCTAGCGGAGTCTCGATTTCAACATTTTTATAAGGCAGAATTTTGCTTAATTCATATGCCATAATTTCACCAATGCGTTCAATATTTCTTCTAAAACGCATGCTGTCATTCTGCACATTTACATTTCTAATTTGTCCTAGAAAATGATTTAAAACACTATTGTTTTCAGAGATATAATGAATTTTCATGATGATTTTTTAATTTATTAACGAATAAAGATAAGAAAACGAAAAATAATTGCTTTTTTTCGCAGCATAAAAGTATAAAAAGTATCTTTGTATATCTAAAAAAATAAAAACATGTTTTCAAAATTAGCATATTCTGTTTTCGAACAAAGTATAAAAGATTATCATCAATTTGATAATGTTGACCAGCCAATAAATAATCCATATCCAAAAGATAAATTTGAACACTTATTATATCTAAAAAACTGGATTGATACTGTTCAATGGCATTTTGAAGATATTATCCGTGATCCGCAGATCGATCCGGTTGCAGCATTAACTTTGAAAAGAAGAATCGATGCTTCTAATCAGGAAAGAACGGATATGGTTGAATATATCGATAGTTACTTTTTGCAGAAATACAGCGATGTAAAAGCAAAAGATGGAGCAAAAATCAATTCTGAAAGTCCGGCTTGGGCATTCGACAGATTATCTATTTTGGCTTTAAAAATTTATCATATGCACGAAGAAGCAAATCGTGCAGAGGCTTCTCAAGAGCACAGAGATAAATGTCAAGAAAAACTAAATATCCTTTTAGAACAAAGGACCGATTTATCTACAGCAATCGAAGAATTATTGACAGATATCGAAAACGGAGATAAATTCATGAAAGTGTACAAACAAATGAAAATGTACAATGACGATGATTTGAACCCTGTTTTATACCAAAATAAGAAATAATTTTTGAAGCTATTTCCAGCTTTCCATTTCAATTCCTCGCAAAAAAATAGAGTTTGTATTGTTCAAAAAAGAGCTTCCGTTGGTCGCTTTTTTTAAACAAGAAACTTTATTTTTTTTTGCTCCGGGATTTTCATTACAATCTGGGCTATAAAGTAAAGAACCAGAAAAAATTGGAGTTGATATATTTTAAATAGTTTATGTATAGCAACTTACTTAAAATGAAAAGACCAATAAAACATCACATTTTACAATATTTTGCTACTATTTAATTTTTAAAACAACAAATTTGTCTTCAAAAATCAAACATATAGCCATCATGAGACTATCCGCAATGGGAGATGTCGCCATGACGGTTCCTGTTTTACGCGCTTTTGTAAAACAGTATCCAATGGTGAAATTAACCGTTGTTTCTCGTCCATTTTTCAAACCTTTTTTTGACGGAATTCCGAATCTCGAGTTTTTCGCTTTTGATGAAAAAGAAAGACACAAAGGATTTCCAGGACTTTTGCGATTATTCAGAGATCTAAAGAAACTGAAAATCGATGCTTTTGCAGATCTTCATAACGTTTTAAGGTCGAAGGTTGTGAGTTTGCTTTTCGCTTTAAGCGGAAAAAAAAGAGCAACTGTTGATAAAGGACGTGAAGGAAAAAAAGAATTGACGAGAGTTGAAAACAAGATTTTCAAGCAATTGGAAACGATGTTCGAAAGACATGCAAAAGTGTTTTCAGCACTTGGCTTTCCGTTAGATTTATCCAATCCAGTATTTCCTGAAAAAGCAGTTTTAAGTTCTGAAATTATGGAAATTATCGGAAATCAGAATCAAAAAATAATCGGAATTGCACCTTTTGCACAATACGATTCTAAAGTTTATCCTTTGGATTTAATGCAAGAAGTAATTGCAAAATTGGCCGAAATTTCAACCTATAAAATTTTGCTTTTTGGTGGAGGAAAAAAAGAAATAGAAATATTGGATTCTCTTGCACAGCCTTTTGAAAATGTAATCAATATGGCGGGCAAAATCAAGTTTCAACAGGAATTACAATTGATCAGTAATCTAGATGTCATGCTTTCTATGGATTCTGGAAATGCTCATATCGCAGCAATGCTTGGAGTGAAAGTGGTAACGCTTTGGGGCGCGACACATCCGTATGCGGGATTTTTACCGTTTAACCAAAGTTTAGAAAATGCATTAACATCTGATAGAAATCAATATCCAAAATTGCCAACTTCTGTTTACGGAAATAAAATTGTTGAAGGTTATGAGGATGCTATGAGAACGATTCTGCCACAGCAGGTTATTGACAAAGTTGTAGAGCAACTTTCATAAAAATCAAAAACTTCTCTTTATGGAGAAGTTTTTTTTAATCGTTAGGCAATATTTTTACTTAAATCGTATTGTTCATTAGAATCGAGGAAAGAATATCCTATTGTTTTTCTTCTTTTTTTGTTTACTATAATTGTCACAAAGTTATTTTTGTCTTCGGTCGACAATAAAATATGTTCGAATTTTTCTGATGAATCTCTGTAGATTTTATAAATTAGGTCGTTATCTTTAATTTTTTTAGATAAAACTTTAGCAGATTTTAATTTACTTACATAAGGCCAGATATTAAAAATATTCGAATCTGTCTTTTTTACTTCTACCATTTTTTCGGTCATAGTTGAATTGTATTTTTCTCTTTCGAGCAACTTGGGACCTTTTCTGTTTTTCATTTTTATAATAACTGCCAAAATGCATAGCGAAGCAGTTACAACCAGCATAATAAATAGATATAAATGAAAGTGTTGTACGTGAGCTGTCATGATATTTAATGTTTAAATGTTTGACAAATTTTGATTGAGCTCTACAAATTCTCAAACTAGTGAGATTGAGATTACCATAATTGCACCTCTAATTTAATGAAAATTTGGCAATATTTCGATAAAATATTGATTTTATTTCAATTACAACCAAATCTTTTCATCTTGGCAACGACGGTAAATATAACTTTTTAGATTTGCGATTGTTTCCTGATAATTAGGCGCATCATAGCCATAACGCTCATGTTCCATTTGTTCCTTTTCTATGGCATCACATCCTTTTATGACCTCTTTGATCATGTCGAGCATGGCAAGTTCTTTATTATCTGTTTTTTGAAATTTGAGTTCCACAATTTCATCCTGCAATTCTGAACAATAATCGACAAGTTGCATAACTTCTGGTTCTTCCAAAAGGGATTGATTATTTCTAAATATTTCTCGAATTGATTTCATTTATAAATTCCAATTTTAAAAATTCCAAATTCCAAACTTTGACAAATATGCAAATAAAAAAATTCCAAATTCCAATTGTAAGTTTGGAATTTGGAATTTATATTTTTTTGAATTTTTATAGATTATACATCGTCGTAATCTACATATATCGTATCAGATGTTGGATGTGCCTGACAAGTTAAAATTAAACCTTCGGCAATTTCGCTGTCTGTTAAAATAGAGTTTTTCGTCATTTCGGCACTTCCTGTTGTAACACGTCCTAAACAGCTGCTACAAATACCGCCTTGGCAAGAGTAAGGAGCGTCAACTCCCTGTTTTAGAGCAGCATCTAGAATAGTCTGTTTTTTAGACATTTCAAACGTAGTCTCTTCATCGTCAACTAAAACCGTTATTTTTGTATGTCCTTCTTGCGAGCCTTTAATTTCATTTTCTTGTGAAGAAGCTGTAAAAAGTTCAAATTTGATAGCAGATTCTTTTACGTTTTTTTCCTTCAGAACATTCGAAACCGTATTGATCATTTCTTCTGGACCGCACAGGTAGAACTTATCGAATTCAAGTTCTTTGTGTTTGTTATTCAAAACGAAATTTACCGTTGATTTTTCGATTCTTCCAAACAAAGCGTCTTCTACTTTTGCTTGGCTGTAAATGTAATGTACAAAAAGTCTTCCTACATATTGCAACTGTAAATCGTGTAATTCCTGATGAAAGATGGTTTGTTCGGGAGTTCTGTTTCCGTAAACCAATACAAATGAGCTTTTTGGTTCATTTTTTAAAACAGATTTTAAAATAGAAAGAACGGGCGTAATTCCACTTCCTGCCACAAAAGCGGCATAATTTTTCTGTCTTTCGGCATCGGGTTCAAAAGTAAATTTTCCTTCTGGTTGGCCAACTTCTAAGACATCTCCTGCTTTTAGTTTTGTATTAGCAAATTGCGAAAACAAACCATTTTTTACAGCTTTTACGGCAATTCTCAATTCACCGCTGTCTGGTGAAGAGCAAATCGAATAAGCACGACGAATTTCTTGATTATCAAGAGTTAATTTTAAATTTATGTATTGTCCAGCTATAAATTTATAGTCAGGTTTTAGTTCTTCGGGAACATTAAAAAGAACAGAAACAGCATCTGGAGTTTCGCGTTTTACCTCTTTAATTATAAGTTTTAAGAATGATGGCATGATCGAATTTTTTTGCAAAAGTAGCAAACCACTATTAAACGACAGGCACGAAATTATTTTTTTTAACTTTTTTTGTAACGTTTTCTTACATTTGGTCACTTACTGAAAAACAAAATCAAATAACCATGATTTCAAAATTTATTTATCTCGAATGGAAAGCCTTTATTAGATCTGCTTCATTTGGCACCAATGTCGCAATTAAGATTTTAATTGGGTTTTTAATGATTTATTTTTCACTGCTTTTTATCGGCATGGGAGTAGGGGCATTTTATGTGCTTCAAAAAATGAATTTAGAACCGCTGCAAACCATTAACAGATTTTTAATTTATTATTTTCTGTTTGATCTGGTAATTAGATTATTACTGCAGGCAATTCCGGTTTTAAATATTAAACCCTTATTGGTGCTTACGTTTCAGAAAAACACCATTGTTCATTTTTCTTTAGGAAAAACAATTTTATCTTTTTTTAACTGGGTTCATGCGCTTTTTTTTGTTCCATTTTCTGTTGTACTCATTTTAAATGGTTACGATGTAATTGAGATAATTTTCTGGCACTTGGGCGTAATGGCTTTTATTTACATCAATAATTTTTTGAATATTATTTTGAGTAATATCGATAAACTGTTTGCTGTATTTATTGTACTGATTCTTACTCTTGCTGGAGCCCAATATTATAAATTTTTTGATATCACAACAATCACAAGTCCGTTTTTTCAAAGCCTTTATGATGTGGACGGATTATTTTTAATTCCGATTTTGGTATTAGCTAGTTTATATTTTTTCACCTTTAAGTATTTCAAAAATAATTTATATCTAGATGCAGGACTTGCAGTGAAACATGATGTCGCCTCGACAGAAAACCTTTCTTGGCTCAATCAGTTTGGTACTGTTGGTACATTTCTTAAAAACGATATCAGATTAATCAAAAGAAACAAAAGATCTAAAACCACTATTTTTCTAAGTTTTATCTTTTTGTTTTACGGACTATTGTTTTTTTCAGGAGGTATAGAAGCTTATGATAAACCTGTGATGCACATTTTTGCTGGAATATTCGTTTCGGGAGGTTTTTTATTTGTCTTTGGGCAGTTTGTACCGAGCTGGGACAGTTCGTATTATCAGCTCATGATGACACAGAATATTCCTTATCGAGGTTACATCACTTCAAAATGGTGGCTTATTGTAATTGCAACTTTTGTTTCAACAATCTTGGCTTCATTTTATCTTTTTTTTGGATGGGAAGTCTATCTCACTATTGTCGTTGGTGCCATTTATAATATTGGAGTCAATTCTCACTTGGTCCTTTTGGGCGGTGCTTTTACAAAAACGCCAATCGATTTAAGTTCTGCGGGCGGTGCTTTTGGTGATAAAAAAGCCTTCAATGTCAGTGCGATGTTGCTTACTTTACCAAAAATTCTGTTGCCTTTAGGACTTTACGCTGTCGGATTTTATTACGGAAATAAAATGATAGCCCTAGGACTTGTCTCTGGAGCTGGAGTTTTAGGGTTCATCTTTAAAGACAAAGTGTTTTCATTAATCGAAAAAAGATATAAAATAGAAAAGTACAGTACGATAAGTGCTTACAAACAAAAGAGTTAATTAGATAATTAGAAAAAGAGTCAATTTGATAATTAATCTAAAATCAACAATCTAAAATCTAAAATTATCATGATACAAGTTAATCAACTTTCAAAAAAATATAACGAAACTACAGTTTTAAACATTCAAAATCTTGAAATTCCTAAAGGTCAGAGCTTTGGTTTGGTTGGAAATAACGGTGCTGGAAAAACCACTTTTTTCAGTTTGTTGCTGGATTTGATTCAGCCGTCAAGCGGAAAAATTCTTAACCAAAACATTCAGGTAAATATGAGCGAAAAATGGAAATCTTTTACAGGTTCATTTTTAGATGAAAGTTTCTTAATCAGTTATTTAACTCCAGAAGAATACTTCTATTTTATTGGTGATCTTCGAAATCAGAACAAAGCAGATATCGATGCGCTGTTGGCTAAACACGAAGAATTTTTTAACGGAGAAATTTTAAAGAATAAAAAATACCTGAGAGATTTATCTAAAGGAAACCAAAAAAAAGTAGGCATAATTGCGACACTTATCGGAAATCCTGAAGTTGTAATTTTAGATGAGCCTTTTGCAAATTTGGATCCAACAACGGTAAGCCGTTTAAAAAAAATTATTAAAGAACTGGCAGATGATCCAAATGTTACCGTTTTGGTCTCAAGCCACGATTTACAGCATACCGTGGAGGTTTGTGACCGAATTGTTGCGCTTCATAAAGGAGAGGTGGTAAAAGACATTCAGACTTCTACAGAAACCTTGCAGGAACTCGAATCGTTTTTTGCAGTTTAACATTCTATATTTCAAAAAAAGTTTATTTTTACAAGCAATATACTAAAATTACTTTTTAGAAGTTAATGGTTTTAAAATTCCTTCTCTATTGAAAAAGAATATTCTTAAATATAGTTTTGTTTTTGCTTTTTTATTCTTTTTGATAGCATGTTCTACCAAGAATAATACTTTTGTGAATAGGAATTCGCATGCCTTAAGCACAAAATATAACATTTTGTATAATGGCGGTATTGGTCTTGAAAAAGGATTGAAATCGATTCAGGCGGATGATCACGATAATTTTTGGAAAGTACTGCCTATTGAAAAAATGCAGTTTGATGAAAATTTTGGAGGAGAAGAAAAAGCTAAAAACCCTGATTTTGAATTAGCAGAAACTAAAGCTACAAAAGCGATTCAGAAACACTCCATGAATATTGGAGGAAGAGAGCGAAACTACCAGATAGACGAAGCTTATCTGATGCTCGGGCAAGCAAGATATTACGATCAGCGTTTTATTCCTGCCATCGAAGCATTCAATTATATTCTTTATAAATATCCGAACAGCAGTAATATTTACACCGCAAAAATCTGGCGCGAAAAAACCAATATGCGTTTAGGAAATGACGCACTTGTTGTAAAAAACATCAAGCTCTTATTAAAAAAGGCTGATTTAAATAAACAGACTTTTGCTGACGCAAATGCACTGCTGGCAGAGGCTTTTTTAAATCTTGAAGAAAAGGATAGTGCTGTCGCCAGACTTCGTGTTGCGGAACAGTTTACTAGAAAAAATGAAGAGCGTGCCAGATACCGATTTATTCTCGGACAGATGTATCAGGAGCATGAAAAGCGAGACAGTGCCATATATTTCTACGACGGTGTTATTGATCTGAACCGAAAAGCAGATCGTAAATACATGATGCATGCGTATGCCAAAAAAGCGCAATTGTTTGATTATGAAAACGGCAATGATACTATTTTCTTAAAAATATATAACAAGTTGACGAAAGATCGAGAAAATCGTCCTTATTATGATGTGCTCTTTTATGAAATGGGAGTGTTTTACGATAAAAGAAAAAATAAAGAAAGTGCACTGGAATTTTACAATAAGTCGTTAAGAAGAAAATCTAAAGATCCTTATCTGATGGCTTCTGCTTATCGAAATATCGGAAACATGTATTTTAAAAACACCGATTATACGATGGCAGCAAAATATTATGACAGCACGCTCGTAAAATTGGACCCGAAAACAAGGGAATATGCTTTTATAGAAAAAAACAGAAAAAATCTGGATAATGTAATCAAGTATGAAGCCATTGCCAAACGTAATGACAGTATTATAAAAGTCTACAATCTGCCAGTTGCAGAAAGAAAAACTTACTTTGAAAATTATATTGCTGAGCTGAAAAAGAAAGATGAAGCCAAACGTCTTCTAGAAGAAAAAGAAAAAGAGAAACTAGCGAATATTGATCGGAATTCTCAGGCAGATCCAGGTAATGGAGCGGTCAATCCGCAGTCTTTAGGAAAAGCTCCCGATATGGGCGGACCAAGCATTATGCCACCAAGCGGGAACGATGCTGTAAGCACATTTTATTTCTATAATCCAACTACGGTTGCCTACGGAAAACTTCAGTTTAAAAAAATGTGGGGAAACAGAACCGTTGGTGGTAACTGGCGATTGGCAGCTTTAAGGTCTGCAAATGATGCTGCAATGAATGACACCATTAGTAGTGCAGATATTTCAAATACAGTAAACGATACTATTGTGCCAGAAAAATATACGACGGCATTTTATGAAAATCAGCTTCCGACTTCAGTGCCAGTTATGGACAGCATCGGAAAGGAACGCAATTTTGCCTATTATCAGTTAGGACTTATATATAAGGAGAAGTTTAAAGAATATAAACTTGCCAGCGACAAACTTGAGCAATTGCTGCAAAATAATCCAGAAGAAAAGTTAGTGCTTCCGGCGATGTACAATTTGTATAAGATTTATGAAATTACAGATCCGTCAAAAGCCGCCGAAATCAAATCCAGAATAACGTCAACATATCCGAATTCGAGATATGCGCAAATTTTAAATAAAACAGGAACAGACGATTCTGATTCAAGTCCGGATCATGAATATAAAAAATGGTACAAACTTTTTGAAGAAGAACATTTTGATGAAGTCTTGGCTAATATTGACAATCTCATCAACCAATATTCAGGAGATGATATTGTGTCGAAGTATGAACTTCTTAAAGCCAATACTTTAGGAAAAGTTTATGGTTTAGAAGCTTATAAAAAAGGACTTGAAAACGTTGCAGATAATTATCCGAACAGCGAAGAAGGAAAAAGCGCTAGAGAGATTCTCGAAAAACAAGTTCCAGTTTTAGAGAAACTTGCTTTTACAACAACCGACGCAAGAAACTGGAAAATTGTATATGCGATACCAAACAACGATTTGAAGACACTTAAAAAAATAGAAGAAGCGATTAAAGTATTTTTATTAGTGGAAAATTTTGAACGATTGACGACTTCCTTTGATAAATACAATAAAACAGAAAGCTTTGTCGCTATTCACGGCTTAAAATCTGAAGCTTATGCCAGAGATGTTGCCGGAGTTTTAAGAGACGATGATAAATATAAAATTGCTCATCCGGCAATTATTATATCAAGTGAGAATTACAAAATAGTTCAGATCAAGAAAAATTTAGATGCATATTTGACGCCGAAAACCCCATAATAGCCATGTTTGAAAAAGTAAAAAAAAACGGAACTGAACAATTAGGAAAAACAAACAGAATTGTAGAAGGAACATCAATTGTTGGAGACATTGTCTCAAAAGCCGACTTTAGACTAGACGGTGAACTAATAGGAAACTTTACCTCGCAAGGAAAACTTGTGATTGGTGTAATGGGATCTATAAAAGGAGAAATTATCTGTAACAATGCAGACATAGAAGGTGAATTTCACGGAAAAATAAAAGTGTTAGAAATTCTAAACATAAAAGCAACCGCAAAAATTCACGGCGAGGTTTTAGTCGGAAAACTTTCGATAGAACCCGGAGCCGATTTTACAGCAACCTGTACAATGTTGGAACATGCTAATCAGGTTATAATGTTAGAAGATGGAAAAGGAGCCGAATAATAATAGAAGAAAATGGTTTGCCCTTATAAATATTCCTTTCCAAATGGGGGTAATAATTTTTCTTTTTTCTTATTTTGGGACTTGGCTTGATGAAAATCATCCAAGCCCCAAGATATATTACAACACAATCTTCGTAATGTTAGGAGTGGGAGTTGCTCTATATAACGTTATTCGTCAGGTTAACGATATAAATAAAACGAAGTAATCATATACTTAAATGCCTTAGATAAAAGTTGCATCTTTGCATAAAATTTATCTCAAATGCTTTTAAAAAATTACAAACCCTTTTTTCGACTATTCTGCTTCACTTTAATTGCTTACTTACTTCATAAAGCAATTTTCTTTATGTTTGAAATTAACATCCAGAATTTTCATTACAGTCTCGAATTTCTTTATTCAATTTTTTTTGGAATATCAGCTTCCTTATATCTGATATTATTAATAGTTAAAAAAAAGAATTTTGAAATCGTAGGAATGGTTTTTTTATTTGCAACTTTTACACAAATGTTATTAGGATATTTAATTCTGCAGCCAGTTTTAAAAAAACAATCTGTTGGAACAGATGTTGAAAAAATTAGTTTTTTTATAACATTTATGCTCTTTTTGTTATTTGAAACGCTTTTAACTGTCCGATTATTAAATGAAAAGCGTTAAAATAACAATTCTTTAAAACAAGGTTCAAAAATAATTTTTCATATCCTTTTGAATATTAATAAAAAATGTACCTTTGCACCAAATTTTAGAAACGTAAAAAATAAGATTTTCCACAGATATGGTGATTTCAAACAAACCACTCAGATTTATTCTTGCAGCTTTTGTAGCTTCTCTTCCTATTATGAGTTTTGCAAACTCAGAGATTGACTCAACGCATGTACAAAATGAGACTGTTCATGAAGAGAAAGTAATTTCACATGAAAAGCATGGTGAAGACGAGCACGCTGCTCTTGACCCAAAAGCAAAAGTGGATGCTTTTATTGATCACCACTTACAAGATTCTCATGACTTTGTTTTCTTTTCAGATGAAAAAGAAAATAAACACTATGGTTTTCCATTACCAGTTATATTAATTGATGGAGGTTTAAAAGTTTTCTCTTCTTCAAAATTACACCATGGAGAAGAAGTTGCAGAAGTTGATGGTAGCTACTACAAATTAGTTCACGGTAAAATCTACAAAACAGATGCAGCCGGAACAATCAATTTTGATGAACATGGTCACCCATCAAATGAAAAACCATTAGATTTTTCTATTACAAAAAATGTGGTTTCAATGCTTTTTGTTGCAGTGTTATTGTTTTTAATGTTTACTGGTTTAGCAAAATCATACAAAAAAGGTCCAATCCCAACTGGATTTGGTAGAGTTTTAGAACCACTTATTATTTTCATCAGAGACGAAATTGCAGTTCCTAATATTGGAGAGACAAAATACCGTAAATATATGGGTTATTTATTAACTGTATTTTTCTTTGTTTGGTTGTTAAACTTATTAGGTATGACTCCACTTGGAATTAATGTTACAGGAAATATCGCTATTACGGTTTGTTTAGCAGTATTTACTTTCTTGATTACACAATTCAGCGCTAACAAAGATTACTGGGGGCATATTTTTTGGATGCCAGGAGTACCAGTTCCAATGAAAATTATCTTAGCTCCAATTGAGGTATTAGGAACATTAACAAAACCATTTGCATTATTAATTCGTTTGTACGCAAATATAACTGCAGGTCACGTAGTTATTATGAGTTTGATTGCAATGATTTTTGTTGGTAAAAATTTAGCAGCAGATTTGCCAATCTCATTAGGGTTGACATTGTTTATATCTGTTATTGAAGTTTTAGTTGCATTTTTACAGGCGTTTATCTTTACAATGTTATCATCATTGTTTATTGGTATGGCAGTTCAAGATCATCATCATGATGATCACGATCATGAACATCATAAAGAAGAAAATGCAATTATTTAATTTAGAAGTTTAATTTTATATATATAAATACTTATGGGAACAATTCCAACTTTAGTAGGTGCTGGTTTAGTAGTAATCGGTGCAGGTTTAGGTTTAGGTAAAATCGGTGGATCTGCTATGGACGCTATTGCTCGTCAGCCAGAAGCTGCTGGTAAAATCCAAACTGCGATGATTATTATCGCGGCTTTATTAGAAGGTTTAGCATTCGCTGCTTTAATCTTAGGAAAATAATAAAGGAGAAATAACAGCATCTTTAACGGTTGGTTAAAGATGTTGTTACTTTTAAAAAAGAAATTAAATATTTAATATAGTTATAAAATGGATAAGTTATTTAACGATTTTTCATTCGGATTATTCTTCTGGCAAGCTTTAATCTTGGTAATATTGATTTTGCTTTTAGTGAAATTTGCTTGGAAACCAATTATGGAGTCTATTACTGCAAGAGAAGAAGGTATTAAAAATGCATTGCTTTCTGCTGAAAATGCAAAGAGAGAAATGGAAAACCTGCAAGCTGACAATCAAAGAATTTTGAATGAAGCTCGTGCAGAACGTGACGCGATGTTGAAAGAAGCTCGCGAAATGAAAGAGAAAATGATTACTGATTCTAAAATCGAAGCACAAGAAGCTGGTCAAAAAATGATTGAACAAGCTAAAGCTGCTATCGAAAGTGAAAAGAACGCGGCTATGGCAGAATTGAAATCTCAGGTTTCAACTTTATCATTAAGCATCGCTGAAAAATTATTGAAAGAAGAATTATCTAACAAAGAATCTCAAACTAAATTAGTTGAGAAAATGTTAGATGACGTAAAGTTAAACTAAGATTATGGCAAGTACAAGAGCAGCAATTCGTTATGCAAAAGCAATTCTGGACTTAGCAAACTCTAAAGGTGTTGCCGAAGCTGTCAATAACGATATGAAATCAATTGCAGATGCAATTGAGAATAATACAGAACTGAGTACATTTATTCAAAACCCAACAACTATTGTTGAAGTTAAAGAAAGTGCTCTTTTAGAAGTTTTCGCAAACGTAAATAATGTAACAAAAGGATTATTTCGTTTATTATTTGAAAACAAAAGATTTGAGATTCTAGGTGCAATTGCATTAGAATACAATAAATTATTTGATGAAATAAATGGTGTTGAGATAGCAAAAGTGACTACATCAATTCCTATGGATGCTACATTAGAAGCTAAAGTTTTAGCTAAAGTTGCAACATTATCAGATAAAAAAATTATTATTGAAAATATAGTAGATCCTGCGATTATTGGGGGATTCATTTTAAGAATTGGAGACAAGCAGTATAATGCTTCTGTTGCAAACAGGCTACAAGTTTTAAAAAGAGAATTAACCCAAAACTAAATTTATATATGAAAAACTTTATAGTTTTATTTGTTTTCTGTATTTCATTATTTTCATTTGGTCAAAAGATCAAAGAAGATAAAGATCAAATTTTATTGGACGGAACTGCAATTGCAAAAGTTGAGAAAGATAAAACCGGTACACAATTTACTTACACATCGTTAAGTAATCCTTCCGTTGGTATTATCGCCAATTTGAAAACTTATAAAATTGATGCTCAAAATTCTAAAAGCTGGCTTGTTGTTACCACTTTGGATGGATCAAGAAAATCGGAAGTAAATTTTGAGCTAATGTCTTTCACTTTAAATTATAAGAAAGCAGTAGCAGAACTTCTGGCAAAAAAGTATAATCTTTTTACAGCAAATGGAATCGATAATTTAGATGCATTTTTCTCTGAAGATCGTCCGAGCATTAGTGGTGAAATGGATAAACTTAAAGATGCAGGAAAAGCAGACGAAAAAGAATTAGCAACACTTAACTATCAGATTCATTCTACTGAAAAACTAGTTTTTTCTGGAGAAGTTCCTGAAGATGCATTTACATCAAAATATAATGATGCAGAACGTAAAGAGTTTATGTCTAAAGTAGTAGCAAAATATAATGTTGCTATGGTACAAAATTCTTCTCCGTATCCTGTTTTAAATATTGAGATTTCGTCTTTAAGCGGAAGGGTGTTAGTAAAAGCTGTAGACAGAGGAGGAAAATTAGTAGTAGCCTTGACACAATCAGGAAAGACTTTTACTTATACACCTTCAGTAGTGTACACAACTAGAAGCACAACTGCAGAAACAGAAAGATTGGTTAAAGAATTGGTTGACAAATCTTATTTGAACGGTCAAAAATACATGACACTGAGCGAAGCAGAAGTTCTTTTGGATGCTAAAAAAGCGGACTCAGCTACAAAATTGGAAGAAGCTAAATTAAATTCTTCAAATATTTATGACAAAAAAGGTTATGCAATTGACCAAAAAGGAGAAAAATTAGAAGGACAACTTTCAATTGATTTTGAAAAAGTTGGCCCAAAATCAAGCAACGGAATGGTTGATCTTGACTCTGCTGGTGATGGTAAAGCTGTAAAAGTTGTAGCAAAGAATGAAAAAGGTAATTTAAGAACATACAATTACAAAGCAAAAGAAAATGTGTTGTTTAGTATCTTGAATGATGATAATACAGAAACAAAATTTAGAGCGCTTTTAGTAAAACTTGAAAGTACTGCTCCAAGAGATAATTCATCTCTTGATTTAGGGGCTTTGGCTGGCGCGTCTTTAGCTTCTGCATCTTGGAAATTTTTCAAAGAAGTACAGTATACAGATAAAATGAGTATTTACGAAGATTTGCCTTCAAAAACATATGTGATTAAAATCCCAACTCAAGAAAAAGGTTTCCAGATTTTAGTTAAAAAAGGTAAGGAAGATAAATTCTTAAATAAGTTAAAAGAATATGTAGGAGATTCGATTGCTAGTAGCGATTTAGAAAAAATTGACTTTAGCAATTTGGAGGGCTTAAAAAATCTAACTGATTTATATTCTAATTTTAAATAAAAAGTAAAAGTAGGTAAAAATAATAATTATGGCGGAAATCAAACCTGCTGAAATTTCAGCAATATTAAGAAAGCAAGTAGAAGGTTTTGAATCTGGTGCTACGCTAGAAGAAGTAGGAACAGTACTTCAAGTTGGAGATGGTATTGCTCGTGTTTACGGGCTGTCTAATGTACAATATGGAGAGTTGGTAGAATTTGATAACGGTATGGAAGGTATCGTATTGAATCTTGAAGAGGATAATGTTGGGGTTGTACTTTTAGGGCCTTCAACTGGAATTAAGGAAGGATCTACAGCAAAAAGAACTCAGCGTATTGCTTCTCTTAAAGTAGGTGAACAAATGGTAGGTCGTGTCGTAAACACTCTTGGTTTTCCAATTGATGGAAAAGGACCAATTGGTGGTGACTTATATGAGATGCCTTTAGAAAGAAAAGCACCTGGTGTTGTATTTCGTCAGCCGGTAACTGAACCATTACAAACGGGAGTAAAAGCTGTTGATGCTATGATTCCTGTAGGTCGTGGACAGCGTGAGCTTGTAATTGGTGACCGTCAAACTGGTAAATCTACAGTTTGTATTGATACTATCTTAAATCAAAAGGAATTTTACGATGCAGGAAAACCTGTATTCTGTATATATGTTGCAATTGGACAAAAAGCTTCAACTGTAGCAGGTATTGCTAAAATGTTAGAAGAAAAAGGAGCAATGGCTTATACAGTTATCGTTGCTGCTAATGCTTCTGAT
This sequence comes from Flavobacterium procerum, assembly GCF_042431625.1. Lineage (NCBI taxonomy): Bacteria > Pseudomonadati > Bacteroidota > Flavobacteriia > Flavobacteriales > Flavobacteriaceae > Flavobacterium > Flavobacterium procerum. The sequence goes on along the minus strand of NZ_JBHLYW010000010.1, from coordinate 713,580 downwards.
CCAGCTCCAATGCAAGTTTATGCTCCATTCGCTGGTGCTGCAATTGGGGAGTACTTTAGAGATTCTGGTCGTCCGGCTCTTATCGTTTATGACGATTTATCTAAACAAGCAGTTGCTTACCGTGAGGTTTCTCTTTTATTAAGAAGACCACCGGGACGTGAGGCTTATCCTGGAGACGTTTTCTACTTACACTCTCGTTTATTAGAGCGTGCTTGTAAAGTAATTGCTGATGATGGAATTGCTAAAAACATGAACGATTTACCAGAGTCTATCAAATCTATCGTAAAAGGTGGTGGTTCATTGACTGCATTGCCAATTATCGAAACTCAGGCTGGTGACGTTTCTGCATATATCCCAACAAACGTAATTTCGATTACAGATGGTCAGATTTTCCTTGATGGAGATTTGTTCAACTCTGGAGTTCGTCCTGCAATTAACGTAGGTATCTCTGTATCTCGTGTTGGAGGTAATGCTCAGATTAAATCAATGAAAAAAGTTTCAGGAACTTTAAAATTAGACCAAGCTCAATTCCGTGAATTAGAAGCTTTCGCTAAATTTGGTTCTGATCTTGATTCAGTTACTTTAAACGTAATCGAAAAAGGAAGAAGAAACGTTGAAATCTTGAAACAAGGTTTAAATGATCCTTATACAGTTGAAAACCAAGTAGCAATTATCTACGCTGGTTCTAAAAACTTACTAAGAAACGTTCCTGTAGAAAAAGTAAAAGAATTTGAAGCTGATTTCTTGGCTTACTTAAACAGTAAACATAAAGATACGCTTAACGCGTTGAAAGCTGGTAAATTAGATGACGCTATTACAGATGTTATCGAAAAAGCAGCAAAAGAAATCTCAGCAAAATATAACTAATAAGATAATTAGTAAATTAGATAATTAGTAAATGCTCAGCATTATTCTAATTATCTAATTTTCAAATTGTCACATTTTCTAATTAATAGATGGCAAACTTAAAAGAAATCCGTAATAGAATTACTTCCGTTTCATCGACGATGCAGATTACATCGGCTATGAAAATGGTTTCTGCTGCAAAGCTGAAGAAAGCACAAGATGCAATCACAGCAATGCGCCCTTATGCCGAAAAATTAACAGAATTATTACAAAATCTTTCTGCTTCACTTGAAGGTGAAGTTGGAGGTGCGTACACAACACAACGTGAAGTTAAAAAAGTATTGCTTGTTGCAATTACTTCTAACAGAGGTTTGTGTGGTGCTTTTAATTCTAATGTTATTAAAGAAATTAAAAATCGTACCGCTTTTTATGCCGGAAAACAAGTTGATGTTTTTGCTATCGGAAAAAAAGGGAACGATGTATTAAGTAAAACGCATAAAGTTCACGGTCATCATAATGCAATTTTTGATCATTTAACTTTTGAGAACGTTGCTGGAATCGCTGATAATTTAACTGAGAAATTCTTATCTGGAGAATACGATAGAATTGAATTAGTTTACAATCAATTTAAAAATGCGGCGACTCAAGTTGTTCAAACTGAGCAGTTTTTGCCTTTGGCACCAATTAATTCCGACAAAGCAGTTTCTGGAGCTGATTATATTTATGAGCCATCAAAAGAAGAAATTGTATTGACTTTGATTCCAAAATCATTAAAGACGCAATTGTACAAAGGTATTCGTGATTCATTTGCTTCTGAGCATGGAGCACGTATGACCGCTATGCACAAAGCAACTGATAACGCAACTGAATTAAGAAACCAATTGAAATTGACTTATAATAAAGCGCGTCAAGCTTCTATTACAAGCGAAATTTTAGAAATTGTTGGTGGAGCAGAAGCTTTAAACGGATAATTTATCTAGAATATATAAAAGAAAAGGCCAGCAATTTGCTGGCTTTTTTGTTTTTCAAAAAGCACTGATTTGAAGAATCAGTGCTTTTTTTGTAAGAATATTAAAACCTGTTTTTCGACTATTTACCTGCAAAATCATATATGTTTTTTGTAGTATTTTTAGAGAGACAAGGATTTAAATTTTGAATTATTCATTTTAAAAAATAATTATTTGTATCTCTATTTGTTTTGCTCTACTGCTATTATTTGTAGTATAAATTTTAAATTAATTTTAATTTTGAAAGAAAAACTTTATAATATGAATTAAAACTATATTTTTGCCATTTACTAATTCATTTAGACAATAGACAATTGTTGTGATGAAATATAAATAATTTGTAATGGCAAATGAAAATTTTAATTGGAAAAAGCTCTTTATAAATGAAGAAAAGAGCAGTAATAATGAATCTGAAATTGTAAGAAAATCAGAAACTTCATTAAACGCAAACAATCAGTTTCCAGAGCATACAGAAGAAAGGTACAATTCAAATTCCACAAATCCTTTTTTTAATGAGGTTCTCGATGTTTATGAAAAAGGGTTTGCTTCTTTAAACATAGCTGGCTTTGATTTCTTCGAAATGTATAAGTCTGTTCTTGCGGTTGGAAGTTCGAACGCACAAAGCTACCAAATGGCTTTTACAATGGGAAAATCTATAAACTCAGATTTAACAAAAGAATTTCTTCTGGATAAAGCCGCTTTTTATACTACTGAAATTGAGAAAGTTTATGAAAAGTACAATGCGGCTGGGGTATCAAAAAAGAAAGAATTAGACAATTCAATTACACAAGAGAAATATAATCTTTCTAAAAGTGTTACCGAATTGGAAGCTAAAATTATGGAATTACAGAAGGATCTCGACTCAAAAAAATTGGAACTCCAAAAAATGGATCCAGACAACGAGGAGCAACTTTTAGAAATTCAGTTAAAAATTGAAGCTAATGATTTAGCGAGACAGAAAATTTTATCATCAATAAATACTGTAGTTACAGGAATCAATCAATATTTATAAAACATGGATAAGTACGAACAGGAAAAAAGTACACTTTTATCATTACCAATATTAAAACATTTTGACGAGTCGAAGGGCGAAATTGCTCTAAAAACCGAAGATCTTAAAAAAGGAGAAAAAGGATTATATCTTGCTTTAGCAATTGGTTTGCTAGGTATGGGAGGTTATTTGGTATGGACCTATATTATTCCGCCATTATTTACCATGCTGGGGCAGGCTATCGCTTTATCAGCAACGGGTGTTTTTTTGGTTTTCTTAGTCATGATGGCGCCGGTTATCAACAAAGCATTACGTTTTGCTACCAGAAAAATTCATAGAGCTTTGATCCAGAGTGATCCTTTTGGTGAACTTGAGGAGCAAAAGCAAAAAATGATCAAAAACCGTGAAGTTTTTAAAAATACAAAGGCCAAGTTAAAAGGCTTGAAAAACGACATGGAGATTGAAGCCAACAAATCTGAAAAAGAGGCAAAATCGTTTCAGGATGATGTTTTGAGTTTACAGCGTCAGTCGGAAAAGTTGAAATCTGCAATGGATGAGATGGTAAAATTAAATGGATTATCAGCTAAAGACACAGATGAATATGTGGCTTTGCAAAGCGAGTTGGCTAAAAAACTAAGCGAATCCCAAAGAATTTCAACGCAATATGAACAAAGCAAAAGCTTTATTCAAAAATACGGTGTGAGAGCAAACGTTCTTGGAAAAATGGATAGAAAATTGACTTTGGCAGGAACAGCAATCGATATCAAAATTGCAGATTTTGATGCCACGGTTAAAATGCTTCAAAAAGAATATGAATTTGCGAAAAATGCCAGAGAAGCAACAGAAAGTGCAAAAAGCGCTATGATGTTTACTAAGGATTGGGAATTGGAATATGCCTTAGAAGTTGTGACTTCGACAATTGCTCTGGATATTGCAAAGACTTCTGAAAATTTAATTGACATAGATGCCTTGACTTCTAAATATTCTGTTGATAATGACGAGCTCTATTCAAGATTAGATTCATTGGCAGATGAAATCAAAACTGGAAATAATACCATTCCGGATTCTACAAAATATTCCGGACCAAATTATAAAATGACCAAGGAAGATAAATTGTCAAGCGGCGGTTTTGGCGATATTTTTTAATTACGAATAAATAAAATTCAAATATATAATGGGAAAAATTTTAAGAACACAAAAGTTAACTACATTTTCAGAATTACTGATTGTTATTGTAGCAATTGGAGTTGTTTTAGGGGGAATTTATTATTTATCTCCGGGGTTAAAAACCGCTGTATCAAAACAGTTAAGCGGTATTGACCTTAACCAACAGGACGTTAATAATGTAATGAATGCAGAAAAAATTGCTCTTCCGTCTAAAGAAGTTTCTACAGAAGTTGCTAATAAGCCATTGGTAAGAATTGCGGCTTATGCATGGAATGCTCAATCTGGAATTATTGTTTCTAATGGTGGTCCAAAAACAACTAAAGGTTCTTTGATGGAAAAAAATGGAGTTAATCTTGAAATTATTCGTCAAGACTGGCTTTCGGAATTGCGTAATATGCAAATGAAATTTATTGAAGAATTTGATAAAGGACAAGCATATCCATCTTCAAATAAAAGTGCTTTTGCTATTATGATGATGGGAGATGGTGCGCCGTTTTACATCAGCTCTATGCAAAAGTCTCTAAACGAAAAGTATGGAAAAAATAAATACCATGTACAGGTTTTAGGTGTTGTGGGAATGAGTAATGGAGAAGATAAACTGATTGGGCCTCCAAACTGGAAATCGGATCCAAAATCTATGAAAGGGTCTGTAATTTCGGCTGTTCTTGGTGATGGTGACTGGGTTACAACAGTAAACTATTGTTTTGCAAACGGATTAAAAGTAAATCCAGACCCAACGACTTATGATGCCGAAGCGGTAAATATTTATCCGTCTGAAAATGATGACTATATCAAATCTGCGGAAGAATTGATTAAATCTCAAACAACAGGCTGGACTGTAACTTTGAAAGAAGTTGCAAATGGTAAATTGACCGGAAAATCTGTAAATAGAAAAATTGACGGATGTGCTACCTGGACTCCTGGTGACAAAACTGTTTTTGACAGACTTTCAGGATTTGTAGATATTGTTTCTACAAAAGAGTTTAATAACCAAATGCCAACGGTAGTTATTGGAGTAAAAGAATGGGCAGAAAAAAATCCGGAAATTGTTTCGAATATTTTAAAATCGGCACTTACGGCTTCAAACCAAATGAAAAATTATGAAGACTGGAAAGTAAGAGCTTCGCAAGCAGTTGCAGACACCTACCAAATTGAAACTCCGGACTATTGGTATAAAATGTTTAAAGGTCAGCAAGAAACTAAAAACGGATTAACCTATAATATGGGTGGTTCTAAGGTTTTTAATTATGCGGATGCAATGCAATATTTTGGTTTATCTGATGGAGTGAACAGATATAAATCGGTTTACAATCAGGTTTCGGGATATTTGACAGAATTAAATCCGTTTGGATTTAATGAAAATGTAGGAACTCCGGTTTCGTATGATGAAGCAGTAAATTTATTCTTCCTTAAAAACATTAATGATATTGAATCGACTTCTGCGGATAAAGCAGATTATAGTAACAAAGCGACTGAGGTTGTTGCTTCGGGAGAATGGAAAATTAACTTTAATACAGGAAGTGCTGAAATTTCAAGTTCATCAAGTAAAGAAGTTGAAAGAATTTATAATCTTTTGGTTCAGGCAGAAAACACAAAACTTACAGTTGTGGGACATACAGATAATGTTGGAAATCCTGATGCCAATTTAGCATTGTCAAAAAGCAGAGCTGAAGCAGTTGTGAATTATTTAAAACAAAAAGGAATTCCGGCAAGCCGTTTTCAAATGGTTGACGGAAAAGGTCAAAGCGACCCGGTTGCCGACAATAATTCTGCTTCTGGAAAAGCATTAAACAGAAGAGTTGTTATTACTTTCTTAAAATAAAAATTAAATATAGAAGGCTGTCTTAGTAATTCTGTCAAAATAAGTTCCCTTATTTATTTTACCATTAAGAGATTAAGTTCATAAAGCTTGGCTTAAATTTCTTAATAGCTTAATGGTAAAAGAAAATTAAGTTTAATTTTAAAAAATCAGGGATATTATTTTGAGACGTTTACTTAACGATGGCCTTCTTCTATAATTATGATAAAATATTTTATTCCCTTTGAAAAATTGTCAAAAAGCAGTAGAACCATTATCGTAACAGTTTGGCTGGTTCTTTTAATTGCGATTTGGTTTATAGGAACATCCGGAGAAAAACATCTTTTCCCTTCCCCAAGTCAAGTATTAACAGGTTTTACAGAATTGTATAAAGAAGGTTTGGTTGTACATGTTTTTAATTCTTTAAAACTGTGTTTTGTTTCTATTTTTTTAGCCACAATAATCTCATTATTATTTGCTTATTTATGGCCAATACCGTTATTAAAACCAGTATCTGAATTTATTACCAAATTTAGGTTTCTGCCTTTTACCGGTCTTTCATTTTATATTACAATGGTCATTCACGAAGCTCGTATGATGCAGGTTTGGATATTAGTTATTTTCCTGACTACTTTCCTGACAACCTCATTAATTGCGGTAGTTAAAGATATCCCGCAGGAAGAATTTGATCATGCTAAAATGCTCAAATGTACACGATGGGAAGTGCTTTGGCAGGTTATTATTTTAGGAAGATTAGATTATGTAATTGATGTAATCAGACAAAATTTGGCTATAACATGGATGATGTTGGTTACTGTTGAATCTATTGTTGTAGCTTCTGGAGGTTTAGGGTTTTTAATTAAAAACTCTGATAAATTTATGAATACAGGGCGTATCATTGCTCTCCAAATTATAATTTTATTAATTGGTTTGGGATTAGATTCCGGAATCAACTTTTTGAGAAAAGCACTATTTAGATATTCAAAAATATAAGTATGAAATATGAATTTAAAGAGACGCTTTTATATGTAGAAAATCTGAGCGTTGCATACGATGATAACATTATTATTAAAGATATAAATATTACAGAAAAAGATGTAGTGCGGGAGGAAAGCGATTGCACGGGCCAAGTTCTGGCATTTTTAGGAAGATCTGGTCGTGGAAAATCTACTTTTTTTAAAGCGCTTACAGGATTAGTTTCTCCGAGTTCAGGAAAAATTTTAATTAAAGATTTTGAAAACCCAACTCCCAATACTGCCAAAACAATACACGAAGGCGATATAGGTTTTGTAGATCAAAAATATACTTTGTTTCGACATAAAACGGTTCGGGAAGCGCTTAAATTCTCTTTGAGAAAAACGAATCTTTCAAGTTCTGACAAAGAAAAAAAGATTAATCAATATTTAAACGAGTGGGGATTAATGAATTGCGCCGATAAATATCCGAATGAACTTTCCGGCGGACAAAGACAAAGGACGGCAATAATTGAGCAGTTATTTTCATCTGATCAGTTTATTGTTTTAGACGAACCTTTTTCAGGTCTTGACGTTGGAAACATAGAAGAAGTAAAAAAAGCATTTGAACTACTCGGAAACTCTTCTGAATTCAATACCGTTATTTTTTCTACACATGATATTGACCTAGCGCTGGAATTAGCACAGGTAATTTATGTTATAGGATATCCAACCGTAAACGGCGTACAGCAATCGTATGGAACAATTGTAGCCAAATATGACCTCAGAGAAATGGGCTTGGCCTGGAAAGAATATGGCGAAGATCATTTAAAATTATCAAAAGAAATTATTCATCAAATGATGATTTCTTAAAATAACAGGCAATGAAAAAAAATCCGATGTCGATTATAGAAGACTCATTTTTGTCTTTAAAAAAATATTTAGAGCTAAATACAAATGATACTGAAGCCGTTTTTACGGCTTCATTTATTATGGATTTGCAAAAAGAAACAAAACAGATTTTGGAGATTTGCAACCAACTAAATCAGGATGCAGATTTTATTCAAAAGATAAACCAAAACGTAAATCCTTCTTTTTCCAGAGGAGGATTGTTAAAGACAGAACATTTTTTTCTTTCGGATATTATTGAACTTTACGAAAAAGAACAAGGAAAGAAAACCGAAAAGCAAGTGTTTGTTTTAGCCTATTATTATGATGCCTTGCGCAACAAATATTTTGCCGACGAAAATTCTGTAAACGAACTTAACCAGTTGGTTTTTACAGAAAGTTTTAAAAATCATCTTAGCAAAATAAAAAAAGAGAATAAGATACTTACTTCAAACGCTGTAGAAAACAGGTATTTATTACCAGAAGTTTTAGCGGAAAGAAAGAACAATAAATTAGAAGAAATTTTATTAAGATATCAAAACTTCATAAACTTTTCATTCGATAAGAAATTTGAAAACATGGAGTCTTTTAGCAACTATTTGGGTTTAGATTTGAATGATTATAACAAGAATAAAAAAGAAATAGAAAATCTTCCAGAAGGTGATACGCTTGAAAAAGTTCTGAAAGAATTGAATGAACTAGTTGGTTTGGCCGAAGTAAAAAAAGATGTTTTGGAGCTTATCAATTTACTGGAAATTCAGAAAAAGCGTTCAGAACAAGGACTGAAGAATGTAGAAATTACGCTTCATACCGTTTTTCTTGGCCCGCCCGGAACAGGAAAAACTTCAGTAGCCAGACTTTTAAGCAGAATTTTTAAACATTTGGATTTTCTCTCAAAAGGGCAAATATTTGAAACAGACAGAGAAGGTTTGGTTGCTGGTTATGTTGGACAAACGGCAACAAAAGTAAATAATGCTGTAGAATCGAGTCTTGGTGGTGTGTTATTTATAGACGAGGCTTATGCCTTGACACAAAATACACTAGGTAGCGATTACGGATCTGAAGCGGTAAATATTTTGCTGAAAAGAATGGAAGACAACCGCAAAAATCTGGCAGTTGTTGTGGCAGGATATACAGAACCAATGAAAATTTTTATAGAATCGAATCCTGGATTGCGATCCCGTTTTAATAGATATTTTTATTTTAAAGATTTTACATCTGATCAGTTGTATGCAATTTTCGAATCATTTTGTTTAAAATCAGATTTTACAATTTCTGATGAAGCTAAAGAAAAACTAACAGATACTTTTGAATTATTATATAGAAATAAAACCGAAAGTTTTGGAAATGCAAGATTAGCTCGAAACATATTCGAAAAATGCGTTCAAAATCAAGCCAATAGAATTATAACTTTAAAAGAGTTAAGCAACGATACGTTAAAAATGTTAACGGATGATGATATTCCAGAATTAAATGAAATCGAATATAATTTTGAATCCTAATAATAAAAGAAAAGCCAGCGAACGCTGGCTTTTCTTTTATTGGAAGTTTTTTCTTTTTTTAGAATTTTTTATAAAATGGTGATTCTCGATTTTGTTCAAAAATTGAGAATCACTACCATTTTATAAAAATTGACAGATAACTCTGCGTGCTTTGTCTTTCTTGGGAACAAACTAGCTTTATTAGTCCCACGGCTCTGTTTTTTCTAAGGGTTACATTACAGCAGAATCAATCCCTTTGCTTTGTCTTTTATGGGAACAAACTAGCTTTATTAGTCCCGATGCTTAGTTTTTTTAAGGGTTACATTTTAGCTATCCTCAATCCCTATGTTACAAATTTAAGAAAGGTTTAAGAAAAAAATCTTACATAATTTCCATGTCAGTTTTATATTATTCACATGTTTTATGTAAAAATGAGGATGTTTTGATGCTACTGCATTCATTTTCTTGAAATTACAACTGTAGTTTTTCTATAAAGCGAATTTAATTTCAATTGCAATATTATTATAAAAAACGCCAATTTATTAAAATTATTGTGTTCGTTTTTAATTTTTTATTCTCCCTAATGTTTTATGCAAACAATCTTTTTATAATTATTACTTCTAAAAGTCAAGAAAATAACAAAATAAGGTTTTTGTTCTTTTAAAAGTTCCTGTTTCTGTCCGTTTTTTTAATTATTTTTGAGTTTATTTTATTACAATGAAACTCCACTTAAAAGAGCTAACCACGATTCCAGAAATGCTGGAACAGATAAATACCATACGTTTTCTGTATCCGAATATAACTTTAGAAAAATATGAAGCATTTCTAAACGACATGGTCCCAAATAATTATATTCAGATTGGGGTTTTTGAAAACGAAGTCTGTCTGGGGATTACTGGCTGTTGGTCTGCGACTAAATTATGGACGGGAAAATATCTTGAAATTGACAACTTTGTAGTAAATCCAGAACATAGATCAAAAGGAATAGGAAAAATGCTTACCGACTATATAGACCAAAAAGCACATGATCTAGGATGCAGCAGTATTGTTTTGGATGCTTTTACTGGAAATTTTGCTGCTCATCGTTTTTATTACAATCAAGGATATGGCCCAAAAGGTTTTCATTTTGTGAAAGTTTTGGATGAAAATAAATTAACGAACTAAAATTAGAATTAACTTTTTTATTGACCCGCCAAAAGCATTAATAAACAAAAGAATTGGTTATTTTTGTTTTCCGAACTTTATTACTAATTATTTTGGGATTATATAAAAATCTATTTAAGCAGACCGCAATTTATGGACTGGCAACCGTTTTACCGAGAATGCTTAGTTTCTTGCTGGTTAGACTATATACAGGAATTTTGCCGACAGCTGAATATGGAGAAGTATCGATAGTTTTGTCCTGGATGGTTTTTTTCAATGTTGTACTCTCGTACGGAATGGAAACGGCTTTTTTTAGATTTTATAGCGCCGAAGAGGACAAGAAAAATGTAATAGCAACTTCGACAATCTCTATTTTTTGGTCTTCAATCTTATTTTTGTTTGCCGCTTTAATTTTCAGAAACACTTTGGCAAATTGGGCCGAAGTAGACGTGCAATATATTACTTACACGGTTTGGATTTTAGTTTTAGATGCATTGGTTTTAATTCCGTTTTCAAAATTAAGAGCCAATCAAAGGCCTATGGTTTACGCGGCGATTAAGATTGGGAATGTGGTAATTAATTTATTGCTTAACATCTTTTTCTTGTTGTATTTGCCAAATCTGGCGGCAGCGCATCCAAATTCTGTTTGGGATAATTTATATGTTGAGAATTTCCAGATTGCCTATATTTTTATTGCAAATCTGTTGGCAAGCTTGGCTACTTTTGTGGTTCTTTCTCCAAATTATCTTTCGCTTGGACGAAAATTCGATCCAGTGCTTTGGAGAAAAATGATGAAATACGGACTTCCGATTTTAGTGGCAGGACTTGCATTTGCTGTAAATGAACATTTCGATAAAATTCTTCTTGGATATTTGCTTCCTGAAAATCTTGCAAAATCTGAAGTAGGAGCTTATTCTGCTTGTTATAAATTAGGATTGTTTATGGTGCTTTTTGCAACAGCTTTCAGATTAGGTATTGAACCGTTCTTTTTCAGTCACGCGAAAAATGAAAATGCACCACAGACTTATGCAGTAATCACTAAATATTTTGTAATTCTTGGTTCTCTAATTTTGTTGGGAGTTATTGTATTTGCTGATATTTTAAAATATTTACTACTCGATAATAAATCTTATTGGGAAGCGATGAAAGTGGTTCCGTTAATTATTTTGGCTAATTTCTTTTTAGGCATTTACAACAATCTTTCGGTTTGGTATAAATTGACAGATAAAACAAAAATTGGAGCTTATATTTCTATTGTTGGAGCAATCGTTACTTTGGTTTTAAATTATATTTTAATTCCAAAATACAGTTATTATGGTTCTGCAATTGCTACTATTTCTGCTTATGGAAGTATGATGCTGATTTCTTATATTTTAGGAAATAAATACTATCCAATTCCTTATGATATGAACAAAATTGGAGCTTATTTAGGTGTTTCTATATTATTTTCAGTTATTTCGTTTTACGGATTTAGAGAAAAATATTATGTTGGAATTCCGCTTCTTTTAGCTTTTATGTATATGGTTTACCATTTTGAAAAAGAAACCATAAAAGGAATAATGAAGAAAAAATAAGAAAGATTTAAAATTTTATACTTAAAAATGAAAATACAAATTATCAATAAATCACAACACGATTTACCAAATTATGAAACTATTGCCTCAGCAGGAATGGATTTGCGTGCCAATATTTTAGAACCAATTACGTTAAAACCTTTAGAAAGAACCATTGTAAAAACAGGACTTTTTATCGAATTGCCAATTGGTTATGAAGCGCAGGTAAGACCAAGAAGCGGACTCGCAGCTAAAAAAGGAGTTACTGTTTTAAATTCGCCAGGAACTGTAGATGCAGATTACAGAGGAGAAATCGGCGTAATTTTAGTAAATTTATCTAATGATGATTTCGTAATAGAAAACGGCGAAAGAATTGCCCAGCTGATTATTGCCAAACACGAAAGAGCTGAATGGATGGAAGTAGAAACGCTTTCTGAAACCTCTAGAGGAGAAGGTGGCTTTGGAAGCACCGGCGTAAAATAAGTTCAGATACGGTTTTCCGTTTCAATAAAAAAAGAATGACCAAACCCAATGAAGATTTTAATTGAAATCTTCGCATAAAATCAAACAGAAAATGAAAATAATTGTGCCAATGGCCGGCCGTGGATCAAGACTTAGGCCGCATACTTTAACTGTTCCTAAACCATTAATTCCAGTTGCAGGTAAATCAATCGTACACCGTTTGGTTGAAGATATTGCAAAAATATTGAAAGAGCCAATAGAAGAAGTTGCATTTATTTTAGGTGATGAAGCTTTTTTTGGAGATGATGTAGTAAAAAGCCTTGAAGATTTAGCAAAAGGATTAGGAGCAAAAGCGTCAATCTATCGTCAGGACCAACCTTTAGGAACGGGACATGCTATTATGTGCGCTAAAGAATCTCTTTCTGGGCCAGCCGTAATTGCTTATGCAGATACTTTGATTAGAGCAGATTTTGAATTAGATCCTGAGGCAGATGCTGTAATCTGGGTAAAACAAGTTGATCAGCCAGAAGCTTTTGGTGTTGTAAAACTGAATCCGAATAATGAAATTATTGAATTGGTAGAAAAACCTAAAGAGTTTGTAAGCGACTTGGCAGTTATCGGAATTTATTACTTTAAAGAAGTTGGAGTTTTGAGAAATGAACTTCAAAGTGTTTTGGATAATAATATTCAGAATGGTGGAGAATATCAAATCAATGATGGAATTAAAGCCATGATGGCCAACGGAAAAGTTTTCAAAACCGGAAGCGTAGACGAATGGATGGATTGCGGAAACAAAGACGTTACTGTAGAAACGAACACTAGAATGTTAGGTTTTCTGCATAATGACGGTGAACATTTGGTTGATTATGATGTGAAATTAGAAAACGCAACAATTGTTCCGCCTTGTTATATAGGAGAAAATGTTGTGATTAAAAATGCAACAATAGGACCAAACGTTTCTGTTGGAAAAGGATGCCATATTACAGACAGCACTATTAAAAATAGCTTAATTCAGACTCATTCTCAAATTAAAAATGCTAACTTAGATAACGCAATGATTGGAAATCATGTAAGTTATGATGGTAAATTTACCAGCGTGAGTATTGGAGATTATTCAGTTTTAGAATAAAATAAAATTTAAGTAAGTTCCGTTTGTATAAAATGCAATTTATAAAATGATGAAAAACAAAGTTTTAGCTCTTTTATTTTTGGCTGTTTTTGGCAGTTCGTTTTCGGTTTATGCACAAACAGAACCCGAAGATATTGCTATGGCAACTGATGAATATCAAGACTCATTTTATGAATCACTAAAACAAAAAGGAATTGAAAATTATGATAAGGCCATTGTATCATTGGAAAAATGCATTAAGCTAAAACCCAATGATGCAGTCGCTTATTTTGAATTGGGAAAAAATTATCTAGCGCTCAAAGAATTTCAAAATGCACAAAATGCTTTTGAGAAAGCGACGCAGCTTGATCCTAAAAACAAATGGTTTTGGCTCGGAATTTATGATGTAAGTTTTGAAACCAAAAATTATCCGTTGGCTATTGAGACTATTCAGAAAATAATTGTTTTTGATGAAGAATATAAAGACGATTTGATTTCGCTGTACATGATTACCAATCAGTTCGATAAGGCACTTGTTGCAATTAACGAAATGAATGATAAATACGGAAAATCATCAGATCGTGAAATTTATAAACAAAAGATTTTATCACAGGGAAAATATAAAAACGCCGAAATTGATAACCTGATTGCACAAATTAAAAAAGATCCGAAAGAAGAATCAAATTACGTCAATCTTATTTTTCTGTATTCAAAAAACAACGAAGGAGATAAAGCGCTAGAAGTTGCCAAACAATTAGCAAAAGAAATTCCGAATTCAGAATGGGGACAAGTTAGTTTGTTCAAAACATATCTTGATGCCAATCAGGCAGATAAAGCCATAAAATCTATGAATGTAATTTTGGCAAGTTCCAAAATCGATTCAAAAATAAAACATCGTACACTCAATGAGTTTTTAATTTATGTGAATAAAAACCCGCAGTACGCCACAGATTTAGAAAAAGCAATTTCTTATTTTGACAATGATCAAAATGTTGACGTTGCAAAAGAAATAGGTAAATTTTATCACAGCAAAGGACAATTTGAGAATGCCATTAAGTATTATGAAAAAGATTTAAAATCGAATTCTGATACCGACCGTGAGACCAATCTACTCCTGCTCGAAGCTTACGCACAAACCAAACAGTTTGATCCTATGGCAAAAAGAGCAATGTTGATGATTGAAGTTTATCCGAGCCAGCCTCAATTTTATTATTATGCAGGTTTGGGAAACAATCAGATAAAACAGTTTAAAAATGCAAAAACTGTTTTAGAAATGGGACTTGATTATGTAGTTGATGATGCCGCGCTTGAAGCAAATTTTAATATTCAGTTAGGAGAAGCTTATAATGGATTAGGAGATGCTAAGAAAAAAGAGGAATACTTTTTGAGAGCAAATGAATTATTAAAGAAAAAAAAGTAAAAAAGGAGACATTCAAATGAAAAAATATATAGCGATAGCATTCATTTCGATTTCATTAATTTCTTGTAAATCGAAAATGACCGCAGTTCAGAACAGCCCAACCGAAACGGTCGCATCAAAAGAAGACAAAAAGGTTATAGAAAAGCATTACGAGAACAAATTAAATTTTTCTACATTATACATAAAAGCCAGTGCCAAATATGTTGACGAAAAACAAAGCCAGAATGTAACTGCAGAAATTCGTATCGAAAGAGACAAACAGATTCTGATAAGTGTTCGTTTTTTAGGAATTACAATGGCAAAAGCATTGATTACGCCTTCGGCAGTAAGTTATTACGAAAAAATAAACGGTACCTATTATGAAGGTGATTTTTCTAGTTTAAGCAAATGGCTTGGTACTGAGTTGGATTATAATAAAGTACAGAATCTGTTGCTAGGTGAAGCTTTTGATGATTTGAGAAAAGGTAAATATACGCAGACAATTGTAGAAAATCTTTTTCGTTTGGAAGAAGAAAAAGACAATAAGCTGAAAAAATCATTTTACCTAGATGCCGAAAAATATTTGATTCAAAAAGAAGAAATTTCACAGCCTTCAGAAAATAGGACATTGCAAATTTCATATTCGGACAACAAGGTTTTTGATCAAGGAACCATTCCGACTGCAATCGAAATCAATGCGTTACAGCCAAAAGGCAAAACGAATATTAATTTGAATTACACTAATATTTCATTTAATGAACAACTTTCTTTTCCGTACAGTGTTCCGAACGGTTATAAAAAAGTTATAATTAATTAAATTTGCAATAAAGTAAAATAAACATGCCAAAATTTCTCCTAAGCCTAGTTTTAATTTGTGCCACTACATTAGTATGGGCGCAGGATTCGCAGCAAGAAAAACTGGAACAGCGAAAAGCTCAGATTCAGCAGGAAATCAGAGATAATGAAAAAATGCTGCAGTCTGTTCGAAAGAGAGAAAAATCTGCCGTAAACGAATATTTGATTCAAGCGAATAAAATTAAGCTTAAAGAAAAATTAATCAATACTACTGCAAAACAAGAAAGGCTGCTTAGTAATGATATGTATATTAATCAGGTTCAGGTAAATAAGCTTAAAAAAGAACTTAAAGTTTTAAAAGAAGATTATGCCGAAATGATTCTAAAATCATATAAAAGTCGATCAGAGCAAAGCCGTGCCATGTTTATTTTGTCTTCTGAAAGTTTTCTTCAGGCTTATAAAAGAGCACAGTATTTAAAACAATATACGAATTACAGAAAAAACCAAGGTTTAGAAATACAGTCAAAAACCACACAATTGCTTGACTTTAATGCCAAATTAGATGGACAAAGGCAGGTTAAAAAGAAAATTATTGTTGAAAACCAAAAAGAGAAAGTGACGCTTGAGGTTGAAAAAAAGGAACAGCAAAAATTGGTTAATGAGCTTAAAAAAGATAAAAATAAAATTGCAGCAGATATTCGTTCCAAACAAAGTGAATCAAAAAGAATCGACAAACAAATTGATCGCTTAATTCGTGAAGCAATTGCCGAAGCCAATAGAAAAGCAGCTGCAGAAAGAGCAAAAGCAAATCCTGGTTCGAACGAAACAAAAGCACCGGTTTCATCTTCTAAAATTGCTTTGACTCCAGAAGACAAAATTTTGGCAGCAGATTTTAAAGCAAATAGAGGAAGACTACCGTGGCCTGTAGAAAAAGGATTTATTTCATTAGGTTATGGAGATCAGCCCCATCCGTTGCATCCTTCTCTGACAGTTCATAATTCTGGAGTGGAGATTACAACAGAAGAAGGAGCAAATGCTCGTGCAGTTTTTGAGGGAGAAGTTTCAAAAGTGATTGTATTGTCCCCTGTAAACAAAGCAGTTGTAATTCAGCACGGAGATTTTTTCACGGTTTATCAAAATTTAAGCTCTGTATCGGTTAGTCAGGGAGATAAAGTAAATATCAAGCAAAGTATCGGAAAAGTACGAACAAGTGGTGACACAGGAAAAACGATTATTAAATTTTTGATTCTTCAGAATACTTCTAACAATAATCCGGAAGGCTGGTTGCAAAGCAGATAAAAAATAAAAGGAGCAAATTTGCTCCTTTTTTTATGTTAATCGTATTGTTCTAAAAAATACTTGAGAACATCGGTTGTGGTTACAATTCCTTTTAAGGTGCCATTTTCCACTACAGGCAGGGCATGAAATTCTTCTTTAACAAAAATCTCAGCTAAATCTCTGATGATTAAATCCGGAGAAACTGTTTTAGGTTTTGAAGTCATAACCTGAGGAATGGTCAACATTTGAAGTATGGCTTCGTCAGCTCCGTCCTGTCCATCAAACAAAGCCCCAAAAGTCAGACGGTTTACATCTGTACGACTGATGATTCCGACTACATCTTTTCCGTTTACAACAGGAATATGGCGAATGGAATTGGCTTTCAGCTTTTCTACTACTTTTTTCAAATCGTCATTTTGATTTACAGTCACAACAGTTTTAGTCATGATGTGACTAAGTGGTTCTCTCTTTTTCATAATAGATACTTTTTTAATTTCTACTCAAAATTGTAAAATAATTCGGATATTTAATATGATTTTTATCACCTTATAACAAATAGTGAAGTATAAAATTATTTTGAAAAAGGTTTCGGAATAGTATATTGTAAATTCGATTTTAGTTGATTTGAAAATGCATCTATTGAATTTAAAAGTATTATTTTTGCAGTATGGAAACAAATAGACAGAAAAAAATAGGTGGCGTCATCCAGAAAGATCTGGTTGATATTTTGCAGGGTGAAATTCGAAAAAACGGAATTACAAATTTGGTCATTTCGGTATCCAAAGTCAGTGTAACTACAGATTTGTCTGTGGCAACGGTATATTTGAGTATTTTTCCACAGGAAAAAGCAAAAGAAACATTAGAAGCAATAAGGACTAATACCAATTTGATAAAACACGATTTGGCACAGCGTGTGCGTCTGCAGTTGCGCAGGGTTCCAAACTTGGTCTTTTTTATTGATGACTCTTTAGATTATATCGAGAAAATTGACAATGCACTTGCTGGAAAAGAAAACCCAATAGAAAATCGTGACCTTTTAGAAAAAAGAAGAAAGTCTTAAATTGAATTTTCCACTATACATAGCCAAACGTTATATTTTTAGCCTCAGCAAAAGCAATGCTATCAATATTATCAATCTTATTGCCAGCTTGGGAATCATTGTTGGTACAATGGCTTTGTTTGTGGTTTTATCTGTTTTTAGCGGTTTAAAAGTCTTCAGTCTTTCATTTACAAATGAAATTGATCCCGATTTGAAAGCCGTAAGCACCTATGGAAAATCGTTTTATATTACTCCCGAGCAGGAAAAAGAAATAAAGCAAATTGACGGAATCGCTTCTTACACCAAAATTATAGAAGAACGTGTTTTGTTTTTATTCAAAGACAAACAACAGGTAACCTACCTAAAAGGCGTAGACAGCAATTATCCGATAGTAAATAATGTCAGAAAAAAACTCTTTAATGGACTGTGGCTTAAGTCAGATAGTTTCCAGGTTGTAATCGGTTACAGTATGGCGCAGAATTTTTCGATGGGAATTCTTGATTTTGAAAATCCATTACAGGTTTTTGCTCCAAAACCAGGAAAAGGGGCCATTGAAAATCCTGAGGAAGCATTCAATAAAACCGATGTTATGCCGGTTGGAATTTATTCGATAAGTGAAGAATTGGATTCAAAATACGTATTTGCCGATTTGGGACTTACACAAGAATTATTGATGTACAAGCCGAATCAGATTTCAGGAATTGAATTTAAACTGAATGAAGACGCGGATGAAGTAGTAATTAATTCGAAACTTAAAAAGATTTTTGCCAATAAAATTACACTCAGGAATCGTGCACAACTCAATGAATCTTTGTATAAAATGCTGAACACGGAGAACATTGTAGTCTACCTAATTTTTACATTGGTAATTATTGTAGCCCTTTTTAATTTGGTCGGAGCATTAATTATGATGATTCTCGAGAAAAAAGGAAACCTGAAAACGCTCTTCAATCTAGGAATAGAATTAAGCAGTTTAAGAAGAATATTTATTTTACAAGGAACTTTATTAAGCATTTTTGGAGGTTTGATAGGTCTTGCTCTAGGAATTATTCTAGTACTCCTGCAACAAAAATATGAGTTGATAATGCTGACAGCGACCTTGGCCTATCCAGTAGTTTTTACTCTTGAAAATGTAGCTATAGTAATGATAACCATAGTCTCTCTTGGATTTGTGGCGTCCCTAATTGCAAGCAGCAGAGTCACCAAAAAGCTGTTAGATTAATATTTGTACTAAAAAATATTACTTATATTTACTTCCTTAAAAATCTACAGCATATGATTGTTTCTGTCTAATCCTATTTTATTTTTAAGAATAATTAGGATACTTACGTTTACTTTTTTAGTTCAGATTGAAAAATATATCTGGACCATTATATTATTTATCCTAAATATATCATGACAGAAACAACTATAAAGAAAAGTTTTTTTTCTAAAATTTTCACCACTTTAAAACAAGCCTTAAAAGGAGACGAATCATTTGATTATACTTCTGGAAGCATCAAAAAAGCTGTAATTCTATTGGCCATTCCAATGGTTTTAGAAATGATGATGGAATCGGTTTTTGCATTAGTCGATTTGTATTTCGTTGGGCATTTAGAAGAAAGCAGTTTTGCCATTCAGACTGTCGGTTTAACCGAATCGGTCTTGACTGTAATTTATTCGCTCGCTATCGGAATGAGCATGGCGGCGACAGCAGTTGTAGCCAGAAGAATAGGAGAAAAGGATTCCATCGCTGCGGCAAAAGCGGGAATGCAGGCTATTATTATTGCATTTGCAGTAAATAGCATTATGAGCATTTTCGGAATTATTTACGCAAAAGATATTCTGATTTTAATGGGTTCTTCATTAGAATCAGCCGAACATGGTTACCGATTTACACAAATTATGATTGGTTCCAGTTTGTGCATTATGCTTTTGTTCTTGATTAATGGAATTTTCCGTGGCGCAGGAAATGCGGCAATTGCAATGAAAAGTCTTTGGATTGCCAATATCTGCAATATCATTCTATGTCCGATTTTAATTAATGGTTTCGGATCAATTCCCGCTTTCGGACTAATCGGTGCCGCTTTGGCAACAAGTATCGGAAGAAGTATTGGTGTTTTATATCAAGTGTATCATTTGTTCTTTGGAAATGGAGTTTTGAAAATCAAAATATCTTATTTCGCTCCAGATTTTCCACAAATAAAAGCATTAGTAAAAATCGCAGCTCCGGGAATCTTACAATTTGTAATTGCTTCTTGCAGTTGGATTTTCTTAGCTCAATTAGTAGCGACAACGGGAGGCGACCATGGTTCTGCGGGTTATCAAACTGCCCTTAGAGTTATGATGTTTTTTATTCTTCCGGCTTGGGGATTAAGCAATGCAGCAGCGACTTTGGTTGGACAGAACTTAGGAGCAAATCAAGTTGAACGCGCCGAAAAATCGGTTTATACAACGGCACGGTACAATGTAATTTTCATGGCGTCGATTATGGTTATTACATTAGGTTTTGCTAATCCTATTATTTCGTTTTTTATAGATGATAAAATAGATATCAGGATTGCGGTAGAAGCTTTACAAATAATGAGCATCGGATTTATTTTCTACGGAATTGGAATGGTTTTGATTAATACTTTTAATGGAGCAGGAGATACCTGGACACCAACCGGAATCAATTTCTGTGGATTTTGGCTATTTCAGATTCCGATGGCATATGTGTTAGCGAAACATTTTAATATGGGGCCAACAGGAGTTTTTATCGCCATTCCGGTTGCCGAAACTGCGATTACTTTGGCAGGAATCTTTTTCTATAAAAGAGGAAAATGGAAAAGGATTCAGGTCTAATGAAACTAAAAATGGCGTCAAATATTTGACGCCATTTTATTAAAGTTAAATATTTTATAAAAGAAGTTTTGAAAAACAAAATATTGTACATTTGAACGTACAATTTAAAGTGCTAAATTATGAAGGCAATCTCAATATCAACACTAAGGAAAAATATTAAAAATTATTTTGATGAAGTAGCAGAATCATCAGAAATAATTGTAGTTCCTAGAAATTCTGAAGAAGATGCAGTAGTAATAATTTCAATAAAAGAATATAATTCAATATTAGAAACACAGCATTTGTTATCTACAAAAGCTAATAGAAAACGCCTTTCGGAATCTATGGAACAACTGGAGAATGGAAAGATGATATCTTATAATATTGACGAATTATAAAGTTTGATATGGATATTTGTTTTACTGAAAATGGATGGGAAGATTTTGAATATTGGATTGAAAATGATACAGACACGGTATTAAAAATAAAAGAATTAATTAAATCAGCTAGACAAAATCCTTTTAAAGGAATTGGGAAACCAGAACCTTTGCGACATGACTTAAAAAGTTTCTGGTCTAGAAGAATTAATGGAGAGCATCGATTAGTTTATAAAGTATCAGGAACAAAAGGAACGGATCAAAAGTGTATTATATTACAATGTCGATTTCACTATGATGATAAATAAAAAAAGACCTTCAACAATATTGTGAAGGTCTTTTTTTATATTTTTAAACAAATTCATATCCAGCGTAAACCTGTTCAATTTCTTTCATAATAGCAAATAAATCTTCAGGCGCATCGGTTGTAACTAATTTTTGTTTGAATTCTTTGAAGGAATGAATTCCCTTGAAATAGTTGGTATAATGACGGCGCATTTCTACAATTCCCAAACGTTCGCCTTTCCATTCCATAGACCATTTTAGATGATTTCTGGCTGCTTCTACACGGTCAATAACCGTTGGAGCTGGCAAGTGTTCTCCTGTTTTGAAATAGTGCTTTATTTCGTTAAAAATCCACGGATATCCAATCGCCGCACGACCAATCATGATTCCGTCAATTCCGTATTCATTTTTATATTGTAATGCTTTTTCAGGACTGTCGATATCGCCGTTTCCGAAAATAGGCATTGTAATTCTTGGGTTATTTTTTACACGTGCAATATGCGACCAGTCAGAATGTCCCTTATACATTTGCGCACGAGTTCTGGCGTGAATTGTCAAAGCTTGAACACCAATATCCTGAAGTCTTTCAGCAACTTCATCAATATTGATAGAATTTTCATCCCAACCCAAACGTGTTTTTACTGTAACAGGCAAATCAGTGCCTTTGATAACCGCTTTGGTTAGACGAACCATCAAATCAACATCTTTTAAAACTCCGGCTCCGGCACCACGACAAACCACTTTTTTTACTGGACATCCAAAATTAATATCCACTAAGTCTGGTTTCACCGTAGAAACTATTTTAGACGACATTTCCATCGCTTCTTCATCACCACCAAAAATCTGAATTCCAACAGGACGTTCGTAATCAAAAATATCCAGCTTCATACGGCTTTTTATAGCGTCACGAATCAATCCTTCCGATGAAATAAATTCAGAATACATCATGTCGGCACCGTGCGTTTTGCATAATCTGCGAAACGGCGGATCACTGACGTCTTCCATCGGTGCGAGTAATAAAGGAAATTCGGGTAATTCTATGTTGCCAATCTTGACCATCTTCATAATTTTTTGCAAAATTACAACATTTAGTTCAATTTGTACCAAATTGAGGTTCAAAGGTTCAAAGAGACAAAGGTTCAAAGGTTTTTTATCAAGCTATTACATAGCCTTTGTCCCTTTGAACCTTTGCCTCTTTGTACCTAATACTAAGATCTATAGTCGAAAAATCGAATTGGTTTTCTGCTCATTGGATTAAAAACCAAGGGATTTACGATTTCTTTTGAAGCGAATTCTATTTTTGGAGTTACTCTCAGTTTGGCTCTAAAGTGATCTTTAATTTCTTGTAAGAATTCTGGCGATTGGTTTTTTGCAACAATCTTAATCAGAATTTCATCTGTTCCTAAATCGTTAGTTGAAATTTCGATAAGGTGATTTTCAATGGTATCAAAACTGCTCAAAACATCATTCATCGCAGGCGGATAAAGAGTTGTTCCTTTGTATTTGATCATTTGTTTTTTACGTCCAAGAACCGGGCCGACACGCAAAGTGTTTCTGCCGCAAGCACAAGGCTCGTTATGAAACTGAACAATATCTCCAGTTTTAAAACGAAGCAAAGGCATCGCCTCAATTCCTAAAGTGGTAATGGTCAGCTCGCCGGTTTCTCCATTTTTAACAGGTATATTATTTTCGTCTAGAACTTCAACAATGATTAATTCCGGATGA
Organism: Flavobacterium procerum; assembly: GCF_042431625.1. Lineage (NCBI taxonomy): Bacteria > Pseudomonadati > Bacteroidota > Flavobacteriia > Flavobacteriales > Flavobacteriaceae > Flavobacterium > Flavobacterium procerum. Next base: position 690,483 of record NZ_JBHLYW010000010.1, on the reverse strand, counting down.
TGATGACCGCCTTTTCCGTGTTCACATTCTGTAAAAGCAGTGCTCATTTCGGTAGAAGCATAAGTTGAAAATAGCTTGATGTTCCATTTATCCGTAATTTTTTTCGACAGAATATTCATTGAAAAATCTTGTTCTCTCAAAGATTCTCCAATGCAGATTGCACCTTTTATGCTCGAATTGTTATAATCGATTCCGTGCATTTCTGCGTATTCAATTAATTTCAAAAGAAAAGAAGGAACCGTAATTAAATAGCTTGGATTGTATTTTAAAATCGAGTCCCACTGCATTTCTGGGATTCCCGCGCCAACGCGAATAACACCGACTTTCAGTTTACGAAGACCCAGAAAATAAGCTAAACCAGCCATAAATTTTCTGTCAATTGTGGTCATTAATTGCACCACATCGCCTTCTGCAATTCCCGCGCAAGCAAATGAAATAGCTTCATTATAAGCCAGTCGATCTAAATCAGAATCAGTTAAACCGAATGTAACAGGATCTCCTAAAGTTCCAGATGTTGAAGCATAATCGATAATTTTATGTTGCGGAACACACATAAAATCATCATTATATCGTTGTATATCTTCTTTGGTAGTAACAGGTAAAAATTGTAAATCTTCTATTGTTTTTACTTTCGTAACATCAATATTCTGACCTGCAAAAAGCCTTTTATAAAAAGGAGAATTTGTACTGATATAAGCTAAAAGTTCGGCTAATTTTTTTTCCTGAAAAATTTTAATTTCTTCTAAAGAATCTTTTTCTATTGCTGGAATCATTTTAATTTTCTTTTGATCTTTTTTAAATATTTTTCAATTTGTTCTTTTTCAGGCAAAGTGGTGATTTCTTTGGTCAACGCTTTTTCAAAATTAAGCTGCGCCTGCTTGTATTCTTTTTTTTGGTAAAAATACAACCCTGCTTTATAATACACAACCCAATAATCAGGGTTTAATGATTGATAATTCTCAAGAAACTCAGGAGAAATCGTTTCTTCCTTATCCAGAAACGAATCTATTTTGCGATCTTCAACTCTAAATTTTTTATAATTCTGAAAAGCAGCAGTTTCCAAGAAAGGATCTTTGGCAATATTCAGATTTTCGATTTGAAAAGATTTGATTTCTTTTTTTCTGTTATTAAAAACAGAATTCAAATCATAACACACAAATTCGCCCAATTGATACGGATTTGCCGAAATCCATACTAATTTTTCTTTTGGTTTAAAAATAATTCCATGATGCGCCATTAATTGATTCAATGCTTTTTCAGAACCATAACCCAATTCGATATTTTTTAAACCATTTTTATTTCTAAGAATTTCCGAGGCGATTTCAGGATTTACTTTTTTATTTTCTGCTAAAAGTTCCTGCATTCTTTCAAATCGGTATTCAGAATGACTATTTACTTTTTGCTCCTGATTTCGTTTATCAGCTGCAAAAGCTTCTCCCTGAAAATGATTCGAACAAATTAATTGATCGGTATTTGGAACCTCGTAAACATCCATTTTATCTGGAGCAACTTCAATCAGAATCGCTTTGTTATCAAGAGCGCTTCCAACCATAATAGATTCAGAAACAAAAACTTTTCGTTTTTTTGCAATGGCAATAGCTTCATCTATATTTTTGGCGTGTTGTAAAATTTCGCGTGTCAGAATCGAAATCGGTGTTTTGGCAATCAACGGAATTTTAGATTTCGAAGCATTGATTGTAACCGTAAGTCCTTCTTCGTTCATTCCAGAAACTACACCGATCATTCCGGGCCAAGTGACCATCATAAATTTATGACCTTGTTTTGGATTTATAAAAGCGATGATTTTATTTTCTGCGAATTCATCATTCACATAAAAATCAAAATTTCGTCCGAGGATTAAACTGCCGTCTTCGGTTTTTTCATTCCAAACTGCAAAAGACGAACACCCCACCAATGCCAAATCCTGCAATGCGTGACCGATATCATGCGCGCCGTGGAGGTACAAACTGCGTTGAAAACGGGGCGCAATATTATCAAAATCGGCTGAGCTATATTCTGAAACGCCATAAATTTCTGCCTGAAATTCGTTAGGAACATTTAAATATAATTTTCGATTGTACCAAGTTAAAAATTTGCGTAGAATTTTTTGCTGGAATTCTGACTGTACAAAATCGGTTATTTTTGAAAAAAAAATATGTTGTTGTTTGTTAAGAAGCGAATCGGTCAACGCTCCTGTATTTAAACCAATTTCGAGAGGATCTCCTTCCGCGTAAAGTTCCCAAAGTCCTTGTTTGTTTTTTAAGAATGAATTATTTCCAGAAACAAAAACACTATCTGATATTTTTTTGACAGCAGGTTTTGCAGCATTATAAGCGCTGAGATCTGGTTTGTGATTTTTAGATTTTGAGGTGCCACAGGAAACTATTAGTCCTAAAAAACCAATCAAAACACAATGCAAAATTCGTTTTATCATAATCGTTTATTCAGATTCTTTATTGATTTTGTTTACCAGATATTCTTTTCCAACTATTTCAGAACAGGTATTTACGGCTCCAATCGTAACACCTAAAACGCCATGCATATTGGTACTTTGGCCGGTAAGATACAGATTTTCGAGTTTTGTTTTTACCGGAATCATGGTTTTCATCGGATTATTAGAATCTTTAACATATCCATACATATTTCCGTTATGTCCGCCAATATAATCGCGATACGACAATGGAGTAGAAGTATGTATTGATTTTATGCATTCTCTGATTCCAGGAAATTTGATTTCGATTTCGTTCAAAAATTTGGTGGCTTTTCGGTTTTTAAATTCCTCATAACTTTCGCCACGGTCGCTTTCTTCAGAAGTTGTATTAAAAGTATCGGCCCAAGGTTCGACATCTTTGTATTTCATGTAAGCTAAAAAAGTCATGCCTTCTGCCCAGATTTCTTCTCTTTTAGAAGCATTCATCGAAGCCATATAACTTTTTGGCCAAGAATTTTCATCATATTCCTGAGCCGTCCAAACATCAGAACTATTCTTGAAATGATAAAAATTATGATTGATATATTTGAAGCTTTCTGGTTTAAAAACGATGTATAAACTAAAAGCAGAAATTACATCTTCAAGATCTTGAATGCGATTAAAAAAAGCTTTTCTGAAATTTTCCTGACCAGCCATTTTCAAAGTTGTTTTAGGTTCGATGTTTGAAATGAAAAGCGAACCAGAAACTTGAGTTCCGTCTTTTAAATCAACCGAAACGACTTTGTTGTCTTCTACATTCAACCGAATGACTTCTTTGTATTTATAAAATTCTCCGCCGTATTTTTTGAGCTGTTTTAAAAGCTGTTTAGTAATCTGGCTTCCTCCATTGATGCATCGCCAAGAACTTTGAATATATGAGTTGACCGAAAGGGCATGAACGTAAAAAGGCGATTTGTCAGGAATTCCAGCGTACAAAAAATTTGAACCGGCCAAAACGGCTTTCAGTTTTTCATTTTCACTACAAGAATCAATTATTTCCTTTGCGTTTTGTTCCAGAATTTCGGTATCGTATTTTCCTTCCCAGTTTAAATTATAAAGCGGAAAAGCATCACAGGTTTCTTGTAACTTTTTGCAATAGTTGTTTAGATTCTCTTTTTCGTCCGGGAAAAACGCCGTTAGCTGTTTTACAAAATTTTCATAACCCTGCGCATGTGGATATTCGTTTTGATCGTTTTCAAAAGAAATCATATCGAAACGATCTTCATCTAGTTTTTTAAGATTCAGTTGCTCGATGATGCCGAGATATTTGAAATATTTGTAAAGATTCTGTCCTTTTTCTAACCCGCCGATATAATGAATTCCGGTATCGAAAATCGTTTTGTCGCGAACAAAAGTTTGTAGATTTCCGCCGTATTGATTGTTTTTTTCGAGTACACAAACGCTGTAGCCTTCTTTAGCCAAAATGATAGACGAAACCAAGCCGCCTAAACCACTGCCAATAATCACTACGTCGTATTGTTGTTTCATTATTTTTTAGTCAAAACGATTATATTACTTTCTTCAGAAACTATTTCAAAATCAGAATCAACCAACTGATTTTTCAAGCCGGAACAATTAATTAGGATTATTCTAGAAATATTTTGAATAACTTTTTCGATTTCATTTTTAAGACTTTCATCAGAAACCAAAAGAATATCATATAGATTTTCAGATGCTGATTCTAATTGATCGAGATATTCTATTTTTCTCTTTTTAAGGAAATAATTCGTTTTGGCAACCAGTGTTTTTTCTTCATCATTAATAAAAGAAACTATTTTTCGCTGCGGTTCCTGTAAAGAAAGCAAAACATCCAATTGTCCGTAATCATTTCCTAAATGCAGGATTTTTGCTTTTGGATCAATGTATTTATTTAAATTATAATACGTTTCAAGATTTTGTTTTACATCTTTTTTTACTTCGTTTCCAATTTCGATTTCTTTATAATCGTAACTATTGACAAGCATTTTTTTGAAATATTCAGGACCTTCAAGTTCCTGACGGATTTTTCGGTATTCTGCTTTAAAAAACGTACTGATCTGTTTGGTTCTTTCTGTATAATTTTTTCCGAACGAAAGATCCTCAGGTCTTATTCTTTCTAAAATTGTAACAGTAAGCCAGCTTTTGTGAATTACAAAATCGCCCTTCGGAATTGCTTCTGAAGCGCCATGAATGACAACCGGAATAATGTCAAGATTGAATTCTTGTGCTAGGAAAAAAGCTCCTTTATGGAATCGTTTTATAACATTGCTTTCAGAACGAGTTCCTTCTGGGAAAACCATTAACGAATAACCTTCTTCTACTTTTTTACGCAGATGCTCAACACCGCCTTCGATACCTTCAGAAACAGGATAAAAACCTGCTTTTCTAACAAGACCGCCAAAAATAGGAGAGTTGTAAACCCAGTCGCTTACCAGAAAAATAATTTTAGGACTCAGACTTCCCATGGCAAGAATGTCTACAAACGATGAATGATTTGCGATTATTACCGCTGGTTTTTTGAAAGTTTCATGGTAATTATTGACAATTCTTTTACGGATAAAAGGATTCGTATATAATACCGATTTCATCAATTTTGAAACAAAATAACGGAATCCCTTCATTTTTGTTTTCGCTTTAAGCGGAATAATTGGCAACAAAGTCACACTGAAAATCGACATTAAGATGCCACCCAATCCATAATAAGTAAACGAAATCACTCCATGAATAAAAGTTCGTAATTTAAATGGCGGATTTCCATTTTTAGGGCGATTCGACAAAAATAATTTGAACAAAATCGGATAAAAAATGAACGTGATGATCAAAGCTGCAAAAACCCCGATTAATGAAACTGACGAAATAGAAGTCAGTGCGGGATGTTTGGCAAAAATCATTGCGCCGATTCCTAAAATAGTCGTAATTACTGCCAGAATAATCGAAGTTCTGTAAACAGCAATTTCATTTTTTCCGTTGGTATATTCTTTTTGTAAAGCACTGGTCATGAAAATACTAAAATCAACTCCGTGACCAAAAATCAGTGTGCAGACAATCATACTGAATATATTCATCTGAATGCCAAAAATGCCCATAATTCCTGCGGTGACAATTCCGGTTAACGCAATCGGAATACAGCTTATAATTACCAATTCGATTCTTCTAAAAAAGAAAAACAAAATTAGGATTACAGCCACAAACGAATAATTGACTAATGAATTAAAATCGGTTTTCAAAGTGCTGAAAAACGTTTCATTCATCTGCTGACGGTCAATCGCAATCAGGTTTTCTTTGGCCGAAGCCGATTTTACAAAAGCATCTCGCTGTTCCGGAGATACTTTTACTAAAGTTGAGATCGTATAAAAACCATTTTTTTCAGTTACAAATTCTTTCAACTGTAACGCCTGAATTTTTAAATATTCGTCGGCTAAAACGGGCTTGAAATCAAAATCTAAATGATCAAAAAATTGAGAGTACGTTGTGGGCTTAAATCCGAGTTTAGAACCTTCGGAAATTAATTCTGATTTTAGGAATTGTTTTTTTTGAATGTTCCAGAACGAATTCCATTTTTCAATTTTTTGCTGTTGCGCGTCCTGAGAAATCATAATGCCGCCAACAGAACTGAAATTCAATATTTTATTATTGTTTTTTTCGTTTGATAAATCTGCAAAAAGATGGCTGTTATGATGTAAAGCTTCTTCGAGGCTTTTTCCGTACGAAGCCAGATAAATGGTTTTTGATGTTAAACTGGTGCTTTCTTCCAGTTGTTTTTCGGCCGATTTAATTTCTTTCGGAACAAAATTAAGTTGTGATAAGTCGTTATTAAAGCCAACATCGTTGTAAGTAAAAAAGCAGATAATCGTAATAATAACGCAGAACCCGATTAAGAATTTATTATTGTGAAAAGAAAAATGAGCCATTTTATCGATGACATTTTTCTTGTGTTCTGTTTGATTTTCTTTCGGTTTGTACAAATGCGGTACAATCAAAAGAGAGAATACTGCTGAAGCCATAACAATAACAGCAGCAAAAATTCCGAGATCATTCAGTGCATCCGATTTTACAAAAAGTAGACATAAGAAAGCAACAGCCGTTGTAGAACTGCTCATAATAACGGGCATCGTAATGTCTTTGTACAACGTTTTTACGTCGCTATTATGTTTGTAATGCGTTAGTATATGAATAGAATAATCGATTGTGATTCCTAGTAAGATAGATCCGATTCCGAGTGAAATTGCCGAAATCTGCTCTCTGACGAAATACAAAAAGGCAACGGCAAATAAGCCTCCAAAGACTGTTGGAAGAAAAATGATTAACGGAATCAGAATTTTTCTGTAAAACAAAATCAGAATCAGCATTAAGGTAAACATCGCGATTGAGGTTGTCAGCACGATGTCGCTTTTAATCTGTTTTGCGTTGGCAGCTGCAATTAAGGCAGAACCAAAATAGGTTACAGATGTTTTTCCTTTAAACTGCGTATTTAAATTTTTCTGAATCGATTGCAGTTTTTCAGCAAATATGCTGTTTTTTTCAGTTTCGCTAGATGAAATATCAGAAGTCAGAAAAAGCAATAATTTCTTTTTGTCTTTGGTCATTACAAAACCATTCTCAAGGGTAAAATCGTCGCCGATGTTTAGTTGTTGTAATTTTTTTAAGGCAATAAAAGAGATTCCAAGCGGATCCTGAAGGATAAAATTTTTGGTAACAAATCCAGAAGGCGAAATAATCGATTTGTAATTTCCTTGAACCGTTGCCGCAATACTGTCTTTTTGCAGTTTGTTTTCGATAGCAGCATAATCTTTATCATCGAGAAAAAGCGGTAGATTGTTGTAGACAAAATCAATGGTTTCTTGAATATTTTCTTCGTCTATTTTTCCTTGAATTCCAGTGATATAAGATTTGCAAGATGTAGAGACACTATCTGAAAAAACAGCAGCCATTTCTTTTAAATCTTCGGCAGAGCCGTTTTTTTCGAGCTTAAAAATAACCGTGGTTTTATCGGCAAAATTGAGCTGTTTTAAAACTTTTGCCGTTACATCTGCTTTTTCGTTTGCTGGAATAAGCTTGGTGATGTCTTCTTCAAATTTAAGCTTCGAAGCAAAAAATCCGAAAACCAAAAGCATCAAAAAAGCCAGTAATACCGAAAGAGATTTTCTTCGATTTACAAATAAATGAATCGCGTAAAAATATTGATGCATGGATTTTTATTTAAAATTTTTCCGCCACGAATTTCACAAATTTTCACGAATTGATTTGTGTTAATTTGTGAAATTTTGGGCAAGAAATAAATATATATTATTCAATGCGTTTTTTGCTGAAAGCGGTCAAAAGCAAATAACTTATAAGACCAGCTGATAGTGCCGAAACGGTTGCTAAAATAAGACTTCCGACGATATATTGAGCAGCATTTTTCTGAATATCGTCAAGTGTCATCGAGCTGTCTAGAAAAAGATGCCCGTCTGAAGGAATGAAGATGCTTCCCATTTTTAAAGAACCATAAATTATAAATGGAATAAAAGGAGGAAAACTCACATTTGAAAATAGAAAAGCAATGACTTTATTGAGCCTGAAAAGTGCTGCGAAAGCGAAAAGAAGCACTGTTTGAAAACCCCAAAAAGGAGAAATACCAATAAAAATTCCCAATGCGATTGCTGCCGATTTTTTAAAATTAGAATCGCTGCTTTCTAAAACATCTTCTAAAAAGAATTTTTTAAAGCCTTTTTTTTTTGCTCTTCTAAAGAAATCGCGAGGTTTGATATACAATAAAGCATTAGTAACCAAAACAGTATTCAAAATACTGATTCGGGTAAAATCTCTAAAAGGGCGAAAATGAGAAACACGTTCTGCAGGATCATACAAAACTTTGATCGGAATGTTTTTTACCACAATTCCTTTCCATGCAGCGCGTACAATTACTTCAATTTCGAACTCAAATTTATTGGTGTAAAATTGTTTTGGAAGCAGTCGCAACGGATATAACCTAAAACCAGACTGTGTATCCTGAAGTTCAATTCCGGTTTCAAACTTAAACCAGAAATTAGAAAATTTGTTGCCAAAACTGCTTTTCTTCGGCACATTTTCTTGTGTCATATTTCTGCTTCCAATTAAAAGTGAATTGGGAGCAGTTTGAATTTCCTCAATGAAACCTAGAATGTCCGATGCAAAATGCTGACCGTCAGAGTCAATTGTGATGGCATATTCGAAATTCAATTCAAGGGCTTTTCTAAAACCGTTTCGAAGCGCTCTTCCTTTTCCTAAATTTTTAGGATGATGAATTTGCGTAAGCTGCGAATATTGTTTTAGGATTTCACCAGTTTCATCTGTCGAACCGTCATTTACTATAATGACATTTGAAGTGAAATCTAAAATAGAATCCAGCACTTTTTTCAATGTTTTCTGATTGTTATAAGTCGGAACAATAACGCAGAAAGAGGTTGAATCGAGCAGATTCTGCTGTGATAAAATAGGTTTCATTGAGGGTTTTTTCTGAGGCTTACTTCACAAACTGTTTCTCTTTTTCAGAGAAGCTTTTAGATTGCAAAACAAAGTCTTTTAAATATTCTTTCAAAGCACCAGTATGCGCAGCATAATGTGTTGTGATGAATTTTTTATCTTCTTTAATATTTTTTTTGTAACCAGTAATAGCCGGAACATCTTCCTGAATACTCAGTCTGATCATTCTCATTTCGATATTGCTTGGGTCGCTTTTAATTGTTGCTTCCAAAAGTTTTGCACCTTCTTTAAAGCGATCGATTTTTTCGCCGATTTTCTTCTCAAATTTAGAATCTACTAAAATAGAAGCGGCTTTGTAGGCTACAAGAATTTTTTCGTCGTTGTTAGAAACGGCAGAAAGTTTTTCAATAAATTCTTTTGCGTTGGTTTCTGACTTTGCAACGTCAGGATAAATTTTTCGGATGGACGCCAAATCCGGAGTAGTGGCAAAACTGATCCATAAAAATAATGATACTAGTAATTTCATAGTTATAATTTTTTATACACATTGCTTAATTTTAAAGCGATGGTTTCGTTAAAATATGTGGTGTTTTTCACCTTTACCAAATCATCTTCTGTGGTTGTAATATCAAGTTCAAGAACCAGCTCCGGAGTTACATTCGGATTTATTAATGCCATAAATTTTACATTCGTAAGTGTTTGAATAAACAGCGAACTTTTTGTTACTGACTCTGTAAGTTCTTTAATAATCTGAATCATGCAAACGCCCGGCATAATTGGATTTCCTGGAAAATGACCATTAAAAACCTCATGTTTGGCATTAACTAATATACGAAAATTATATTTAGTATCCGATGTTTTTTCTTCTGAAAGTACTTTGTAAAAGTCTTTTAAAACCATAATTTATTTTTTATTTTTTTCCGAAAACGTAAGAAACTCCTATTTGAAAAGCAAAACTTGGGCTGTAGTTGTTTTCTTCAAAATAAAAACCATCGTTATAGCTTCCGAAATTGTCTAATATATTTGCCTTAAATCGACCTTCGATTGTTATACCAGATGGTAGTTTGTAACCAAGACCAGTCATAAAACCAAAATCGACATCAGAGTCAGAGTAAGGAAGATTATTTTTCACAATAAAATCTAAAGTTGGACCAAATTGTACTTGAAATCCTGTTTTAAAATTAAATTTATTGATTATTCCAACAGATAAATAATCGATACTAAGATCGCGATAACCAGTTCGTCCAAGATAATTTCCTCCGTCATAGTAATACTCTGTTGTCTCCAGGTTGTTGGCTCCCTGTCTGCTGTAATTAATTTCAGGTTGCAGTGTATAACGTTTGGTTAAATTAATTTCTCCTAAGGCACCGACATAAAAATCTGGTTTAAAGTCTCCGTGAAAACCAATAGTAGATAAACTTAATCCGGCTCTTACTCCCGGTTTAAATGTTACTTGTGATTGTGCAACATTTAGGATTGCAAAAAATGCAAATGTCAAAAGGGCGATTTTTTTTTTCGTCATTGTTTTATTTTACTTTAAATGTATAACTGATTCCAATCTGAAAAACATTGTTTAGAATAACGTCTTCATAGTAATAATCGTCATCTAATCCGTTGTAATTATAAATATCTATAAAGCCTTGTTTAAATCTGGCTTCAAAGGTTAAACCATTTGGAAGTGAATATCCTACACCAGCTGTTATGCTAAAATCTACGCTTGCAGGATTGTATTCATAATCCGGAAAATTATCATCTGTTTTGATGTCTAAAGAAGGTCCGGCTAATATATGAAAACCTTTTCCGCCAAAATGATATTTAGCGACTGCTCCAATCGACACATAATTTAATTCGTATTTTAAATTGCGATATCCAAATCCTCCCACACCGTATTCTCGAACTTCGGCACCTTGTCTGGAATAAAGAACCTCAGGCTGTAAAGTAAAATATCTATTAAATCTGATTGCAATTAATCCTCCTGCATAAAAATCAGTTTTGGGATCACTGGATTCAAAATTGCTAAAGCTCGAAATATTTAAACCTCCCTTAAGCCCTGGGCTCACGGTAACCTGCGCGTGCGATTTTACAAAACCGATAAAAACAAATACAATTACAATAAATTTTCTCATTTTGATTTGATTTAAAGTTTATGATTAGTTTAAATTCTATTCTGATTTAAAATAGTTCAGCTCGATTTTAAGCTTGATATTTTGATGTAAAATTTCGATTTTCTCAGCAAAAATATTGTTTTCTGAATTGAAAAGCAGTGTAAATTTTTCTTTTGTTTTGGATGAATGAACAATCTTCTCTAATTTTTGGTCTTTTTTAGATAAGAAAATATAATTATCGCGACTTCCATCTGCCGATTTGTAAATGTCAGCCGATTCATTTTCAAATTGTTGCTGAATTTCATATTCCTTTTTTAAAAGCAGACGAAAATCTTCTTTTAAAGTATTGATAAGCATTTTTCTGTCTAATTCTGAAACGATAGAATTGACTTTAAAATCGGTTTCCGAAATTTCAAAATCCATTAACTTATTGCCGAATTCTGTTGTAAAAACAATTCGGTGCGTGGTGTCGTTTATTTTCTTGGCAATAAAAATTCCCGACAATTCATTTCCGTAAACGCTGATGTTGGCTTTGTAGACATAGTCTGTTTTCGAGTCAGCAAAATAGGGAACTGTATAAGACGTTTTGTCTAATTTTTTAGGAGTATAATTTTTTGTGACCGAGCCACAAGAAATTAAAATAATTGCCAGAAAGCAATTAATTAGTAAAAACTGAATCGTCGATTTTTGCATTGACTACTTTATTTTTAAGTACAATTCGAGTATAATCTTCAGATGATTCGAGAAGTTTTACCTGAACCACGGTTGCTTCTTCTTTATCAAAAGTAAGCTCAATCTGTTTGATGTATTTTTTAAGCGCAGCATCTTTCGGAATAAATTTTGCCAGATTTTGCCCTTTCAGTTTAAAATACGAAATCGTAAATTCTTTATCGTCAAACATGTTACCGCTTACGCTTCCGATGATTAGCTTATTAATTCGTGAAAAGATTTTACTGTTTCCAATATCTACAGCGCTTTTCTTTCCTTCATCATTAATCAGGATTTTTCCGTTTTTAAAAGTAATGCTGTAATTATAAGGTTTTTTATACTGCCATTGTAGAAGAGCTGGTTCTTTAAAAACCATTTTTCCAGAAGTTTCGATGTCTTTAGCCAGAAAATCCAAATGTTTGTACTGCACAAAATCGGTACTCAAGGTTTTGATTTTTTTTGCCACAACATTTACGTCTTCTTTAAATTGTGCAATTTCTGCCACAGTCATTTTTTGTTCTTGTGCAGTTAAATTGAAAATAGTAAATATTGATAAAAGTAGAAATATTTTAGTTCGCATATGCTTTAAGATTCAAAAGTTCTTCGATTGAAATCACTTCATAATTATGTTGCTGCAAAAATTGCAAAAATTGTTCCAATACCAAAACCGAATGTGATGCCGTATCGTGCAAAAGTACAATTCCTCCGGGAGAAACGCGTTTAATTATTCTTTTGAAAATCAATTCCTGATTTTGAGTACCGCCGTCAAGCGAACGAATATTCCAGCCAATAACCTTATGTCCAGTTTTTTGCAAAGCCCGTCTGATAGAAGGAGTCGTAACTCCATAAGGCGGACGAAAAAAATTTATTTTACTGGAAGTGAATTTCTCAAGCAGCAAATCGGTTTTTACAAGTTCTTCCTTTATTTTGTTTTCATTGTAAAAATCAAAAAATTTAGAATGCGAATAGGAATGATTTCCAACCAAATGTCCTTCGGCTATGACTTTTTGAACAATTTCCGGATGCGCTTCAATATTTTTTCCAATGCAGAAAAAAGTAGCTTTGGCATTGTATTTTTTTAAAAGTTCTAAAACCTCCAAAGTATACAGACTCGGACCATCATCAAAAGTAATGGCGATTTTTTTTTGTATTTCTAACGGATTATTGCAATAGGCTTTTACGTGATAATTAGAAGAAATTATCGAAGATCCGACTGCATTTATTCCAATCCAGATTAAAACGATTCCTAAAAACCACAGAAAATTTACGGTTACATAAAAATTCAGAATATTCAGTATCAGTAAAATAAAGATAAAAAATATCGATATGTTTTTATGCGTTATCATTTCGAAGCAGCGTAAAACTATGATTTTTTCCGTTCAGCTGATTGTATAATAAAACGGTTTTATAAACAGATTTTGTAACCGAATTTACTTTTACGATTTCTGGAATTTCCTGGTTTTTCAAAATTTTAGAAGCCATCCAAAAAGCAAAAGCCGAAGCTGTATCAAATTCGCCGCTCAAATGTTTGTAATATAAAACAGTTGTCTGTGCAAAAGCATTTTCGGCAAGATTTCGATAATAATTTTCGAAAGTAATATTTCCGTCAAAACCTAAAACAACAGCATCGACATCTGAAACTTCAAGATTATTTGATTTTAAGAAAGATTTCATAGCAGACTCAACTTCATTTTCTTCCAGTGTGTTGATTAAATAAACGTCTAGAAGTTCTGCGTATGTGTTTTCTTTTCTTTCGTTTTCTAAAACAAAAAAACTAGCGCCTTCACCATAAACAGCACCGCTTGTTTCAGAATTTAAAACATCGTAAGGAGCATTATTATCTTGTTTAATACGTCCGTTTAGTTTGAAAAGGGCAGTAGTATAATCTCCGTTTTCGTCAACGCCGCCAACTAAAATAGAGTTTGCTTCGTTTTCTTCAATCTGCATTTTAGCATCCAAAAGAGCCGATTCAAAAGAAACAGCACCATTTACGTAAGTAAAATTATAACCTTTGCACTGTTGTAAAAGAGCAATCTGCGCTCCAACAGTATTGTGCGTAGATTGAATAAAAGAAGTGGGGGTTAAGAATTCTTCATTATTGTCTAGAATGCCTTTGAGGAATTTTTCAGAATCTTCTATACAACCTAAGCCAGTTCCGGTTATGATAGCGTCAACTATTTCTAGATTGGCATCTTTCATGGCTAGAGCCGAAGCAACAATACCATTTTTTACACCTTTTGCCATTCGTCGGCTTGCGGCAGGCGAAATGTATTCTTTATAGGCAGGGGGCACAATTGCAAATACATTTTCATCATGATTAACAACAGCTTCTTCTAAAAAAACAGTATCAAATGTTTTTTGAGTTGAAATACAGCCTACTCCATTTATATATGTTTTTTTTGTCATTAGCTTTTTGAAAATATAAGGGTTGAGCAATTTCCTCCAAAACCAAAAGAATTGGATAAAACGTGTTCGATAGTTGTATTTTTTAAGGTAGTTTGTGGTTTCAAATCAAATTCTTCCATTTGAGTTTCAAAATTTAGATTTGGATACACCACATTATTTTGTATCGCCAAAACACTGTAAACAGCTTCAATCGCCGCTGCGGCAGCCAAAGTATGGCCAGTAAAAGGTTTTGTCGAACTAAAATCAGGAACTTTTTCTTCCCCGTAAATGCGGTTAATGGCACGTCCTTCAGATAAATCATTATTTGGAGTGGCCGTTCCGTGTACGTTGATATAATCTATTTGAGAAGGTTTTAAACCCGAAACTTCAAAAGCTTTTTGCATAGCAAGAAAAGCGCCGTCTCCGTTTTCTGAAGAAGCGGTCTGATGAAAAGCATCGTTGGCATTTCCATATCCAGAAACTCTTGCCAAAACTTTTTTGTTTTGTTTTGCCACCACTTCATCCGATTCTAAAACCAGATAAGCTGCAGCTTCACCAAGATTTAATCCTTTTCTGTTATTGTCAAAAGGTTTGTTGTAATCGTCAGATAAAATCATCAAAGTCTTAAATCCGTTGATGGTAAATTTAGCCAAAGCATCTGTACCTCCTACAATTACGCGATCCAGTTTTCCAGTTTTGATTAATCTCGCACCCAACATGATAGAATTTGCGGCAGAAGAACAAGCGGTACTAATTGTAGTAACCAAGCCTTTTAAGCCTAATTCTTCGGCAATTTTTTCTGAAACATCTCCACCATCATGGCAGGTAATATATTTTACCAGTTCCAGTTTTTCGAAATAATCGTAATAATGTTTTTCAGTCATGTCCATACCTCCAACGCTGGTTGCAGATATTAGTCCGGTTCTGAATTCGTTTATAGAGGTAATCCCGGCATTTTGTACAGCTTGTTTTGCTGCCAAAGTACCAATCATTGCAGTTCTAGAAAAATTATTACTGTCATTTAATTGCAATTCAGCGATAAGTTCTTCGTTGGTTTTTTTGATTTCACCTACTTTAATAACATTCGCGTGAATGGTTGAAATATTTTGAATTTCAGAGACACCGATTTTATTTTCGATTAACGAAATGTAATTTTCTTCGACTGAATTTCCAATCGCAGAAATAATTCCCATTCCGGTTATGGCAACACCTTTCATCTAATTTTAGATTTATGATTTTAGATTTTAGATTTGAACTTTGTCAAAGTTTCAAACTTTGACAAAGTTGATGGAATGGAAACTATTTAGTTCTATTAGCCTCAATATAAGCAGCCATAGTTTCGATAGATTGGAAAATAGATTTTCCTTCTTTCGGATCAACTAATTTAATTCCGTAATCTTTATCTAAAATCACGATCAATTCAAGTGCATCAATCGAGTCCAAACCTAAACCGTCTCCAAACAATGGATCGTTATCTGCAATATCTTCAACTGCGATATCTTCAAGGTTTAAAGTAGTAATGATTTTGTTTTTTAATTCTGCTTTTAATGCTTCCATGATTATTTATTGTATAATGTATTGATTGTTTCGTTTTTATATTCTGTTTTTTCTTCTGTACCGAGAGTGCAAAGAAACGCTTTATAATTGTCATTAAAAAATTCTACCCATCCGCATAAAACCGTATCTGCTTTATTCGTATTCAGCAGAATACTAGAATAATTCGACATAAATTCGGTATTAAAGGTGTCAAATATAAAGAAAGAATTTTCACTTTTCAGCTGATGACGAATACTTATTTCTCCTAAACAGATATTTGGCAGTGTGTAAACAAAGACTGCTGGGCTCGGAAAATAGTTTTCTTTGTCTGAAATAGACTCCTGATGTTTGACGTCGGTATCTAAACTTGACGATTTATTAGCCAAAACCAAAGCAATATTATTTTCTTTTTCTTCTGATGTTATTGGACTTAAAAGCAGTTCTGAACCAAGAAAAGCCAATTTGCTCAAAGCATCCATTTTGAAAAATTTTGGATACTGCATTTCAAAATGTCGATACGCTTGTTTTGAGAAATCGCCAAAATCGGTTGGTTCGATTTTGAAAACAGAATTTCCGTCGAGAACAATTTCGTTGTTTTCGATTTTGATATAGGATTGTATGTAGGTTTTATTTTGAGTCATTTTTATAATTTAAACACGAATTTCAAAAATTAGTACAAATTATTTCAAGTTTAAAAATTACACAAATTCATTCGTGATAATTCGTGTAATCTGTATTTTACTTCACTTTCTCAAAAACCACAGCCGTATTACAACCTCCAAATCCAGAAGCTGTTTTTAGGAAATAATCAATGTTCTTTTCTTCGTTTTTCTCAATTACATTTATATTTTCAGTTACACCGATTTCATCAAAACCTTTTGATTCAAAAAGTGTATTTTGATTGGCAGATTCAATCGCAATTACCGTTTCCAATAATCCTGAAGCGCCTAAAGTATGACCGTAAAATCCTTTTAAACTATTAATTGGAACATTTTGCAAATCCAGACGATTTAGAGCAATCGCTTCCATTTCATCATTGAAAGGTGTTGCGGTTCCGTGTGCTGAAATATAATCTAATTTTTGTCCGTCAATTTGGGCTTCTTTCAAAGCATTTTGAATACTTAAAAACAAACCTTCACCCGTTCTCGAGGGTCCCGAAATATGGTTGGCATCGTTGATTGAACTATCACCGATTACTTTTATTTTTGCATTTTTGGCTTCCGCCGAAACTAAAACAGCCGCCGTTGCTTCGCCTAAACTTACACCAGTTCTGTTTTTAGAATACGGTTTGCAAGGCAATTCGCTCATGGCCTGAAAAGCATTAAAACCAGACAAAACAAATTCTGAAACTTCGTCGCCAGCAGCAACAAAAACATTGTCGTAAAGACCTGACTGAATCATTCTTTTGGCTATTGAAACTGCTAAAATTCCTGAAACGCAAGCATTTGAAACCACGATTGGTTGTGTTTGAAATCCGAAGAAATCGGAAATGTTTTTTGCTAAAACATCCAAATGCGCGTTGTTGAAACTTTGTTCGGAATTGTCTTTTAAAGCTGTTACATTTCCTTTTGTGGTAGAAAGTAAAAAGGCAGTTTTTGAGTTCAAATCTACTCCTGAATTTCTGATAATCGGCTCTAAAGCCAGAATCATCATTTTTTCTAAACGAGAATATTTGGTTTCAGCACTGATTTTTGAAAAAGCACTGTTTATTTTTTCATCAGAAATGATAGAAGCATAAAACGGATTTGGCATCAAAGAAATGTCATTATGAATCTGAATACCAGAATCGCCACGAAGAATCGCTTCTACATTTGATTCGACATCAAAACCTATAGGAGTGATACAATTCGTTTCATTTATAAATACTTCTCTTGTCATTTAGTATTATTTTTTCGAATATATAAATTTGTGTCTCTTGAAAACTAATATTTTAATTGATTGTTAAATTGCTTTATCTTCATAAAGTATTTTTCTAGATTGTTCTTCGTATTTTTTTTTCAAGGTAATCAGGTCATTTTTATATTGCTCACCTAATGAATTTGGTATGAATTCATTTACTTCGTCAAGCGTTACTTGCCCACTTGGTATTTTATTTAGAATTGTGATAAACCCATTAAATGTCTTTTGAAAATGATTGATAAAAAAAGTAGAAGTTTCATCGCTTAACGATTCATGCAATAAAATACTTCGTTTTTCAATAAAAATAAATGCATCTTTTAATGGTGTTGAATCAAAATATAAATGAGTTTGTTGACTTCTTTGAGCTTCTTTAAACTGTTCAGGAATATCATGACGTATATAATATTCAGTTTCAATAATCTTTTCCCATACTTCTTGTAAAGTTTTTAGTAAAGTATCATATCGTTCTTTTCTTATTGTTATTAATGTCTTTTGAAACTCTTCTATTTTATTAAAACGATTATCAATTCGTTTTTGAATAAAATGTGTTGCAATACCCACAACAAATGCTGAAGTCAATAAATTGGATAATATATTTATGTCTATCATGTTTTTTAAATTTGTGAAAATGGGTGTAATTTGTAGCTAAAAAACATTATTTCAACAATCCAACTTTTCGTTTCCATTCTTCATAAAATGGAGGATTGGTCAGCATTAAATTTCCGTCTTTATCTAAAAAAACCTGAGTTGTTTCTCCTGTGCAGGCAATTTCTCCTTTTTCGTCAATGATTTTAAAACGATAAATCATTTTGGCTGCGGGTGTATCAACAACGGTTGTTTCGATTGTTACCACATCTCCGTAGCGTAAAGATAATTTATGTTCGCAGCTCGATTTTACGATTGGCGTTGTGTAGCCAGTTTTAGCAATATCTAAATAAGTCAATCCATGCTCGCGTCCAAAAGCTTCACGTCCATCTTCAAAATAAGTTATATAATTGCCGTGCCATACAATTCCAAGTGGATCAGTTTCGTTAAAACGAATTCTGATTTCGTGTGAAACAGTTAGTCCAGAGGCTTCTTTATACTGTTCTTTTCTTTTTGTCATAGAATAATGCAATGTAGGTTGTGATAATGAAAAACAAAAACAGGAGTCCTATTTTTGGAAGTATTTCGACAAATGAAACACTTCTTAACAAAACATCGTAAAAAGCTTCAAGTGCCCAGTTCATAGGCGATGATTTAGCGATGTACTGCATGATTTTTGGCATGGCAAAAACGGGAACCCAAACACCGCCAATAGCAGCGAGGATGATTACGCTCGTTGCTCCAAATGGTGCCGATTGCTCTTGAGTACTCGCAACAGTGCCAAGTAAAATTCCGTAACCAATTGCGGCAAAACCAGAAAATAATGCTACAATACTCATCATTACCAAATGCCCTTCAATGTTTAAAGAAGGAAGTCCGATGGACGGAAATAAAAATACCGCAACAGCCACCATCATGTAAAACTGAATCATACAGATAATGGTGTATGTAATCGTTTTTCCTATAATTACAACCAGATTAGAAACCGGATTGGTTCTTAAACGAACAAAAGTCCCTTGTGATTTTTCTTTTACGATATTGATAGACAACGGAATTACGATAAAAAATATCGCAAAAAGCGTCCAAGCCGGAACATTGTGCTGTACAGAGTTTGGACGTACTTCTTTATTATTGATTTTTGGAATTATTTCTTTGAAAGTAATAAAACTCTTTTGTTCAAAATCGGTACTTCCTTCACCTAATTGTTTTTCAAAAGTGCTATAAATCGATTTGGTTTCAATTTGTGAAATCATTTTGTCGATTGAACTCATGACAGCATTTTTAAAACTCATCTGAACCGCAGGATCAAAATACAGTTTTACTTCTTTTTCTTTAATTTCTCGCTGCGATTCTTTCGTTGCAGTGCTGTCGGCTAAACCTAAACTGCTTACAATTTTTTCGACATTTTGGTCTACTTTGGCTTGCAAATCAGAACTTAAGTTTTCCGGAATTACTATTGCTAGCTGAAATTTGCCTTTGTAGACATTTTCTCTAGCAATATCTTCGGTAATATTTTTGTCGTCAATCTGCGTTACAACGGTAAAGAGATTGCTTTTTTCTAAATTTTCAAAAACGGTTTTAGAAACAGTTCCTTTATCATTATCAACCAATAAAATAGAAATTTTAGAATCGGTTACTGTTTTAAAAGTGCTGTCCTGAATTAAGGTTACCGTAATAACCAAAACTAACGGCATAACAAACAGAATAATCAATCCGCCCAAATCTCTCTTTAAAAGAAGAAACTCTTTTACAACCGACATCCAAATTTTATATACCATCTCTCAACGCTTTACCGGTTAATGAAATAAAAACATCTTCAAGATTTCGAGCTTCTGCTGTATCATTAATTAAAGATGTTGGAGTTCCTTTGGCATAAATCTGGCCTTGGTCTAAAATGGCAATATTAGTACAGAAATCTTCTGCTTCTGCCAAATGGTGGGAAGTGTAAATAATTGTGGTTCCGTTTTGGTTGAGCATTTTTAGGTACTCCATGATAGCGTTTTTAGAATGAACATCAACACCAACGGTTGGTTCATCTAAAAATAAAACTTTCGGATTGTGCAGAATTCCCGCAATCAAATTAACGCGACGTTTCATTCCGCCAGAAAAAGTTTCAACGGCTTTATCTGCAAATTTCAAAAGCCCTAAACGATCCAGAGCTTCAATTACTTTATCTTTTAAATCAGAACCTTTTAAGCCGTACATACTTCCAAAATAATGAAGATTTTCTCTGGCTGTCAAGGTCGGATAAAGTGCATATTCTTGAGGAACAACACCAATTATTTTTTTAATTTTTGATGAATGGCTGGTGTAATTTAATCCATCAATAGTAAAATTTCCTGCTGTCGGTTTAACCAAACCGCAAAGCATAGAAATCAGAGTTGTTTTTCCGGCGCCGTTTGGTCCTAGCAGACCAAAAACTTGTCCTTCATTTATGTCAAGCGAAACATTGTTCAAAGAATACATTTCTGCATTTTTGTACTTTTTCGAAAGGGATTGTATTTGTATTATAGGCTGCAAAATATTTTTAGCTGATTGCTTTTTTTAATTTTTTAAAAAAGATTTCTTCTCTGTTGGCAATGTCCAAAAGTTCATCGGCAATAGTGTTGTAGGCATCTTCTTTTACACTTCTGTTTTTGTAAATACGCGAAGCTTCAACAGCAAAATCACGCCATGAGTCGCCAATTTTTGTCATTTCTTTAGAAAGTTCTTTTAGTTCTTCGTTTCCTAAAACTACCGAAGCTTCCTGTAGGAATGCGGCATAAATAAAACGAAAACCTCCGCCACCTGTACCGATTTCTTCCTGCATACGAACCATTTGTGCCAAATAATGATTGGCTTTTTTTGTTCCGTATTTTGACGGCCATTTTCTAATACGTTTCGAAACGTATTTAATTCCGCCTACACCGATAAGAGGCAATGGTGCCAGCATATCGCGACAGGTGTTTTTGATTCCTTTAATGATGGCGCTTTTTAAATCGATATTTTCTGGAATGTAAATTGGGTAATACATTTGCCCTCTTGGAGCAAACGCCCCTTTGGCAAAACGAACTTTGTTCATTTCATCATGTGTCAAAGTAGTCACAGTTTCCATTACTGGATCGCTTACCAAATAATGCGTTTCAGTTTTTCCGTAAACAACTAAATTGTGAGCATTGAAATGAAAACGATATTCATCAGGAAAATAGCTTAAATGGTAAACACCAACTTGTAATCCTGTTAGAATATTATTTTTTAGGTTTTCGTCTAAAGCTTTATTTGCTGCGCTTTCAGAAGAAAATTTTTGTCTTTTTATTTTTAGATTTAAACGTGTAGCGACTTTATTAAAAATCTGTCCAGGCAGCGTTCTGTAACTAATAGCTGGTGCATGATTGACTTTTAAAAAAGGAAGATATACGAAAAAAAGACCTGAACCAATACCAAAAACCATCGGTTCGCTGATGTTAAGTCCGTTGCTTTTAAGCAGATTTGAAGCTACTCCATTTTCGCAGTGCGCAGATTGATGATGTGTAAAAGGTAACTCCATTATTTGGTAATGCTGTTTTTTAATTCTTCTACAGAAATCGTAAAAGTATCAGCGTATTTTTTTAAAGTTTTATCATTTAGTTTAGCAAAGACACTTGGTTTAAAATGTCTTTTTATGCGCCATTTCCACAAACCTACATAACTTGACAAAATGTTCAAATCCATTTTGTTAAGTTCCATAAAATAGATAATCGGACTTGCTTCGCCGTCTAAAACCTGTTGTTTTGCGTCGGCAATGCGTTCGTTGATTTCGTCGATTGAATTTGAAAGCGCAATTGTTTTAGGCTCCCAGCCCGTACTTAAGGTTGTGGTATATTCTCCGTTTTCATCGGTTGCATACAAAAGCTCCTTTACATTGTTTTTTGTTAAATTGCTTTTATCCTGTGGTACATTTTCTTTTTCCATAGTGCTAATTTAAATTACCAGAAATATAAAGGCTACCGCCGCGCATAAACTAATTATTAAAAACCTGAGATTTGTAAATGCCAAATTTCTCTTTTTCTTTACAAATAATTAAACTGAATCAAAATTCCGATTAGTTAATAAAAAACGATTTGTTTAAAATTCATTAAGCTGGAATTGTCTTTTGAATAAACAAATTAATTTCGCATTCTAAGAGAATCTGGTCTTCCAAAAAGCTTTTGCAGCTCATGGTGCATAAAGTATAATCTTCTGTTGGAAACTTTGAAACCAAAGAGGCTTTGGTTAAAATGCTATCACCAACTTTTGGCAGTGCATGTATTTTTACCGTTTTTAGAGCACTGATAAATCCGATTACATTTACGTTTTCATTTTCTTCTCCGTTCTCATCAAGAAAATATTTTTTTCCGACAATAGCCGAGCAGGTTTGTGCTGTATTTTCAATTAATCCCGCTTCAATAAAAAGATTGTTGTCTACAAAAACATTGTCTTCTTTTATTAGAAAAACCGTTTCTACCGATGTGGCATCAATATTCAAAATTAAATCGACCATAAGCAGTGGTGCTCGGTGAGGTAGATAATTTTGTATGTCAACGGTAGAAGTTGTTTCCATAAATTTATTTTTATTTGGCCAAAACGGTTTTCATTTGTCCGCGGGCTATTTCTTCATTATTTAATGTCGTAACGATGTTTACCAAAGTAATTCCGGCAAATTCCTGTAGAATAGTAACTTCTGACTGAATCGAATCGTTAAGCTCCGGAAGTCTTGTAATTGCAATTTCTTTAATAGATCCGATATATCCAGTTGGGGAAACTTCATTTTTTAAAGAAAACTGATATCCGGTATGCAGCGCTACAGACTGCGCCATATGTTCTATTAAACCTGCTTCCAGAAAAATATCGTTTTTTACGAAAATATTATCACTTTGTACTGTTAATCCTGAAATCAGTGAAGTTTCAGAATACGTATACATGGTGTCTACCATTACAAAAGGAAACTTTTGTGGTATTAGATCTTCGACAGTCTTTTTTTCTAAAAGAGTTAATGTTTCCATTTTAGCATACAGTTAAGTAAGCATATGCGAATGAGAATCTCCCACTTTCAGGAACAGATAAAAGAATGTGCTCGCCCTTCTTCAATTTCCCTGAGTTCATCAATTCTTCCAAAGCAAGGTAAATAGAGGCAGAACCAACATTTCCTACTCTTGAAAGATTCATAAACCATTTCTCATCACTCATTCCAATGCCTTTTTCCACAAGTCCTTTTTTCAAACCTTCTACAAAGAAGTTAGAAGAAACGTGAGGAATAAAATAATTAATATCTTCAGATTTGATGTTGTTTTTATCCATGGCATCTTTCATGCTTTCTGCACCTTTTGTCAGGATAAATTCATCAAGTAATTTAACATCTTGTTTGATAGCAAAAACCGATTCGGTCAATAATTCTTCTGGCTCGTATTCGCTCCAAGGTTTAATATCGCCGTTTTCTAATTTGTCACCTCCTGCATACATGCAAGTTTCTAATTCGTAAGCATACGAAAAAGCTTCCATCCATTCTATTTTTAGAGAAATCGAACCTTTTGGTTTGTTTTCCAATAAAAGGGCGCCCGCTCCATCAGAAAGCATCCATCTTAAAAAGTCTTTTTTGAACGCAATAATTGGCTGTTCTTCTAAGTTTTTCAAGTTTTCAACTTCAGTCTTGTACTTTTGTGCAATAAGCCAAGTAGAAACTTTTTCTGACCCTGTGCAAACTGCATTTGCTGAATTACCAGAACGCACAGAAAGGAAACCGAATTTTAAAGAATTCATTCCTGCACAGCAAACACCTGTTGATGAATTAAGCTCAACCGATTTGTTTTGCAATAATCCGTGAACCATAGCAGCATGTGATGGAAGGAAGATATCAGGAGTTGAAGTTCCGCATGAAAGAACTTCTAAATCCTGAGGCGTAAAGTCCTCATCAAAAAGTTGTACAATAGCGTTGCGAGTTAACTCTGCGTTATTGTGCGTGCTTTTCCCATTTTTATCAACAGCATAATAACGGCTTGTAATTTTGTTGTTGCGCAAAATAATACGTCTTGCTTTTGAAGCAGTGTCGTTGATTAGACCTAAATAGGATTCCATTTCATCATTTGAAACAGCTTCATTCGGCAGATATTTTGCAGCCTTTGTAATGTATACGTCAAACATAATTTAAATTTCGTCTTCTAAACTCCTTGATAATACTGAGTTTCCTTTTTTATTTTCGTTAACTTAAGTGGGTAGGTAATCAGGTGCAATATATACACTATTGGTGAGATTAACCAAATCGCAAGGAATAAATAAACATTAAATACTTTTAAAAGCTTTTTTCGGTTTTTTTGATTTTTATAAATGATATTTGACCATTTATTGAAAATTTTATTGGCCGTTTTATCAACAGTTACTAAATACGAACTGATCTTTACTCCTCCTGCGGCAACCAATTTTGGCTGTAAATTGGCTAGATTATTCTTATGAAATGCATCTGCCATAATTTTTCCGAACTGATCTGACTCCCTAATATCTTTTTCAGAAACTCCTGGTAAAGGAAAAATTCCGAGATATTTTTTCTTGACGCCAGAA
Organism: Flavobacterium procerum; assembly: GCF_042431625.1. Classification (NCBI taxonomy): domain Bacteria; kingdom Pseudomonadati; phylum Bacteroidota; class Flavobacteriia; order Flavobacteriales; family Flavobacteriaceae; genus Flavobacterium; species Flavobacterium procerum. The sequence goes on along the minus strand of NZ_JBHLYW010000010.1, from coordinate 665,823 downwards.
AACATCCATTCTACAATTGTTATTACACTGATTAAATTTCCGACGCGGTCAACCAAGGCAATATTTCCAACCAAATCTGCGTTAGCTTCTTTCAACAGGACTTTTATTTTTTCCTGAGCCATAATCCACATGTTTCTGGAACCGCTAATTGTGATAACTGGTGTTCCGTTTAAAATCTTTTTGGCATCGTCGCTTTTCAGGAATGAATTTATCGGTATGGAAGGCGAAAGATACCAGACCTGATAGTGAAACAATACTAAGTCGAATTTTGTATTTAAAATTTCATCTGGAACCGGTTTCAGCGCTGTCGGAATCTGTAAAAAAGATTCCGGAAAGGCATCAAAAAACGAATCCTTATTCCATGGAAAAGGAAAAGGCTTCTCCAGCTGAATTTCGTAAAAGGTCAGCTTTATGTCTTCAGACTCCAGAAATGGCTTCGACACATTTTGTGCAATCGATTCCAATTGTCCGGATTGAGAATAATAAATTACGAGAACATTTTTCATTTAGGTTGTCATAGCTTTGGTGGAAGCGCAAAAATAGTTAAATTTATTTAAAAGGATTTTTCTTCTTTTACAGATTGTCATTTTTCCCTTTTAAAAGCGTATTTTTAACAATTTATATTACTTTTTACAAGTTTTTTCTTCTATTTTATAGGGAAAAATTCAGCAAAAGGGGAATAATTTTTTTTTTAAACAAGTTAATTCTTTCAAAAAAAGAGCATTATTTCTTGATTTGGTTCCAAAAATCGAAATAATTGAACCATTGCAGCGGATATTTTTCTAAAATGCTTTCTACGCTTTTTACGTATTCTTTTAAAAGTGCTTTTTCGTCGCGGTGTTTTACAACAGCTTCTCTTGCATACAAATGATAGTGTAAGTTTGCTTCTTTCATTACATAAACAAAAACTACAGGGGCTTTTAATCGTGAAGCAATTAAAAACGGCCCAGCGGGAAAATTGGCTTCTTGACCCAGCAGATTTTCTGTCAGTGATTTTGTGCCTTCAAAATAACGGTCTCCTGTAAAACAGATTAACTCGTTATTGGCGAGTGCGGCATTAATTTCAAAAATATGCGATAAGTCTTCTCTTATAATAATAAACTTAACAGCAGGTTTCTGAGAAACAGTTTCCAGATAATCTTTTATTGCCGAATGTTCTAAATCTGTAGTAACAAGATTGATTTGGAAATCAAGGTCGATTTCGCCAAAAAAGTGTTCTGCAATTTCAAAATTACCAACATGCGCACTGATTAAGACACCACCTTTTTTTTCGGCAAGCAGTTTTTTTAAAGTTTCGATTCCGTCAAATTCGTAAGTAAACTTATTACGCATTCCTGCCGAAATCGAAATTTTATCAATAAGGGTTTGCCCAAAAGTGTAATAACTTTTGAAAACCATTTTTTTGGATTTGAAATAGGAAAACTGAAGTCTTTCTTTAAAATAGTAAAAGATAGCTCTATTACTTTTTCTTAAAAATAAAAAGTAATAAGAAGCAACAAAATAAAGTAAGACATAAGCAGCTTTTACACCCGCTTTTTGAATTAAAAAAACGAATATTTTATAACCTAAAACTGTACCTTTAGATTTGCCATCCCATTGACTCATTAAACAGCTTTAGCTTTTAGTTTAGCTTCGATAAGGTCGTAGAAATTCTGAAAAGTAGCAATCCCGACAAAATCAGCTTCAACCAGTTTTACACCAAAGTTAGCTTCGATAGACACCACAAGATCAACATAATCTAAACTGTCTAATCCTAATGTATCCTTTAAATTGGCATTTGGTTCAATGTCATCATTGTCTACTTCAAATTCATCAACCAAAAAACCGTTAATTTTTGCTATAATCTCTTCTTTATTCATTGCTCAATTTAAACTTTTTAACCACCAACGCAGAGTTGGTTCCTCCGAACCCGAAAGAATTGGACAAAAATATGTCAAATTTTTTGTTTAACGTAGTTTTAACTAAATTTAATTTTTTAGCGTCTTCATCAGGATTTTCTAAATTGATGTTCGGCGCAATAAAATCGTGCTGCATCATCAGTATAGAATAGATTATTTCGCTGGCACCAGCCATCCAACATTCATGCCCTGTCATCGATTTTGTCGAACTTACTGGAGGGTTTTTCTCACCAAAAACTTCATAAATTGCTTTTGCTTCGTTAGCATCACCGACTGGTGTCGAGGTTGCATGAGCATTTATATATTCAATATCTGAAGCTTGTAGTTGCGCATCATCAAGAGCACGTTTCATGGCTGTCGATGGTCCTTCTACATTTGGAGTAGAAATATGGCCTCCGTTTGAAGAGAATCCATAACCGACAACTTCTGCGATAATATTGGCGCCACGTGCGATAGCAGATTCATAACTTTCTAGAATTAAAGTCGCACCACCACCACTCGGAATAAGTCCGTCACGGTCTGAATCAAAAGGTCTTGAGGCTTTTTCTGGGTCGATTTCTCTATTTGAAAAAACGCCTAAACCATCAAAACTGCTCATGGCATATTTGTTAATTTCCTGAGCACCTCCAGTAATTATAATGTCCTGAAAACCGCTTTTGATTAAATAATAAGCCAATCCAATAGAATGAGAGCCGCTCGCACAAGCCGCACTTACGGTTAAATTAATGCCTCGAAGTTTAAAAATCGTCGAAAGATTCATCGTTACCGTAGAATTCATCGATTTAAAAATTGCTCCAGAACCAATTAGGGCAGTATCTTTTTTATCGCGTACAATATCAGTAGCTTCAATAACGGCTTTAGAAACGCTATCGTTTCCATACATAATTCCAACTTCTCTTTCATCAAAAAAAGCATCGTCGATATTGGCGCTTTTCAAAGCTTCGATTGTTGCCATATAAGCATATTCGGTCTCTTCGCCAATGCTCATGCGTTGTCTGCGAGTCAGTAAATTTTTTAAATCAGCTTTCGGAACTATTCCCGTCAAGGCCGATTGAAAACCAAATTCTTTTCGTTCAGAATCAAACTGAATACCAGATTTTCCTTGGTATAAAGATTCTTTTACTTCATCTAAAGAAGTTCCGATACAAGAATAAATTCCCATTCCAGTAATTACAACTCTTCTATTCATCGTCTATCAAAGTAATTTTTTAATCTATAATTGTAATTGTCTTTAAGCACATAGAAACCTGCAAACTTAAAAAAGATTTTGTGTTTTGTTTAAATTAATACAGCCGGCTATGTGAAAGAATATATTTTTCTACATATAAAACTATGTTTGTATGTGTTTAAAAATTAAGAATATATTCCACCGTTAATATTAATAATTTCTCCTGTAATATATCCTGATTTTTTAGAAATCAAAAAGCTTACCAAATCTGCAACTTCCTCGGCTTCTCCAAAACGATTTACCGGAATTAGCCTTAATAATTCTTTTTCGTCTAGTTCGCTGGTCATATCGGTTCTAATAAATCCTGGAGCAACAGCATTTACAGTAATGTTGCGTTTTGCCACTTCTTGCGCAAGCGCTTTTGTAGCAGCAACAATTGCGCCTTTTGCTGCAGAATAATTAGTTTGTCCTGCTGTACCTTTTACACCCGAAACCGAAACAATGTTTACAATTCGGCCGAATTTATTGCGTAGCATTTTTTGAATAAAGAACTGTGTTACGTTAAAAAAACCATTTACGCTGGTATTCATTACGCCATTCCAATCCTGAGGAGTCATCCACATAAAAAGACCGTCTTTTGTAATTCCGGCATTATTTACAATTGCTTCTACAATTGCATCTGGATTGGCTTCCTGCCATTTTGTTAAAGTATTTTGTACAGAATCAAAATCAGCAACGTCAAAACCTAAGATTTCTCCAGTCGCACCAAGTTTTTGTATTTCCTGTAATGTTTCTTCTGCAGCAGTTTTATTCGAATGATAATTTATAAGAATATGATAATTGGATTCTACGGCTAATTTTTTACAAATTGCACTTCCAATTCCTCTTGAACCGCCTGTTACTAATACACATTTCATTTATGTAAGTTTATTTTTTTTGGGAATAATGTTTTATCGCTTTTGCTGTTCTATCGGCGATTTTATTTTTTGGAATTATTATCTAACTCTTTTTCTTAGCCGGAGTTTTTGTCGATTTTGCGGCCGGTTTTGTTTCTGCTTTTGGTTTTTCAGCTGGAGTTTCTTTTGCGTAACTTTTTTCTGATTTAGAGAAAAGCTCCGCATTTTCAAACCACTGATTGCCAAGAACAGTTCCGTCAGCTCTTAGAAAACCCCATTTGCCTTCATTTTTTACTCTGGCAACTCCATTAATAAAACCTTTGTCTTGTTGTACAAACATGGCAATAATAGCATTTGTTGTAATGCCATATTGCGTAGGGATTACTAATTTTCCGCTTTCGTTTATAAATCCCCAATTGTTTTCTTTAATCGGAGCAAGGCCATTTGCGCCAAAAACTTCTGCATCGCTGTAGGTTGGTTCAATAACAAAATCTCCTTTTAAATTAATGTATCCCCATTTTTTTCCTACCAGAACCGGTGCCAGATTTTTTGAAAAAGCTTTAGCTTTATCATAAAGCGGGAGAATTACCCAATTTCCTTTAAGGTCAATATATCCAATTTTTCCGTTCTTTTTTGCGTATGTCAAATCCTGTGTTTCAAAATCATAAATTTTTTCAGCACCATCAACTGGAATAAATTTGCCCCCATTTACAAGTCCGAACGTTTTGTCTTTTCTTGCCCAGGCGGTGTTTTTAAAATAATTTCCGATTTCAGAATATGCAGGTTCAACCACTTCTTTTCCGCTTGTATTAATAATGCCCCAGTTTTTATTGAGTTCAACTCTTGCAAAGCCGTTTTCAAAAGATTTGATTTGATCATACTTAGGCTCAAGGACAACAGTCATTTTTGAATTGATTAATCCAATTTTGTTTCCTTGTTTTATAAAAGCGACACCTTCATTAAAATCAAATAATTTTTCTGTAGCAGGTGCTTTCTGGATTTCTCCTTTCGTATTAATGTAAACCCATTCTTTATCTTTCTGTACTACTGCAATACCGCTGTTAAAGTCTTTAGCATTAGAAAAATCGGCTGGAATAATCCATTTCCCGTTCACATCGATAAAACCCCATTTTCCGTTTTCTTCAACGGCAGCCAAGCCTTCAGAAAAACTTTTGGCTGATTTGTACTGAGGCTCTATTTTAAAAGACCCATCTTTAGAAAGGTATCCAATTTTGGAATTTTTCTTAACTAATGCCAGTTCTTGACTATTAATAAATTGAATAAAGAACAGTAACAAAAAAATTAATGGCTTTTTCATGATTTTAAAATTCAATATTAATACTAAAAAACGCAAACCTGCGGGTGGTATTATTTATAGGGTAATAATTAACTATTAATTAGGTAATCTTTCACTTTTTGTACAAAAGGATACATTACCTGATCTTCCTTGAATGTTGGAATTATATTACGAACATCATCGTACCATTTTTTGGTTACAGACGAAATCTTATCTTTTTGTCCAAGGTAATCGATTGCCTGAACAATTGTGATTAATTCGATAGCTAATACTTCAAATGAGTTTTCGATTACTTTAGAAGTAATTACTGCCGAATTGGTTCCCATACTTACGATATCCTGATTGTCGTTGTTGTTCGGGATACTGTGAACATACATAGGGTTTGATAACATTTGGCTTTCAGCAGTTGTAGAGGTAGCCACAAATTGCACACCTTGCATTCCAAAATTAAATCCTAGAGTTCCAAGATTAACAAAAGGAGGAAGTATTTCATTGATTTTTGAGTTCAACAAATAATTCAATTGACGTTCTGCCAACATTGTTAATTTGGTAATAACTATCTTCAGCTTATCCATTTCAAGAGAAATATAATCTCCGTGGAAATTACCTCCATGGTAAACATGCTGATTTTTTACATCTATAATAGGATTGTCGTTTGCTGAGTTGAATTCGCCTTCAAGAACAGAAGCAACATTATTGATTGTTTCTAAAACTGGTCCAAGAATTTGAGGAACACATCTTAGTGAGTAATACTCTTGAACTTTTTCCTTAAAAATTTCTTCGGTATTTTCACCAGAATACAAATGGTCTTCTCTTTTTCTGATTAAAGTACTGTCAGAAAGATTCGTACGCATTTTTTCTGCGATTTCCTGCTGTCCTTTATGACGTTTGGCCTGATTTAATTCTGCAGAAAAATGATCATCATATGCTTGTACCAATTCGTTGATAGCGCAAGAAGCATTTACTGACCAGTTCAATAATTTTTTAGCATAAAAAGTATTTACAACTCCAATTCCTGTCATTACAGAAGTTCCGTTAATCAATGCCAGACCTTCTCTGATTTCTACTTGAATTGGTTTTAAACCTTCAATTTCGAAAACTTCCTGAGTTGGTCTTCTTTCGCCTTTATAAAAAACTTCTCCTTCACCAATTAAGACTAAAGCCAAATGTGATAGCTGTACAAGGTCGCCGCTCGCTCCAACTCCTCCGTGCTCAAATATCAAAGGTGTGATATCTTTGTTGATTAATTCTGCCATAAGGTGAATAACAGAAGGATGCACTCCTGAATTTCCCAATGAAAGCGTATTTAATCGTGCAAGAATAGCCGCTTTTGCACATTCTGCATTTAAAGGTTTTCCTGTTCCAGAAGAATGGCTTCTTATTAAATTATATTGAAGCTGAATCTGATCAGATTCTTTAATTCTGTACTGAGCCATCGGGCCAAATCCAGTATTTACACCGTAAATTACCTTGTTTCCAGAAAATTCTTTTAAGAAATTGAAACTTTCGTTTACTCGGTCTAATACTACATTGTTGATTGTAACTTTTTGATTTCCAAAGATTATCGCTTCAAAATCTTCTAAACTTAGGTATTCATTAATTGTATTCATTAAATCTGTTTTGATTGTGCTAATTTAATTTTATTTATCAAAATAAATGTAGTTATTTTGACGATGGCAAATGTAGGTTAATAATTGATAATATTTCTTAATATGACAAAGGAGTTTGTAGATGTTTTAGTTATTGGTGCTGGACCATCTGGATGCGTGTCTGCATCATACCTTCACAAAAACAATGTAAAAGTTAAAGTTGTTGAAAAAACAAAATTTCCGAGACTAGTAGTTGGAGAAAGTTTGATTCCGAGAGTAATGGATCATTTTGCAGAAGCAGAATTGTTTGAAGCACTCGATGCAATGAACTTCGAAAAAAAGCTTGGAGCCCGTTTTATACGAGGTGAAGAAATTTGCGTTTTTGATTTCAGTAAAAAATTCGGTGAAGGCTGGGATTGGACTTGGCAAGTTCCGCGTGCTGATTTTGACAATACAATGGCGCAGGAAGTTGTTAAAAAAGGAATTGACCTTGAATTTGAAACGGAAGTTCTAGAAGTTTCTTTTGAAGGAAAAAATTCAAAAACAGTTGTAAAAGACAAAGACGGCAATCTAAAAGAAATTCATGCCAAGTTTATTGTCGACTCAAGCGGATACGGACGCGTATTGCCAAGACTTCTTGATTTGGATACTCCGTCTAAGTTAGATCCGCATTCTTCTATTTTTACACACGTAAAAGACATTAACAGACCAGAAGGCGAGGAAGGAACCTTGATTTCTTTTGACATTCTAGAAACAGAAGTATGGTTATGGGTTATTCCATTCTCTAACGGAAATACAAGTTTAGGAGTTGTTGGTCCTACACATTTTATTAATTCGCTTTCTGAAAACAAGGATAATGCAGAGGCATTAAAAAATGCTATTCAGAAATCTGATTACTATATTAAGAGATTTGCAGGAACAGAATTTTTGTTTGAGCCAGTTAAATTGGAAAATTATTCAAGAGCGGTTAAAAAGATGTACGGAGACGGTTTTGCCTTAACAGGAAACAGTTCTGAGTTTTTAGATCCTGTTTTTTCTTCAGGAGTAGCTTTTGCAACAGAATCAGGAATGTTGGCTGCAAAATTGTACTTAAAAGAGTCGCAAGGAATTGCTGTTGATTGGGAAACCGAATTTACAGGTTACATGAAACGCGGTATTGCTGTTTTTACCACTTACGTGAAAGAATGGTACACAGGAAACCTTCAGACTTTATTCTTCCATCAACCTGAAAATCCAGAGGTGAAAGAAAAAATATGTGCTGTATTAGCAGGTTACGTATGGAACGAAGAAAATTCGTTTGTAAAGAAACACGACAACGTAATCAAAAACATGGCTTATGTTATTGATATGGAGAAAGAAAAAGAAATGAAATAAAAAAAATCCCTAGCGAAAGCTAGGGATTTTTGATTTAAGATAGAATCTTATTTGTATGCTTTTTTCAATAGAAGTTTTGCAAGAGATTTACCTGTTTTTGCATATCCTTCACCAATTCTAGTTTCGTTGCTAAATTGGTTTCCGAACTGATCTCCAGGAGCTTCATCACTTGTGATTTCTAATAATACGTTAGATTTATTAGCCGTTTCAACAAATTTTAAAACTGTAGTAACTTTTGCAGCTTGTTTCCTGATTGCAATGTCCCAACCTGGATAAAGCCAAACTGTTTTTACAATCAAAGTGTAAGGAGTCGAAAGACCTTCTTGAAAGCTAACATCTTTCTTGTCTTTTTTTAAAACAACATTTACAAGTTCTAAAAATTTAGGATTCCAGATAGATTCTTTTGCGCCGCTCCATTTTTTGCTCCAGATTGTGCCATTTCCTTTTGATTTTTCGTTTAGATCGGCAGTTCTTTCTTCAATATATTGTGCTTCCGATTTTTTGTCTTTCATCATAGTAAAATTACTATAATCAAATTCAACATTGATTTCTTTTTGATCTTTAAGGAAATCAAAGTTTCCAGATTTTACTTCCATATCCTGAGCGCTTATAGCACTAGAAACCAATAATAATACTAATACTAGTTTTTTCATTTTTGGGATTTAAATTGTTAGTTTGTATGGGTTAAATGTATTTAAAAAAACAGTAATGCCAATTTTTTATTTGTCAATTTTGCTTTATCAATTTAACGTTAAAAAAAACGAGAATGCGTTTAAACATTCTCGTTTTGTATCAAAAAGAAAAGTGCTGAAGAACACTGTCATCTGTTTTTTTAAATTACAGCTGGAAAATTTTTTCCATTAAAATCCATTTTTGTCCCGGTTTTGCCCAAGGTAAAGCTTGTTGGAATTTCCACATTAAAGTTTCCCATTCCTGAACTTTTTTGTTTGCAGCATCAGCCTGATCTTTCTTTTCGAAAGTAAAATCGGCATCCGCTTCGATGATCATGAACAATCGATTTCCAGTGCAGTAAATATCTAGGACTTCAATTCCAGAATCTTGAATGCTTTTTTTAATTTCTGGCCATACATTTTCATGCAGTTCTTTGTATTCTGCAATTAAATTGGCGTCATCTTTAAGATCTAAAGCCAGATAGAATTTTTGTGTTGCCATAATCTAAAATTTATCCTTGGTAAGCTACAGCAGTTTGTTTACTTGTGCCTAAACCTTCAATTCCTAATTCGATTACGTCGCCCGCTTTAATGTAAATAGGATCTGGTTTAATTCCCAATCCAACTCCCGGAGGTGTTCCTGTACTGATTACATCGCCAGGAAGCAATGTCATAAATTGGCTTAAATAATGAACTAAAAACGGAATTTTAAAAATCAAGTTTGAAGTATTACTGTTTTGGAACGTTTTTCCGTTTACCGTAAGCCACATTTTTAGGTTATTTACATCGCCAACTTCGTCTGGAGTTGCCATAATTGGTCCAAGAGGAGCGAAAGTATCAGAACCTTTTCCTTTTGCCCATTGTCCGCCTCGTTCGATTTGGAATGCTCTTTCGCTGTAATCATTCAAAAGACAATATCCAGCAATATAATTGGGTGCATCTTCTTCAGAAACGTAGTTTGCTTTTTTACCTACAACAAATGCTAATTCCACTTCCCAGTCTGTTTTTTCACTGTTTTTTGGAATAATCAAATTGTCATTTGGGCCACATAAAGAAGTTGTTGATTTGAAGAAAATAATTGGTTCTTCGGGAATTGCAGCGCCAGTTTCTTCACAATGATCTACGTAATTTAATCCGATGCAGATAATTTTTGAAGGACGTGCCACAGGTGAACCTAAACGTACTGAATCGCTTACTTCTGGTAAAGATGGGTTATTTTTTAAGGCTTCTTCTAATTTCGCTAAACCGTCGTTTTCAAAAAAAGCTTCGTTGTAATCTGTTACGATAGACGAAACATCATATCTTTTTTCATTTAGTAAAACTCCTGGTTTTTCCTTTCCTTCTTCTCCAAATCTAATAAGTTTCATATTTTAATTTTTTTAGTAATGTGTGTTTTTTTTTAGCCACGAATTCACGAATTTTTAGAAATACTCTAGCTTTATTTTTTTTAAACACATAGAAGCATAGTTTTACTTTGTCTACAAAGGCATTTCATTTGTCTAAATTCACATAGTTTCTATGTGTTCAAATCTAGATTTGTTTTTTATACTCTTTTGTGAACTTAAAAATCTATGTTTCTATGTGTTTAAATTTTTTAGCCACTAATTCACGAATTAAAATGATTTTAAAAATCTGTGAAATCTGTACTAAATAAAAATAACCACAAATTTCACGATTATGATTTGAAAAAATTCGTGAATTCGAGGCTATTTCCTTTTTTTTAGTTGTTCAATTTGATAAATCCACCATCAATTGGGTAATCTGAACCGGTGATGAAAGATGATTCGTCACTACATAAAAATAAGGCTAAAGTGGCGATTTCTTCTGGTTTTCCCATACGGCCAATTGGCTGTGATTGCGATAATTTTTCGAAGATTTCTTCTTCTTTTCCAGGATAATTTTTAGCAATAAATCCGTCTACGAAAGGCGTGTGAACTCTCGCAGGAGAAATAGAATTACATCTAATTTTATCATTCAAATAATCTTTAGCAACCGATAAAGTCATTGCCATAACTGCTCCTTTTGCTGTAGAATAAGCAAAACGATCTGGAATTCCAACCCAGCACGCAATTGAAGCTAAGTTCAAAATTACACCTCCGCCAGAATTTCTAAGCGCCGGAATTGAAGCATGAAGACAGTTGTAAACTCCTTTTACGTTTACATTCATGATACGGTCAAAATCAGATTCAGAAGTTGTGTCTACTTTTCCAACGTGAGCAATTCCAGCGTTGTTTACTAGAATATTAATATTTCCGATTTTTTGGAAAGTTGAATTTACCTGTTCGTGGTTTGAAACGTCGCAAGCGTGAGCAAAAACAGTTCCGCCAGCTGATTTTATTTCTTCAACGGTTTCTTTTGCGCTTTCTTCAGTCAATTCTAAAATGTGAACTTCTGCACCTTGTTTCGCAAATAAAACCGAAATCGCTCTTCCAATTCCGCTTCCGCCGCCAGTGATTATTGCTTTTTTATTTTGTAATGAAAACATTTGATATAAATTTTTATGAGTTGTTTTTAATTAGCTTCGTCTACAAAGATACGCCGCGTTTCCACGGAATAAAATCGTCTTGGTTTAATTGAACTGCTTTTGGAATAATTTCGCCGCTTGCCGCTTTGATGCAGTATTCCAAAATTTCCTCGCCCATTTCTTCAATAGATTTTTCACCACTGATAATTGGCCCACAGTCAATATCGATAATATCTTTCATTCTGGTTGCCAAAACAGAGTTTGTTGCCACTTTAATTACAGGACAAACTGGGTTTCCTGTCGGAGTTCCCAATCCAGTTGTAAACAAAATTAAAGTTGCTCCAGAAGCCGCTTTTCCAGTTGTCGCTTCTACATCATTTCCTGGCGTACAAACCAAACTTAAACCTGGTTTTGTAACTAGTTCTGTATAATCTAAAACATCAACAACAGGAGATGTTCCGCCTTTTTTGGCCGCTCCCGCACTTTTGATGGCGTCTGTAATTAAACCATCTTTGATGTTTCCCGGAGACGGATTCATATGAAAACCTGAACCTACTTTGTGTGCCAGTTCATCATAAGATTCCATTAAATCGATGAATTTTTTAGCTTTATCTTCGGTAATACATCTGTCAATTAAATTCTGCTCTGCACCACACAATTCTGGGAATTCAGCCAAAAGAATTTTTCCGCCTAAAGCTACAACCAAATCTGAAGTATAACCAACCGCAGGATTTGCAGAAACACCGCTGAAACCATCGCTTCCGCCACATTTTACGCCAATACATAAATCGCTTAAAGGCGCATCGCTTCTTTCGTATTTGTTGATTTCGATTAAACCTTCAAAAGTTTTTTTGATGGCATTGGTAATCAAAACTTCTTCGCTTTCTGTCTGTTGCTGTTCAAAAATAAACAACGGTTTATCGAAATCTGGGTTTTGTCTTTTTACATCATTTACAAAATCCTGAACTTGTAAATGCTGGCATCCTAAACTCAAAAGCGTAATTCCTCCAACGTTTGGATGATTGGCATAAGAAGCCAATAAAGCGCTCAAAGTAGAAGCATCTTGACGAGTTCCACCACAACCGCCTTGGTGGTTTAAGAATTTAATTCCGTCCACATTTTCAAAAACACGTTTGTTTTTTGGAGTCGGATTTAATTCAATATTGATATCGTTAATGTCATTTCCGTTCAAATAACCTTCCAGTAATTCGTGTGTAAATTGGTTGTATTTGTCTGTTACCGCATAACCCAATTGTTTGTGTAAGGCTTCTTTGATGACATCTAAATTTCTGTTTTCACAAAAAACAGTTGGAACAAAAAGCCAATAATTTGCCGTTCCAACGCGTCCATCTTTTCTTTTGTAACCTTTAAAAGTTCTGTTTTCGAATTTTGAAACATCAGGCGCATTCCATTCGTAAGAAGCATTTCTGTAAGCGTACGGATCTGCAGCATGTTTAAGGTTTTCGGTCGTCATTAAACTTCCTTTTGCCAAATCGTTTTGCACTTTTCCAACCAAAACGCCGTACATATTTACCTCTTCTCCCTGCGTCATGTCCTGCATGTAGAATTTATGTTTGGCTTTGATGAGGTCTTGTAAAACGTAAGTTTCGTTTTCAAAAAGAATAGTTTCTCCTTTTTGCAAGTCGGTTAAAGCAACCAAGACGTTATCGTCTGGATGTAATTTTACCACCAGTTTTTTTGTTGTATTCTCTAACATTGTGTTGTTTGTTTTTTTTCTTTTTTTGATGTCACTGCTTTCGTTTTATAACAATTTAATCCTTCAAATTTTTATAGAATTCTGGCAGTTAACGAAAAATAAAATTAGCCTTTTTACATATTCGTTAGTAGTCTAATATTATCCGTATATAATCTTTAATTATCTTTGCAGAATGAAATTGGAACAAACTAAAATAGCGTCTTATCTCAATACTAAAGTTTCGGTGCTCAATCGTATTGAACCGTTTTTTCAAGCGCCGTTTCATTCGCATCCAGAATTGGAATTGGTGTATGTAAAAGAGAGTTACGGTAAGCGAATTATCGGAAATTCGGTTATGCCGTTTGAGCCTGGAGATATGGTTTTTTTAGGTTCTGATATTCCACATGTTTGGCTGAATGATGAGAAATATTATCAGGGAATAGAAGATTTAAAAGCCAATTCGATTGTTGTATATTTTCATAAAGATATTTTCGGACCGACTTTTTATGAATTAAAAGAAACCCAAAAAATCAACGAACTCTTTTTTCAGGCAGGAAAAGGAATTTCGATTCTCGGGAAAACCAATAAACAGATTGCGAAAAAACTGGAGAAATTAGTTTCTAAAAAAGACTTCGAAGTTATTGTTGGACTTTTTGAGATTTTGTCTATTCTTTCAGAAAGTCAGGATACGATTTATATCAACGATGAAATTTATTCTTTGATGCAGAAGGATTCAAAAGTAGACCGTCTTTCCGAAGTTTTTCAATATGTAAACAAAAATTATAAAAAGAATATTTCCTTAGAAGAAATTGCCGCTGTAGCGAATATGACAAGAACATCTTTTTGTAGAATGTTCAAAGTAAAAACAAAGAAAAATTTTGTGGATTATCTGCACGAAATCAGAATTTCGAATGCCTGCAAATTGTTGTTAGAAACGGATAAAAGCATGTCTGAGATTGCTTATGAATGCGGTTATAAAACGGCATCGGATTTTAATAAACTCTTTAAAAAAGTAAAAGGAATTACACCGACTGATTTTAAAAATAATGCGAAGGTTAGTTTTGCCACAGATTATAAAGATTAAAAGGATTTTTACTCTTTGGAATTAATTTTTAAACACATAGAATCATAGTTTTTCTTTGTCTAAAAAGGCATTTCATTTATCTAAATTCACAAAGCTCTATGTGTTCAAATCTAGATTTGTTTTTTACTCTTTTTATGAATTAAAAATTCTATGTTTCTATGTGTTTATTTTTTTCACACAGATTTAGCAGATCTAGCTGATTTCTCTAAAAAATCCTTTAAATCTGTGGCTAAAAAAATTAAATAGAACGATCTAAATGTGTATAACCACCATCCACATAAATAATCTGTCCAGTGGTATGGCTTGATTTTTCAGACAATAAGAAAACCACCATATTTGCGATTTCTTCTGCTGTTGTCATTCTGTTTTCTAACGGAATATTTTTGGTAATTGCAGCCAGTTTTTCTTCTTTGTTTTCAAAAGTATTAATCCACGTTTCGTAAAGTGGCGTGTAACATTCTGCCACAATTACGGCGTTTACACGAATGCTGTATTTTAATAATTCAACCGCCCATTCTCTTGTTAAAGCATTTCTTCCACCGTTGGAAGCGGCATAAGCTGAGGTTCCGCCTTGACCAGTTTCGGCAGTTTTAGAACCAATGTTAACAATTGCTCCTTTAGATTCTTTCAAATATGGAAGCGCGTGTTGTGCCATTAAATAATAATGCACTAAATTTTTGTGAAGCGAGGCTGCGAAATCTTCATAGTTTCCGTTTTCTAATCCAACACCGTCATTAACGCCGGCATTGTTTACCAATCCGTCGATTCTTCCGAATTTTGCGATTACGGCTTCAACGGCTTTTTTGCAGTCTTCAGGTTTTGTTAAATCGGCGGCAACTTGATGCGCTTCTTTTCCAATGGCTTTTAATTCTTCTACGGCTTTGATGTTGTCATTTTCGTTACGTCCAACGATAAACGGAATTGCATTTTCTTCGGCTAGAACCTTAACGATTCCTAATCCGATTCCTTTTGCGCCTCCCGTAACGATAATGATTTTTTGGGTTAATGATAACTGCATGGTATTTATATATTATAATTTAAATTCAGATTGTTTTTTGCCACAGATTAAAAGATTAAAATGATTCTTTTTCTCTTCAATGTGTTTTTTTTGCCACGAATTACGCCAATTTTAAAATAACTATAAAGAATAAATTAGTGTAATTCGTGGCAACATTTTATTCTCACAAAAATTTTAATCTTTTTAATCCTTTTAATCTGTGGCTATATTTTTTATTCAATGAATATACTTTAAAAAATTTACAGCTGTTGTTCATGACAAACAACAGCTGCAAAAAGAGAGAATTAGAACTGATGGTTTATTACCAGAACTTAACGTAAAGCGCTATAATGATTAACATCGTAATAACGATTAATACTGTTGTCTGTGGTTTTACTTTAAACATTCCAGGCTCTGTTTCGAAAGCTTTAGGGTTTACTTTTGGACCAGCGAAACTCATTAGGATCATTACCAACATAGTAAAGAAGAATGATAATCCCATACAGATGTGGAACGGAATTTCAAATCCGCCTTTTCCGTTAGGATACGCTGTGTATAAAAGTGTATCGTTTCCGAATAAAGCAGGAGCATATTCGTTGAATAAAACAGATAACACAAATCCTAAGATTACACCCACGATTGCAGCAGATCCAGTTGTTCTTTTCCAGAACATACCAAGGAAGAACATAGCAAAAACTCCAGGGCTAATGAATCCTGTGTATTTTTGAATGTAGGTGAATCCACCAACACCACCGATTCCTAAAATATCGTTCCATGTAAATACCACGGCTAAAAGCATAGCAGCAAAAACAGCAAGACGACCTATGTTTACTTGTTGTTTTTCGCCAGCATCTTTTTGAATGTATTTTTTATGAATATCTAATGTATAAATTGTAGAAATACTGTTTACTTTTCCAGCTAAAGACGCCACGATTGCCGCAGTTAAAGCAGCAACAGAAAGTCCTTTTAGTCCAGTTGGAAGGAAAGTTAATACAGCAGAGTAAGCTCCGTCTTTTCCACCAACCAATTGAGGCAAATGTCCGTTTGTATATAAAACGTAAGCAGCAATACCAGGAAGCATTACGATAAGCGGCATTAATAATTTTAATAAACCAGCAAATAAAATACCTGTACGAGCAGTTTGTAAATCTGCACCAAGTGCTCTTTGCGTAATGTATTGGTTACATCCCCAATAGTTTAAGTTGATAATCCAGATACCTGCAGCATAAGATAACAATCCAGGGAAAGTTAAATATTTATCGATTTCTAACTGTGAAGAAGTCGCAGTTGGTTTTGGAATAATCATTTTGAAATGCTCAGGAGCTTCTTTCATCAATACTTTGAAACCTGCAATTGCATTTTCGCCCACGCCAAAATACTGACCAACAGTTGTCAATGCAATATAAGAAGTTACCAAACCTCCAATAATCAAAACGGCAACTTGTATAACGTCTGTATAAGCCACAACTTTCATACCTCCAAGAGAAATAAACAAGGCAAAAACAGCTAATCCAAGCATGATAATGTGTAAATATTCACCTCCCGCAAGACCATTAATAGCAACAGCTCCTAAGTAAAGAATCGAAGTCAAGTTTACAAAAACATATAAAAACAACCAGAAAACTGCCATAATCAAAGCAGTAGATTCGTTGTAACGTGTTTTTAAGAACTGAGGCATTGTATAAATCTTATTTTTAAGATATACAGGAATAAACCATACCGCTACAATAATAAGGGCAATAGCTGCAAGCCATTCGTATGCCGCTACGGCGATTCCTAAAAAGAAACCTTCACCACTCATTCCGATAAATTGCTCAGCCGAGATGTTTGAAGCAATAAGAGAAGCTCCAATTGCCCACCAAGTTAGATTTCCTTCGGCCAAAAAGTAAGCTTTAGCATCTTGTTCGTCTTGTTTACGTTTGCGGTAAACGGTATAACCGTAGACCGAAACTACGATAAAATAAATTATAAAAACCGCATAATCTGCGAAAGCGAGGTTTTGGTTCATTGTTAGTAATATTTTAAAAAATTAGTATAGGTGTTTGTTTGTTTATAAGGTTTTGATTTAAAAATAATTTTTTATGTTGTTTTGCCTTATTAAAAATGCATTATGTGTTTTAATTGTGTTATTTTTTTAATAAAACAGGAACAAGAGCCAAATGTAAAATAAAAAATCATAAATACATCACATACAAATGTGTTTTTTACATTTATGAGTAGTTAATTCTGTTAAATTTTAAGGCTTCTTTTTCATAAAAAGATAATTTTTTAACCAAGATTGACTGCATCTTTGTAATGAATCTCTGGTTGCTGTCTTAAAATTTCGGCACTTTTCTCTGGAGTAATATCTCGCTGCGATTCGCCAAGCATTTCGTAACCCACCATAAATTTCTTCACTGTTGCAGAACGAAGAAGAGGCGGATAAAAATGCATATGGAAATGCCATTCAGGATGTTCAAGTCCGTCTGTAGGAGATTGATGAATTCCTGATGAGTATGGAAATGAAGTGCTGAAAAGATTGTCGTATTTAACAGTTAACTGCTTTAAGATTCGTGCATAAGCAGTAACCTCTTCTGCTGTAAAGTTGGTAATTTTATTAACTGCTCTTTTGCTGACAATCATGGTTTCGTAAGGCCAGATTGCCCAGAACGGAACTAATGCCACAAAATGATCATTTTCGATAACGATACGAGTTCCCGCTTTTAATTCTGCTTTTACATAATCTTCTAGCAGTGTTGTGTGGTTTTTGTCAAAATAAGACTTCAGGCTCAATTGCGTTTTCTCTACCTGCGTCGGCAATGAGGATTGTGCCCAGATTTGCCCGTGCGGATGCGGGTTGCTGCACCCCATAACACTTCCTTTGTTTTCGAAAATCTGAACATGGTTGATGTATTTGATATTTCCAAGATCGGTATATTCTTTCTGCCAGGTTTTAATAATGGTCTCAATTGCTTTAAGTTCCATTTCTGGAAGCGTAAGGTCGTGTCTCGGAGAAAAACAGACTACTCTCGAAATTCCCTGTTCTGGTTTTGCTTTAAAAAAAGTATGTTTGATATCTTCTTCAAAAATAATTTCGTCCTGTTTCATGGCAGCAAAATCATTTTCAAAAACATAACTGCTGTCGTATGCAGGATTATTTGATCCGTTTGCACGAACATTCCCCGGACATAAATAACAAGTCGGATCGTATTTTGGCAGCGTTTCTGCAGAAATAGTTTCGTTTTGTCCTTGCCATGGGCGTTTGGCTCGATGCGGCGATACCAAAACCCATTCATTTAATAATGGATTAAAGCGTCTGTGTGGATCTTCGTTAATGTCAAAATTTTTCATTGTAGTTGTGGTGGTATTAAAGTAATGTTGTTCCGTTTGCGATTTTTACATCGTAGAATTTTAATTCGATGCCAAATGTATTTAAATAAAGATTTGAAAACTTACTTTTTACCACATTTTCATGACCTTTTTTCACTAAATTGATTGTACAGCCACCAAAACCACCTCCCATTAAACGAGATCCCACAATTGCATCGTCTTCTTTTGCAGTATCTACGAGCATATCCAGCTCTTCGCAACTTACTTCATATTCCTGCGAAAGACCATAGTGGGTTTCAAAAAGAAGTTCGCCCAAAAGTTCGATATTTCCTTTGTCTAATGCTTCGCAGGCTTTAACGACACGATTGATTTCTTTTACCACAAAATGAACTCTGCTGAAAACTTTTTCGCTCATTTTATCTTTAAGATTAACCACTTGCTCTTCTGTAGCATCTCTGAAACTTTTGATTTCTGGAAAATGATTTTTTATAATCGCTAAACCTTCCTCGCATTCGATTCTTCGGGTATTGTATTCTGAAGTAAAAAGGGAATGTTTTACGTTTGAATCAAATAAAATCAATGAGTAATCTTTGAAATCGGCATTATGATATTCAAAATCTAGTGTGTTGCAGTCGAGTTTGATTACTTTATTTTCAAGTCCGTGAACGCTTGAAAACTGGTCCATGATTCCGCAGTTGATTCCAACCCAGTGTTCTGCTTTTTGTCCTAATAAAGAAATATCTACTTTCTCGATTTTTAAATCAAAAAGCGATTTGATTCCGAAAATCATCCCACACTCTAAGGCGGCAGAAGAAGATAAACCAGAACCAACCGGAATATTACTGCTGAAAACACAGTTGAAACCATCAAAAGAATATCCGTTATCTTGCAATTGTTTGATGACACCTCGAATATAATTTGTCCAAACAACATCACTCAATTTCACTTCTTGAGTAAGGTCAATTTCAAATTCTTCATTCAGGTCAATCGCGATAATTTTAGAAGTTTTCGTATTGTTTTTTTCAAAAGCAAAACAAATTACTTTGTCAATTGCAGCCGGTAAAACATAACCGTCATTGTAGTCAACATGTTCTCCGATAATATTGATTCTTCCTGGAGAAAGTACTGTTTTCTGTGGAGAAGATCCAAAAGATTTCTCAAAAAAAGCAACAGTATTTTGTATTAAAATATCATTCATTATATAGTTAGTTGTATTGTGGTTTTAGAATTTTATTAATGGGTTGAGTAAAATTATTTTTTCTATTTATAGCTTAAATTAAAAATCTGTCTAAATCAGCTTTAATCTGTGTAAATCTGCGTGAAAAAATCTTGGCAAAAGTATTTCACGCAGATTTTAAAAGATTTCAGCAGATTCAATTTGATTTTACTTGCTGGATGAAACTATTTTTATTTTATCCCATCCAACGGTTATTATATTAATCTAAACTTTCAAATTTGTAAACTGTTTTCTGTGTGTATTGTTCTCCTTTTTTCAAAACAGCATTTGGGAAATGTGCCTGATTTGGCGCATCTGGGAAATTTTGTGTTTCAAAACAAATACCGCTTTGTGCATTGTAATCGACGTTTTCTTTTCCTTTTAATTTTCCGAAACAATTTCCGCCTACATATATATGTACACTTGGCTGATCGGTATAAACATTCATTCTTAGTTTATTTTTTAAACTGATTAATTGTGCAACGATTTCCGTTTCAGAATTGACTACAAAAGAATTGTCTATAGGAAACGGACAGTTTTTAGTTGCTCTAAAATCAAAATCATGATCAGTTAAATCCGTAAAATCTCCTGTTGGAATATTATCTGAATTTGTTTCCAGCATTTTGGCCGATTTGATAAACATTTGCTGTTCTAAAACATTTCCATCATGTCCGTCAAGATTAAAATAACTGTGATGTGTTAAATTAATAACCGTGTCTTCTGTTGAAGTTGCTTTATATTCTAATCTTAATTCGTTTTCTTCTGTCAAAGTATAAGTTAAGTAAACCGTCATTTCGCCAGGGAAATTTTCGTCTAAATGTTGGCTCAAAAGCCCAAAAGTAATAGACGAATTTTCGTCAGTTTTTGCATTGGTCACACTCCAAGCTTTTCTTCCAAATCCCATCGTTCCGCCGTGAAGCGTATTTCCATTATTGTTTCCGTCAAGCTGAAATTTTTTATCGTTCAGACTAAAAGTGGCTTTATGAATACGACCGGCGTAACGTCCAACCGTTGTTCCAAAATAAGGAGCACTTGGTAAATTATACGATTCTAAATACGATTCCAGATTATCAAACCCTAATACAACATCGGTTAATTTTCCGTTCAAAGGAATCTGGATTGAAGTTACAGTTGCACCATAATTGATGATTTGAACTTTCATTCCGTTTTTATTCACTAATTCAAATGAATAAATTTCTTCCTTATCAGGCATTAAACCAAACAATTTGCAATTATGAGTGTCTTTTAAATGAGATATGTGTTTTATTTCCATATAATTTTTACCAATAATGAAATCCAAAAATAGAAACATTCTCTATATTTGCATACCAGTACCTACCAGTTTTTAATATTAATAGTCAAAATGACTTTATTTATGAACATCATTTCTATCCAAAATAATATTGGTCTTCCAAAATATAAGCAGATAATTCTTTCAATAGAAAAAGCGATAGAAGAAGGAAATTTGGTCAAAGGAGACCGTCTTCCTTCGGTAAATAAAGTCTGTTTGGCGTTTTCTTTGTCGCGTGATACAGTGCTTTTAGCGTACGATGAATTGAAGAAAAGAGGAATTATTTATGCCATTCCTGGAAAAGGATATTATGTTAAAAGCATTGAAATCACTATAACTCAGAAGATTTTCCTGCTTTTTGATGAACTCAATATTTTTAAAGAAGACATTTATAATTCGTTTCTAAAAAATATTGGAAAAAATGTTCAGGTTGATATTTTCTTTCATCATTTCAATGTTCAGGTTTTTAAAAAACTGTTGCACGACAGCAACGGTAATTACACAAAATATATCATTATGCCGACGAACTTAATCGATATCGCCGCTGCTATAAAAACCCTACCAGTAAATGACGTAATTATTCTGGACCAGACAAATCCAGACTTAAAAATGTATCCAGCAATTTACCAAAATCATAAAAAAGATATTTTTGAAGGACTGTTTAAAGTAAAATCAAAATTGGCTAAATACAAAAAACTGATTTTGATTTTTTCGGGCCACAGAGAACCGCCCGGAATGAAATTGGGTTTTGAGGACTTTTGCAGACAATACGATTTTGAGTATGAAGTTATTTCAGAATTTGCCAATAAATCCATAAGATTGGGAGATTTATATGTCATACCAAATGATCGCGATTTGCTGCTGGTTATCGAAAATGGAATGAATCAGAATCTAAGACTTGGTTCTGATTTTGGTATAATTTCGTATAATGAAACGTCTTTGAAAAAAATTGCGGCCAACGGAATAACAACTATTTCTACCAATTTTGAATTGATGGGAAAAATCTTGGCAGAAATGGTGCTGAAAGGAACCAAAGAGCAGATCGAAAACAAATCAGCTCTTATAGTAAGGAGTTCTTTATAAATTTCTCCCATAGATTTAGCAGATTTTTTTGATAATTGATCAGCTAAATCTCCTAAATCTGCAAGCGAATAAATAAAGTTCTTATAAATTGAGTGCAAAGTTATTTTGCAGTTTTTCTTCGTATTTCTCTTTATTAAAGGTATACAGGTAAGAACCTTTTCGAGAAGACTGCATGTCTTTTTCTTCTAATTTATTTAAAATATCAAGAGAATTAATTTTGCTGATGAAATTTCGTTTGTCCAATTCTTTGCTCAAAATAGCTTCATACAATTCTAAAAGCTGACGCATCGTGAATTTCTCTGGAAGCAATTCAAAACCAATTGGTTTTACAGACGTTTTATAGCGAAGTCTCTTAATAGCATTTTGAACCATTTCGTTATGGTCAAAAATCAAGTTTGGAGCATCGTTAATTGGGAACCATTCTGCATGATAATTTTGAATCAATTCAGCATTGTGATTTTCAATATTAATTAAAGCAAAATAAGAAACCGAAATGGTTCTTTCTACTGGATCACGGTCGATTTCACTGTAAGCATATAACTGCTCCATATAAATATCATTCAGACCTGTATAGGTATTTAAGATTCTGGTGGCGGCACTATCTAAAACTTCGTCGCGTTTTAAGAAACCTCCAATCAAGGACCATTTACCTTTTTCGGGCTCAAAATCTCTTTGGATCAAAAGGATTTTCAAACCTTCATTATCAAATCCAAAAATGATGCAGTCTACTGCCAGTAACACTTTATCGGCAGAACTATAGCTGTTTAACATATATAATTAATTTGGATTGTAAATATATGAACTTCTTAAAACGTTTCATAATTTATTAATGTTGTTTTTACACTTATGTTAAAAATGTTGCAAAAAGAAGTTTTATTGTTGATTTCAGTCAATGAAAAAAGAACGTTTTTTTTCGAATTCTTCCTCATTTTCTATCGAAATTATAAGCCAAAGGTAGAAACATTTTTAAAAGAGAATTGATTTGAGGATTATTATTTCATGCTCAGAATTCAAATAAATTTTAGCTGTTGTTACAAAACCCAGAGAAATCAAGGTTTTTGTAAGTTTTTCAAGTTTTTTAACTTTTTGTAAATCTTGTAACAGCCCTTTGTTTCTGCCCATTTTTTGAAGTTCAATTGATAAATCTGCTTTTTGCAACCAGTTGTTTTGGGAATTTAATTTTTTTACCTGACTTTTTTTTATTTAAATTTACAAATGTCAAACAAACACTTATTAATCTAAAAAACCAAAATCCTTTAAAAATATGAAACCACCATATTTTTTTAGGTTTCAAAAAACCAAAAAAACTATGAAAAAACCATTTCTCCTGCTGTTTGCGGTCTTGTGTCTGCAAACAGTAAGTGCGCAAAAGGAACCCGTAACCATTACAATAAAAAATGATGCTTCGGCACCAACGATTAACAAAAATATCTACGGTCATTTTGCGGAACATTTAGGACATTGTATCTATGGAGGATTTTTTGTTGGAGATACTTCAAAAATTCCAAATACAAATGGAGTTCGAAACGACATTATCCAAGCATTAAAAGATTTAAAAATTCCGAACTTGAGATGGCCGGGAGGTTGTTTTGCCGATACCTATCACTGGAAAGACGGAATTGGGCCAAAAGAACAGCGTCCGACAATTGTAAACCAATGGTGGGGAGGCGTTACAGAAGACAATAGTTTTGGAACACATGATTTTTTAAATATGTGTGAACTGTTAGGAGCAGAACCTTATTTGTCTGGAAACGTTGGGAGTGGAACGGTTCAGGAATTAGCAGACTGGGTTCAGTATACCAATTTCGGAGGTAAAAGTCCGATGAGTGATTTGCGTAGAAAAAACGGAAGAACAGAACCATGGAAAGTAAAATATTGGGGAATTGGAAATGAAGCATGGGGTTGTGGAGGAAACATGACTGCGGACTATTATGCAAATGAATACCGAAAATTTGCGACTTTCATGTCAGATTGGAGTAATACAGGTGGCATTACAAGAATTGCTTCTGGATCCAATAGTTCAGATTACAACTGGACAGAAGTTTTAATGAAAAATATTCCACGAAATATGCTTGGGGGATTAGGTGTTCATCATTATGCTGTAATCAATTGGGACAAAAAAGGTTCTGATGTTGATTTCAGCGAAAAACAATATTTCGAGACTATGCAGTCTGCTTTAAAAATGGAAGAGCTGGTAACCAAACATGCGGCCATTATGGACAAATATGATCCAGAGAAAAAAGTGGCGATGATTGTTGACGAATGGGGAGGCTGGTACGAAGTGCAGAAAGGAACAAATCCAGGTTTTTTATATCAGCAGAATACTATGCGTGATGCAGTTTTGGCCGGAGCAACATTAAATATTTTCAATAATCACGCAGATCGAGTTCGTATGGCCAATTTAGCACAGTGTGTAAATGTGCTGCAGGCTGTAATTTTGACCGATAAAGCCAAAATGATTACAACGCCAACTTATCATGTAATGAAAATGTATAGCGTTCATCAAGATGCTAAATTACTGCCAGTTGATTTTAAATCGCCGTTATATACTGTTGACGGAAAAAGTATTCCAGCGGTTTCAGCTTCTGTATCAAAAGATCAAAAAGGATTAGTTCATATTTCATTGGTCAATGTTGATGCAGTAAATAAGAACAAAATTGAAATTGATGTAAAAGATTTGGGTGTAAAAAACTTTACGGGAAGTATTATTACGTCTTCAAAACTACAGGATTATAACTCATTCGAAAATCCGAATAAAATTATTCCAGTTGCTTTTAAAGGTTATGAAAACAAAAAAGGAAAACTGGAAATAACATTGCCTCCTTACTCTGTTTTGGTTTTAGAAGGAAAATAATGTAGCATCATGAAAAAATACCATTATTCTTTATTAAGTATTTGTCTGGCGCTTCTGATATTAGTTTCCTGTAAAGAAACCAAAAATCAGGCTGTACAAAGTGATAAAACTTCTGTTTTAAAAGCAGGTTATCAAATTGAGCCCGTAAACATTCAAAATGTAAAGTTGACCGATTCGTTTTGGCTTCCTATCATCAAAAGAGTGCAGGAAATTACAATCGAATATGCCATCAAAAAATGTGATGAAGAAGGTCGTTTCGAGAACTTTTTAATTGCAGGAAAACAAAAAACAGGAAAAGTAAGAGGTGATATGCCTTTTGATGATACCGATGTTTATAAGATTATCGAAGGAGCATCAAATACTTTAATCAGTGCGCCAAATCCGAAACTGGAAAGAGTTCTGGATTCGATGATAGCAATTGTAAAAATTGGTCAGGAACCAGATGGATATATCACAACCTGGAGAACTATAAATCCAGCAAAACCGCCTGCAACTTGGGTTCCTGTAATCGAAGGAAAACGTTGGGAATCGTTGCAGATTAGCCACGAATTATATAATCCGGGACATTTGATTGAAGCGGCAATTGTACATTATGAAGCAACAGGAAAAACTAATTTTCTTGAAATCGCCATTAAATCGGCTGATATGCTGGTTCGCACTTTTGGAGATAATCCGGGACAGGTCAAAGGCGTTCCAGGGCATCAGATCGTGGAAACGGGATTGTTGAAGTTGTATCAAATTACAGGAAAAGAAGAGTATCTGAAACTGGCAAAATACTATTTAGACAATCGCGGAAATCCAAATAATCATAAATTGTATGGAGAATATGCGCAAGACCATATACCGGTAGTTGAGCAAAAAGAAGCTGTCGGACATGCCGTAAGAGCAGTTTATATGTATGCAGGAATGACAGACATTGTGGCTTTGACAAAAGATAAATCGTATGAAAATGCCGTAAACAATCTGTGGGAAAACATGGTAAACAAAAAAATGTATATCACAGGCGGAATAGGTTCAAGACATGATGGAGAAGCTTTTGGTGCAAATTACGAACTGCCAAACTTAACGGCTTATAACGAAACTTGTGCCGCAATTGGCGATGTATATTGGAATCATAGATTGCATAATTTATATGGAGCTTCTAAATATTTTGATGTTATCGAAAGAACGATGTACAACGGATTAATTTCGGGAATTTCGCTTGACGGAAAACAATTTTTCTATCCAAATGCTTTGGAAGCAGATGGGGTTTACAAATCAAATCGTGGTTCTTGTACAAGACAAGGCTGGTTTGACTGTTCTTGCTGTCCAACCAATCTGATTCGTTTTATTCCGTCCATTCCGGGATTGATTTATTCCAAAACAAAGAATGATTTATATGTGAATTTATATGCTTCAAACGATGCTTCTTTCACAATAGGGAAAATTGATTTACAAATTTCGCAGCACACTTCTTATCCTTGGAACGGAAAAGTAGGCATTTCTGTTAATCCTAAAAAAGAAAGTCAATTTACGATTAAACTGCGTGTTCCGGGCTGGGCAAGAAATGAAGTTTTGCCAGGAGATTTATATACGTATAAAAAAGCTTCAACTCAAAAACCAACAATTACTATAAACGGAGAAATAGTGGCAATTCAACCAGAAAACGGGTATTTCAATGTTACAAGAAATTGGAAAAAAGGAGACAAAATCGCACTTAATTTTCCAATGGAAGTTCAGGAAGTAGAAACCAATTCAAAGGTAGAAACCAATAAAAATAAAGTCTCTTTAGAGTACGGTCCGCTAGTGTATGCGATTGAAGAAATTGACAATAAAAACAATTTCGATAAAATCAATATTTCGGCTTCAGACACTTTCAAAGTAAAAAAAGAAGCCAATTTATTGCAGGGCGTAAACGTGATTGAAAATTCAAAATTCAAAGCCATTCCATATTATTCTTGGTCAAACCGAGGCGTAGGAAAAATGAAAGTTTGGTTGGATTATAAGAATCAGTAAAAGTTCCAAAGGAACAGATTTTAAAAAAGCCACAGATATCACAGATTAGAAGGATTAAAAAAAATCATTTAAATCTTTTTAATCTGTGGCAAAAAATTAAAAATCAACTTTAATAAAATAAAATTCGGTAAGATTTTAAAGTGCGTTTTGATAACGATTTGTAGATTAAGTTGAAATAATTTCAGTATAATAAATGTATTGTTAACATTTGTTTTTTGAATGAAAGCTAAAATGCTGTTTTAATGCATTTATAGCAAAAATGAATTATGAAATTTAAGTTAAGTGTTTTTTGTACACTTATGAAATAATTATCTCTATATTTGTCAATATTTTAAAAAAGAAATAGAATGAAAAATTATGTAATAGGATTGGACTACGGAACAGATTCTGTTCGCGCGGTGCTGATAGACGCTGAAAATGGACAGGAGTTGGCATCGAATGTTTCTCATTACAAAAGATGGAAAAACAAGCAATATTGTGACGCCTCTATAAACCAGTTTCGTCAGCATCCTTTGGATCATATCGAAGGATTGGAAATTACAATTCAAAATGTAGTTAAAGAAAGTAAAGTTGATCCTTCATTAGTAAAAGGAATTTGTATCGATACAACAGGATCTTCTCCTGTGCCAGTTACAAAAGAAGGAACTCCATTGGCTTTGACAAAAGGTTTTGAAGAAAACCCAAATGCGATGATGGTTTTATGGAAAGACCATACTTCGATAAACGAAGCAAACGAAATCAATGAACTGGCAGTAAGCTGGGGCGGAGAAGATGTTACAAAATACGTGGGAGGAATTTACTCTTCTGAATGGTTTTGGGCAAAAATTCTTCATATCGCAAGACAAGACGAAGCCGTTCGAAATGCAGCGCACACCTGGATGGAGCACTGCGATTTAATGACGTATTTGTTGATTGAAGATAAAGATTTAAAAACGTTCAAAAGAAGCCGTTGCGCAGCTGGACACAAAGCGATGTGGCATGAAGACTGGAAAGGATTACCGCCAGTTGAATTCTTAGAAAAATTACATCCGTATTTAGCACAACTTCGCGGCAACTTATATGATGAAACCTATACATCAGATTTAGTTGCCGGAAATTTAAGCAAAGAATGGGCAGACCGTTTAGGACTTTCTACAGATACAGTTGTGGCTGTTGGAACTTTTGACGCACATTCTGGAGCAGTTGGAGCTAAAATTGAAGAAAATACTTTGGTTCGTGTTATGGGAACTTCAACCTGTGATATTCTGGTTGGTTCTTATGATGAAGTAGGAACAAAAACCGTTCGCGGTATCTGCGGACAAGTTGATGGATCTGTAATTCCAGGTTATATTGGACTTGAAGCGGGACAATCTGCTTTTGGAGATTTATTGGCTTGGTACAAAGAATTATTGATGTGGCCGACAGAACATTTATTAGGTTCTTCAGCTGTTTTGAATGATGCTCAAAAAGAACAATTAAGAGAAGAATTCAGTGATAAATTAATTGTAGAATTGACAAAAGAAGCGGAGAAAATTCCAGTTTCAGAAAGTCTTCCAATTGCTTTGGACTGGATTAATGGAAGAAGAACTCCAGATGCCAACCAAGAATTAAAAAGTGCTATTTCGAATCTTTCTTTAGGAACAAAAGCGCCACATATTTTCAAAGCTTTAGTAAACGCAATCTGTTTTGGAGCGAAGAAAATTGTAGACCGATTTGAAGAAGAAGGTGTAAAAATCGACAGCGTAATCGGAATTGGTGGAGTTGCCCGTAAATCTCCTTTTATCATGCAGACTTTGGCTAACGTTTTAAACAAGCCAATTAAAATTGCAGCTTCAGACCAAACTCCAGCTTTAGGGGCGGCAATTTACGCAGCCGTTGCAGCCGGAATTTATCCAAACGTAATCGAAGCAAGCCAGAAAATCGGAAGTGATTTCGACGGTGAATATTTTCCTCAAACAGACAAAGTTGAAGCGTATCACAAACTGCTTTTAGGATACGAAAAACTAAGTTCTTTTGCAGATCCAAACCTTAAAATATCGCAACATGAGCTCTCTTTATAAAGATTTAAAACAAGAGTGTTACGAAGCCAATATGCAGTTAAATGCATTGAATTTGGTGGTATACACTTTTGGAAATGTAAGTGCTGTGGACCGCAAAAATGGTGTTTTTGCCATTAAACCAAGCGGTGTTCCTTACGAAGATTTAAAACCGGAAGATATCGTAATTGTCGATTTTGATAATAATGTTATTGAAGGAACGATGCGTCCATCTTCGGATACAAAAACGCATGCTTATTTATACAAGCATTGGCCAAATATTGGTGGAGTTGCTCATACACACGCAACCTATTCTGTGGCTTGGGCACAATCTCAATTAGATATTCCAATTTTTGGAACTACACATGCAGATCACTTAACGGCTGATATTCCATGTGCACCGCCAATGGCAGATTCTTTAATTGAAGGAAACTATGAACACAATACTGGAATTCAGATTTT
Organism: Flavobacterium procerum; assembly: GCF_042431625.1. Taxonomy (NCBI): domain Bacteria; kingdom Pseudomonadati; phylum Bacteroidota; class Flavobacteriia; order Flavobacteriales; family Flavobacteriaceae; genus Flavobacterium; species Flavobacterium procerum. The sequence continues at coordinate 636,464 of NZ_JBHLYW010000010.1, read as the reverse complement.
GGATTGTTTCAAAGAAAAAAATCTTTCATACGAAGAAGTAGAAATGATTCTAATTGGAAATCACGGTCCGTTTGCATGGGGAAAAAATGCAGCAAAAGCAGTTTACAACAGTAAAGTTTTAGAAGTTGTGGCAGAAATGGCCTACTTGACTTTGCAAATCAACCCAAACGCGCCAAGATTAAAAGATTCCTTAATTAAGAAACATTACAATCGTAAACACGGAAAAGATTCGTATTACGGACAGTAGGAGTTTTGTTTCAGGTTTCAGGTTTGTTTTGTTTCAAGTTGTTGGAACGTGAAACCTGAAACTTGAAACAAGGAAAACGGAAAATAATAATATAACATAAGTTTTTCGGCATTTCAACAACTTGAAACTTGAAACAAAGAAAACTTGAAACAAAATAAAAAATGGTAGATATATCTCAAAAAGAAATTTGGTTTGTAGTAGGAAGCCAAGAATTATATGGTGAAGAAACGCTTAGAAAAGTAGCAGAGCATTCACAGATTATTGCAAAAGGATTAGATGCTTCATCTTCAATTCCGGTAAAAGTAGTTTACAAAGATGTAGTAAAATCGCCTTCACAAATCTTAGATGTATGTTTGGCGGCAAACTCAGCCAAAAACTGTATCGGAATTATTGCTTGGATGCATACTTTCTCTCCAGCAAAAATGTGGATTGGCGGATTAAATATCCTTAAAAAACCATTATGCCATTTACATACACAATACAATGCTGAAATTCCGTGGGGATCTATCGACATGGATTTCATGAACTTGAATCAATCGGCACACGGAGATCGTGAATTCGGCTTCATCATGTCAAGAATGCGCAAAAAACGCAAAGTTGTTGTTGGGCATTGGGAAGACGAAAGAGTTCAGAAAAAATTAGGAATCTGGTCAAGAGTCGTTTTAGGATGGGATGAACTTCAAAACCTAAAAGTAGCTCGTATTGGAGACAATATGCGTGAAGTTGCCGTTACAGAAGGTGACAAAGTAGAAGCGCAAATTCGTTTTGGAGTTTCAGTAAACGGATACGATTCTTCAGATGTTACCAAACATATCGAAAAAGTAACTGACAAACAATTAGCTGATTTATTAGCAGTTTACGAGTCTTCTTATACTTTAACTGATTCTTTAAAAGAAGGCGGAGCGCAAAGAAGTTCTTTAGTAGAAGCAGCAAAAATTGAATTAGGTTTAAGAGCTTTCCTTGAAGAAGGAGGATTTGGTGCTTTTACAGATACATTTGAAAACCTTGGTGTTTGGAAACAATTACCAGGAATTGCAACACAAAGATTAATGGCTGATGGTTATGGTTTTGGTGGAGAAGGAGACTGGAAAACAGCTGCAATGGTAAGGGCTTTAAAAGTTATGACTGTTGGTTTGGAAGGCGGAACTTCTTTCATGGAAGATTATACGTACCATTTCACACCTCAAAAATCATACGTTTTAGGTTCACATATGTTGGAAATTTGTCCATCAATCGCTGACGGAAAACCTTCTTGCGAAGTGCATCCGTTAGGTATTGGAGGAAAAGAAGATCCAGCTCGTTTGGTATTCAACTCTCCTGCAGGAGATGCAATCAATGTTTCTTTGGTGGATATGGGAACTCGTTTCCGTTTAATCGTGAACGAAGTAGAAGCCGTTAAACCAATGGCAGAATTACCAAAACTTCCTGTAGCACGTGTGCTTTGGGATTGTAAACCAAATTTAGATATTGCAGCAACAGCTTGGATTCTTGCTGGAGGAGCGCATCACACGGTTTACAGCCAATCATTAACAACAGAATATATGGAAGATTTTGCAGATATCGCTGGAATCGAATTATTAGTGATTGATGAAAAAACTACTGTAAGAGATTTCAAAGATAAAATCAACGCAAACGAAGCCTATTATCATTTGTTTCAACACGGGTTGTAATCTGAGATACTATCCCGATAGCTATCGGGACTAAGTTGCTAAGATTCTAAGTTTTTGTTACTTTTAACTTTCAACGCAGATAAAACAGATTTGCTTTTGCAAAAGCGCAGATAAAAACAGATTTAAATAATTAAAAAATCAGTGTAAATCCGCGTCTTCGCGAAAGCGAATCAGTTTTGTCCGCGTCCAAATATTACGTTCAACGAATAACTTTTAACATCTAACATTTCACAAACCAAAAAAATATCATTTATGAATGCATTAAAACGTTGTGTTTTCGGAATAGGCCTTTTAAGTTTGGCTGCAGTTTCAGTTCAATGTAAAAGCGATAAAAAAGCGGATACAGAAAAAGTAGCAACTGACGCAAAAGCTTTAGTTACAATCGATAAATCGGACTATGGAACTACTGCCAAAGGCGAAAAAGTAGAAAGTTATAAACTGAAAAACCAAAATGGGATGGAAGTTGACATCATCACTTTTGGCGGAAGAATTACAGATTTGAAAGTGCCTAATAAAGAAGGTGTTTCTGAAAATGTAGTTATCGGATTCAATTCTTTGGCACAATATGAAAAAGAAAATCCTTTCTTCGGAGCTTTGATCGGAAGATACGGTAACCGAATTGCGAAAGGTAAATTTTCATTAGATGGAAAAGACTATCAGTTAGCAATTAACAACGCACCAAATGCTTTACATGGTGGTCCGCAAGGATATTTCAATGTTGTTTGGAAAGCAGATGAGGTTAAATCTGGGGAAAACGCCTCTTTAAAATTATCTTATGTAAGTAAAGATATGGAAGAAGGTTATCCTGGAACTTTGAAAGTTTTTGTGACTTATACATTGACAAATGATAATCAGTTAGAAGTTTTGTATGAAGCGACGACAGATAAAAAGACAGTTGTAAACTTAACACAGCATTCGTATTTCAATTTATCAGGAGATTTTACTAAAACAATCCTAGATCACGAATTGACTTTAAATGCTGATAAATTAGTTCCAGTTGATGCAGATCTAATTCCGACAGGAAAATTAGAAGATGTTACTGGTACGCCTTTCGATTTCAGAACGCCAAAATTAATTGGAAAAGACATTAATTCTAAAAATGATCAGTTAGAAAAAGGAAAAAGTTACGACCACTGCTGGGTACTGAACAATCCTGAAAAAGGAAAAACAATTATCGCAAAAGTGTACCACGCAGCAAGCGGAAGAGTTTTAGAAATGACAACAGACGAGCCTGGAATTCAGTTCTACTCAGGAAATTTCCTTGACGGAACTTTACCAATGCCAAACGGAGGAACTTTTGCACACAGAACAGGATTATGTCTGGAAACAGAGCATTATCCAGATTCTCCAAATCAGAAAAATTTCCCAACAACGGTTTTAAACCCGGGAGAAAATTATAAAACGAAAACGACTTTTAAGTTTTCAGTTCAAAAATAATTTTTAGATTTTGTTAATTAATTTTAGTTCAAAAAACCTCGGAAGTATATGCTTTCGAGGTTTTTTTGTTTCAGTTATTCTGCTTTACATTTGAAGCAGAATTCAAAAGGTTTAAAAAAAACGTGATTATGAGAAAAATAGTTATTTGTATATCCATTTTAATTTTGGGCATTCAAAGTTGTCAAAATAAAGACAACAGTGAGTTAAAAAACAACTCTATTATTGAAAGTGATTCGATAAAGAAAAAAGAAATTAATTCTGGTGTCGATGCAAAAGAGCAGATAGAATTGGTTAAAAATTTTATGAAATGGTATATTAAAAATTTAGATGCGCTATATAAGTTTAATACCATTGCAGGAGGAGGAAACGTAGCAGAAAATGAAGAACCGCAAAATTATTATGTAGATTTTAATGAGGTTGAAAATTATATTGTCGCGCTCAAAGAAAGCGGTTTCTTAACAGATAATTTTCTGAAAAACGAAAAACAAACATTTATAGAAGGCGACAAATATTTTAAAGAACATCCAGAAAATGACGGCCCGCCATATGGTTTTGATTACGATCGTTTCTTTTTTACTCAAGATGCATTTGAAGAAGATCTTCCAAATATTGATAAAAGCAAGTATTATGTTAGTCAAAAGGATGAATTCAATTCAGAAGTTAAATTTTACCTTCCTATATGTGGAATCAACTATAAATATTCTTTGAAAAAGATAAATGACAAATGGTTTATTGATAAAATAGAGCCTATTGATAAATTGTAGTTTTTTATAAAGGAATATTCATAGTAAAAAAAATAATTATGGCATTCAAACACCTATTCAAAGCGACGTTAAACTGGACTTCAAAAAAAGAAGAGCCATCTTTAAAAATTTACAGCAAAACCCATCAAATTAAAATTGAAGGAAAACCAGTTTTAGACGTATCAGCTGCAAAAGCTTTCAAAGGAGATCCAGCGTTATACAATCCAGAAGATTTATTGTTAAGTAGTTTAGTTTCCTGCCATATGATGTCTTATTTATATGTCTGTTCTCAAAATGGAATAGAAGTTCTCGAATATTCAGATAATGCAGAAGCAACTTTAGAAGTAAACCCAGACGGAAGTGGGCGTTTTGTTGAGGTTAGGTTGTATCCAAAAGTTACAATTGTAAACTCGAATCAAGTTCAATTGGCATTAGAACTTCATAAAAAAGCAAATCAATTGTGTTTTATCGCTAATTCGTGCAATTTTCCGGTTTTGCATAAAGCGAGTTGTGAAGTAGTATAAATGAAAAGACCTCTTCCGTGTAAGAAGAGGTTTTTTATGCAGGTATTAAACTAAATTTTCGTCAACAAAATTGTTACAATATTCCTTTATTAATTGCCTTACATTCCTAAATTGCTCCATTATTTCTAAATCTGTTCCAGATGCTTTTGCAGGATCAGGAAAACTATAGTGAAACTTAAGTGCTTTCGTTGGAAAAAACGGACATCGTTCCTTAGCGTTGTCACACACCGTTATTATATAATCAAAGTCAATATTGGTGTACTCATCAATATTGTTGGATGTGTGATTTGAAATATCTATGCCATCTTCTTTCATTATCGAAATGGCTTTCGGATTGACTCCATGAGTTTCTACTCCGGCACTGTAAACTACAGCTTTATTGCCTGCAAAATATCTCATATAGCCTTCTGCAATTTGACTTCTGCAGCTATTTCCAGTACAAAGTATTAATATTTTCTTTTCCATAGTTTTAGACAAACAGCCAAATAATGTTTATGATGCAGAATTTTGGATCAAAGCCAAAAATGAGCTGTAACACAGCAACAGCTGTCGTAATAATAATTGTTTTTTTATATTTAATAAATTTTGCTTTCATATTAGCAACACCCAGAATTTGGAGTACAGCATGAAGAAGCTTTATTGTTTAGTTCAATTAAATTAATCTTTTGTTTTTCAGCAGGAATTCCACACGAATCTTGTGCTAAACAAGCCGTTGATTTGTTTTGAAGAATAAAAGTCTTTCCATTAAAAGCCAGATCATATTTTCCAATGGTGTCGCTTTGGTATTCTACTTCGATTTCAAGATCTTCAATATTTAGCTTGTCTTCTGAAAGTTGAATGATGTGTAATAATTTAGTTGGTTTTAAGCGATGTTCAAAATCGTTAGCATTCCAAAGCTGAAAATTGATAACTTTTTCATTTCTAATAACACCACCACAATCGATGAAGTGTTTTGTTATGCTTCCAACTTCAGTTACATGAAAATGTTCAGGTACAAAAGCTCCATTTTCTAGTTGAAATTCAACATTGTCTAATGTTGGTAAAATCTTTTTTATTTCTGATAATTTCATTTTTTATAGTTTATTGTTTTAATGCAATATTGCGATAATAAATGGTAAAAAAAATGCTTAGCAGCATTTTGATTTCGAAATAGTAGCTGAGATATTTAAAATATAAGCACTTAAAATATCGATTGTTTTTTCGTCAAGGCAATAACAGATTGCGTTTCCTGAAATGTTTCCTTTGATAATGCCAGCATTTTTTAGTTCTTTCAAATGTTGGGAAACTGTAGGTTGGGCAAGAGGGAGTTCGTTGACAATATCGCCGCAAATACATTCGTTAACTTTGAGTAGGTATTCTATTATCGCAATTCTTGCAGGATGTCCTAATGCTTTTGCGATTGTTGCTATTTGATTTTGTGCATCAGTAAAATGTTCGGTTTTTGTAGCTCCCATTTTGTTTAGTTTAATATTGCAATATTACGATTAAAATATAAATGAGCCAAATTTATTTGCAAAAAACAGATATACAGTAGATTAAGTTAGAAGTGTTTTTATTGAAGAAGTGAATAAATGAAAAAACCTCTTCCGTTAAGAAGAGGTTTTAAGTACCCGGAGCCGGAGTCGAACCGGCACGGTTTCCCACAGGTGTTTGAGACCAGCGCGTCTACCAATTCCGCCATCCGGGCTTAGCAGACGAAAAAACAATCAAAATTTGATCATTTTAACGCAATAGAATGATGTCATAAATGGCGTCATTCCCTTAACACGGTGCAAATGTAAAAAATAATTTTAAAAATTCTACTAAAAAATCTTAATTTTTTGCTTCCAGTCTTCGATTAATTTTATAAATTTGCACCTCGTTAAAACGAAGCACACACAACTAACTACAAAACAACAAATTATAATGTCGCACCTAGAACCAGAAGCTAAAATTTTTGCTTGTTCACAAAGTGTTTATCTTGCAGAAAAAATTGCAAAAGATTACGGGATTCCGTTAGGAAAAGTAACGATGTCAACGTATAGTGATGGAGAATTTCAGCCATCTTACGAAGAATCAATAAGAGGTTTGCGAGTTTTCATCGTATGTTCAACTTTTCCGAGTGCAGATAACCTGATGGAATTGTTGTTGATGATTGATGCAGCAAAACGTGCTTCAGCAAGACACATTACAGCAGTTATGCCTTATTTTGGTTGGGCAAGACAGGATAGAAAAGACAAACCAAGAGTGCCGATTGGAGCAAAGTTAGTAGCAAACCTATTAACAGCTGCAGGAGCAACAAGAATCATGACAATGGATTTGCATGCAGACCAGATTCAAGGATTCTTTGAAAAACCAGTAGATCATTTATTTGCCTCTACCATCTTTTTACCATATGTAGAAAGTTTAAATTTAGAAAATCTAACCATTGCATCTCCAGATATGGGAGGTTCAAAAAGAGCATATGCTTACTCTAAGTTTTTAGAATCAGATGTAGTAATCTGTTACAAACAAAGAAAAGCGGCCAACGTTATCGACACTATGGAGCTAATTGGTGAAGTAAAAGGGCGTAACGTAATCTTAGTAGACGACATGATCGATACAGGAGGGACTTTAGCGAAAGCGGCTGACCTAATGATCGAAAAAGGAGCACTAAGCGTAAGAGCGATTTGTACGCACGCTATTTTATCTGGCGGTGCATACGAAAAAATTGAAAACTCGAAACTAACAGAATTAATCGTAACAGATTCTATTCCGTTAAAAAGAGAATCAAAGAAAATAAAAGTGGTAAGCTGTGCGCCTTTGTTTGCAGAAGTTATGCAAATGGTTCACCACAACAATTCCATCAGTGGGAAATTTATAATGTAATAACTGCTCAAAAGCATTTATAGCATTTTTTAAAGCAAGAATATTTATTTAATAACTATATTTTTTTACAATGAAATCGATTACAATTAAAGGATCAGAAAGAGAAAGCGTGGGCAAAGTGTCAACTAAAGCCTTACGTAATGCTGGAGCGGTTCCTTGCGTGTTATACGGAGGAAATCAAGCAGTACACTTCTCAGCAGACGCTGCAGCGTTCAAAAACTTGGTTTACACTCCAAATGCACACACAGTTGTGATTGAGCTTGGAAAAGGAAAATCATTCAATGCAATTTTGCAAGATATCCAAGTTCACCCAGTGTCTGACAAAATTTTACACATTGACTTCTTCCAATTATTTGATGATAAAGAAATCACAATGGAAGTTCCTGTAAAAGTTGTTGGTACATCTAAAGGTGTTCTTGCGGGAGGTGTTTTACGTTTAAACCAACGTAAATTAAAAGTTAAAGCTTTACCGGCAAATCTTCCTGATTTCGTTGAGGCTGACATTACTCCGCTTGAAATGGGTAACAAATTGTACGTTACTAAAGTTGGTAAACCAGAGTACAAAGTGATGCACCCAGACAACACAGTTGTTTGTCAAGTAAGAATCTCTCGTGCTGCGATGAAAGCTGCTCAAGAGGCTGCAAAAGCTGCAAAAGCTCCTGCAAAAGGAAAGAAAAAATAATTTTTTTCAAACTATACAAAAAGCCTCAATCTTACGATTGGGGCTTTTTTTTTGGAAGATTCTAAGTTTCTAAGATGCTTAGATACTAAGTTTTTTTTTCTTAATGTGGGGCTGAGCGAAATCGAAGCTTTTAAGGTTCTAAGTCGCTAAATTATGAGATGCTAAGATAAAATTTGCTAAATCTGTCAAATCTGCGAGAGAACTATTTCGACGACCTTTATTTGAAATCCGTGTAAACCTGCGTTTTTGCAATAGCAAATCGGCGTCATCCGTGTACTAATTTCTATGCGTCCTTTGCGTAAATCCTTCGCGTGCTTTGCGGTTAAGACACAAGCATCAAGCAATTATCTAATTGACATATTCTCTAATTCTCTAATTGTTTTTTTTAGAAGCAGAAACTCCTCGTTTTCAAAAGACGTGACATTCCTGCCATCCGTTATATCTTTTTCCTGCTAAAGAAGCAGAAAAAAGGATACCGCTTCTGTCAGGGCTAGCAAGAAAGTGTCTTTTTTTTTAAGATTCCGAGATGCTAAGATAAAATTTGCTAAATCTGTCAAATCTGCGAGAGAACTATTTCGACGACCTTTATTTGAAATCCGTGTAAATCTGCGTTTTTGCAATAGCAAATCGGTGTCATCCGTGTGCTAATTTCTTTGCGTCTTTTGCGTAAATCCTTCGCGTGCTTTGCGGTTAAGACGCAAGCATCAAACAATTATCTAATTGTCATATTCTCTAATTCTCTAATTGTTTTTTTTAGAAGCAGAAACTCCTCGTTTTCAAAAGACGTGACATTCCTGCCATCCGCTATATCTTTTTCCTGCTAAAGGAGCAGAAAAAAGGATGCCGCTTCTGTCAGGGCTAGCAAGAAAGTGTCTTTTTTTAAGATTCTGAGATGCTAAGATAAAATTTGCTAAATCTGTCAAATCTGCGAGAGAACTATTTCGACGACCTTTATTTGAAATCCGTGTAAATCTGCGTTTTTGCAATAGCAAATCGGTGTCATCTGTGTGCTAATTTCTTTGCGTCTTTTGCGTAAATCCTTCGCGTGCTTTGCGGTTAAGACACAAGCATCAAGCAATTATCTAATTGGCACATTTTCAAATTATCCAATTATCCAATTGCCACATTCTCTAATTAATCTTACTTTTGCCACATGATAAAATGGATAATAAAACTGTTTTCATCAACACAAAAAGAAGAGAACATAGAAGACAATGTGAAACCGGAGGTTCACGAACACCAAAAAAACAATTTAAATAGCGTGAGTAAAAAATATTTAATCGTAGGATTAGGAAATATCGGGGCCGAATACGTAAACACACGACACAATATCGGATTTAAAGTATTGGATTTTTTAGCCAAAAAAGAAGGGCTTTCATTCGAAACCGTAAAATTGGGCGCTTTGGCTGAGTATAAATTCAAAGGAAGAACGTTTTTTCTTTTAAAGCCAAACACTTACATGAATTTAAGCGGTAAAGCCGTAAAATATTGGATGGATAAGGAAAACATTCCGTTAGAGAATATTTTGGTCATTACAGACGATTTAAACCTTTCATTTGGAACAATCCGTATCAAACCAAAAGGAAGCGATGGTGGCCATAACGGACTTAAAAACATCAATTTGGTTTTAAATACCCAAAACTACACAAGGTATAGATTTGGTATCAGCGACCAATTCAAAAAAGGGCAACAGGTAGATTATGTTTTGGGAGAATGGAATGCAGAAGAAGAGGCAAAATTGTCGGAACGTTTAGAAACTTCTGCCGAAATTATAAAAACTTTCGGGACAGCCGGTTTAGAAAACACAATGACCACTTTTAACGGAAAATAAAGATTTACAGCTATTTACTCGTAAAATAATCAAATTATCAATTAATTAAATTGAATAATAACGAAATAGTATTTTCAATTCCAAAGTTAAATGTCTAAATTTGAAATAAATTATTATAAACTATAAAAAATATAAATATCATGGCTTTTGAATTACCACAATTACCATATGCATATGATGCGTTAGAACCACATATCGATGCTCGTACAATGGAAATCCACCATACAAAACATCACAATGCATACACAACAAATCTTAATGCAGCAATTGCAGGGACGGATTTAGAGGGGAAAACAATTGAGAATATCTTAATCAACTTAGATAAATCTAACGCAGCAGTTCGTAACAATGGTGGAGGTTTCTACAACCACAATTTATTCTGGACTGTAATGTCTCCAAACGGAGGAGGATTGCCAACAGGAGATTTATTAGCAGCAATCGAAGCTTCTTTTGGTTCATTTGAAGAGTTTAAAGCAAAATTTGCTAAAGCAGGTGCTACACAGTTTGGTTCTGGATGGGCTTGGTTAACAGTTCAAAAAGGAGGAAAATTAGAAGTTGTAGGTACTCCAAATCAAGATAATCCGTTAATGCCGGAAGTTGCTGGTAACGGTGGAACTCCAATCTTAGGAATGGACGTTTGGGAGCACGCTTACTACTTAAACTACCAAAACAGAAGACCAGATTATATCGAAGCTTTCTTCAGTGTAATTAACTGGACAGAAGTTGCTAGAAGATTTGCTTTAGACAAATAAGAAATAGAGCATAGAAAATAGAAAAAAGACGAGCACACAGTGTTCGTCTTTTTTTATGTCCATTTTTGAAGTCTTTATTCTATGTTCTATTTTCTTTCCTCAACAAAAAGAAATAAAAAAGGCGGAATTGCTTCCACCTTTTTTGCCCCAAATCTACCATAAACTTAACCTACTAATGTTATGGTTTAGTAAATGTATGATAGATATATTTTAAAAAAAAACTTTCTAGACGAAAGGTCAATATTTCCGATGAAATGACCGTAATTCTTTATTAAAGAAATACTTAAGTTTATTCCAATAAAAAAGGTGGAATTTCTTCCACCCTTTTTGCCCCAAATCTACCATAAACTTAACCTACTAATGTTATGGTATCTCAAAAGTATTACAGCAATTCATTATCACCAAACAAATGGGATGAACGGCAAAAAAAACCGATGAAATGCACAAATTAACCTTTTTTTAATACTTTTTTAATAAGCTCGAGCGTCTTTTCCTTCATAAAAGTTCATAAAAGCACGGTTCACAACTCGATTTCCGCCTGGGGTAGGATAGTCACCTGTGAAATACCAGTCACCTAAATTTTTAGGACACGCTTTATGTAAATCTTCTACAGTTTGGAATATAATTTTTACCTCAGCATTAATTTCTGGAGAACTTAACATTTCGGCAATTTTATCTGAAATTTCTTCTTGTGTAAATTGATCGTAAATTGCAGTAACATAATTTACGACATCGGTGTCTTTGTAATTTTCTTGCGCTTTACATTTTACATACACCTCATCAACAATATGGTACATGTTTCTTTCTTTCAGCAAAGCGAGAGCTGCTCTAAAAGCAACAAGACCTTCAAGTTTTGCCATATCGATTCCATAACAGTCTGGATAGCGAATCTGTGGTGCAGATGAAACAATTACAATACGTTTGGGTTTTAAACGATCCATCATTTTAATGATGCTCATTTTTAAGGTCGTACCGCGAACAATACTGTCGTCGATAATCACTAAATTATCTTCTGGTTTGATCACTCCGTAAGTTACATCGTAAACGTGAGCCACTAAATCGTCACGGCTGCTGTCTTCAGTAATAAAAGTTCTAAGTTTAGCATCTTTAATGGCAACTTTCTCTGTACGTATTTTTACAGCTAAAAGTTCCTGAAGTGTATCAGCAGTAAGTGTATTTCTGTTTTCTAGAATATAATTGTTTTTTCTCTGATTTAAGAAATCCTGAGCAGCTTCAACTAAGCCATAAAAAGAAGTTTCGGCTGTGTTTGGAATGTAAGAGAAAACAGTGTTGTCTGTATCGCTGTCAATTGCTTTAAGAACAGCAGGCAAAATTAATTTTCCTAAGTCTTTACGTTCTTGATAGATTTCAGCATCACTTCCTCTTGAGAAATAAATTCTTTCAAAAGAACAAGCTTTTTTAACGGTTGGTTCCAAGATTTGATTCATTGTAACTTTTCCATTTTTCTTAATAATCAAAGCGTTTCCTGGGTCGATTTCCTGAACGCTGTCAAAAGGAACGTTAAATACCGTTTGAATAACAGGTCTTTCAGAAGCTACCACGACTACTTCATCATCTTGATAAAAATAGGCAGGACGAATTCCGGCAGGATCTCTAAAAACAAAAGCATCTCCATGACCTAATAATCCGGCCATAGCATAACCTCCGTCTAAGTTTTTAGCCGAACGAGCTAAAATTTTAGTGATATCCAAACGTTCTGCAATTACAGGAGAAGCATCTCTTTTAGAATATCCTTCAGCTTTGCAGTCTTGGTATAATTGCATAACTTCTTTGTCTAAGAAGTGACCAATTTTTTCCATTACCGTAACGGTATCCGCCATTTCTTTTGGGTGTTGACCAAGTTCAACAAGATTTTCGAAAAGTTCTTTAACATTAGTCATGTTGAAATTTCCTGCCAAAATCAAGTTACGGTGCATCCAGTTACTTTGACGTAAAAATGGGTGAACACTTTCGATGCTATTTTTTCCAAAAGTACCATAACGAACGTGACCTAAAAATAATTCTCCAACATACGGAATATTTGTTTTTAGTTCTTTCATGTTATCGCCCAACTCCGGATGCTCTTTTAGTTCTTCGCTGATGCGTTCGTTGATTTGTTTGAAAACATCTTGAATAGGTTGCGAGTGGTTAGAACGCACTCTGCTGATGTAACGTTGCCCTGGATCAACATCCAATTTGATGCTGGCAAAACCGGCGCCGTCTTGTCCGCGGTTGTGCTGTTTTTCCATCATCAGGTACATTTTCTGAATTCCGTAAAAAGCAGTTCCGTATTTTTCTTTATAATATTCAAGCGGTTTAAGAAGTCTGACTAAGGCTATACCACATTCGTGTTTTAAAGCGTCGCTCATTGTTTTTTGTATTTTGTGTGTTGTTGTAAGTTTGTGTATTCTCGTAATAAAAAAGCCCCGTGTTATCGAGGCTTTTGGACATTATATTTCTATGTCAAACTGAGTTAACGATTTAAACTGCTGTAATCGAATCGCTACTTCGGTTTTGCTTAAAGTTTCCATCCTTTCTGTTCCGAATTTTTCTACGCAGAACGAAGCTAGATTTGAACCGTAAATAATTGCATTTTTCATGTTTCCAAAAGAAATGTTTTCGCTTTGCGCAATAAATCCAGAGAAACCACCTGCGAAAGTGTCTCCAGCTCCAGTTGGATCGAAAACTTCTTCTAATGGTAAAGCTGGTGCAAAGAATACTTCTCTATTGTGGAATAAAAGTGCGCCGTGTTCTCCTTTTTTGATCACCACATATTTTGGTCCCATGTCTTGGATTTTGGCAGCGGCTTTTACTAATGAATATTCGCCAGAAAGCTGTCTTGCTTCTTCATCATTGATTGTAATTACATCAACACGTTTGATTACGTCTAGTAATTCCGGAAGAGCACAGTCCATCCAGAAATTCATTGTATCTAAAACTACTAATTTTGGCTTTTTCTCCATCTGATCCAAAACGCTGCTTTGTACTAATGGATGCAAGTTTCCTAGCATTACAACATCTGCATCTTTGTAGTTTTGAGGAACTTTTGGCTGAAAATCAGCTAAAACGTTCAATTCGGTAACCAAAGTGTCTCTAGAATTTAGATCGTTGTGGTATAAACCGCTCCAGAAAAAGGTTTTTCCACCTTTTACAATTTCGATACCAGAGATATCGATATTTTTTGAAGTCAATAAATCTAAATGTTCTTGAGGAAAATCGTCGCCAACTACAGAAACAATGGCCGATTGCAGGTTGAAAAATGATGCTGATAAACCAATATAAGTTGCAGCACCGCCTAAGATTTTATCTGTTTTTCCGAAAGGGGTTTCAATCGCATCGAAAGCAACTGTTCCAACAATCAATAATTTATTCATTTTATGAATTTCGAATTAGGGTGCAAAGATACTTTATAAGTTACAATATTGCAATGGTTTAGGTTCTCAAAATTTTCATAAAAAAACAATATCGATTTCGGGTTTAAAAGTATTGTAAATGAAATAATTACAGAACGGTCGGCAAAGCGTTTAAAATAGTTTTTCAGAATTTAAAAAACAAGTATTATTTTTAAAAATCGAGGTGTTGCAGTTTACAAATTCTCGCTCCTGAACCGTTTCATTAATTTGTCTGCTTTTTCAAATTCGCCATTTGCTCTTAGCGATTGCGCATATCTGTAAAAATAAATAGATTCTAATTCAGTATTACTGCTGTCAAATAGTTGTTGGTAATATTTGGCAGCAACTTTTAAATTTCCTTCAAAATATAATCTGTCGGCTACCTTTCTGAGCATTTCGGGAGATTGATATCCTTTGTCTACTACTTGTTCGTAAGTCTTTATTAAATCTACTTCGATATATTTTGACGAAGCTTCGGGACTGGCTACTTTAATGTCTTTTTCAGCTTTTGGAAAGGCTGGCAGAATTGCGTTTGGCGCTTTTGCCTCGATAACGTCAGAAATAATCTTTTGTTTTGGTTTTGCATATTTTGGAATAATGGTTCTTGTATTATTTGGACCTAAATCATTGGTGTAAATCATTTCTAATTTTGAAACGACATAAGTGGTGATGGTGCCGCCAAAAAGTTTATTGATTCTTTCTTCGACATAATAAGCTGTAATTACTTGTTTTTCTGCTTCGGCAAGACTGTCTGTCAATAGTACTGTATTTCCTGATGCAGGAAAAGCAGTAGTATTTGGAATGAGTTGGGCAAAGCTACCTAGAGAAAAAACCAACGTAATTGGAATCCAAAATACAGTATCGTTTTTCATCATCAATCAAATAAAAAATTATTAAAAGAGTAAAAGCCATATTAAAGGTACTGACTTTGATTTGTTTCACTTTTGTTTTGGCTATTAACGGCAAAGAAAAACGATGAAGTGCTTTTTTTTAAATGATTTTAAAAACAAAAGCAAAAAAAAACAGCGACACAATAAAGCGCCGCTGTTTTTTGTATGGTTTTAAAAAAATTAAACCCCCAGTTTCTTAGCAATTTCAGCAGGAATTCCGCCTTTATTTACCAATAAAGCTGTCGTTTTATACTTTACGAAGTTTTTGGTTACAAACAAGAAACCTTTATAATCGTTAGTTTCCCCCCAAGAATTTTTCACGATGTAATATTCTTTTCCTGTTTGATCTTTTGCCAGACCGATAATATGCATTCCATGATCGTCTGTTGTAGTGTAATTGTCAAACGCTGCCTGACGCATTTCTGCAGTAATTTCCGGTTCTGCTTTTGGTCCGTTAAACAGATCTGCTTTTTCTTCTGCAGTCATGTCGTCGTATTTTTTGTTTGCTACATAAGCAACACCATTTTTCCAGCTGAAAGTTTTCTCGCTTACATCTGTTGCCCAAGCTACAGTATATCCTTTTTTCAAAGCATTGTCTATAACATCTGTCATATCGTTTACTTTTACGTTGTAAACTTGATCTAATGACCAGTTATCTGGTACCATCATAGTTGTTTTTTGATAGTAAGGAGAAGTTGTAAACGAAGACATTTCGATATAATCATCTGGATTGATTCCTACCATTTCTTTGGCAAAAGACTGTGGCGTGTAGTTTTTTCCTTTATAAGTAAAATTTTCTGGCACTTTTCCTAAATAAGAATCGATTACAGCTGCGTAGGCTTTCTGCCAGTTTGGTGTTAATTCTCCGTTCGGATTTTTAACCACTGCAGATAATACTCCTTCGATTAAAGCGGCCATTTCGGCAAATTTATTTTTATCGGTTCCATAGTTTAATCCTGTATAAACTTCTCTAGGTACGGTTCCGTATTTTTTGTACATATTGATTACGTCGTGCAAAGCTCCGCCGTCGCCCAAAGTAATAGCTCCGTGCATGCGAACGTAATTGACTCCTTTATCTACATAAACATTTCTTGCAGAATAAATTTGAGATAATTCTACTGGTTGTTTTCCTAAACGAATCATCTCTGACTCTAAGAAAGAGTTTGTAGAATAACTCCAGCAAGTTCCAGAAGAACCTTGTGTTTTTACCGATGTTGTTCCTAAATTGATTACTTCTGTAAATTTAAAGTTCTCTTTACTTTTGTCGCTTGCATTTAATTTAAGTGAATTTACTAAAATGTCTTGCCCGAAACTGCTGCTTACTCCAACTAAAAAAGCTGATGCTGCGAAAATTGATTTCATTGTAATTTTATACATAATCAAAAGATTTAAATAGTTGACTTATTAGTAGCCCTAATTTTATTTTTGTTACAAATCAATTAAATATTAGGTAAAAAAACTATTATTTTTCCGTTAATATTTACACAATGTTTTTCTTAAGCATCCAAAACTTACAAATTACGTAAAATACAATTCTGTACTGAATTGGCTTTACCCAATATTCTTTAATTATAAGAATTAATAGTATTTTCGTTTCTGATAAAAGCCAAGCTGGAAACAGAAAATGTACGAACTCGAAAACGAAAAATATTTAGGCAATACCAAAAACAGCTTTAATACACAGCAGGGAATTGCAGTTGTAGAAACTGAATACCAGCAAAAGGTTTATGAAGGATGGCATTCGCATAATAATGCACATATTACACTTTTCTTAAAAGGCGGTACTACTGAAAAAAGGAAAAATTTTAGCGAAACTGTAGGGCCGGGTTCTTTGTTGTTTTATCACAGTGATGAGTTGCACTTAAACCAGAATACACTTTTTCCTTCTCGCAATATCAATATCGAAATGGAAGAAAATCTACTTAAAGAACTTGATTTATCAGAAGCTTTAATCGAAAAATCAGTTCAAAATAGCGCTTTAACCAAGTTTTTGATACTAAAAATCTTTAAGGAAACGCAAAACGCTGATCACTTTACTAATGATAATATTAGAATGCTGTTTTCGCAATTGTCGCACTCAAGTACACATTTAGAACGATTTGAAAAAAGTCCGTATTGGGTAAAAAGCTTAAGTGAATTATTAAATGATTGCTGGAACGAAAATCCGAATCTTCAGGATTTATCGCAGGTTCTACAATTGAATCCTATTACAATATCAAAACATTTTCCGAAATATTTTGGCTGTACTTTAGGCGAATATATGCGACGTATCAAAATTAATCGTTCGCTCTCGCTGATACAATCTTCGCATAGCAGTTTAACAGAAATTGCTTTAGATTGTGGTTTTTCAGATCAAAGTCATTTTATTCGAACATTTAAAAATCAAACGGGGTTTCTTCCAAAGCATTTTCAAAAATTATAGAGAGGCAAATTTCATTCTATTTTTTGGTGGTTAGGCAATTTACTTTTGCTTCAGATAAATACTTAAACCCAAATTTAAATGGAAACTCTTACCACAAAACAAAAAATATTTAATTCTCCGGTAACCAAAATTATTTTTGCCTTATTGGTTTTTATGCCTGTTGTAATTATTGGACAACAGATTGCTGTCAAATTACTGGCTTTAACACCACTGGACAAAGATTATAGAAATCTTCTCAAAGGGCTTTTTGTATCTTCTGCATGTATTTTAAGTTATATTGTCTTCTTTAAAAAATATGACAAGAGAGCCGTAACAGAATTTGCATCAAAAGGTCTTGCTAAAAATCTTATCATTGGAATACTGATTGGCTTTATTTTACAATCGTTGACTATTTTGGTAATGTATCTCAATGGTAATTACAGTATTACAGCTGTAAATCCGATTTCATTTATTCTGATTCCGTTTGCACTTATGTTTACCGTAGCCATAATCGAAGAAATACTGGTACGAGGCATTATTTTTAGGGTTTTGGAAGAAAAACTGGGAAGTTACAATGCTTTGACGATATCCTCAGTCTTATTTGGTGTTTTTCATTTGGCAAATCCTAACGGAACTTTACTTTCATCAATATGCATTACAACTGCGGGATTTTTGATGGGAGCGGTATTTATTTATAGCCGTAATTTATGGATGCCGATTGCACTGCATTTTGCATGGAATTTTACACAATCAGGAATTTTTGGAGCTATTACATCTGGAAACGAAAAGACTAATAGTTTAGTCGAAGCTCAAATTCAGGGACCGGAATTTATTACTGGAGGAGCTTTTGGACCAGAAGGATCGATTCAGGCAATAGCATTTCTGGCATTAGCGACGATTTTAGTATTGATATTATGTCACAAAGAAAATAAACTTATTAAACCTTATTGGAAAAGATTTTAACCAAAAAAATCAATCATCAATCAATCAACCAGCATATTTGCATTACGCTGTTGTCAAACCCGAAAGTTACATTTCGGGTTTTTATTTAAAAACTATCTCAACCAATTACTTCCAAAAACAATATAATAAGCCCAGTCTTCTGGACCTCGGGCAACATCGACGCCCATTCTGAGTTTGAATTTTCGGGCAATCAAATATCTAAAACCGGTTCCATAGCTGTATATAACCGGTTTAGAAAAAGCTTTGTCCCAGTTGTTAAAAGCACTTGCCAAGCCTCCATATCCCATAAGGCTCCATCTTCTGTACAAATCCCATCTTAATTCGGCTTCGGTAACAATACTTGTTTTTCCCTGATATCGTGCCGCAGGAATTCCTCTTAAGTTTATTCCTGGCAATAAGTAAAAAGGCGGATTCCCAAATGCCTGTTCGCCTTCTACTCTTAGTCCGCCGATTAATTTTTTAGTTAATGGATAAAAACCAATAGCCGATAAATTGACCCGCCACGCATCATAATCGCTTCCGAGTATATTATCAGACCAAAAAAAATCAGACTGAAGCCGTATTCCTTTATCTGGCGTAAAAATATTGTCTCGCCCGTCAAACTGAATGGCTGCTCCTAATTGGCTTATTGTGCTTTTAATGTCTTTTGGTTCTACAAAAGGTGGCGGAAGATTAAAATCGGGAAGGTTTATTTTTGAATTTAAAAAGAGATACTGCGGACCTGCACTCCATTTCGGATTATTAAATTGCTTAAGCCATTGTGTGTAGAATATCGTCGACCTAAAATTGAGTTTAAATTCCTGATCGTTTTGATTCGGCAGATTGTTGGCATAAAATGACAAATTCATATCGCCATATCCAGCCATAACACGATACAGAATTTTAGATTTAATAAGTGTTCCAGAGCGAAAAGCGCCTACCATCCAGCTTTTGTTTGAAGTGTACATTCCCATACCACCCGTGATATCTGGATTTATGAAACGTTTTTTACCGTTTTCGTCTACAACAGGAGCGTGTTTTTTTAGGAAAACGGGAACTATTGCACCTCCAAATCCGCCGAGAGCTGGTTCTGTTATAATGGTTGGGACAACGATAAATCCGTGGGCATAAATTAGATAATCGCTTAAATCAAACGCACCATCTAAAGAGTCTTTTATGCTGATATGGTATTTTTGTCCGTGAACCATGCATGAAAACAGTAAAAGAACTACAAGAGAAATTTTCTGAAAGAGGAGTTTCGTTTTTTTCATATAAGAGTCTAAATATTTTATTCAAAACAGTCTTAAGAATGCTTACTCAGTTTCAAAAAACTATTCTTTTTTTAAACTAAAAACATGAGCTAGCGTAATAAAAAAGGTATTCCCCTGCAGTCTGTTTATTGCATCAACTTCCGAAACCCATCGAAAACCGGCAGAAGTACTGCTTTTGATGTGAAAATAATTCAGCTCAGCTCCCAAACCTCCAGTACGGTCTTTTTCGCCCTCTAAGACGGTGGTTCCTAGAGGAATCTTGTCATCACTTACTTTGTATTGCATGTAATAAATCAGCCCTGCATTTAAGATTCCCTTTGGAGCAGTCTTTTCGGTATTCATACAATAAAAAGTTTTTCCAATTCCGCCTTCAATACTCAATATATCTCCGGTCTTGATTTCAGTATCTTTCTTTTTGCTGTTGATTTCGTAAGCTGCCAAAACAGAAAAATGAAACGTCTTTTTATCATTAAAATAAAGTGTTGTTCCACCAGAGAATTCGTTTATATACATTCCCAAACCGCTATTATCGCTAGCGCCCAATTTGTATTTTCCAGTAGGAAGATAGAGCTGATAGCTGAATACAAAATCAGCTTTTTTGTTATGCCATCCTAATTGTACAGGTTGTAGGAGCATATCAGTAAAGGCAAAAGGGCTGTTAGAATCAATGTAATTTCCCTGAATAGTATTAGAGGCAAAAGCAACTAGTAAAGTCGCACCGTAATTGGCTCCCAAAATTTTAAAATTGCTTATGTATGAGGCACCAATACCAGTCAAAAACATCGAGAAATCGGGATTTCCGACTTTATTGCCGTCGGCGTTCCGCATGCAGTTTGCAGTGTAAATATATCCCGGAATATAAACGCTTAAGGTATTTTCAGGCGCTTGACTTCCGGATTTTAAACCGGAAGATCCAAGAATATGCCCCCCTTTAAGCTGTGCAGTTCCAGATAAGGAAAACAATACTGCAGCTATGCTAAAAATCAGTTTTAAAAACTGTTCAACTTGATTAAATTTTGTTTTCACCTTTACAAATGTTTTAAAAATTTACTAAGGTTTTCCATTCGATGCTTATTTAAAATAGTAAGCACTCGTCTGTTCAGGATGTATTCTGATTGTTTTAAAATATTCAGACGGCGATTTGCCTGTATGCTTTATAAAAGCTCTGAAACAAGTTGTGCGAGATTTAAATCCAGATCCCCAAGCCATTCCTTCTAGGGATAAATCTTTCCATTCAGGGTCATTTATTTTTTCTTTGAAATATTCAATTCTTTTCAGATTTACATAATCCTGAAAATGAAGCCCAAATTCAGAGTTTATCAAATTTGACAGATGATGAACAGATATTCCAGTTTCGTCAGACAGATCTCTAATAACAAAATCTTTTTTCAGAAAAAGTTTTTTAGCATTAAAAACATGGTCAAGTTTTAAAAGATAATCTTCTTTTTTCTCTAGTGTTAACTCGTTTATGAGCGGCAATATGTTTTTCGTCTCTTTTGTTTTAATCATAAAATTGATATCACTCACAAAATCGAGAGATTCATCATCATCATTATCATGAAAAATCTGCGGTTTAAAATAAAGCCAACCAACAGTAAAAAACAGAACAGAAGAAATTAAGAAATAACACGAAAGATCTAATACGTCTATAGTTTTGAGAAAACGATGTACAAAAAGTGCAGAAAACAAAAAGAGTATACTAAGATTATAAACCCTAATCCAGTTGATTACTTTGGTTCTGTGAAATTGGTTTCCTTTAAATTTTTTCAGATCATAGTTTAAAATCAACATGGTTTGAAAAAAGACATAGAAAAGCCATATAGTAAGAGCCAAAATTGAAAATGGATTGTTTATAATGGAAGCAACGAAATCTACTATTCTAAAATCTGTCAAACTTCCTGCGTATACAAAAACAATCAAAAATAAGTAGATAGCGAAAGGCAAAAAATGCAGCCAATCGTATTTTCTAAAATTTCTGCCATCAGACAAAATATTTCGCACATATAAAAAGGAACATGGTGCAGCTAAAAAAATAAAAGATTTTGGTATTAAAAATAAATCAGGAAATTCTTTAAAGATGTCGGCCGAAAGATAAAAATTGTAAATACTTACTACAGCCAAACTCAGCATGAACATTCCTAAGAAAAAGCTTTTAGAATAATTTTTCTTAGAAAACAGCACAATAAAAGCAGTAGCAAAGCCTGCAATTGTTGCAATAAAAAAGAAAAGAGAGAGAAGTATATCGGTCATTTTTTTAAGTTTGATTTGTTAGCTTATTCTTAAAAATAGAGTACGAAGAGGCTTTCAAATTTTAAAAAGATGTATTTGCCCACGAGAGCAGGCAAATACAGCAGCCTTTTGAATTGGTTTCAGACTATTTTTTAGCTGTTCCGGGTGGGAAATCGGCTAATATTTTTTTAATAGAGGTATTAATGAACTCTTCGGGATTATCGGGTTTACTGTCGATTTCGGCATTTCCGATGCCTTGCCACAATAATTTTTGGGTTTTGGTCGACACTATATCAATAACCAATGAGCCGTCGACATAATCATAAGTATTAAATGTCGTATTTGCACCGCCCATCATAGCGCCACCGCCCCAATATCCGTAAGGACGATACATTCCTCCGTATCCGTAAAAATCGGTGTTGGCACTTACTGATGTTTTATTTTTCAGAATAGATACTGCATTGACTTTTAAATCCGGATTTGAAGATTCTGTAAATCCTTTAGCGAGCATTTCGTTTCTGATTGCTCTTGTCACACGATCGATATTGAGCTGATTAACTTGTCCTTCTTGAGCTCTCAAATCATAGACAGCAAAAGTCTTATATTCGCTGAAGTTGGCACTGTGGTCATAATCGGTTGTGACTTTTACAGTTGGGGAGCAACTGTAAAACAATCCCAATAATAATAAGGGAATTATACGAAGATTTATGCTTTTAATATTCATGTTGTGGTATTTAAATTAATAATTAAATTAGTCTAACTCGAATGTATTAAAATAGTAAAAATCCTGAATGTAAGAAAAAAGGCGTTTATTGACTGAGTTGTCTTTGTAAAGTATTATTAGTCAAATAATTGTAGATTGGTAAAGATAGCTTTTTTTATTTAATCAACGTGTGTTTTTGTGTAAAATTCTTACGTAAAATTACCTAACTGTTTAAAGACTATTTTCCCTGAACAACAACATAGCTATCCTGTCCGTCTTTAGAAATTGGCTGATAATACACATTGTTATAAATCATATATTTTTGACCGTCTATAGTTTTTTCTTCAGCTCCTTCGGGTAAGTGTGTTATTACAGCTCCGACAGGCGCAGTTACCACTTTATATTTTGGTGCGGTTTGTACATAATAAGTACCTCCGTAATAGTAATATTCTGTTCCAGAAACATTTATTTTCAAAGATCCTTTTGGGAGTTCCGGAATTTCGGCTCCTATTGGTGCAGGAACAACTTTATAGCCGTTTGACTCTTTTGTATAATAAACTCCATCATCATAATTGTATTTGCTGTCTTCTACAGAGATTACAATTGCTGCAGTAGTAAGAGTAGTCAAAAAGAATCCAATCGGATACCATGTTGGTCCCCAATAATAAGGTACAAACGGATGGTAGATATACGGATAAGGAACCGGATATGGATGGAACGGTGGCGGAGGCAAAGGCCTTGGATAAGGATGCGGTGGAATTGGTCTTGGTCCAGGAGGAATAGGACGTGGCCCTGGCGGAATCGGTCTTGGTGCGGGATTTGGTCTCGGCGTTGGAGGATGAGGCATTGGCATAGGTCTTGGCATAACGGCATGTGGCGTAAAATGCCCAAAACGCTGTGAGTTCGCAGTTTCAGGAATTAGCATCATTACAAATAATGCTATAAGAATCCATGATTTTATGTTTTTGATGTCTAATTTCATGATTATAGAATTTATAATGATTATTTTTTGTCTTCTCTCGGTATCATTTTGACTTTTACAGCTTTAGGAGGTGCGGTAAATTCAAACATATAATCTGAATAATCAGTATTTATAATCCAGTCTTTGTAAACGGCTTCGTATTGAGGTTTCTCTTTGTCGGCAGTATAAACAATTACCATTTTTGCCGGAAGGAAATAATCATCATTGGTAATCCAGAACTGAAAACTTTTGTTTTTGTCGGTTCCAGCAATATGAAAGCATTCGTGGTCGTTAATAATTGTTTTTCCCAAATAAATCAGGTTGCCTTGCTCGGCTTTTAGATCTTCCAGAAAAGTTTCGTAGAAAAAATCGGCGGCAGGAAATTCGATTCCAAATTTTCTACTGGTTTCATCCATTGTCTCAATTACAGATTTTGGTGCAGGAGCCGTGCTGTAGGTATTATTGTCAAAAGAATAATAAGTTAAGGTTTTGCCATTGTACCATAAACTTTTATTCCCTTTATCTCCAGAGGAAGTGATTTTCATTTTATCTGGAAATTTAATAATCACTCTTTCGTTTACAGAATGTTTGATCAATCCGAGGCTTTCATTAGAAATATCATAAGTGACCACAGCGTGAAAACTGCACGATTTTATGTATTGTAATGATTCTGTAGAACGATGCAAAATATAAACAGCAGCAGAATCGATGCGCTGTGTCTGGCTGTTAATGGACATATTCATCATTAAAAAGCCTATTAAAAACAGTATTTTTCTTCTCATATTTTGAATTGTTTAATGAATGAAAGCTTAAACATCGGGAGCAATCGGTAGCCTTCCCTCCTTAATTGCCTCAAGCATTTTAGTATAATCGATTTCGTTTTGAGCGGCGTACGCCATAGAGAATTTTGCAATCGCATCGGCAAATTCATTTCCTTTTCCGATATATCCTGATACTACCGAAGGATCTCCAGAACGTGCATGAGCTCTTGCGAGTGCCCAGCCGCACGATTTTGCATAATCGATCATATTATCAGATTTCATAATCTCTAGCACCGGTTTTACTTTTGCATCCCGTAGCTGTCTGATATAGAAAAATCGGTTTTGGTCGTCGCTTGTCCATCCTAAAAACATATCAGAAGCCGACTGCATTAATTTCTGTCCGATTACAATTCGTTCGCCTTGATGCGTGTATTTTGATTTATTTTTAAGATTTGCTTCTAGTACACTTTTCCGAGCTTCTTTAAACTGCAGAAAAATAGGTTCGCCAGTTGCAGACATAAGCAGTGTAATACCGCACATGGTTCCAACACTTCCTACGCCCACCACTTTTATGGCAATGTCATGGAGCTTATATCTGCTCAGCAGTATTTTCTTGTCATCTGATAATGATTCTATATATAGAATATGTGCTTTTTCGGCTGCTTTTAAAACCTCTTCTTCTTCTCGTATTGTAGGATGATAAATTAAAGGAGGTTCGTCTTTTATTCGAGCTCGCGGACCTTGCTGATACGTCATTTTGGCAAATTCTTTTTCATGAGCCGTATATTCAGATGCTTTTTTAATTCGTTTCAAATGAAATTTTTTAATTTCTTCATCTTCTCCCATTTCAATCAATTCGGAAAGATCAATATCGGCATACCAAATCTGAAGAGCCGATAAATGACTGTAATCCAACATATGTCTTTTATAGCTGTCTGCAGTGTGCCAGGCAAATTCTTTGCAGTGTTTGTCTGAAAAATTTCTCCATTTTCCAGCAATGGCAAAACTTGTGGACAGTCTTTTTAAATCCCATTCCCAA
This sequence comes from Flavobacterium procerum, assembly GCF_042431625.1. Lineage (NCBI taxonomy): Bacteria > Pseudomonadati > Bacteroidota > Flavobacteriia > Flavobacteriales > Flavobacteriaceae > Flavobacterium > Flavobacterium procerum. Next base: position 611,142 of record NZ_JBHLYW010000010.1, on the reverse strand, counting down.
GGTCCTGGGTAAGTTTCGTCAAAATCATTTATATCAAAGACCAGTTTTCGTTCGGGAGTTGCAAATCCTCCAAAATTCATTAAATGACAATCACCGCAAAGTTGCAGATGAATACCGCTGTTTGGTGTATGTGCCAAATCTTCTGCCATAATAGCGGCCGCGCCCCTGAAAAAGGCAAACGGAGATTCCATCATCCTTTGGTAGCGTATCGGAAGCAATGTTTCGATTCGTCCAATATTGGTCTCAATCAGAATCTCAATCGGATCTCGTCTTTTTTCTGGAATATTCCATTGCTGATGAGCAGAACGAGGGGTTGTCTTTCTGATTTCGGTTCCTTTGGCAAAACGAGTCGCTTTTGATAGAGCAGGATCAAATAAGTTTTCTATAGATGCATTAAATTCATCACTCATGGCCGAAGTTTTTATTTTTGTGGAAAAACAAAAGCAACAACAGCTCTTAGTCCCCAGTCTGGTCTTATACTGGAATGTCCTACAATCGGAATTAAAGGCATAACGGCAAATTGCATGGTCTGACTGCCTAATTTTGTAATTGCGCCAACATTTGGACTTATTGTGATAAGGGTTGTGTTTCCCTGCCAGTTTTGAGTAATTTCTGAAGAGATACCTATACTTGCACCGCTTTTGTAACTATGCGTTAAAAATATTTGTGTGTAGAACTGATTGAAATCTGCTCTGTCAGCATTTCCTGCAAAAGACCAAATCTGGTTGGCGATGAAACCAACAGACAAACCTTTTCCTTGATGCATGATTAATAAACTTGGGCCAACGCCGAATTTTTCTGTTCCGAGAAACTTTTCTGTAGCGGTTGGGACTAGAAATGCAGGACCGATTCCGTAGATTATTTTATTGCTTTTTGGTGCAAAAAATGCGGTTACTGTTGCGTCGCTTAAACCAAATTCGTGTGTATTAAGTCCCGTAATATTTCTTTGGTCTACAACGGGTAAAATATAACGTGTAATTAAATTCAGGTTATCAGTCAGTTTAAAAGGAATAACGGGCTGTATATTAATAGTATATTTTACGCCATTATATGGCCCAATTCCATAATTAATATTATTCTGAATCGGTACACTTATTAAACTGGCGACCGGATTGGCCAATTTATCGGCTAATTCCTGTGCGCTGTTGCCGGGTTTTTCAGCTTCCTGTGCACACAAATTAAAACTCAGAAAAAAAACAATAGCAGTACAAAATAGTTTTAGATTTTTCATAACTGTTTAATTTTAGAATTTCAAATTAAAACGCAACAGCTCTTGCGAGTAAAAGCTGTTACATTTTAATTCTACTAATTCAATTATTCGCCCGCAAAAACTTTTTTCCAATCGTCTTTCATATTTATTACATGCCATTTGTTTTTGGAGGCGGCATTTAATGAAGCATTATCTTTTTCCTGATATTTATATTCTCTAATAGAGTCATTATGATTGACGAGCAGTTGAAAGGAAGGGTATTTGTTTCCTTGCGAATATTGCAGCATAGCAATATCACCAGAGCCTCCTTCGTTTCCGCAGGCAAAAACAGGACGTTGTCCGATATGAAGTTGTATGCCTACAGGTTTGGTGTTTTTGTCATTAAAAAGATCTAAAGAAGGTTCTCTCTGCACGACATTTTTTATTGGATCGTATTTGTATTTGAAAGAAGTTCCCACCACTTGTTCTTTTGGAATGCCATAAAAATCTTCAGAGATTCCCCGAACCACTTCGATAGTTCCGCCTGTTACAATGAAAGTTTTAAATCCGTTGGCACGCAGATACTTTAATAATTCCAATTGTGGCTGATAACGTATGTTTCTCAATGGAGTCTCTTTTCCAGGAATTTTAGTATCTTTAAAAAATTCGGCTACCGAAGCTTCGAATTCATCTTCAGACATTCCCGTATGCGTTGCCGCTACCAATTCGATAAGTGCTTTATCTCCGCCTTTTTCAAAATAGCTTTTGTCTTTTTCCAGTACCGCTTTAAAAGGTTGTTTTTGAGCTAAAGCTGGATTGGCTTCTACCATTTTTTTAACACGATAAAAAGCAAATAATTCCTGAATCAATGGTTTTTCAGCCCAAAGCGTTCCGTCATTATCAAAAGTGGCAATCCTATTATTTACAGGAATAAAATCAGGACTTCCCTCTTTAGTTACTTTTTCAACATAAGCAATGATGTCTTTCTTTAGAACGCCGTCGTTCCAGCTTGGTAATGGGTCACTAGTTATTCCTGATTTATTAGTTTCTGAAGATGGGGCAATATGAGTCTCTGACTTTTTACAAGATGCAAACAGGAATAAAATGATTAGCAAAAAAAATATTTTTCTTACCATATTCTTTTCATTTTAATCAAAAGATCCAGACTTCAAACCTGAATCTTTTGATGATTTAGTATCTATTTTTTCTTCTTAGCCGCTGCAGCTTCCTCTTCTTTTACCTTTGGTAAAATATTTTTTTCTACATACTGCTCTGTTTTAATGCTTTGCAGCGTCTGTTTAAGAATAGTTGTTGGATTGAAACTTGGCGGGAAAGAACGTGGAGGATATTCTTTAAAAGTTTCCGCAAAAACGAATACATCGTTCATTGCACCATATACAGAACCCACGTGATTCATTAGCCAATCCCAATAGGTGTTAGAGGTAAAGTCTGCTCGCTCATAAGGATCTTGATAAAGATTGAAGATTTTTTGTAAACGAAGCTCTGTAAATGGTTCTGCCCAAACTCCCATAGTACCTGCTAAACGTTGCTCTGCAAAAACATATTTATAGTCTCCAACACGCATTCCTACCAGTAAACCATCATCATCGGAATAGAAAAATTTATCTCTATGGCTTTTTCCTCCTTTTAATAAATCGGTTTGATCAAATCCATCTAAATGCACTTTATAGTTTTTGCCGTTAGCACTGTATCCTTTTAAAAGTTTATTTATAATATTAGGTTCACCAGCAATAGACGCAAAAGTTGGAATCCAATCGTTATGACTCATTAATTCTGTAGTTACAGTTCCTGGTTTAATATTTCCTGGCCAACGTACAATACAAGGTACACGGAAAGCGCCTTCCCAGTTTGTATTTTTTTCTGATCGGAAAGAGGTCATTGCTCCATCAGGCCATGTATTCATGTGTGGACCATTGTCTGTAGAATATACCACAATTGTATTGTCTGCAATTCCTAAATCATCAAGAGTTTTTAAGATGCTTCCGATTGTTTCATCATGTTCAATCATTCCATCGATATATTCGCTGTCTCCGTGTGTATATCTTCCTCTATGTTCTGCTCTTACGTGTGTACGAAGGTGCATACGTGTAGCATTGAACCAGCAGAAAAATGGTTTACCAGCGGCATTTTGTCTTTTAATAAAGTCAATTGCTGCTGCTGAGGTTTCATCGTCTACTGTTTCCATTCTTTTTTTGGTAAGGGCTCCGGTGTCTTCAATTTTTTGTTTTCCAACTCTTCCAAAACGAGGGTCGGTTGTTGCGTCATCCACATTTGTAGCGGTACATCTTAAAACTCCTCTTGGACCAAATTTTTTCACATATTCTGGATCTTTAGGATAATCTGGTAATTCTGGTTCTTCTTCAGCATTTAAGTGATACAGATTTCCGAAAAATTCATCAAAACCGTTTACAGTTGGGAGACTTTCGTTACGATCACCAAGGTGGTTTTTACCAAATTGACCAGTACTATATCCTAGACTTTTCAGGATGCCTCCAATAGAAGGGTCTAACTGGCTCATTCCCATTGGAGCTCCAGGAAAACCTACTTTTGTAAGACCAGTACGAATACCGTGCTGCCCTGTTAAGAATGCTGCACGCCCAGCGGTACAGCTTTGTTCTCCATAATAATGAAGAAAACGCATTCCTTCATTGGCCAGTTTATCAATGTTTGGAGTAGTATATCCCATCAATCCATCACTGTAGGCACTAATATTAGTAATTCCAATATCATCGCCCCAAAGGACTAATATGTTTGGCTGTTTTTTACTTTGGGCATTTATTGATAAACAGTTAAAGCATAATAATGCCAGTAATATAATCGCATTATTAAATCCGCATTTTAATTTGATCTTTTGTTTCATGATAAAAAAAATTGGTTAATAAGTCTAGTATGTATGAGTGTAATAGCCAAATAAAAAACAAAATATAATTAGGTAGATTTTGTTGGATATTATTAATAGGTTTCAAATTGTTTTTGTACGTAGAAAAACCGCAACAAATTTTAACTGACTCAAAATTAGGTAATTAATAAATTAGAGATTGTGTTTATAGGAGGTGACATTGTTTCATTTTATAAAATGAAACAACATAAATGCAAAATCTGCAACATCGTGTTTCATTTTATAAAATGAAACCGACCAAAATTGCCTGAAATGAGGGTACTAGAATTTTATGTTCTGAAGAAGTGTCTAAAAATTGCTTTTATCTTTATCGTAATGAAATGCGGTTTTTTAGCTAAATTTTATAAAATGAAACCTAGGAATTCATTTTTTAGAGGTTGAAGAGAATTTGTTTGGATGTAAAAGTCTGTAAAATCAAAGTGGTTTAAAACACAAAAGCCACTTACTTTCGTAAATGGCTTTTGTAAATATTCAAGAAATATTATTCTATTTCGGTTACTCTCATGGTGTTAACCATTCCTTTGTCTTTTATTGGCATAGCCGCAAGATTGATTAAATAATCACCTTTTGATGCATAACCTTTATCAACAGCGATTTTGTTTACATCTGTAACAGTATCGTCTGTACTTTCTTCGTTATCATAGTAGAAAGATTTTACTCCCCATAACAAATTCAATTGTGTTAGAATTCTTTTGTTGGAAGTAAATACTAAAATATGTGCTGAAGATGGTCTCCAAGCCGAAATCTGAAAAGCAGTATAGCCGCTGTTTGTAAGCGTACAGATTGCTTTTGCATTAATTTCGTTTGCCAATAAAGCAGCTTGATGACAAACTGTTTTAGTAACAAAACGTTTTGTTTTAATCTGTGGAGTGTTTTGAGGAACTTGGATAAGTGGTGAATTCTCAACAGCTTCACAAATTTGTGCCATTCTTTGGATAACTTGAACTGGATAATTTCCTGTAGCAGTTTCTCCAGAAAGCATTACAGCATCTGCACCATCCATTACTGAGTTTGCAACGTCGTTAACTTCTGCTCTTGTTGGAGTTAAGCTTGTAATCATTGTCTCCATCATTTGTGTAGCAACGATAACTGGAATTCTAGCAGTTTTTGCTCTTCTGATCAAATCTTTTTGAACCAATGGAACTTCGTGAGCAGGAAGCTCAACACCAAGATCTCCACGAGCAACCATTAAACCATCGCAGTATGCTACAATTTTATCCATGTTCTCAAGAGCTTCTGGCATTTCAATTTTAGCAATGATTGGAATTTTAACTTCTGAATGCTTAGCGATTAATTCTTGTAAATCTTGTAAATCGCGTGGAGTTTTCACGAATGAAAGCGCAATCCAGTCTACTTTTTGCTCAATTGCAAAAATTGCATCAGCAATATCTTTTTCAGTTAAAGCTGGTAAAGAAATTTTAGTGTTTGGTAAGTTAACTCCTTTTTTGGATTTTAATTCACCACCTTGAATAACTTTAGCAACAACTTCTGTTTTTTTATCAGTAGAAACAATTTCAAAAATCAGTTTACCATCATCAAGCAAGATACGCTCACCAACATTTACGTCATTTGGGAAATTTTGATATTTCATGAATGCTTTTTTTGCATTTCCGACAATATCCTCGGCAGTTGTAAAAGTGATTTCGTCACCATCATTTACAACAGTGCCTTCTTCCATTACACCAACTCTAAGTTTTGGTCCTTGCAAATCTCCAAGAATAGCAGTTGTGTAACCAAACTCTTCGTTTAAGCTTCTAATAATATTAATTTTCTCTTTTACTCCTTCGTAATCTGCATGCGAAAAATTGATTCTAAACACATTAACACCTGCTTCGATCATATCTTTTATGATCTCTCTTGTACTACAAGCGGGGCCAAGTGTAGCAACAATTTTGGTTTTTTTGTTTTTTAGCATTTTGTTTAAAAAATTAGATTGTTTTTTGATTTTATTTTGTCTGTATCCACAGCATAAATTGCTGCGATACTTTCTATTGCATTTAATTTTTGTTGGATTTCTGAAAAATCAAGCGCCTCTTCGCTATTATCTATTTTCAGGAAAAAATCGACTTTTTTAAATTCAGGAAGTAAATGAATTGTTGTCGAAACCTCACTTGTCTCATTAGAAAACAAATTCTGAAAATCATTTTTACTCACAGAAATGATTTCATTTTTATTCTGAATTAAATTCCATGAAACTGCTTTTTCAGCATCATAGTAATAAAATCTAGAAAAATTTGTTTCGCCTTCCTTAGTCTGAGCATGAATCTCGTTTTTGCTCTTACTTAAGTTAATAGGAAGGTTTTTATTGATAAAATAGGCCAATCGATAATCTTCTAATGAAGTGTGAATTGCCATTAAATAATAATCAACTTCGTCAAATTCGTCTAAATCCAATCTATGAATTGCCATATCATGAAAAATCAAGTTGTAAATATACTATTTCTAACGGAGCATCAATAGTGAAGACGAAGTTGTTTTTGTTAATTTATAAACGAAAACGTTATAGCGTTAAGAAAACTACACTAATTTTGTAGTTATTTCTTGTCTATTTTTTCCTGAAACGCAAAATACGCTCTTTGCGATGCTTTCTCCTCTGCCTTCTTTTTTGAAGTTGCTCTTGCTCGTGCAATTACTTTGTCGTCAATGCTTAATTTGACGCCAAATAAACGTTGTCCGTCTATACCGTTATCTTCAAAAATGTCATAATGAAAAACTCTTTTTTCTTTCTGACACCATTCGATAACCAAACTTTTATAACTAATGACTTTTCCTTCCAGTCTAGCAATATCGACATATGGAGTTATAACTCTTTTCTGGATAAATCTTTCACAGAAAACATAACCTTTGTCCAGATAAATGGCTCCTATAAGTGATTCGAATATATTGCCATGAATGTTTTCTCCAAAATGCTGAATCGGCACTTTGCTTTCTACAAACTGTACTAAATTTAAGTCTTTACCTAATTCGTTAAGGTGTTCTCTACTGACAATTTTAGAACGCATTTTGGTTAAATAGCCCTCGTCTCCATTGGGTGCTTTATTGAACAAATGTGCAGCAATAACCGCGCTAAGCATTGCATCTCCTAAAAACTCAAGTCGCTCATAATTAATAGGATGACCGTCTTTGTCTAATTTATTAGAAGATCTATGTGTAAATGCTTTCCTATAGAAATCTGTATTAACGGGCTGAAAACCAAGTATTTTCTGAATAGTGTCAAAAAAAATCCCGTCTTCTAGAGAACGGGATTTAGAGAATATTTTTTTGATAAAATTCATACGCACGAATTACTCAGCTATTTTTTTAAACAAAACGCAGGCGTTGTGTCCGCCAAAACCAAAAGTATTGCTCATTGCAACATTTACTTCTCTTTTCTGAGCTTTATTTAAAGTCAGATTAAGTGATGGATCAATATTTTCGTCAACTACATTATGGTTGATTGTTGGAGGTACAATACCGTGTTTCATGGCTAAAATAGAAGCAATTGCTTCAATAGCTCCAGCAGCACCAAGTAAGTGTCCTGTCATCGATTTTGTAGAGTTGATGTTGATTGTTTTGGCATGTTCTCCAAAAACAGCACTGATGGCTTTAAGTTCTGCAACGTCTCCAAGAGGAGTAGAAGTACCGTGAGTGTTGATGTGGTCAACTTGCTCAGGGCTCATTCCGGCATCTCTTAAAGTGTTTTCCATTACTGCAATTACACCAATTCCTTCTGGATGAGGTGCGGTTAAGTGATATGCATCAGACGACATACCTCCACCGCCAATTTCGCAGTAGATTTTAGCGCCTCTAGCTTTTGCATGCTCATAATCTTCAAGAACTAATGCTCCGGCTCCTTCTCCTAAAACGAAACCGTCTCTGGTTGCATCAAAAGGTCTTGAAGCTGTTTCTGGGCTTTCGTTTCTAGTAGATAAAGCGTGCATAGAGCTAAAACCACCCATACCTGCAATTGTAACAGCAGCTTCAGAACCGCCCGATACAATTACATCACACATACCTAAACGAATGTAATTGAAAGCGTCAATCAATGCATTTGCAGAAGATGCGCAAGCAGAAACCGTAGTATAATTTGGACCCATATAGCCGTTACGCATCGAAATGTGCGCTGGTGCAATATCGGCAATCATTTTAGGGATAAAGAAAGGATTGAACTTTGGAGTTCCGTCTCCTTTTGCATAATATAATACTTCTTCTTGGAAAGTTTCTAAACCTCCAATTCCTGCTCCCCAGATAACACCAACTCTTTGTTTGTTTACATTATCATTTGTAATTCCGGCATCTTTAATAGCCTCATCACTTGCAGCAATTGCATATTGAGCGAATTTATCAAGTCTGCGGGATTCCTTACGATCCATATAATCTTCAATATTGAAGTTTTTTACTTCGCAGGCAAATTTCGTTTTATGCTTCTCTGTATCATAATATGTGATAGGAGCGGCTCCGCTAACTCCATTCACAAGTGCATCCCAATATTCCTGGATATTATTCCCGATAGGAGTAAGTGCACCTAATCCTGTTACAACAACTCGCCTTAATGCCATAAATATGTGTTTTGTATCTTTAAACAAATAAAACCCATGCTTTCTTAACTTTATTGTTACTTAAGAGCCATGGGCATTACAATATAAATATATCTTTTATTGATTGAAAATCAATCGAAATTTAAATTTTAAAAAAATAATAACACCCGATCCTTAAAAATTTCAAATTTCAAAAATCAAATTCCAACCTGGAATTTGGAATTTCAAAAATTGGTATTTTTAGAAATCGGGTGCGGTATTATTATTTTTTTGCTTCCTCGATATAAGAAATAGCTTGACCAACAGTAGCAATGTTTTCTGCTTGATCGTCTGGAATTTGAATGTCAAATTCTTTTTCGAATTCCATAATAAGCTCAACAGTGTCTAATGAGTCAGCTCCCAAATCATTAGTGAAGCTTGCTTCTGTTACAACTTCGTTTTCGTCAACACCTAATTTGTCTACGATAATCGCTTTTACTCTTGATGCAATGTCTGACATAATCTTTAATTTTAGAATTTAATTTGTTGGCAAAAATAAAAAACTTTATTTTAAAACAACTATTTAGTTTATAAATGTGACACTAATTTATAAAATTAATTTCAAGAAAGGTCTTTCAAAGCTATTTATTTTCGATTTTTATTCCGTTTTTTGCACTCTCAAAATTAATTTGATTATGAAAAAAATTGTTGTTTTTGCCTCAGGTTCAGGTACTAATGCAGAGAACATTGTAAAATATTTTTCGAATACTGAAATAGCAAAGGTTGTTTCAATTTTTACAAATAATGCTTCAGCAAAAGTTATCGACAGAGCGAAAAATCATCAAATTCCAGTCCAAATCTTCTCAAAAACCGAGCTTTTGGACGGAAATGTTTTACAAAAAATACAAAAAATCGACCCGGATTTGATTGTGCTGGCTGGTTTTTTACTTAAGTTTCCGGAAAATATAATCGAGAAGTATCCGCACAAAATTATTAATATCCATCCTGCGCTTTTACCTAATTATGGTGGCAAAGGAATGTATGGAATACATATTCATAGAGCTGTCGTGAATAACAAGGAGAAAGAAACGGGAATCTCTATTCATTATGTAAATGAAAATTATGACGAAGGCGCTATTGTCTTTCAAGCAAACGTCGCATTAACAGATGAAGATACGGCTGAAACGGTAGCAGAAAAGATTCATGAATTGGAGCAAAAGCACTTTCCTGAAATCATTCATAGATTATTAGGAGAATAAAATCAAATTCAAAAATAAATTTTAGATCAATCTGAAGTCTAAAATCTGAAATCTAAAATTAAATGGATCACGAAGTACATATATATACAGACGGCGCGGCAAAGGGTAATCCGGGAAATGGTGGTTACGGCGTTGTAATGGAGTTGGTAGGAACGCCTTACAAAAAGGAGTTTTACGAAGGTTTTCGCTTGACAACCAATAATAGAATGGAGCTTCTGGCGGTAATTGTGGGTTTGGAAAAGCTTAAAAACCCGAACATGAAAGTTTTGGTTATTTCGGATTCGAAATACGTTGTTGATTCTGTTGAAAAAAAATGGGTTTTCGGCTGGGAGAAAAAAAGCTATAAGGATAAAAAAAATCCAGACTTGTGGAAACGATTTTTGATTGCTTATCGAAAACACCAAGTAAACTTTAAATGGGTCAAAGGTCACAACAATCATCCGCAGAACGAACGCTGCGACCAGCTTGCTGTTATGGCATCTGTGCAGCCTAAGCTTTCGGTAGATGTTTATTATGAAACCATTGGTTCTAAAGAATAAAAAAATAACGTATCAGAGCTAATCTGGTACGTTATTCAAATTCCTTCGCTTGTTTTTTTGTTATTCCTTGTCTAAGTCTTTTGCAGTTCTAAATCCGGCCAATAATCCAACTCCGGCCATTATGAAAATGATTGAAGGGTAAACCGCATCATCTTCTAAAGATGTATAAGTGGTGATTAACAATGCCAGAAATATTCCAACGCCACTTCCTATTAATAAGAAAGCTAAGTTTACTACAAAGATTTTCCAGGCTGGAACGCTATTGTTTCTTCCTTTCAAGAAAATGCTGGCATCGACACCTTTTTCTATAAGAGCTAAACGCTCTCTATTTCTTGTTGAGTAAATTAAGTAAACAATCCCGAAGATCATTAGAAAAAGGCTAAGTGGTACTAAAACTTGTGGTCCCATGATTTTTATGTTTTTAATTGATTGATATGCCTATATGACGAATGTTTTTAAAACGAGGTTACAGCTTTTGGAAAAAAATCTCAAAAAATAAAATCAAAATTCCAAAACTTGCTGATTATGAGTTAATTTTGAGTGCGTTTTTCTACATTTCCAACTTTATCAAAGCTTTAGCCAATCCAGCATTGGAATTTGGACTCGAGCGATGGCGAACAGGCGAAGCAATTTTAAAAAATCGGAATTTATTTTTTAAAATTCTTGTAACCTAAATAAGAAAACTGTCGTCCTATGTAATATGAGTGCAATAAATGACCAACATTATATCGATAAAATCTTGCAGGGAGAAACCAATGCGTTTGCCGTGCTGGTTGATCGTTATAAAGATATGATTTTTACGCTTGCGCTGAAAATGGTTAAAAATAGAGAAGAGGCCGAAGAAACCGCACAGGATACTTTTGTGAAGGTTTACAAGTCGCTGAGTAAGTTTAAAGGAGATTCAAAGTTTTCGACATGGATTTATAAAATTGCATATAATACCTGTCTGGATCGTTTAAAGAAAAATAAAAAAGAAGACGCTAATATTTCTATCGATGAGTTTTCTCCAAATCTGGTAAAAACCATGGATGATGCTTTGAGTCTTTTAGAGGAAAATGAAAGAAAGAAAACCATTCAGAATTGTTTAAATTTGCTGTCTGCTGATGAAAACGTTCTGCTGACGTTGTTTTATTTTGACGACCAAAGTCTTGAGGAAATTAGCAAAATCATGAATATTTCGGCAAATAATGCCAAAGTAAAATTGTTTAGAAGCCGTCAGAAGCTGGCGGTTGTTTTGAGAGCGAAGTTGCAACCTGAAATAATTGAATGTTATGAAAGAGACCGATAAAAATTTAGAAAGCCTTATTCAGAAAATTATGGCTGATCAGAAACCAGAATCGCCTTCATTGGATTTTACTGCGAAACTCATGTCTGAGATTTTAGTTCTGGAAGAGAAAAAGGCTTCAGTTTACAAGCCGTTAATCTCGAAATCGGCTTGGTTTGTTCTGTTTGCTGCTCTATTGGGCTTGGTGACGTATGTTTCTTTGTTTTCAGGAACCGATACTGATATGGGGCTAGGTAAGCAGTATGTAGATAAGATTTATGATTCGTTTTCGACTATACATTTCTCTAAAAATGTGTTTTATTCGATTTTGGTGGTGCCGATTATGATTTTGATTCAAGTCGGCTTGCTTAAGAATTACTTCGATAAGAAATATCAAATTTAAAATTGTAACGGCTTTAGGGTATAAAAAAAAGACTATCATGAAAATGATAGTCTTTTTTTTAAAGCTCCCCCTTTGGGCTCGAACCAACCCCGAAAGCTTTCGGGGCTCAGATTTGACAGTCGGATTTGTATCTAGTGAGTAGTTTGTCTATTATTTCGGGATGTTTAAGTAGGTTTTCAATATATATTTTGCTCTTCATGTTTTTGATATGTTGTTCTATAGAGAGAGCTTGAGTTTTGTTGTCGCAATAGAAATTAAGAACCAAAGTCCAATCGCTTGCATTTGCGGTAAATTTGTTAGGAGCGGCATTCTTATGAAATTCAAATCCCAAATCTAAATTGGTTGTGTAGCCAATATAATAACGATTTAGTTTTTTAGAATTTAGAATATATATTATATGGCTCATGATATTATAAAATTAAAAATGCCGCTTATTAGTGTAGAGTGGTATTTGTGTATTCCATAATAAAAAAACGAGCAGATGGTGGGTTTTGCAGTTCTGATTTTAACAGGCAATATGCCGCAAAAAAAAATACCACTTGAATAAGTGGTATTTTCTTAAGCTCCCCCTCTTGGGCTCGAACCAAGGACCCTCTGATTAACAGTCAGATGCTCTAACCAACTGAGCTAAGGAGGAATCACCTAAAAGGTAATAATATGTTTGCTAAAAAGTTGCTCCCCCTCTTGGGCTCGAACCAAGGACCCTCTGATTAACAGTCAGATGCTCTAACCAACTGAGCTAAGGAGGAAGTTGCTGTTCTTTTTAGCGAGTGCAAATATAATTGTTTTTTTAGTTTCTCAAAAATATTTTAACTCTTTTTATTGATTTTTTTTTCTACTTCGTAATTGCCTTATAAATATCGTTTCCGTTAGCAAATATAAGCAGTGTTATAAGTAGTACAATACCAATCATTTGGGCGTTTTCAAGGAATTTATCGCTTGGTTTTTTGCCACTGATCATTTCATATAGTAAAAACATTACATGTCCACCATCAAGTGCCGGAATTGGCAATAAATTCATAACACCAAGCATAATTGACAATAAAGCTGTAATTGTCCAGAAAGCTTCCCAACTCCAAGTTGGAGGGAAAATTCCAAAAATGGCACCAAATCCGCCGACTTGCTTGTAGGCTTTTGTTTGCGGATTGAAAATCATTTTTAACTGTTTTCCGTAGTTTACCAATTGATTTTTTCCTTTTTCTAGGCCAACCGGAATCGATTCAAGGAAACTATATTGTTTGGTGCTTATTTTGTAATACCCAAGCTTTTCTAAGGTTTTCAAATCAACACTTCCTGTCTCAATAACCAGTTTTCCATTTTTGTTAACTTTTAGGTTGACTGGAGTTTGTTTCAAATCACGCAAAACAACAGCAGGAAGAGTTTTTCCTTTATTGTTTTTCAGTATTGTCATGACCTGATCGTAGTATTTAGTTTCTTGCCCGTTTATGCTCACCATAATATCTTTCGGTTTCAAATCTTTATTTGCCGATTCTGCAGGAATATCTTTAACTGCAAAAGGTATACGCATTCTCAACAAAAGCCCTTTTTCAGTTTTAGACAACTGATCAACAAAGTCTGTTGGAGGAGTAATGGTGATTTGTTTTCCATTTCGTTCAATAAGAATCTTTTTAGACATGATAATGTTCATGTTCAAATCGCCGTCAATATTTTCTACTTTTTTATCATCAATAGAAATTAATTTATCTCCGGTTCTAAAACCAGCCTTAATCATTGCAGGATTTTCAACCAGAAGACCATCTTTCAAGTCAGTATTAGCAATATAAGTATCGCCATAAACAAATGCCATTCCGATATAGATAATAAAAGCTAGAATAAAGTTTACGGTAACACCACCAAGCATAATAATCAAACGTTGCCAAGCTGGTTTAGTACGAAATTCCCAAGGCTGAGGAGGCAGAGCCATTTGTTCCTTGTCCATACTTTCGTCAATCATTCCAGAAATTTTCACATAACCACCAAGCGGCAGCCATCCGATACCGTATTCTGTTTCTCCGATTTTCTTTTTGAAAAGAGAATATTTAACATCAAAAAACAAATAAAATTTTTCGACTCTAGTTTTAAACAATTTAGCAGGGATAAAATGCCCTAATTCATGAAGAATAATAAGTAAAGATAAACTCAATAGAAATTGAGAGAGTTTGATAACTATATCCATTTTTTATTTTTAGTTCGTATTTAACGCACAAAAGTAGCGTTTTATAATTTAATTTAAGACCGCAAGATAATGTTTAAGATTTTAAATGTTTGTTAATAATTGCTCATACTTTTAATAAATCAAATAATGTTTATTTATTAGTAACATATTCGATTATTATGTTACAAATAGCTTAAGGATGCATTTGTAAAATGATTTAACAGACTTCGACTTCATTATTTGAAGATTAGAACAAACATTAAATGAAAAAACATTGAAAACAATTTTACATTATTTGTTTCTTGTTCGGTTTAGGAAATTAGTCGCTAAAGATGATATTTTGGCTGTATTTCTTATTATACTGCTATATTTTGTCAGCGCATTTTTGATTTATCTAAATTTTGAACCATTACGTAATTATGTTCCTTTTCTTTTTCTAGAAATAGTCGTTTATCATTTGCAAAGGTCGGATTTGGAGCTTTTAAAAATGAAAAGAAATTACAAACTAATCCTATTTACAGAATACCTTATTTATTCTTTTCCATTTTATTTGGTGCTTTTAGTAAAAAGCGAATTTGTATTTATTGGGGCAATTATGTTGTTTAAAATAGTTTTAATCAGTTTGCCCAAATTCAATCTAAAAATAATTAAATATCCTTTTAATACCTTTAATATTTACTGGCATATTTCTTTTAGAAAATACAAGCTGGTTTATATACTTCCGTTATTGATTATCGTCATTTTTATGGCAGTAAAAAGCGACAATGTAAATCTTTTGTATGCGGTTTTTATAGCTTTATCTTTTATAGCTTGCGTTCCGTCTTTTGAAAGAGAAACAATAGCAGAAATAAAACAGAATCCTTTCGATGCCGAAAAATATTTGAGGTTTCAATTTAAAAATTCAATTATAAATACCTTTTATTTAGTGCTTCCTATTGCGGTAACAATTTGTTTTTTATTCCAATGGGAAAAATTGATATTCTTGATTTTTGTATTCATTGCGCCAATTATTAATCTATTGTTTAAATATATCTATTTCAATAATAGTTTGCTACAACAGATTTTCTTTGTCATTTTTATAACAGGAAGTCTCGTTTTATTTGGAGTGCCATTTTTAGCAACACCATTTATCTATAAAAAAGCGATTAAAACCTTAAACATACTCAAAACATGCTGAAAATTACCATTGATCAAAAAAAGTATAAAGACAAATCAATATTAGAAAATATTAATATTGTTATTAATCAGCCAGGAATTTACGGTGTTATTGGTAAAAATGGTCAAGGCAAAACAACACTCTTTAAGTGTATTCTGGGTTTAGAGAATTTTAATGGAAACTGTTTTGTCAATGAGGAGAAAGTAATTTTACAAAATGCAGGCTGGGTTCCAACTGAGCCTCCAATTTATGGGGAACTCACTGCGAACGAATTTTATGATTTTTATGCTCATCTATTAGATGTAAAAACAAAAAATAACAATCAAATATTTGAAGTTCCTAGTAATCAGTTAATACGTGAGTTTTCTACTGGGATGAAAAAGAAAACCTATCTCAATGCTGTTTTTCAAAAAGAATTCCCAATTTATATTTTAGACGAACCTTTTAATGGACTTGATTTAGAATCTAATTATTTATTAATGAATTACATTAGGGAAATTTCTAAGACGAGTGTCGTTTTTATTTCTTCTCATATATTGGAAATTCTGTACAAAGACTGCGATAAGATTTTTCTTTTGAAAGATAGAAATGTTCATGAATTTCAGAAAAATCAATTTTCAGAAATAGAAGGGAAACTTTTTAAGCATCAAAGCAACAAACATTTGATTTAAATGTTTGTTAATTAATAAACATTTAAATATCTCGTTTTAACAAGATACTGTAACTTTACTTTTTAAACATTACCTTATTTAATAGGTAGTATAAAACCATTAAAAGTTATAAGTATGGCTTCACAATTATTTTCTCCTTTAACGATAAAAAATATTACCTTAAAAAATAGAATTGCAATCTCTCCAATGTGTCAATATTCTGCCGAAGATGGTTTTGCAAACAATTGGCATTTGGTGCATTTAGGAAGCCGTGCCACAGGAGGCGCGGGTCTAATTATTCAGGAAGCGACAGCGGTTTCTCCAGAAGCCAGAATTTCTCCTTCGGATCTTGGAATTTGGAAAGACGAGCATATTGAAAAGTTAAAAGAAATTAACGAATTTATTGTTTCTCAAAATTCGATTCCCGGAATTCAATTGGCTCATGCTGGACGAAAAGCTAGTGTTTCGGCTCCGTGGCTGGGCAATAAAAAATTAGATTTCGCTCAAGGCGGATGGCAGACGGTTGCACCAAGTGCGATTCCGTATCATGATAACGAACCTTTTCTTCCTGAAGCTTTAGATAAAAACGGAATTCAAAAAGTCATTTCAGATTTTAAATCGGCAACCATAAGAGTGGTCGAAGCAGGATATCAGGTTTTAGAAATTCATGCGGCACACGGTTATTTGTTACACCAATTTTTATCACCTTTAACGAATGTTAGAACAGACGAATACGGCGGAAGTTTTGAAAACCGAATTCGTTTTACTTTAGAAATTGTAGAAGCTGTACAATCAGAATGGCCTTCAGATTTGCCATTAATTGTTCGAATTTCAGCAACCGATTGGGCAGAAAATGGTTGGAATCCAGAAGAATCTGTTCAGCTTTCTAAAATATTAAAAGAAAAAGGAGTAGATTTAATCGATGTTTCGTCAGGCGGATTGGTTTCTCATCAAAAAATAACATTGGGTCCAGGTTATCAGGTTCCTTTTGCAGAAAAAGTAAAGCAAGAAGCTGCAATTGCAACAGGTGCTGTCGGATTAATTACAGAAGCCAGACAAGCAGAAGAAATTTTAAAAAACAATCAAGCCGATTTAATTTTATTCGCAAGAGAATCATTAAGAAACCCAAATCTGCCTTTTGATTTTGCCAAAGAACTAAGCAGCGATATTGAATGGCCAAAACAATACGAAAGAGCTAAACTTTAAAAATAAAACATTTAATGTTTTTGTTTTTTACCATTAAGAAATTAAGAAAATTAAGTTAAGGCTCAAGATTATTGAGCTAAATGTTCTTTGACAAAGAAAAAACTTAATTATCTTAATACCTTAATGGTTAGAAAAAAGAAACTTTACTGTAAAAACATATTGAAATGCAAAAGATAAAAACAGCATTATTATCATACGGAATGTCGGGGAAAGTTTTTCACGCTCCATTTTTAGATATTCACAAAGGATTTGAATTATTAGGTTCTTGGGAAAGAAGTAAAAAATTAATTCAGGAAGATTATCCATACGTAAAAAGTTATGCCACTCTGGACGAACTTTTGGCAGACGATGTCGATTTGGTAATTGTGAACACGCCAGTTGGAACACATTACGAATATGCAAAAAAAATACTTTTAGCAGGAAAACATGCGGTTGTTGAAAAAGCGTTCACTACAACTGTTGCGGAAGCAAAAGAACTGGCAAAAATTGCAAAAGACAAAGGAGTGAAATTAGCCGTTTTTCAAAACAGAAGATGGGACAGTGATTTCAAAACCGTTAAAAAAATTATAGATGACGGCGTTTTGGGAGATTTAGTGGAAGCCGAATTTCATTTTGACAGATACAATCCGTTGTTGAGTCCAAAAGCGCATAAAGAAACGGCAAATGATGGCGCAGGAGTTCTAAAAGATTTAGGCCCGCATATTATCGATCAGGCAGTGAGCTTATTTGGCTGTCCAAAATCGGTGTTTGGAGATATTCGCGTAACAAGAGAAAATTCTGTTGTAGACGATTGGATTGATTTGACCTTGTTTTATGCTAATTTCAGAGTCAGAATAAAAGCAGGATTTTTTGTTAGAGAAGCCAATCCGGCTTATACACTTCACGGAAAAAAAGGATCGTTTTTAAAACCTCGCGGAGACGTTCAGGAAGACGATTTAAAAGTAGGTAAAAAACCGAATTTAGATTCTTGGGGTACAGAAGATGAAAGTCTGCAGGGACTTTTACATACCGAAATAGATGGGAAAATTGTGAGAGAAAAAGTGCCAACACTTCAAGGTAATTATTTCAGTTTTTTTGACGGTGTTTACGATTCTATTGCAAACCATAAACCAGAACCTGTTACCGCAGATGAGGGCGTAAAAGTAATGCAGATTATAGAAGCTGCAATTGCAAGTAACGCGCAGCAAAAGGTAATCAGCATATCATAAAAAAGGGAACTGTCTCAAAATGACAGTTTTTTTAAGCTTCGAAGAAGCGCAATATTTATAGATAACGTTATCATTCCGTAGGAATGTTTCATCGGTAGAAAAAAATAATTCCCATCGGATTTACGTTCCGTAGGAACGTTTAATATGTCGGAATGTAGAAATTGATGTCAAAAATCAAACGTTCCTACGGAACGTAAAATTAATGATAACAATAATATTTTTCTACCTATTATATGTTCCAACGGAACAATTGATTGAATAAAAAAGAAGCTGTGTTAATTTTGATACAGCTTCTTTTCTTGTTTCAAATTAAAAAATGAAACAAATTATAATTCTACTAAAGCCGAAAAATTGTAATTTTAATAAGAAGATTTCAATTACAAACCGTCAAAATTTATAAACATATAACGTTGTAAATTGCGCTGATTTTATGTAACAATGCACTTTACCAAGCGTTTTTAGTATTTTTGACAATATCCAATAAAAATTCAATATGCTGATAAACTTTAATCCATTAGCGCTTTTTCAAACCAAAGGGAAAATCAAGAAAGTATTTAGAGAAGCAAAAGCCTCCTATTTAAACCGAGTTCGATTTGCCGTTGGGATGTTTTATTTCGGAATGGGATTAAGTTTTGCAACTTGGGCGAGTAGAATTCCAGATATTAAAACAGCCTTGCATTTAACCGAAGGTGATTTAGGATCTATACTTTTTGCGCTTCCGGTTGGGCAATTGGCTATTATGCCTTTTTCAGGAAAAATGGTAACCAAGTTTGGAAGTCATCGTATTTTGATTTTCTCTCTTATAATGTATGTTTTCTGTCTTATTAATTTAGGTTTGGCAACTACATCTTTACAATTGTCATTAGGGCTATTTTTGTTTGGTATTTTCGGAAATCTTGCCAATATTGCTGTAAACACACAAGGTGTTTATACCGAAGTTTTATTCAAAAAAACAATCATGTCATCCTTTCACGGAATGTGGAGTTTTGCAGGATTCACAGGCGCATTGGTTGGATTGGGAATGCTGGCTTTAAAATTAAATCCGTTGCATCATTTTATAATTGTTGCAATCGTAGTTTTGATTATGGTGGCGTTTAATTTCAAATTTTTGGTAAGAGCCAAAGAAAAAAAGAAAGCCAAAGAGGAAGGAAAAAAACTCTTTGTAAAACCAGATTCGGCTTTGCTTTGGCTGGGAGTAATTGGATTTTGCAGTATGGCCAGCGAAGGTGTTATGTTTGACTGGAGTGGTGTTTACTTTAAAGATATTGTAAAAGCACCAGGACCTTTGGTAGTTTTAGGTTATACTTCTTTTATGATTATGATGGCCAGCGGAAGATTTCTTGGCGACGGATTAATCAATAAATTTGGACGCGAACGTGTCATGCAGATTAGCGGTGTTATGATTTCGGCTGGACTTTTTACAGCTGTTTTTCTTCCTTATATTATTCCATGTACAATCGCTTTTATGTTTGTCGGTTTAGGAGTTGCGACTATAGTTCCTACTGTCTATAGTATTGCAGGTAAAAATCCAACAGTTCCGCCGGGAGAAGCTTTAACGATTGTTTCGAGTGTAAGTTTCCTTGGTTTCTTAATGGGGCCACCGGTAATTGGACATATCGCACAAAGTTTTGGACTTCAGTTCTCTTTTGCTTTTATCGGAATTTTTGGTGTTTTAATTGCTTTTATGGTTTCTAAAATTAGAACAACGGTTTAATTTCACTAGAAAGGTATTTTTATTAAAATTTATAAAATCCCAAATAAATTTGTAAGAATTTATTTGGGATTAATTATTTTGTTTATATTTGAATAATAAGCGTCTTGCTTAACATTAAATTTTTTCCAAAAGCCAATTTTATCTTTTGAATATAGGATGATGTCCTAAACTAATTTTCAAAGTAAATTGGATTTTTTGATGGAAAAAAAATACGTAATCTTCCTTATTTTATTGAGTTTTAATCTTGTTGCAGCACAGCAGGAAATAACGGTTACAGGAATTGTAATCGATGCCCGAACGCAAAATCCGTTGGAAAACGTTGTGGTTACGATACAGAACACGGCCGTAATGCAGCTTACTTCAAAATCAGGAAAATTTGAGCTTCACATATTTCCAACAAAGGAACAATTGCTTTTGTTGAGAAGCCAAGGTTACAAAGACTCCCTTTTAAAACTACAGTACACTTCAGGACAAAATATCAATCTTGGAATCTTACAATTAGAAGATACTTATTCAGATGAAGTTCCTGCCGCACTGATTACTTTGTCAGACAATGATTTGTCAGATGATAACAGTTCTTCTGAAATGACATCGGGATTATTGCAGTCTTCAAGAGATGCTTTCATGCAGGCATCGGCTTTTAATTGGGGACAAGCCAGATTTAGAGTTCGTGGTTTAGACAGCGAAAATGCTACGACAATGCTTAACGGCATGACGATGAATAAAATCTACGATGGCAGGCCACAATGGAACAATTGGGGCGGGCTGAATAATGTACTTCGAAATCAGGAATTTTCAGTTGGAACGACAGCGTCCAGTTATACTTTTGGCGGAATTTTAGGCACACAACAAATTTCAACAAGAGCTTCTATGTATCGAAAAGGAAATTCGTTAACCTTTTCTGGAAGCAATGCAGCTTATACTTGGCGTGGAATTGCAACAGAGGCTTCTGGAATGAATCCTTCTGGCTGGGCGTATGTAATTTCGGCAGGAAAACGATGGGCTGAAGAAGGTTATTCTGAAGGAACCAATTTCGATGCAGATTCCTTTTTTCTTAGTGTCGAAAAGAAATTAAACAGTAAACATTCTCTAAATTTCACAGGATTTTATACACCAAATTCTCGTGGAAAAAATTCTCCAAATACAGATGAAGTTACCGACTTAATGGGTGAAAAGTATAATTCGTACTGGGGATTTCAGAATAATAAAAAGAGAAATGCGAGAGTAAAAACAGTCGAAGAACCTTTGTTTATATTGAATCATTATTTTAAAATTAATGAGAAAACAAATCTGAATTCTGCGGTTATGTATCAGTTTGGAAAAGTTGGAAACAGCAATATTGATTATCAGAATGCCGATAGTCCAGATCCGGTTTATTACAGAAAAATGCCAAGTTATTTCAGTTCGCTCTACGCAAAAGACCATGGCGAATTTTCGGGAGATTTTACGCCAGATTATGAAAATGCAGCCAAAAGTAAAGTCACATTTTTAGAAAACTCTCAGATTGATTGGAATGCAATGTATCTCGCCAATCAAAAACCGACAGCTAACGGTTATGAACCTTCAAAAAGCCATTATGTTTTATATGAAGACCGAACAGACAACAAGACTTTCGCAATCAATTCAAACTTAAATTCACAGCTTTCTTCCAATATTTCATTTGATGGCGGATTCACTTTTCGAAAACTAAAATCGCATAATTTTCAGTATTTATTGGATCTTCTTGGCGGAGAATATTTTGATGATATTGATCCGTTTTACAAAGGAAATCTATCACAATCCGATTTGCTCCATCCAGACAGAAAGGTTCAAAAAGGAGATATTTATGGCTATAATTATAATTTCTTAGCCAATACTTTAGACGTTTTTACGCAATTTAAGTTTACTTATAACAAGACAGAATTTTATTTGGCACAATCGTATTCGATGTCAAATTATCAAAGAGAAGGATTGTATCAAAACGGACTTTATCCAACGACTTCTTTAGGAAAAAGTGAGAACGTAAATTTTGAAAATTTTGGTTTTAAAGGCGGATTCACTTATAAAATTTCAGGAAAGCAATTGTTGTTTTTTAACGCTGCACATTTGACAAGAGCACCTTCGCTTCGCAATACTTTTTCCAATTCAAGATTAAACAATTCAGTTGTTGATGGAATTGAAAGCGAAACTATTTCCAGTGCCGATGCCAATTATGTCTTTCGTACTCCAAAACTAAAATTACGTGCAACAGCATATTACACTTTAATTAAAAACAGCTCCAAAACTTCTTTTTTTTATGCTGAAGGAATTTTTGATGATGGTGCAGGTTATGATGCTACAGATGCTTTCGTAAGTCAGACTTTAACACATTTGGACAAGAAAAATATAGGAGCAGAATTGAGTTTTGAATATCAGCTTTCTTCAACAATAAAAACCACTTTAGCCGCCGCTTTTGGAAATTACATTTACAGTAGTAATCCAAACGTAACGATTACAAATGATGCAAATGCAGCAATAGAGGGAAAACAGAAAACGTTTGATTTTGGACAGGCTTATCTCAAAAATTATAAACAGCCAGGAATGCCACAGCAGACTTGTGCTATTGCGGTAGAATATCGTAACCCGAAGTTTTGGTGGATTGGTGCCAATGTTAATTATTTGACCGAAAGTTATATTGATGTTTCGCCTATTTCGAGAACATCCCAATTCTATATAAATCCCGCAAATGGTTTTCCTTTTCCCGAAGCAACTTCTGAAAGAGGAAACGAGCTCTTGAAACAAGAACGATTTAATCCTATAACATTATTAAATATTAATGGTGGCAAATCCTGGCGCATCCAAAAAAAATATATCGGACTTTTTGCCAGTGTCAATAATGTCCTGAATACAATTTATAAAACCGGTGGATTTGAACAGGCAAGAAATGCCAATTTTAGAGCCTTAAATCAAGATGTTTCCAGCGGAACTCCCTCTTTTGGGCCAAGATATTATTATGGTTATGGACGAACTTATTTTTTAAACCTCACAATTGGTTTGTAAATCAAAATTTATGGTCATGAAACACACATTTTTAAAAATATTTTTTGGTATTGCATTAGTGGTAATCAGTAGTTGTACTAATGAAACAGAAGTACCAGAATTAAACTGTACACAGCCAGATTTAACGGTAAATAAAACCGTAGAAAAAGTCTATGAACTTTCAGCAAATACAGCCAAACAATATTTGTATGATGATATAATTGAGGCTTATGTAGTTTCGAGTGATGAAGAGGGGAATTTTTTCAAAACAATTTACCTGCAGACAAAAGCAACAGAAAAAATCCCATCAATAGGATTCAGTGTTCCCGTTGATGCATCCAATACTTATATTGATTATAGGCTTGGCAATAAGGTTTATGTGAAGCTAAAAAACCAGTTTACAGATTTGTATTATGGAGGATTAAGAATTGGCAGTTTATATGTGAGTAACGCAGGAGATCCGACAATTGGAAGAATTTCTCAGAATGAATATAAAAATGTATTAAATGCTTCGTGTACTATAATCGACGAAAGTGTATTGGTTGAGTCATTTTCTATAGAAGAAGCGCTCAATGATAGTAAATTAAACACTTTAATAGAACTGAATGATGTGGAGTTTACAGAAGCAGCATTGGGGCGTCATTATTTTGAAGAATCTAATAATGTCGGCGGTTCTACAAATTGGAATTTAAGAGACAAAACGGGAAACCAAATTATTTTGAGAACGAGTAGTTATGCAAAATTTGCAACTCATTTTGTACCTGAAGGAAGTGGAAAAGTTAGAGGAATTCTAACAAAATTTGGATCTGATTATCAGTTTATGATTCGATCTGAAAATGATATTGAGATGAATGGAAAGCGTAACACACCTTTTTTTGCAGAAGATTTTCAGTCGGTTAAAAACAATGTCAATTTTGCTCTTCCAGGCTGGAGCAATATTGTAGAAAAAGCAACCAAATTATGGAAAAGCATGGTGTATTCCGGAAACGGTTATGCTGAATTTAATACCACAAGCACAACGGCTGCCGAAAATGTTGCTTGGCTGATTACTCCAAAAATAAATTTAACTGGTTATAAGAATGCGGTTTTATCTTTTAGAAGCGCACAACATGATTTAAAAGTAGATTCGCCTTTAAATACATTGGAAGTTTATGTTTCAACCAATTTTGACGGCGCAAG
Organism: Flavobacterium procerum; assembly: GCF_042431625.1. Classification (NCBI taxonomy): domain Bacteria; kingdom Pseudomonadati; phylum Bacteroidota; class Flavobacteriia; order Flavobacteriales; family Flavobacteriaceae; genus Flavobacterium; species Flavobacterium procerum. The sequence goes on along the minus strand of NZ_JBHLYW010000010.1, from coordinate 586,807 downwards.
TGTGACCAAAGCCAAATGGACAAAACTCGAAGCCAAAGTTCCGTCTCTTTCAACTCCTTCACGCGAGTTTATGAGTTCTGGAGGAATTGACCTTTCTGCCTATTCAGGAAACATTCATATCGGATTTAAGTACATCGGCTCTGGAAAAGACAAGACTTTAAATGGTGCTTTTATGGTTGATGATGTGAAGATTTTTGGAGAGAAGTGAGTTTTTATACATGAAGATTAAAAAGAATTTTGAAATTTTAAGATAAAAATAAAACATAAAACATAAAACATGGGATTATTTGATAAAATCAGAAGTGAATTCATAGATATTATTGAGTTCATAGACAACAGTAACAATACAATTGTAACAAGATTTGAACGATTTCAAAATGAAATTAAAAATGAAGCGAAGCTGATTGTACGTGAAGGACAACAAGCAATTTTTGTAAACGAGGGCGTAATTGCGGATATTTTTAGTCCCGGAACTTATACCTTAAATACGCAAAACCTGCCGATTTTAACCACACTAAAAGGATGGAAATATGGATTTAACAGTCCATTTAAAGCAGAGGTTTATTTTGTAAATACCCGTAATTTTTTAGATCAAAAATGGGGAACAAAAAACGCAGTAACATTAAATGATATTCGGTTTGGTATGCTGGAACTTCGTGCTTTTGGAACTTATGCGTTTAAGATTATAGATTCGGGTCAATTTCTAAAAGAAGTTGTAGGTACAAATGGGCAGTTTACAACCGAAGATATTACGGAGCAGTTAAAAAGTATAATTGTTACACGTTTTTCAGATGCAATTGGCGAAGCTAATTTGCCCGTGGAGAGTTATGCTTCTAACTTAAATGAGCTATCAATGGCTATTTTTAGTTATATGCAAGATGATTTTTCGGTATATGGAATGGAAGTCACGAAATTTTTACTCGAAAATGTATCGATGCCTGATGAAATCAAAAAAGAAATATTTGAATTAAGTAGATTAAATAGTGTTGACATCAATAAATTAACGCAATACAAAACGGCAAAAGCTATAGAAGTGGCAGCAGGTAATCCTTCAGGTATCGCAGGTGCGGGTATTGGTATGGGAGCTGGAATTGCAATGGGTAATGCAATGACGCAAAATTATACACAATCGCAACAAGGAACTCCACCTTCATTGCCAACAGAGACAACTTATTATGTTGCTTTGAATGGTCAGCAATCTGGACCGTTTAATAAAAATCAAATTGAGGAGATGCTAAAAACAGGACAATTTCTAAAAGATACTTTAGTCTGGTGTCAGGGAATGTCAGAGTGGAAAAAGGCCGAAGAAGTTATTGATCTTCAAAATATTTTCATGCAAAATCCGCCTCCATTGCCAAATAATTAATAGACAATGAACTCAGTCGAAGTAAAAGAGACACAGTTAAGTACTTTAAATTGTAGTAATTGTGGAGCAAAACTTAAATATAAACCGGGAAGTATAAGTTTAGTATGCGAATATTGTAATACAAAAAATGATATTGAGCTGGAACAGACAATAATTGAGGAACTTGATTTTAATGATTATCTCGAAAAATCAGAATTAGAAAACCTAGAGACAGAAAAAATAATACAATGTAAAAGCTGTGGTTCTGTTTCATCTGTTGATGAAAGTTTGAAGTCATTACATTGTCCGTATTGCAGTAGTCCGCTTTTAGAAGATGACATTCAGGATGAAAGGTTTATAAAACCAAGTTATCTGCTTCCTTTTAATTTAGATAATCAAAAAGTATGCAATGTACTTTCTAGATGGATTGATAATCTCTGGTGGGCTCCAGACAATTTAAAGAAAACGGCACTTTCGCCCATAGGTTTACGAGGCGTATATGTTCCGTACTGGGCTTTTGATTTGGAGGCTTTTTCAGAGTATAAAGGTGAAAAAGGGGTATTTAATGTCTCAACGATCAAACTAGGTAAAAATAAAATACCAATTATAGAAACCAATTGGGATGATATAGAAGGAACTGTTTTTGTCATGTTTGATGATGTATTGAGCCCCGCTTCTGGTAATATTGATGTCAATTCGTTAGCCAAGCTATTTCCATGGGATATGGATGCATTAGTTAAAATGAATGATAATTATTTGGCAGGTTTTGTAACTGAAAAATATAAAGTCAAATTAAGTGAGGGTTTTCAGAATGTAAAAGGAACAATTGATGCTAAAATCAACAATGAAATTTGCAAAAAAATAGGTGGTGATCGACAGCGTGTAAATTCGTTAAAAACAAGATTTAATGATATTAAATTCAAACATATTTTACTGCCGGTTTACGTGAGTACATATCGATATAATAACAATATATATCATTTTTATGTAAACGGAAGAACAGGAAAAATAATTGGAGAGAGGCCTTACAGTAATTTTAAAATTATCTTGGCAGTTGTATTTGTTTTATTGGTGTTAACAATTATTATCATACTTTAGCCGCAAATGTGCTTCGTAGTTGATGATGTGAAGATTTTTGGGGAGAAGTAAAATATTAAAGTATCACTTAAAAAGAAATAAACTTAAAATTTTAGATAAATGAATAAATTGTTTTTTACATTTTTTATCAGTTTCGCTATTGTTTCTTGCGGTCAAAATATTGAGGACGCAAAACTAGCAAACGAGTATGTAAAAGAGCTAGAAGAAAGAGACTTAAAAGAACTAAAAGCACAACTTAAAAATGATATTACATTTTTAAATAAACTAGTAGAAGCAACCAGTTTTGAGTTTCAACTTACCTCACATTTTTCATCGGGACAAAAGATTGTGGCAAAAAAATCTGTTCCAGAATTTAAAATCAATTATAATGTTCCTGAAATAACAGAAAGATTTAATACTTATTGTAAGCAAGTTTCTTTCGAACAAAATTTTAGGGAAAACTATTCGGAAGGAAAATTAATCCGTGGAAAAAATCCTTTCTCCTTTAGCAGTAATCTTGACCTTTCTGAAAAAGACTCCATTTTTGAACAATTAAAAAGTAATATTGAATACAAAGAAGAAAAAGTCTTTTTTAATGGCAATGCAATTGGACTTAATCAGATTGGGTTAAAAAAGATAGATAGTATCTCAACAAATATCACGTTAGAAATTCCATTGGCGTTTGATAAATTTTCAATCGAAAAAAATCATAGTGCAAAAAAAGAGTATAAAGGATTTATTGTAAAGAGGGATACAATCAATGAAAATATCGTCGAATTAAAAATTCCGACCGAATTGTATAAAAACATTATTGGCTATCAGGCATTTAATAAAAAAGGCGTCCGAATGAATGTGAGTGCGTTCAGTTCAAACTCTCTACTAGAAATTAATCAGACTATAAAAGATAATTTAAATAGTTTAAAAAATATTTTTCAAAAAATAGTAAACGAAAATAATGAAGATAAAGCAAAATCATATCTGAAAGGGATTACGCAATCTATGTTTGATGCTAAAAATGAAATGCTTGAGTTTGACAATTTTGTTATAGAATTGGGAGAAAATAAGAAAAGACAAAAAGAGCTTGGTACTCGTGGTATATATGATGAAATTTTAGAGAAAGGCAAAAAAGTCTTGTGGGTTCAGAATGAATCTGCCATTGTAGAATTTCCTGATGATGTACTGTCAATAGAAATTTATGTTAAATCGAATTCTATTAAACTGGAAAGAAAACAAATTGTATTATCTGAAAAAGACAAATTCTATGATAATACAAACCCGAACATAGTATTCAGCACATTCGAAAGAGGTAAAGGCTTTAAATATGGAATTTCAGACAAGAACGGTAATAAAATTATTGAAGCCATTTATGATGATGAAATTCGACAAACAGGGAATGAGTATTTTTCTATAAAAGAAAAATTGCATTGGTTAGATGTGGCAAACAAAAAAATGGTTGGTCTTCCAGCATTTAAAAGCTACAAGTCAACCATTAAGCCAGGTTATGATATTTTTGACAAAACAATTGGAAACGAGGATGTAGAAGGGGTGGTAAAAAACGGAACAGAAATTATTTTGCCTTTTGAATATTTTAGGATAACAAAATATAAAAATTTTATTGTTGCTGATAAAGGTTATGACAAAAAGGTTGATTTTTTTGATGTGAATTTTAAGGAAATTCAAAAAAAGGAAATTCACAAATTTCATAAAGTTGATGATTTTATTGCCGCGGATGTCATTTTCCCATTACTTTTCGTGGCAGAAAATGCAGATGGAAAAAAAGCATTAGTAGACAGTAATCTAAAGTATTTGACCCCATTCAAATATGATTATATTCGGCCATTCTTTTCAAGAAGCGACTATTACACGGTTAGTGTAAAATCTAGTAAAGGATATGGTTATTTGTATACATTAATTGACCAGAAGGGAAATGAAATTGCCCCTCCTATATTTGATGAATTTAATTTGTATGATGGAAAAGTAACTTTTGACATTAATAAGAAGACACAAACAATGGATTTTAGCCAATTTTTAAAAACATATGGTAAATAAATGATTTGCTAAAAGTAACGGCTTATGTTAAGGTAAATTTAGATTTTAGTTAGAAGTAAGATTGTGTTTTTAAGTTATTGATTTTTAAATTCATAAAGATAATTTACTGTTTTTTTAAATTTAAAATTGTTGATTTCTGACAGAATTTTGTATTTTGGCAGTCCCAAATCAATACAAAAACTTATGAAAAACTACTTTATTGCCATCTTGTTGATGGTTTTTCCATGTTTGATCCACAGCCAGGACGCGCCGGTAAAATTAAAACAGATTAATATCGTAAAAACAAATTACCAAAACTCTAAAGACGGCGAAATTGTAAATAAAACAATGGTTTTTAAAGACGGTAAACTTCAGACTATTACAACTTCAGATGTTGTACAGCATTTTTACTACAACAAAAACGGTCTTCTAGACATGACTGTAAAAGATAAAGTAGGAAGTGACTGGAAAGAAGTAATAAATTATACTTACGATGCGGATAATAACATTACCAAATTTGTAAAAAAGTATCAGGAAGGTCCAAACTATATTACTAAAGTGGTTTCTTTTGTTTATGAAGGTGCAAGAGTAAAAGTAACTACAAAAAAGAGTACCAATCACCAGAATCTAGTTGACGATATTGAATATCTGATTGAAAACGGAATTATCGTAAGACGTACTTCACGCGATAGAACAAAAGCGATTATTGGGAAATTAGAATATGTTTATGTAAACGATAATGTATCTAGACATAAAGGATTGGTTGGTGATAAAATCTCAAAATCATATACTTACGACGACAAAAAATCTGTTGACCAGTTAATCGTTCAAAGTCTTTTTGGAGATAATTATAAAGTGATTGTGCCAATGATTTCGTATCACGAAGAAGAATTTGCCTTTGAATCAATTTCTTATAATAACGAAATGAATTTCAGTCCATCATCTACAGCTTTAGTTGCGGTAAGCAGAAAATACAAATACAACAAACTGAATTTCCCTATTTCGTGCTCTCAAATTGAAGAAAACGGAATTGTAAAAACGGAAAAAACATTCATTTACGAATAGTCTTTCAGTATATTTAAATTATTCAAATGGAATTTTTGTTGAGTCGGACTTAACAAAATTCCATTTTTTTATTAAAGGAGATTGGCGATATAAATTTAAAAACAAAATTGTATAAGTAAATGTAGCCTGTAATTGATTAAATTTGCAGCTTATTCAAGACTATGTTAGAAAAAGAAGTTATAAATTTTGAGAGAACGGTAATTGTAGGTATCGTAACTCAGAACCAAAGTGAGGAGAAACTTAATGAATATTTAGACGAATTGGAGTTTTTGACTTTTACCGCAGGAGGTGAAGTGATAAAACGCTTTTCGCAGAAAATGGAGCGCCCTAATCCGAAGACTTTTGTCGGAACGGGAAAAATAGACGACATCAATCTTTTTGTAAAAGAGAACAAAATATCGACTGTAATTTTTGATGATGAATTGACACCATCGCAACAAAAAAATATTTCAAGAATTATTGATTGCAAGATTCTGGACAGAACCAATTTGATTCTGGATATTTTTGCGCAGAGAGCCGAAACTTCGTATGCAAGAACTCAGGTAGAATTGGCTCAGTGCCAATATTTGTTACCAAGACTTTCTGGTTTATGGACACACCTTGAGCGTCAAAAAGGTGGTATCGGTATGCGTGGACCTGGAGAGACAGAGATTGAAACGGATAGACGTATTGTTCGTGACCGAATTTCGTTATTGAAAGAAAAAATCAAAACGATTGACAAACAGATGGGAATTCAGCGTAGCAATCGCGGAGCCATGGTGCGCGTAGCTCTTGTGGGTTATACCAATGTTGGGAAATCGACTTTGATGAATGCCATTGGTAAAAGTGATGTTTTTGTTGAAAACAAATTGTTTGCAACCTTAGATACAACGGTTCGAAAAGTGGTTATTAAAAACCTTCCGTTTTTGCTTTCAGATACGGTTGGATTTATTCGAAAACTGCCTACACAGCTAGTAGATTCGTTCAAAAGTACGCTTGATGAGGTTCGAGAAGCCGATTTGTTATTGCACGTCGTAGATATTTCGCATCCGGATTTTGAGGATCATATTGAGTCTGTAAACAAAATTTTGCAGGAAATAAAGAGCAACGATAAACCAACGATTATGGTTTTTAATAAAATCGATGCTTATAAACACCTGACAATCGACGAAGACGATTTGATTACCGAAAGAACCAGAAAACACTGGACATTAGAGGAGTGGAAACAAACTTGGATGAGCAATTTAGGAACCGATAAAACATTGTTTATCTCTGCAACTCAAAAGCAAAATTTTGAAGAATTTAGAGAAATGGTTTATGAGGCGGTTCGCCAGATTCATATTACGAGATTTCCTTATAACAACTTTTTGTATCCTGATTATAAGGATGCGGTTGAAAAGGAAGAAGAATAAAATAGAAACGGCTTTTGATTTGTCAAAAGCCGTTTTTTTTATGCCACAGATTAAAGGATTTGAAAAGATTTTGTATAAACTAAATAGGTTCTTTAATGTGTGAGATTTCTATTTTTTCTAAATTCTTAAAAGAAGCCTATTGTTTGTATCTAGCCCCGATGGAGGCGTTATCCTTGCTGGCCCGAGAGGGCAACAGCGAGATATAGCCGAGAGCGGGAAACCATGTTTGTTAAAATACCTTTTGTACTGCTCCTGATTATTAGAATCCGAAGTTTACTCCAAGACCGAATACTTGTCTGGTTTGGAATCCTCGGAAAGCGTTGTCATCGTAAATTGCCTGAAATGAGAAATTAGCTGAGAGGTATTTGTTTACTTTCATGATGATATTCAAAGAGTAATCCATATCTACGTTTTGTGGGTCTTCAAGATAATTTGAATAGAGGTTTAAGGTGTTTTCTGCGGTTACATTGGTCATAATAGCCAGTTTGTAATAAACGGAAGCATAAAAACCTAATTCGTAACGCATGCTTTTGTTGGCATCTACACCAAAATAAGTTCCGTCTACATAAGGAAGTCCTGTATTTTGATTAATTCCTGATGTATATCTACTGTCTACAAATGTAAATTTTGAAGTTAAGGGAGCAAAGTTTACTTTTAGGTTAGAATCTTTTGTCCAGTAAATTCCGGGACCGGTTGTAAGATAACCAGGAGACATAAACTTTGTATTTTCTGTTCGGATTTCTTTTCCGTTTTCGTCCTGACCGTAAATATAACCTGTGGTAAACTGAGTTCTAAAGTTCAGAAAATAAGAGTAATACCATTGGCCAAAAGCTCTTTTTCCGACTATCGAATTGAGTTCGAAACGGTCATCTGTTTTCTTTTCGAAATCGGCATTTTTAGTTTGTAGTAAACCATAAGAGGCCAAAATCTTATTGTCCCAGGTTAAATCGTCTTTTTTGTAATTAAGGTCGTAATTAACACCAAGAGTTCCCGAAAAACTGTCTTCACCACCGGCAATCCAGTTATTAAAACTGGACTGATTTAGTAATAAAGAAAAATTCCCTTTACTCTTCCAGCCTTGACCTTCAATCGTATCGTTTATTTTTTTGACCGCTTTTTCGGTATTCTGAATGAGTTCTTTTTCTGAGTTTTGTGCCTGAACAAAAGTAAAGTTCGCCACGATGCATAGTAAAAATGCTATCTTTCTCATGGTTTTTTAATTTAAGTGTATCATCAAATATACTAAAACCAACGGAAAAGTAAGGGATAAATTGTCTGTAGTTGAAGGTTATTTCTTAGATTCTTTGTACAAAGGAACGGCAGAACACGCCTCGCCATACATTATGCTTCGGGCAAATGGTTGTAAATAGTTTGTTGCCAAAATGTAAGCACGCATAGGAACCGGTTTTCTAGAACAGCCTTTTACGATAACGGGTTTACTTTTGTAAACAGAATAATCGATTTTGCTTAGGATTTCTTCGTATAGACTGGCATCCAAGTCTTCTATAGTTCCGTTTACTACTTTTTTAGCAAAAGGTGCCAAATGAACGCTCACTAAAATTAAAGCCCAAGCCGGAATAATAGCATCCGTGCTGCAGTTTACAGCAACATATTGATCTTGATATTGTGACCAATCGTGATTTTTGAGATGTTCTCTAAAGTCTTTTTCTTTTAATAAAAATCCCTCCAAAAGCCACTGCGAAATGTCAATCTGCACACGCATTCCTTTCGGATAATAATCTTCTAAATCAAAAACTTCTAAAGCACTATTGGCTACTTTATTGATGATTTCTTCCATGTGAAAAATGGTTTCAAGTTTAAAGTTTCAGGTTTGCTTCGCCTGTTCGAGCAAAGCTCTCGAGTCACGTTACGCACAACTTGAAACTTTAAACCTGAAACAAATTATTAAAGCATTCCTAATTCTAACTTCGCTTCTTCGCTCATTAAATCTTTGCTCCAAGGCGGATCGAAAGTGATTTCAACATCTACATCTTTGATGTTTTCGATTGTTTTTACTTTCTCTTCTACTTCTCTTGGAAGACTTTCTGCAACCGGGCAGTTTGGAGAAGTTAATGTCATAAGGATTTTTACTTCGTAATCGGTATTTACCATTACGTCGTAGATTAGTCCTAGTTCGTAAATATCTACAGGAATCTCAGGATCGTAAATTCCTTTTAAAACTTTTACGATTGATTCTCCTAATTCGTTTGTGTCTATTTCTTGTTCCATTGTTTTTGTTTTTTCACCATATAAGTTATATAAGTTCATTTAAAACTGTGCACTTAAATAAAATATAGATGCTTTATTTTTAAATTTAATCTTCCAGCCAACGATATAGTTCGTTGACGTATGTTTTTTGGCCTTCGTGATAAATATTTGTAACATTAAAGTTTATCATTAAACCTATTGGAGACTTTAAAAGTTTCATATAAGACATCAATTTTGCAACATGAATCGGTATAATTTGATCGACTGATTTTAATTCAAGAACTAAACAATTCTCAATAAACAAATCGCATCTTAAATCTGACTCTAATTCTAAACCTTTGTATTCTAAAGGAATCACTAATTCAGATTTAAAATTAATTCCTCGTAAGGACAATTCCTTAATCATACATTGATGATAAATACTTTCTAAAAGTCCTGCTCCAATTCTTTTATGAACTTCAATTGCCGCTCCGTTAACCTGATAAATTAAATCAGTCAAATATTTCTTTGTTATCATCTGCTTTTTTAGCAATAATAAGAAATAAAAAAGAAAGATAAAACCTACACTATTTATTTTCCACCATATAAGTTGTATAAGTTCATTTAAATAGGTACTTATATTTCTTATACTTATCAATACAATTAATTTAAGCACAACACTTAAATTTCCTTATATCACTTATATGGTTTAAAATTTCTTAATTTTTGTTTTTAGCATCAAAAGCCAAAGCGTACATTTTGATGTTTTTAATCATCGAAACCAAACCGTTGGCACGCGTTGCAGATAAATGTTCTTTTAATCCAATTTCATCAATAAAATCAGTATCCGCTTCCAGAATGTCTTTTGCTTTTTGATTCGAGAAAGCACGAATTAAAATCGCGATTATTCCTTTCGTCAAAATAGCATCACTGTCGGCTGTAAAAACAATTTTGTCATCGTTCTGTTCGCCTTGCAACCAAACTTTTGACTGACAACCTTTGATTAAATTATCGTCGGTTTTGTATTCTTCTTTGATTAACGGAAGCGTTTTTCCGAGTTCGATAATGTACTCATAACGTTGCATCCAATCGTCGAACATTGAAAATTCGTCTATTATTTCGTCTTGTATTTCTTTTATTGTCATAATTATTCTTTAGCAAAATCAACTAATAAATTTACTAGTTTTTCGATTTCTTTTGGTGGAAAACCGTTGTCGAACCCTGGTGTTTCGTATGTTTTTCCGTCTTTAGTTATTTTTAAATTTCCTATTGCTGCACCATCATATGTACGTTTGTCAGTTGGAGCTTTTAGAGAAGAAAGATTGTCTAAATTTACTTTTGAATATGCTGCAACTATTTCGTTCCATTTTGTATCATCAATCTTGCTTTGGACAGCTTCACCGTTACGTTCTTTGGTAACTGAAACGGATTTATTTTGTACTACAATGCTTTTGTAATACCCTCTGGACATTGCTGAATATTCAATTTGAGTTGAAGTCATATCTGTTTTTTTCTGACTGCAGCATCCTGTTGCAATAAAAAGGGTTAAAAGCAATAAAGATAATATTCTCATAAAATAGATTTTAGCTTAACATGGTTTGAGCTTTCTTAACCGCATCCACCATGGCATCAATTTCTTCTTTTGTATTATAGAAAGAAAACGAAGCACGAATCGTTCCTGGAATACAGAAGAAATTCATAATGGGTTGTGCGCAATGATGTCCGGTTCTAACTGCAATTCCTAATTTATCGATAATAGAACCAATATCATATGGGTGGATTCCATCAATATTAAACGAAACTACAGAAGCTTTATTTTTAGTGTTTCCGTAAATTCGGATGCCTTCAATCTCGTTAAGGCGTTTTGTAGCGTGTTCTAACAATTCATTTTCATATTCATGAATTTTATCAAAACCAATCTCGTTTAAATAATCAATAGCAGTTCCTAAAACAATTCCGCCAGCGATATTTGGCGTTCCGGCTTCAAATTTATGAGGTAAATCTGCGTAAGTTGTTTTTTCGAAAGTAACTTCTTTAATCATTTCGCCTCCACCTTGATAAGGAGGAAGTTTGTTCAACCATTCTTCTTTCCCGTAAAGAATTCCCGTTCCGGTTGGACCACACATTTTATGACCAGAAAAAGCATAAAAATCACAATCTAATTCTTGAACATCTGGTTTTAAATGTGGAACGGCCTGAGCGCCATCAATTAAAACTGCAGCACCAACAGCATGCGCTTTATCAATAATATATTTGATTGGATTGATTACACCCAATGCATTTGAAATATGATTTACGGTAACAATTTTCGTTTTTTCCGAAAGTAAAGCATCAAACTCTGAAACGATTAGCTCTCCATTTTGATCAATTGGAATTACTTTCAAAATAGCACCAGTTTTTTCACATAACATCTGCCAAGGAACAATATTACTATGATGTTCCAAAGAAGAAACCACAACTTCATCACCAGGTTTTAGAATTGAAGCAAAACCGTTTGCAACTAGGTTAATTCCGTGTGTTGTTCCCGAAGTAAAAAGTACTTCGTGTGCATGTTTTGCATTGATATGCTCTTTTACTTTTCCGCGAGAAATCTCATAAGCATCAGTCGCTAACTGGCTTAAAGTGTGAACGCCGCGGTGAATGTTAGCGTTGATCTCGTTATAGTATTTTACTTCTGCATCAATCACAACTTGTGGTTTTTGCGAAGTCGCTCCGTTGTCGAAATATACTAATGGCTTTCCGTTTACAGTTTGTGAAAGTATTGGAAAATCAGCTCTTATTTTTTGAATATCTAGCATGTCTTATTTAGAAAAAATCTATCTACAAAAGTACTAAAACTAAATTTGTTTATACAGGAATTCTATAATTTCCTTTTATGACGCCATTGTCGTGATGCGTAAATGCTGATTTGGTAAAAATTGATTCTGTTTTCTGAATTATCTCAAACAGATTTGTGATTTGAGTTCTAATATCGTGAACATAAATTATTTATATTGCAATAAAAATACTAACCTATCATGAAAAAATTTCTCAAAGTACTACTGCTCGTAGTGGTTCTCGCTTTTTTGTATTTCGGATTTACGAATTATCCGAAGCTTGATTTGATTTCTGGTTTCGCTGCCAAAAGTGTTGCTTCAGGACATTTTATGGATAATCGTCCGTTGGATTTAATTGAAAAAACAGACAATGATATCAAGCTCATTGATTTGGCTAAAAATTCGATTGATGAAAAAGGAAAGTTTGCCACTTCAACGGTTTATGGGTTAAAAGAACGAAAAGCGATTTACCGTGAAGGTTTGGGAGCGATTTTGATTAATTATGATTTTGATACTTCAAAACCCTATTTGCTTCCAAAGAGAACAAAACTTGAAAACAAGCTTCTTTTTCCATATGGAAATAATGAACCAAAAGATACTGTGTTTTCAAATGTTGATTATTCAAAACTAAAAAAAGCATTAGATAATGCATTTGACAAAACAGGAGCAAGAATTAAAAGAACACGTGCCGTTGTAGTTTTGTATAAAGATCACTTAATTGCCGAAAAATATGATACGGGATTCAATAAAGACAATAAAATTTTAGGCTGGTCAATGACTAAAAGCATCACAAATTCTGCTTTCGGCGTTCTGGCTAAACAAGGGAAAATCGATATTTACAAACCTGCTCCAGTTGCAGAGTGGAAAAATGATGAACGCAAGAATATTACAATTAATGATTTGCTTCACATGAATTCTGGTTTAGAGTGGGAAGAAAATTACACTACAATTTGTGATGCTACAAAAATGCTTTTTCAAGCCGAAGATATGGGGAAAGTACAGTTGGATAAACCAGCACAATTTAAACCCAATACACATTGGAATTACTCTTCTGGAACGACCAATTTATTATGCAGGATATTAAGAAGTCAGTTTAAAACACAGCAGGAATATCTAGATTTTTGGTACAGTGCTGTAATCGACAAAATCGGAATGAACTCAATGATTGTAGAACAAGATATGTCAGGAACTTTTGTTGGTTCGTCTTACGGATGGGCAACGCCACGCGATTGGTCAAAATTCGGATTGTTATATCTAAGAAAAGGAAACTGGAACGGCGAACAAATTTTGGATGAAAGTTGGGTAAAATATACATCAACACCAACGAATACTTCTGAAGGAAAATATGGAGCACAATTCTGGCTAAACGCTGGAGGAAAATTCCCTGATGTTCCTCGTGATATGTATTATTGCAGTGGTTACCAGGGGCAAATGGTGGCGATTATTCCGTCATTAGATATGGTAATCGTGAGAATGGGAGTAAGAGAAGAAGAACCTGGATTTGATTTTAATGGTTTTTTGAGAGAGGTGATTGATAGTGTGAAGAAATAATTATGAAGAAGCTATTTCATCCATTTATTATAATAATAATTGGTTTTGTATTAAATGCATTTGCATGGTCTACCAATATTGGTCATCCATTTAATACAATTTGTTTATTGCTTGGATTGGGATTATTTTTCTTAGGGATTATATTGTCAATAATAAAAATTAGGGATAAAATTTAACCGCAATCCCGATAGCTATCGGGAGCAAGGTATAAAAGCGCAAAGTTCGCAAAGCTTAATAAAAAACCTTTGCGAACTTTGCGTAACCTTTGTGTCTTTGCGGTAAAACCTCGACTACAAATTAAACCCTAAATTCACGCCCAATTTCATGGCAATGATTTTAGTAATTCTTTGTTTTAATTCGGGTATTTTAATGCTTTCGATAACGGCATTTGAGAATGCGTACATCAATAAAGCTTTAGCTTCTTTTTTCGGGATTCCGCGTGACTGCATGTAGAACATTGCTGTTTCATCAAGCTGTCCAACCGTACATCCGTGAGAACATTTTACGTCATCAGCGAAAATCTCTAATTGAGGTTTTGCGTTGATTGTTGCTTTGTCGCTCAATAAAATGTTGTTGCTTTTTTGGAAAGCATTTGTTTTTTGAGCTTCTTTTTCAACCAAAACTTTTCCGTTGAAAACTCCAGTCGAACGATCGGAGAAAATTCCTTTATAATCTTGGAAACTTTCGCAGTTTGGTTGTGCGTGGTTTACTAGCGTATAATGGTCAACGTGTTGTTTGTCATTCAGAATAGAGATTCCGTTCAGCGTACTTGTCAATCTTTCTCCGAAATGGTAAAAGTTTAAGTTGTTACGAGTTAAATTCCCTCCAAATGAGAAAGTATGAACAGAAGCATGACTTTCTTGCTGTTGCGAAACATAAGTATTGTCAACAAGATTTGCTTCGTTGTTATCGTTTTGAATTTTATAATAATCAACAATCGCACGTTTTTGAGCAAAAATCTCTGTAACCGAATTGGTTAAAACCGGATTTTCATTCAAACTTTGGTGACGCTCGATAATTTGAACATGTGAATTTTCGCCCACAATAACCAAATTTCTTGGCTGAACCATTAAGGCAGCTTCATTTCCAGTTGAGAAATACATAATCTCAATTGGTTTGTCCGCTACTTTTTTCTTCGGAATATTGATGAAAGCACCTTCCATTGCAAAAGCCGTATTCAATGAAGTCAAGCTGTCATCTTTGCTTGCAATTTGATTGAAGTAGGTGTCAATAACCATTTTATATTTTGGTTTGGTTAATGCCGATGACATCAAACAAACATCGATTCCGTCGTGTGTTGTAGCAGACAAATGCGAGCTAAAAACACCATCGATAAATACTAATTTATAAGTGTCAATTTCATGTAAAAAGTATTTTTTTACCTGATTGAATTCGATTGCACTTTCCTGCTTTGGAAAAACCGTAAAGTCATTTTTTAAGATGGCATTTAGCGATGTATATTTCCAAGCTTCTTCTTTTTTGGTTGGGAAACCTTTATTTTCGAAGTTTTTTAAAGCATTTGTGCGTATGTCATGTAAATCTGAATGTACATCGACACGCTCTTCAAAAGCCATAAAAGACGATACTAATTTTTCTTTTAAATCCATTTCTTTAGTTGTAAGTTATGAGTTATGAGTTATGAGTTTTTGCAAACTGTAAACTGTAACTGCAAACTAGTTCTCTGCTTTGATCCAGTCGTATCCTTTTTCTTCTAATTCGTAAGCCAATTCTTTTCCGCCAGATTTAACGATTCTTCCGTTGTAAAGCACGTGAACGAAATCAGGAACGATATAATCTAGCAAACGTTGGTAGTGCGTGATAACGATAATTGCATTTTTCTCGCTTTTTAATTTGTTTACACCATTTGCAACAATTCTTAAAGCATCGATATCAAGACCAGAATCTGTTTCGTCAAGGATAGCTAATTTTGGCTCTAACATTGCCATTTGGAAGATTTCGTTTCTTTTTTTCTCTCCTCCGGAAAAACCTTCATTTAAAGAGCGAGATAAAAATTTACGGTCGATTTCCAATAATTCAGATTTCTCACGAATTACTTTCAACATTTCGTTAGCCGGCATTTCTTCTTGTCCGTTTGCTTTACGAGTTTCGTTGATAGCTGTTTTCATGAAGTTAGTAACGCTAACTCCAGGAATTTCTACCGGATATTGAAACGAAAGGAAAACACCTTTGTGTGCTCTTTCTTCTGGAGCTAAATCAGCAAGATCTTCTCCGTCAAGAATTACCTCTCCATCTGTAACTTCATAGTTTTCGTTTCCTGCAATAACTGCAGAAAGTGTACTTTTTCCAGAACCGTTTGGTCCCATGATCGCGTGAACTTCTCCAGCTTTAACTTCTATATTAATTCCTTTCAGGATTTCTTTATCACCAATCGCGGCGTGAAGGTTTTTTATTGATAACATTGTTCTTTATTTTATATAAATGTCAATTCTATTTTTGTTTGTTGGTTTAGGATGTTGGCATTAAAATGCGCGTGTCCTAAATATTCCATGCCTAAATAATCGGCTGATTTTTGAAACGGGATGTAAAAACTATCTTCGATTTCATTATCGTGTGAATTTGTAATCACTCCAATTTTCTTTCCTCTAAGTTTTCGTCCGGTTTCTTTTTCAATTCGGATTAAATCTGAAATCCTATCGAAAAAGACCTTCATAATTCCGCTCATATTGTACCAATAAATTGGCGTTGCAAAAATTAAGGTGTCGTATTTTTCAATAATTCCTCTAATTAAAGGCAAAAAATCATCGTCTATATTTTTGCTTTCGTAATCGTAATATGAAATATTGTAATCACTTAGATTTATTACATCAATGTTGTGTTCTTTCGCAATTTCATCCACAATTTTGGTTGTGTTTCCGTTTTTTCTGGAAGAACCTAAAATGATGACTTTTTTATTTTCCATCTTCAAATTACCCTACAGAACCTTCTAAAGAAATCTCTAATAATTTTTGCGCTTCAACTGCAAATTCCATCGGAAGTTTGTTCAATACATCTTTACTGAAACCGTTTACAATTAAGGCAATCGCTTTTTCAGTAGGGATACCTCTTTGGTTGCAATAAAAAACTTGATCTTCTCCAATTTTACTTGTTGTTGCTTCGTGCTCGATTTTAGCCGATGGATTTTTACTTTCGATATATGGGAAAGTATGCGCTCCACAATTATTACCCATTAACAAAGAGTCACACTGAGAAAAGTTTCTAGCGTTCTCTGCTCTTGGAGAAATCTGTACTAAACCACGGTAACTGTTTTGCGATTTTCCAGCCGAAATACCTTTAGAAATAATAGTCGATTTAGTGTTTTTACCTAAATGGATCATTTTTGTTCCAGTATCTGCTTGTTGGTAATTATTGGTTACAGCAATAGAATAAAATTCTCCTACTGAATTATCTCCTTTTAATACACAAGAAGGATATTTCCAAGTTACAGCAGAACCTGTTTCAACTTGTGTCCAAGAAATTTTAGCGTTAGTTTCGCATAAACCTCTTTTAGTTACAAAGTTGTAAACTCCACCTTTTCCTTCTTTGTTTCCAGGGAACCAGTTTTGAACAGTAGAATATTTGATTTCAGCATCATCCAAAGCAATCAATTCAACCACAGCAGCGTGTAATTGGTTTTCATCACGGCTTGGAGCTGTACATCCTTCAAGGTATGAAACGTAACTTCCAGCATCAGCAATAACCAAAGTTCTTTCGAATTGTCCGGTTCCTGCCTGATTGATTCTGAAATAAGTTGAAAGTTCCATTGGGCAACGAACGCCTTTTGGAATATAACAGAAACTTCCGTCAGAGAAAACGGCTGAGTTTAACGCTGCGTAGAAGTTGTCTTTTTGAGGTACAACAGTTCCTAAATATTTTTTCACCAATTCAGGATGTTCTTTGATAGCTTCAGAAATCGGGCAGAAAATAATTCCTTTTTCAGCCAACGTTTTCTTGAAAGTTGTAGCTACAGAAACAGAATCGACAACAATATCCATTGCGATATTGTTCATCTTTTTCTGTTCGTCTACAGAGATTCCTAACTTTTTGTACATCTCTAATAATTCAGGATCTACATCGTCTAAAGTTTTGTTAGGGTCTACGGCCTTTGGAGCTGAATAATATGAAATAGCCTGAAAGTCTGGTTTTTCGTATTGTACGTTTGCCCATTCTGGTTCAATCATTTCTTTCCAAGCACGAAAAGCCTCGATGCGCCAGTCGGTCATCCATTCAGGTTCTTCTTTTTTAAGAGAAATAGCTCTAACAATCTCTTCGTTTAAGCCAATAGGAAAAGTTTCAGATTCTATATTGGTATAAAATCCGTATTCATATTCTTTAGTTTCCAGTTCGATTTTTAAATCGTCTTCGGTGTATTTGCTCATTATATTTTAATGTTGTCTTTAGGTTTGAAAGTCTAAAATCTGAACTTCGATTCTGTTTTTATGACTTTACAGTTTTCGAACTCTTGATTATAGAGAGAATGATTCTCCACATCCGCAAGTTCTGCTTGCATTTGGATTATTGAAAACAAATCCTTTTCCGTTTAATCCGCCAGAGAATTCTAAGATTGTTCCGGCTAAATATAGAAATGATTTTTTCTCAACAGCAATCTGGATATCGTTATCTACGAATATCTTATCGTCTTCTCCTTTGGTTTTGTCAAATTTTAAATCATAAGACAAACCAGAGCATCCACCGCTTTTTACGCCTACTCTCACGTAGTCGCTTGCGGCGTCAAAACCATCATCAGTCATCAAGTCGATGATTTTCTTTTTGGCAGTATCTGAAACTTTTATCATTGTTCTTAGATGTTTTGTTTTTAATAGGCATTTTTTGGCTGTAATGAATTTAGTACAGATTTAAAACGCTAGTTTTCAATGTTAAATCAAAATTGTCTGCAAAGATACGACTTAAAAACCTTTTTCCATAACGGTTCACATTATTATAACAAATGTTAAAATAGATATTAGTTATTTTGATAAAATGAGTCTAACTATTCTTTCAATTATAGCTATGCTATTTATGCTTTCTCGAGATTGCTATTTCTAAGTTTTTAAACAGATTTTAGCATAAAGAAATTTGATTTCCTAGCTTTGTTTCTGCATTAAAAATGAACTTATGAAACTATACCCAATAGAATCCGGAAATTTTAAATTAGACGGTGGCGCTATGTTTGGCGTGGTGCCCAAAACAATTTGGAACAAAACAAATCCTGCTGACGCCAATAATCTTATTGATATTGCAGCAAGATGTCTTTTAATTGAAGACGGAAATCGTCTGATTTTGATTGATACCGGAATGGGAGACAAGCAGTCAGAGAAGTTTTTCGGATATTATTCGCTTTGGGGTTCACATTCTTTGGATAAATCATTGGCAAAATATGGTTTTCATCGCGATGATATTACCGATGTTTTTATGACGCATTTGCATTTTGATCATTGTGGCGGAAGTGTACAATGGAATGCCGACAAAACAGGATATGAGCCTGCTTTTAAAAATGCAAAATTCTGGACGAATGAAAGCCATTGGGAATGGGCAACCCAACCAAATGCAAGAGAAAAAGCTTCTTTTTTGTCTGAAAATTTATTGCCAATGCAAGAAAGCGGACAGTTGCATTTTATTGAAAGACCTGATTCTGATTTTGGTTTTTCGGCTGCACTTGGTTTTGAAATTTATTATGTCGACGGTCACACCGAAAAACAAATGATACCTTATATTAAGTATCAAGATAAAACAATCGTTTTTTGTGCCGATTTATTAGCAACAGCAGGACATATTCCGCTTCCGTATGTTATGGGGTATGATACAAGGCCTTTGCTGACGATGCCCGAAAAATCAAAATTTTTGAATTTAGCAGCTGATGAGAATCATTATTTATTTTTGGAACACGATGCACATAACCAGATTATAACGGTAGAACATACTGAAAAAGGAGTGAGGTTGAAAGAGGTTTTTAGCTGCGAGGAAATTCTTTAAAATTGATTTGTGATTTTTCTTTAAAAAGTTTAAAAAAGCATCATAATTTCATAACACAGTGTTAATGGTTAGTTTTTTGTAACAAAAAAGTATAATTTAGACCCTTGATTTAACTTTTTATAAAAATATACATACATGAGCCACATAAAACCTCTTAAATTATCTGCTTTTGCCTTATTAGTTTTAGCAGGCTGCAGTGCCACTGTTCAAGCACAGGTTTCTACATCTAAAGAATTTATAAAAGCTCCTTTAGAAATTGTAAAAAAAGCTCCGGTTTCAGAAAATGAACTAAAAAGATGGAGCCATTTGGATCTCATCAAAGATTCAATTCCAGGAATGAGTGTTGATAAAGCTTACGCTGAATTACTTCAAGGTAAAACAGGACAAAAGGTAATTGTCGGAATTGTAGATTCTGGTGTCGATATAGAGCATGAAGATTTAAAAGGAATGATTTGGACGAATCCGAAAGAAATTCCAGGAAACGGTATAGACGATGATAAGAACGGTTTTATTGATGATGTAAACGGTTGGAATTTCCTTGGCAATTCGGTACACGAAAATCTTGAAATGACACGTATCGTTAAAAAAGGAGATGATGGTTCTGCTCAATATAAAGAAGCATTGGCACAATATACTGAGAAATACGATAAAGCTCTAAAAGACAAGGAGCAAGTAGATTTCTTGTTAGATGTCCATGGGACTATCAAAAAAGCATTGAACAAGACAACTTATAAAGTCGAAGATTTAAGTGCGATTACGTCTACTGATCCCAAAGTGTCAAAGAGTAAGATGATTATGACTCAGATTTTTACCAACGCAGGACCGACATTCGATCCAGAAGCTGATTTGGAAGAATACAGAGAACAGGTTTATGATCAATTGAATTATAACCTAAATAAAGAATTCGACGGAAGAAAAGTTGTAGGCGATAATCCAGACGACATTAAAAATAATCGTTACGGAAATAATGTTGTTTTTGGTCCAGATAAAGAAAAAGCACTTCACGGAACACACGTTGCAGGAATTATTGCTCAAGTTAGAGGTAATAATCTAGGTGGAGACGGAGTAGCAAACAATGTTGAGATTTTGACCGTAAGAGCTGTGCCAGATGGAGATGAGTATGATAAAGATATTGCTTTGGCAATTCGTTATGCGGTTGACAATGGAGCAAAGGTAATCAACGGGAGTTTCGGAAAAAGCTTCTCGCCACACAAAGAATGGGTTTATGACGCTATTAAATACGCGGCTAAAAAAGATGTTTTAATTGTGCATGCTGCAGGAAACGATGGTTACAATATTGATGAGACAAAAAACATCAATTATCCTAACGATTCTAAAGATAACGTAAAAGAGTTTTCGGATAACGTAATTACAATTGGCGCTATCAATAAAGAATACGGAAAAAATGTAGTAGCACCATTTTCTAACTTCGGAAAAATAAATGTTGACGTTTTTGCTCCTGGTGAAGAAATTTACGCAACGGTTCCAAATAACAAATACAAATATTTGCAAGGAACTTCTATGGCATCTCCAAATGCTGCTGGAGTTGCAGTTTTAATTCGTTCGTATTATCCAAAATTAAAAGCTGCTCAAGTTAAAAAGATTTTAATGGATTCAGGTGTAGCACTTCCTGCTCAAGTTGTTTTAGGAGAAAGCGAAAATCCGACTGCAGTTTCATCTGCTGAATCTTCAAAAACAGCGAAGATGGTAAATGCTTACAATGCTTTATTAATGGCAGAAAAAATGTCTAAGAAATAAAAAGAATATACTATTAATCCAATGGAAGGGCATTTGCTCTTCCATTTTTATTATTTACAAATCATGCGAAAAATTATTTTACTTTCATTTTTGAGTTTAGGTTTAAGCTCGACATTTGCGCAAAATGCCCCATATTGGCAACAGCACGCCGATTATAAAATGGAGGTTTCGATGGATGTTAAAAACTATCAGTATAAAGGAAAGCAAGAATTGGTTTATACAAATAATTCTCCTGATACGCTAAAAAAAGTATTTTATCATTTATACCTAAACGCTTTTCAGCCTGGAAGCGAAATGGATGCGAGACTTCATTTTATAAAAGATCCAGACGGAAGAATGGTTAATAAAGTAAAAGACGCTGATGGAAAAGAAGTAAAACAAAGCCGTATTGAGACTTTAAAACCAAATGAAATCGGATTTTTAAAAGTTACAAATTTCAAGCAAGACGGCGCTGTGGCTCAAACGAGAGTTTCTGGAACTATTTTGGAGGTTACTTTGGTGAAACCGATTTTGCCAAATTCAAAAAGTACTTTTACTCTAGATTTTGATGGACAAGTTCCGGTTCAGGTTCGTCGTACAGGAAGAAATAACTCAGAAGGTGTTGAACTTTCCATGTCGCAATGGTATCCTAAATTGGCCGAATTTGACTTCGAAGGATGGCATGCAGATCCGTATATTGCGAGAGAATTTCACGGTGTTTGGGGTAATTTTGACGTAAAAATTACAATCGATAAAGAATATACAATTGGAGGTTCAGGATATCTTCAAGATAAAAACTCAATCGGACACGGTTACGAAGAAGAAGGAGTGACTGTTACATATCCAAAGAAAGCAAAAACATTGACATGGCATTTTATCGCACCAAATGTTCACGATTTTACTTGGGCTGCAGATAAAGAATATACGCATGATATCGTAAAAGGACCAAATGATGTCGATTTGCATTTCTTCTATAAAAACAATCCAAAAACTACGGCAAATTGGAAACAATTAGAGCCTTTGATGGTTAAAGTAATGGAATATTACAACCAAAGAGTAGGTGCTTACCCTTACAAACAATATTCATTTATTCAAGGTGGAGATGGCGGAATGGAGTATGCTATGTGTACGCTGATGTTAGGAAACGGAACTCTTGAAGGAATTCTTGGAACAGCAACTCACGAGTTAGGACATTCTTGGTTCCAGCATATTTTGGCTTCAAACGAATCAAAACATCCTTGGATGGATGAAGGTTTTACAACTTACATCGAAGACAGTGCTTTGAATGAATTGAAAGGAGACAAAAAAGAGGTTAATCCGTTTAAAGGAAATTATGCTGCTTATTACAGTTTGGTAAATTCTGGAAAAGAGCAACCACAGACTACTCACGGAGATCGTTACGATGAAAATCGTCCATACAGTATTTCTTCTTATATCAAAGGAAGTTTGTTCTTGTCTCAATTAGAATATGTAATCGGAAAAGAAAATCTGGATGCAACATTAAAGAGATATTATAATGATTTCAAATTCAAGCATCCAACTCCAAACGATATTAAAAGATCAGCAGAAAGAGTTTCAGGTGCTGAGTTAGATTGGTACTTAACAGATTGGGCACAAACAACCAATACGATTGATTACGGAATAAAAGAAGTTGCAGATAATGCTGGAAAAACAATTGTAACTTTAGAAAGAATCGGAAGAATGCCAATGCCAATCGACTTAAAAGTAGATTATACAGACGGAACTTCTGAAACATTCTACATTCCGTTAAGAATGATGAATTTCATTAAACCAAACCCAAATACAAACGTAAAAAGAACCGTTTTGGCTGATTGGGCTTGGGCACAGCAAAACTATAGTTTTACAATTGACAAGAACAAAACGTCAATCAAAAAAATCACCATCGATCCAAGCGGCTTAATGGCGGATGTAAAACAAGCAAATAATGTTTTTGAAGTGAAGTAATTCTTCAAATTGATAATAAAAAAAATGCCGTTTAGAATTTCTAGACGGCATTTTTATTTTCAGGAGCATCACAAAGGCATTTTAATATACATGGTTCCCGCTCTCGGCTATATCTCGCTGTTGCCCGACGTCGGGCCAGCAAGGATAACGCCTCGATCGGGGCTAGATACAAAACAATTGGCTTCTTTTAGAGATTTAGTTTAGGTTTCTGTTCAAAAGATTCTATTCTTGTCATTTCGACCGAAGGGAGAAATCGCACTAGAAACTCGACAAAGATTGGCGATTCTCTGTGTGGATTCACGAGTGTGATTTCTCCCTTCGGTCGAAATGACAAACAATAAAAACTTCACAATAAAAAACCTCCAGCTTTAGCTGGAGGCAATATTTTATAATGGATACTAAATCGTGCAGAAAAGAATTTAACTCAAATGCTCAATCATATCTTTAGTCATCGATTCTAAATCAAATTTATGATTCCATCCCCAATCCTCTCTGGCTTCAGCATCATCGATACTTGCCGGCCAGCTGTCTGCGATTTTCTGACGGAAATCTGGATTATATGTAATTTCGAATTCAGGAATATGTTTTTTGATTTCAGCAGCAATTTCAGTTGGAGTAAAACTCATAGCCGCCAAATTGTATGAAGAATGAATTTTAATTTCTTCAGCTGGAGCTTTCATGATGTTGATTGTTGCATCAATAGCATCATCCATATACATCATTGGCATTTTGGTTTCTGATGATAAAAAGCATTCGTATTTTTTATCTGCAATCGCTTTGTAGAAAATATCAACAGCATAATCTGTAGTTCCGCCACCCGGAGGAGTAGACCAGCTGATCAAGCCTGGATAGCGAATACTGCGAACATCAACACCATAAATATTATGATAATATTCGCACCATCTTTC
The DNA here is from genome assembly GCF_042431625.1 of Flavobacterium procerum. Taxonomy (NCBI): domain Bacteria; kingdom Pseudomonadati; phylum Bacteroidota; class Flavobacteriia; order Flavobacteriales; family Flavobacteriaceae; genus Flavobacterium; species Flavobacterium procerum. The sequence continues at coordinate 562,767 of NZ_JBHLYW010000010.1, read as the reverse complement.
GCCAGCCTGTTTGCTGATTCCGTAAACTGTTGAAGGTTCCATTACGGTATATTGAGGTGTGTTTTCTTTTGGAGTTGTCGGACCAAAAACGGCAATACTTGACGGCCAAAAAACCTTCTGAATCTTTTTTGCTTTCGCTAAATTCAATACATGAAAAAGCGAATTCATATTCAAATCCCATGCAAAAGCAGGGTTTTTTTCGGCTGTAGCCGATAAAAGTGCTGCCATTAGATACACATCTGTAATCTGATGTACTTCTACCAAATGTTCAATCTGGTTAAAATCTAAAGCGTTGACCACTTCAAACGGACCTGAATTAACAACATCAGTATTTAATTTACGGATATCAGAAGCGATTACATTTTCGGTTCCGTATAATTTGCGCAGTTTTTGAGTCAGTTCTGTACCAATCTGACCGCAGGCGCCAATGATCAATATTTTTGGATTCATTTTTTGTTATTTTTTGCAGACACAAATATAACGTTTTCGCAATTACATCTGTTTTTTGCAAGCATAAATTATTAATTCAATAATAAAAAACTTTGTTCTTTACAAAATTCTTGACAGAGTGCTTTCTTTATCAACCGCCGATTGTATTTCAAAACGGTTTTTTTGTTTTTTATGAGATGAAAAAATAATCTTTATAATCTGCATAAAAGGCAATTGTAATCTGTAGCGTTTCCAGTAAAACAGAGTTTACAATTGTAAAATTTACTTCGTAACTTTGCAGTCTAATGTTTTACAAATGAATCATAAAATATCTCTTTTCGCACTTTTATTTTTTGTGTTGATTTCCTGCCAGAATGAAAATGAGAAACGCAAAGCCGAGAACGCTAAAGAAGCTAAAAAGAAAGAAGCTATTTTCAATAATATCAATAAAAACTGGATTTTTATCGACGATCCTATTAATGAAATTTCTGAAGCAAAAATCAGCTCATGGAAAGAGTGGAGAGAATTTCTACAGGAATTGGGAGATAAACCTAGAAAAACAATAGGTGCTTTTCAGAAAAAATCGGCAGTTATTTCAAGAAAAGCAATGGCTTTAAACAATAATATACCGCCTGAATTTAATCAGCCGCATATTAAAAGCCGTATTTCAATTTTAATTACTAAAATCCGAATGCTGGATTTGTTTATTCATTTAAATAAAATTCCAGATGATAAAGTGGTTTTTTTGGTTGGAGAAATCAATAAAGAACTGATTTCTTTAGAAAGGCAAATGGACAAAATTATCGAAAGAAGCAAGATTCCGAAAGAACAAGGAGAATCTGATTTTTTAAAAATGTTAGACACGGCGCGCGCAATTCCGAATTCTGCTCCGCCATTAGATCAAAATATTCCTAAAGTTGAGTAAAAACGCCTTATATACAACATACGATAATCTGCCAAAAGCACAGCAGATTGCCACAAGTTTACTGGAAGGAAATCAGGTAAAAATGAATATCAGCGGATTGTTGGGATCTGCTGTTTCTTTTATTTTGCGTTCTGTTTTCAGGAAAACCGAACTGCCTTTTTTGATTGTTTTAGACAACAAAGAAGAAGCGGCTTATTACCTAAACGATTTAGAGCAAATGATTGGAGAACAGGATGTTTTGTTTTATCCTGCTTCATTCCGTCGCCCTTATCAAATAGATGAAACTGATAATGCAAATGTTCTGCTTCGTGCAGAGGTTTTAAACCGAATCAATTCTCGAAAAAAACCGGCTGTAATTGTTACCTATCCAGAAGCGCTTTTTGAAAAAGTAGTTACTAGAAGAGAACTCGATAAAAACACTTTAAAAGTAGCTTTAAATGATAAGATTTCGATTGATTTTATCAACGAAGTTTTATTCGAATACGAATTCAAAAGAGTCGATTTCATTACAGAACCTGGAGAGTTTTCAGTTCGTGGAGGAATCGTCGATGTTTTCTCTTTTTCAAACGATCATCCATACAGAATTGAATTTTTCGGAAACGAGGTTGACAGCATCAGAACTTTTGATGTTGAAACGCAATTATCTGTAGAAACGCATAAAAAAATCACGATTATTCCGAATGTGGAGAACAAGCTTTTTCAGGAAAACCGTGAGAGCTTTTTAGATTATATTGCTGAAAAAACAGTTCTTTTTATTCAAAACACCGAAGGACTTTTTAGCCAGTTAGACAAACAATTTGTTAGAGCACAAGAAGCTTTTGAGAAATTGTCAAAAGAAATAAAACATGCCACTCCAGAACAATTGTTTTTAAATCAGGCATCCTTTATAAAAAGATCTTTGGATTTTTCAGTTGTAGAATTGGCTTCAAGACCCGTTTATAAAACAACTAAAAAATTCGAATTTCATATTCAGCCTCAGCCTTCATTCAATAAACAATTTGACTTATTGCTGAACAATCTAAGCGAGAATCATTTTAATGGATATGTCAATTATCTGTTTTGTTCGAATGAAACGCAGGCAAAACGTTTTCATGATATTTTTGAGAGTTTAGATGAAGCCAATTCTGAGAATATCAGAAAACATTATCATACAATTGTACTTCCTTTATACCAAGGTTTTATTGACGAAGAAAATCAGATAACGGCTTACACAGACCATCAGATTTTTGAGCGTTATCATAAATTCAACATCAAAAACGGATATTCAAAAAAACAGAATATCACTTTAAAAGAACTGACCGCGCTTTCTGTAGGCGATTATGTAACTCACATTGATCACGGAATCGGAAAATTTGGTGGATTACAGAAAATTCAGGTTGAAGGGAAAACGCAAGAAGCTATAAAATTGGTTTATGCCGATAATGATATTGTGTATGTGAGCATTCACTCGCTTCATAAAATTTCAAAATACAACGGAAAAGACGGAACGCCTCCGAAAATCTATAAACTAGGATCAAACGCTTGGAAAGTTTTAAAACAGAAAACCAAAGCGCGCGTCAAACATATTGCATTCAATTTGATTCAGCTGTATGCGAAGCGACGTTTAGAAAAAGGTTTTCAGTTTGCGCCAGACAGTTATCTTCAGAATGAATTAGAAAGTTCGTTTATTTACGAAGATACACCAGATCAAACCAAATCGACGGCCGAAGTAAAAGCCGATATGGAAAGCGATCGCCCAATGGATCGATTGGTTTGTGGCGATGTTGGTTTCGGGAAAACGGAAGTTGCGATTCGTGCTGCTTTTAAAGCTGTAGACAACAGCAAACAAGTTGCGGTTTTGGTTCCAACAACAATTTTGGCTTATCAGCATTACAGAACTTTTTCGGAGCGTTTAAAAGATATGCCGGTTTCAATTGGTTACTTAAACCGATTTAGAACTGCAAAACAAAAATCGCAGACCTTAAAAGATTTGGCCGAAGGAAAACTGGATATTGTAATTGGAACGCATCAATTGGTAAACAAAAATGTAGTTTTTAAAGATTTAGGTTTATTGATTGTTGATGAGGAACAGAAATTCGGTGTAAACGTAAAAGACAAACTCAAAACGATTGCGGCAAATGTTGATACGTTGACATTAACGGCGACGCCAATTCCAAGAACACTTCAGTTTTCATTAATGGCAGCGCGAGATTTATCAGTAATTACAACGCCTCCGCCAAACCGTTATCCGATTGAAACAAATGTTGTTGGTTTTAATGAAGAGATTATTCGTGATGCGATTTCGTATGAAATTCAAAGAAACGGACAGGTTTTCTTCATCAATAATCGAATCGAAAATATAAAAGAAGTGGCCGGAATGATTCAGCGTTTGGTTCCAAATGCAAGAGTTGGAATTGGTCACGGACAAATGGACGGCGCCAAACTCGAAGAATTGATGTTAGGTTTTATGAATGGAGATTTTGATGTGTTGGTGGCTACAACGATTATCGAAAGCGGATTAGACGTTCCAAATGCCAACACGATTTTCATCAACAACGCCAATAATTTCGGATTGTCAGATTTGCATCAAATGCGCGGTCGAGTAGGACGAAGCAACAAAAAAGCATTCTGTTATTTCATTTGCCCACCGTATTCGTCGATGACTGAAGATGCGAGAAAACGTATTCAGGCATTGGAACAATTCAGCGAATTGGGAAGTGGTTTCAACATTGCGATGAAAGATCTAGAAATTCGTGGCGCGGGAGATTTATTAGGTGGAGAACAAAGCGGTTTCATTAATGAAATAGGTTTCGATACGTACCAAAAAATTATGAACGAAGCGATTGAGGAGTTGAAGGAAAACGAATTCAAAGATTTATATCCTGAAGAAAATGACATCGATACGAAAGAGTACGTAAAAGACATTCAAATCGATGCCGATTTCGAGTTATTATTCCCAGATGAATACATCAACAATGTTTCAGAACGTTTGGTTTTATACAACGAATTAGGAGCCATAAAAGACGAAGCTGGTTTACAGGAATTCGAGAAAAAACTAATTGACCGTTTTGGTCCATTGCCAAAACAAGCTGTTGCCTTATTAAACAGCATCAGAATTAAATGGATTGCCACGAAAGTCGGAATCGAGAAATTGGTCTTAAAACAAGGCAAAATGATTGGTTATTTCGTTTCAGACCAACAATCTGACTACTATCAATCTGCGAAATTCAGAAACGTTTTAAACTTCGTTCAAAAACAAAGTTCACTCTGCAAAATGAAAGAAAAACAAACCGTAAACGGATTACGTTTGTTATTGACTTTTGAAAATGTGAAGTCAATAAAACGAGCTTTGGAGTTGATGGAGTTGTTTGAGGAGTAAAATTTTAGCCACGAATTCACGAATAATTTATCAAATCGAATTTTTAGAATAATTCGTGAATTCGTGGCAAATAACAACTCTTTAAAAATTAAGTTTTATTTATCTTTTATTTAAGAAAAATCTTGAAAACTAAGAGTTTTCTTTGACCCCGATTTCAAAAACAAATTTTTTATATGCACTACCGATATATTTTTTTATTTTTCTTACTCAGTTTCACTTCAGTAAATGCCCAAGAAAAAAATGAACTTATTGCTAAAGACACTTTAAAATCAGAAGAAATAGATCCTCTTCGTCCGGCCAAAGCTGCTTTTTATTCGGCTGTTTTACCAGGTTTAGGACAGGTTTACAACAAAAAATACTGGAAAGTTCCCCTTGTTTTCGGCGCAATTGGTGTGAGCACTTATCTGTATGTTGACAATCAGAAGAATTATAAAATATACAGAGATGAATATAAAAACAGACTTGAAGGAAGGATAAGCGATTCGCCAAGCCTTGCTCGATTTGATGAAGACAGATTAATCAGAATTCAAAAAGGATATCAGCGAAATAGAGATTTATCGGCTCTTTTTATGGTTGGTTTTTACGTTTTGAATATTATCGATGCAAATATTGATGCTGCATTGTCACAGTTTAATGTAAATGAAAATCTGGCTTTTAAACCTACAATCACCCGTAACGACGTCACTTTAAAAAACGATGTCGGCGTAGCACTTAATTATTCGTTTTAAATATGAACATAAAAAAAGCTTTAGGTTACTAGATAATTTTATTGCTGTATATCGAAAAGCTTTGATCCTTTTAAATAAAAAAAAAATCACTCCGCGGAGTGATTTTTTTGCATTATAGTGGTTTTTGGTTAGATGATTTTCATCGTAAGTTAAAAAAAGGTCTTAGAAAAATTCCAAGAAATATATCGTAATGTTGATTATCTACTTTTAGATGATTACTATTTATATAATCTCTCATACTTCTTTGCAAATATATAAAAATATTATTCGCAACAAATCACATATAAAAAAACTTAATTCATATTTTTTGTTAGTTTTTTGTATGAACAATTAAAAAAGGCCGAAAGACCGCTTTATATAAGGATGTGTCAAATTAACGCATTTGAGAAAAAATAGTATGTTAATCACATAAATATTGAAAATAGTGCCATTTATGCAATTGATTTTTTAATGCTCAGAGCTATTAGGAACAAAAAAATCCTTTTATCTACAGACAAAAGGATTTTATAAATTATTATTTAGGATTGTTAGTTTTTCAAATCTTTTATTACTTTAAAAGCAACGTCTACTTGATCTTCGCCAACTAAAATGGTAAATTCATTTGAAGTTGAAATTACCTCATTGATAATGATTCCTTCCCAAGCCAAACGCTGGAAAATGAAATAGTAAATTCCAGGAACCACAATATTTTCTTTTGGTAGTTTTACGGTAATAGAAGCTAAATTGTCTAATTTTTGGATTAGTTTCTCACGCATAAAATGCTTTTCAACTAAATGGTTTACACTGCTGCTTACCACAATATTAGTTTCGTTTACGCCACGAGAAGAAGTGTAAAAAATATCAGAAAGAGCGTTAATATCAGAAATTAGATCGGCTTGTTTGTTTAAAACCGTTTCAGAAGCGGCAAAAGTGTAATCTGTAAGCTCAGAACGCACTGTAATTTCGCCGATATTCTTAATTACCTTGTTGATTTTATGATTCAGTTTAAAATCCAGTTCTTCGGTTAGTCGTTTTAAAGACATTACAACGGCACCTTGTTTTACCTCTTTTCCAAACTCACTTTCCAGTTCAGTCATGATATTTCGAGAAAGCGATGTCAGATTGATAATGCCCAGCGATAATGCATTCAATAAAAATGGTTTTGTTTTGATGTAATTTTCTACGATTGATGAAACAGTTTTCATAATTCTTTTTTTTTTTTTTGGTAACTTAATTGGTTGGTTAATTTAACATTACGATGTTATAAATCTCAGCAAATATAAATAAAAAAACAATTTGTTACAATTATAACAATAGAAAATTATGTTAAAAGTGATAAAATGCATCGGTAAGATGTTCAATAGCAAATGATTCCCCGTTTTTGTGGACCGCAACGATGTCAAAACGTATTTCTAAATTTTCTTCAAAATCCTTTTCCCTATCGTTTATGTAGGCATTTACTGCTTTTACCAGTTGTTGAATCTTTTTTGAATTCACAAAATCTTGTGGCAAGCCAAAATCTAAACTCGATCTAGTTTTTACTTCCACGATGGCAAGAACATTATCTTTTTTTGCGATAATGTCTATTTCGGCTTTTTGTGAAGTGAAGTTTCTTTCCAAAATTTCATATTCGTTTTCTTCAAGATAAGAAGCGGCCATATCTTCTCCTAATTTTCCTAGTTCATTGTGTTCTGCCATTGTTTTTTATTACGAGTTTAAAGTTTCAAGCTGGAGGTTTTTTGCACGCAAAGACGCGAAGTCGCAAAGGTCTAAATAAACTTTGCGACTTCGCGTCTTTGCGAGATTTTATGTGGTATTTTAAGCTCCTTAAATTACGGATTTGTACAATATTACTTTTTAAAAGTCAATGTGCTTCCTGTTGCTGTAACTTCCATCGTAACGATATTTCCCATTATCAAAGCCCTATTGTCCTGAATATGTCCGGCTGGAAAATTGAATATTACTGGAATGTTGTATTTTTTGGTTACGTCATCGATGATTTCTAAGGCATTTTTGCCCCACGGAACTTCGTTGTCTTTCATTTTGGTCATACCGCCTATAATAATTCCTTTCAGGTTTTCGATACAGCCGTTACGTCTCAAGTTCATCATCATACGATCAATGTGATACAAATATTCATCTAAATCTTCGATAAATAATATTTTATCACGACAGTCAATTGCTGATGGAGAACCTAATAAACTGTACAAAATAGAAAGATTACCACCGACTATTTCTCCTGTTCCTTTTCCGAATCGATTCATATTATGTGCAGGAATCGAGTAGGTAAGAGGCTCGCCAAACAAACTCGATTTCATCGAACTGATTGCAGCAGGCGTGGCACGCGGAATCGTAACAGGCATTACGCCATGTATCGATTTATATCCCATTGTGTTTAGGTGATTGTGTAGAACTGTTACATCGCTAAAACCGATTATCCATTTTGGATGTTGGTTGAATTTCGTAAAATCTAATAAATCCAACATTCGTACAGTTCCGTAACCGCCTCTTACGCACCAGATGGCCTTTATGTTAGTATTGTCGAGCTGTTTTTGAAAATCGGCAGCTCTCTGTTCGTCTGTTCCTGCCAATTGGTGGTAATCTAAGCCGATTGTGCTTCCAACAACGGCTTCTAGACCCCAGCTGTGAAGTAAATCTATAGTTGGTTTTAGATTGTCGTCGATGTTTTTTCTAGCTGTTGCCAAAAGAGCGACAGTATCTCCTTTTTGTAAATAAGGTGGTGTTATCATGTTCTGTTGAGATTGACAAGTGAATGATTGTAAAGCAAAAATAAGAAATGCCAGTTTACAAATTGTAAAGTGTTTCTTGAAGAAAGAGTTTTTCATTATCATAAAATTTATTTGCTTTTTCATTTTGAATGAAAAACAAATATAGAAAATTTAGAAGTTATATTTATTTGAATTTTCTTACAATTAAATAAAATGCTTAATATTGAACTTTTTAAAAAGTAAATTTATGAAGTTTTTTAAAATTAGTTTTTACATCATTATACTGTGTTCATTTCAGATTTTTTCACAACCCAAAAAGTATAAAATACACACCGTCGCATTTTATAACCTTGAAAATCTTTATGATACCAATGATGATGTTTTTACAAATGACGATGAATGGACTCCAAATGGTGCGCAACATTGGACAAAAGAAAAATACGAACAGAAATTAAAGAATCTTGCAAGAGTAATTTCTGAAATCGGAACACCAGAAAACTCTAATGCTCCCATTTTGTTAGGCTGTGCTGAAGTTGAAAACAGAGCTGTTTTAGAAGATTTAATTAAAGAGCCTAATTTACAGCAATTTGATTTCGGAATTATTCATTTTGATTCGCCCGATAAACGCGGAATAGATGTAGCGTTGCTTTATCAGAAAAAGTACTTTCGTCCGACTTCTTTTTCCAACATTCCATTAATTATTTATAAAAAGAATATTCCAAAGAAAGTACAACAATCAGAGATTGAAGACGATGAATTAGAAATTAAAAAAGAAAACAACAATCGTGTCTTTACAAGGGATCAGCTTTTGGTTTCGGGATTTTTAGAAAATGAAGAAATACATATAATAGTTAATCATTGGCCATCGAGATCTGGAGGTGAAAAAGCGACAACTTTGTTTAGAGAAGCCGCAGGAAAGTTGAACCGAAGAATTATAGATTCGTTGCAGCAGATAAATCCGCAAGCAAAAGTGATGACCATGGGAGATTTTAATGACGGGCCAATTAATAATAGTATAAAAGTGGCCTTAGAAGCAAAAGGGAAGAAGTCAGAAGTTTCAGAATTTGGTGTTTTTAATCCGTTTGAAGAAATGGTGAATAAAGGATTGGGAACAATTGCTTTTCGGGATTCCTGGAATATTTTTGATCAAATTATCATGACAGATTCGCTAATAAAATCTGATTTTGCAACTTTTAATTTTTGGAAAGCGGGGATTTTTACAAGACCTTATCTTATTCAGAATTTGGGACAGTATAAAGGGTATCCGTTGCGAAATACATTGACAGAAGCGGGTTTCAGTGATCATTTTCCTGTTTATGTTTATTTGATAAAAGAAATTGGACAGTAGAGATGCACTGCAGTGCGTCTAACTTTTTTTTGAAATGGAATTAGAAACCTAAAGGCGCACTGTAGTGCATCTCTACAAATTCACTACCTTAGCTTTTCACAATTTAGAATAAAAAAAATGGCAATTGCAAAACCTTTTAACCTAACCAAATGGATTGACGAAAACCGTCATTTATTAAAACCGCCAGTTGGAAATAAAAATCTTTACGTAGATTCTGGGGATTATATCGTAATGATTGTGGCGGGACCAAATGCAAGAAAAGATTATCATTATAACGAAACTGAAGAACTTTTTTACCAATTAGAAGGTAGTATAAAAGTGGTAATTCAGGAAGATGGAGAGCGCAAGGAAATGGAACTAAACTCAGGCGATATGTACTTGCATCCGGCAAAAGTGCCGCATTCTCCTGTTCGTTCAGCAGGTTCTATCGGATTGGTAATTGAGCGTAAACGTGCAGGACAAGGTTTTACCGATGGATTGCTTTGGCATTGTGACAATTGCAATCACAAACTTTATGAAGTATATTTTGAACTGCACAATATTGAAAAAGATTTCTTACCTCATTTTGAGCATTTTTACAATTCAGAAGAATTAAGAACGTGTGATAACTGTGGCACTGTAATGGAAACTGATCCGAGATTTGTGGCTAAGAAATAAATTGAATTTAATTTAGATATCAAACCCGACAGGTTTTTAAAACCTGTCGGGTTTATAATATACAGATAGTTTTAAAATTCTTTTAATCTGTGAAATCTGTGGCTAAATAAAAAGTTACAACTCAAACTTTTTCCCTTGCTCAGGATAAATAATCTTCAAACCTAAATCATTTTGATTTTTTAACTGTTCTTTAATTTTGGCAATATTTTTTGCAGGAGGTTTCAAATGTGTAATGATAATTTTGAAATTTTTCAGTGAACCTTTTCCTGCCATTTCTTCTAAAACATGAAGTTCTTTTAGTAAATAGTTAGGTGTTAAATGTCCAAATAGAAATTTGTCAGGTTGTTCGTTAGGAAAAGAAACTTCAATAAAAATCCCTTTCAATTGTTTGTTTTGAACTAAAGGTGCAACTGCCGTCCATAATGCTTTCAGCTTATCGCTTTTCTCAACAGAATCGGGTCCCGTATCGCCTAAATATAAAACGTAATTGTCATTGTTTTTAACTAAAAAAGCAGTGCTTTCAAAAGGATTGACATGGCTTAATGGAAAAGCTTTAACGGTCATTTTGGTGTTTGAAATAGGAGTTTCTTCACCGACATTTAAAGTCTGAAAGTGGTATTTTTTCAACGGAAAACCAGGACCTTTATCTCCAAAATTTGCCCAGGTTTGGTCGTTAAAATAATGATTTTCCATCATTTCCATGCATTTCCCTGTTGCATAAACTGTTTTAGAAGAATCAGCGGGAGAATTAATGATTAAACCCGAAACGTGGTCTAAATGCGCATGAGAAATCAAATATCCTTTTATGTATTTCTTTAAAACATCGGAGGTCGAAACTTTAAAAACTTTATTTTCAATCGCTTTTTCTATTCCGGCATTTATAGTTCCAGCATCGAGACAGATATAATCGTTAGTATTAATTGGAGCAACTAAATAGGCTGATAGATTTTTTTCGTCTATTCCGCCTTTTATTCCTAAAGGAACTACCTGAAAAGACGATTTTTCTTTTTGAGAAAATACATTGGTTGAAATTAAAAGAAAGCAAAGTAAAAGTCGACTGAAAAAGGTCATATTTTTTATTTTAAGTACCGCAAATTTCATCAAATAAATTCAATTAATAAGGTTTAGTCTCTACTAAAACTATTAAATAATCTTAAATTTACGTCTATTTATTGATTAGCTTCAATTTGAAATTAATTCTAAAACAATATCTTTACATTTGTAATATAACAATTTTAACTAAAAAAGTTACAATGACAACAATAGCATCGCAATTTGGAATGAAAGAAGCTCTGGAAAAATTGGGCATTAAAACCATAAATGAAGGAACATCAACAGGAATAAATAATTTTTCATCGGGAGAAATTTTAGAAAGTTATTCACCAGTTGACGGAAAATTAATTGCTTCAGTAAAAATGTCGACTGCTCAGGATTATGAAAAGGCAATTCAGACGGCAGCAGAAGCTTTTAAAACTTTTAGACTAATTCCAGCGCCGCAACGTGGTGAAATTGTTCGTCAGTTTGGAGAAAAATTGAGACAAAATAAAGAAGCGCTTGGTAAATTGGTTTCTTATGAAATGGGAAAATCATTGCAGGAAGGTTTTGGAGAAGTTCAGGAAATGATTGACATCTGCGATTTTGCTGTTGGTTTATCACGTCAGCTTCATGGATTAACGATGCATTCTGAAAGACCTGGACATAGAATGTATGAGCAATATCATCCTCTTGGAATTGTTGGAATCATTTCGGCGTTTAATTTCCCAGTTGCAGTTTGGTCTTGGAATACGGCGTTGGCATGGATTTCTGGCGATGTATGTGTTTGGAAACCTTCAGAAAAAACACCTTTATGCGGTATCGCATGTCAAAATATAATCGCTCAGGTTATTAAAGAAAATAATCTGCCAGAGGGAATTTCTTGTTTAATAAATGGAGATTATAAAATAGGCGAATTAATGACAGCCGATACTCGCATTCCGCTTGTTTCTGCAACGGGTTCGACTAGAATGGGGAAAATTGTAGCCCAGAAAGTTGCCGGAAGATTAGGGAAATCATTGTTAGAATTAGGAGGAAACAATGCGATTATTGTTACGCCAGATGCTGATATAAAAATGACCGTTATCGGAGCTGTTTTTGGAGCAGTCGGAACTGCTGGACAGCGTTGTACATCAACAAGAAGATTGATTATTCACGAAAGTATTTATGATAAAGTAAAAGATGCATTAGTTGCTGCTTACAAACAATTACGAATTGGAAATCCGCTTGACGAAAACAATCATGTTGGACCGCTGATTGATGTTCATGCTGTTGAAATGTATGCCGATGCGTTAAATAAAGTAGTGGCCGAAGGCGGAAAGATTTTGGTTGAAGGAGGAGTGCTTTCTGGTGAAGGTTACGAAAGCGGCTGTTATGTGAAACCAGCAATCGCAGAAGCAGAAAATTCTTTTGAAATTGTACAGCACGAAACTTTTGCACCCGTTTTATATTTACTTAAATATTCTGGAGAAGTTGATAATGCAATCGAAATTCAGAATGGAGTAGCGCAGGGATTATCTTCAGCAATTATGACTAATAATTTAAGAGAAGCCGAAAGATTTTTATCTGTAACAGGCTCTGACTGCGGCATTGCAAACGTAAATATCGGAACTTCAGGAGCCGAAATTGGTGGTGCTTTCGGTGGAGAAAAAGAAACCGGCGGAGGGCGCGAATCAGGTTCTGATGCTTGGAAAATCTATATGAGACGCCAAACGAATACCATTAATTATACTACAAATCTCCCGCTTGCACAAGGAATTAAATTTGATTTGTAAACCATACGAATTTAATTGCAAACCGCTTTTTTCAATATTTTGAAGAAAGCGGTTTTTTTTGCTTCATCTGTAGTAATTTGCTTATGTTTGCACCCAAACTTCAATTAAATGAAACAGTTCTTAATTATTGTCTTAGTAATTATTACAATGAGTTGTAAAAATGAAAAGACCAGAATTCCAGAAACAAAAAACGAAATTGTAACCCCCAAAGATTATCCTTTTGTAAAAGAAGAACAAGAAAGAGAAGTTGCAGAAAATAACGCAATACAGGTTTTTCCTCAAACAGGAAGAAAGCCAGAAGATTTTGTGCCTGAAATTTATGAGATACAATTGAAAGCAGAAGGACTTCTGGATAATGACGAATTAAAAGATATGGTTATTGTTTTGCAGAATAAAAATGATAAAACAGATTCACGACCTATTTTGGTTCTAATCAAAAAACAGGATGGAACTTATATTTTAAAAGAAACGTCATGGAAAGCTATCGACGCTCAATATACCGATGGAAGTTCTAAAATGTATGATTACGAGAATATCGAAATTGATGAAAATAGAATATTTCATATTACTCTTCAGGGAATTGGTCCTATTGGAGCTCGTAAAACGTCGTATAAATATGTAGATGACGAACTGATACTTGTTGCTATTAGTACTTTAAATACTGGGGCAGGGGCTCAAATAACGGTTGATTATAATTTAATTTCTGGAGTTGCAGATATGGAATTAGCTGATATGATGCAGGATACGGCGCGAATTACACATGAAATTAAAAAATTTAAGTTAAAACGCAAAATGTTGTTTGCTACAGACAGTCCAGATAAAGTTTTAGAAGAGCTCCCGCATGCAGGTTGGTAAGTCATTGAATAAATTTCTGTAGTATAAAATCAATGATATAATGAAAATATTTATTACTCTTTTTCTTTTGATAGCAATCGCATTGTCATTACAGTTTTATTTTTTGAATGGCGAAGATCATTCAGAGAGTTGGACAACATTAACAATGCCTATTACCATGGTGACTCTCTTGTTTTTGATTTATTTTTATAGTCCTGAGAAAACATTCTATCGAAAATTCTTTGGCATTACATTAATAATTTGCAGTATCATTTCAGGAATACTTATTGGCTTTTTTTGGTATGTTGCACAATTTGGGAAAGCATTTTCACATTAAGTTCCTTATGAAATATTTTACAAAAAGAGAAGATAGGATTAATGTGGCGCTAACGGTTCTATTGCTTATTATATTAATTGCAAATCTAATTCAAATCTACAATTATAAGGCTGATGAAAGATTTGAATGGAGCAGTGGAGTTTTGAGTAAAAAAGGAAATGTTGTACAAGTAAGCACTTGCTATTTTCATCATACAAACAATTGGAACTACGATGTTGATAAGAATCGTATAATTGATAATGGATGGAATGATATTAATTTTTCTGAAAAAAGTAAGGAGAATTCTTTTTATCCAGATAGTTTATCTATAACATGGTTTTCTTACACAGAGAAAAAATTCTATAATGGAAATTTTAAGTTGCCATACGCCATTATTTTAGAAAAAGCGAAACAACTAAGAGAAACAACCAATCCATACAAAAGTAATTTTGCAAACGAAAACCCAAACCAAGTTTTGTTGTATTTTTTTGCAGAAATATTACCGAAAGGAAAACTTTTGGTATGGATTTCAGATGCTGATAAAAATTTAAAAATTAGTGAATATCAGGCAAAAACAGTCAATGAAACTTGGCATGTTTTTGATGACATTGAAGAAAAAAATACAAATTCCAAAATCGATATTGATGCAAAAGTGGCTTTGGTAATGGAAAAACATTCTTACAATGTTGATTTAAATTTACCTGATGGATTTTATTTGACAGAGGCAGATGTTAAATTATTTAATCAGAATAATTGGAGCTTAGAAGATGGTAAAAATAAAAAAAACTATATTTTTGAAAATATTCCTAGCGGTATTCGTCTTTCATGGGAAAATGATACAAGAAGATTTGCAACTCAAATTAGTTTTGATGAATTAGAAATTTTAAACACTTTCAGGAAAATGTATGTGCCTGAAAAAGCAAAACCATTATTATTAGAACTAACTGTAAACAACAAGAACGACAGTATTGTTATTTCTTTAAAGAATAATCTTAAAGTGATAAAAATAAATCCGTCTTATATAAGCGTTTATCCTTTAGAACAAAAGAATGATAATGTAGAAGTTTCCAAATGAATTTAAAACAAATACAATGAATTTAATTTTTTTAGCCGGACTTACTCCTTTCGGATACGGATTTATAGGAGTGCTGCTTTTATCTTTTCTGTTGGCTTATTTATGGCTCAGAACTTCTAAAAAAGGTGAAAAGTTAGGCTGTTTTTCATTCGGACTAACGGCACTTTTAATTTGGTTTGTTCTGATGTTTCCCACTTTTATAAGTTTTTTAATTATTGAAAATGGAAATGAAATAGCCCAAATCGGACTTGTTGTTTTCTGGATTCTGGTTTTGGGGTTTGTTGTTTATTTGGCCGTTTCAAAAAATACTACAAGAGGAAAAAATATCATTTGGTCTATTTTAAAATACTTTCTTTATTTGGTTTTCTTAGGACTGTTTTTGGTCTTGTTTTTTGGAATGGTCTACTATGTTTATATGAGGCTTTTTACAACAGAAAAACAAGGAGACCCTGTGTGGGTTGCTTTTTTATGTATCTTTTTTGTAGCCGTACTTATTCTGTCTGGAATAGGTGTTTTGAGCCGAAATAAAGAAGAAAAGAAGAAAGAGAAAACAACATTTTATAATTTAGAAAAAGCAAAATTAAAGCCCGAATCTGTAATCGAATTGGATTTGACAGGCGCCAAATTAAAGGTGTTTCCAGACGAGATTTTAAAGTTCAGAAATTTGAAATTCCTTACGTTAAGTAATAATGAGATTAGCGAAATTCCGAATGAAATTACTAAGTTACAATCTCTGGTTGGAATTAATTTGAGTAATAATCCAATTTCGGACCAAGAGAAAAACAGAATTAGAAGATTGCTTTCTAAAGAAATCGAAATTGTATTCTAATAAAGAATTTTTAATATATGAATGAACTTTTAGAGTTTTTTGGTCAAAATAGGACTGATGCAGGAATGCTGATTTTTTTGATGCTTTTTAGTATGGGAATTGCTTTGTTTCTAACTATTATTTTTGGAGGCTTATTGAATTTGAAATTTCCAAATTGGCTTTTCTTTGCGTTATGCCCTTTGCTAATTGGCGTCAGTTTTTTAATTGATGACAGATTGCCACTTCCGGTACTGTTTCTTTTATTTGGGTCTGTTTTTTTCTTTGGTATAATTGGAATGATTTCTTCAGGTATTAAAAGTAGTAAGGAAGAAAGAATTAAAACAGAGAGATTTAATCGTAAACACAATATTCCGAAAACTAAATTTGTCCAAAAAATAATGGGATTTTTGATTATAGCTGGAATTATTGGAACTTTTGTTTTTCTTTTCCAAACAGAAAACCTAAAACTTCTTTTTTTACTCATTCCTGGTTTAATTGTAATCAATAGCATATTCTTTCCGAGTAATAAGACTAAATTTATGCGCTTGCAGTCTATTTTGCCAACTTCAAAAGTGAGTGCTATTGCGATGGGACAGGTTGAAATTGAAGGTGATTTAGAACAAATCGAACCTATTATTTCGCCTTATTTCAGTAAACCGTGTATTGGTTATTTTTACAAAATTGAAAAAGAAAGTAAACCTGATGATGACGGAAGAACGACCTACAGTACTGTTTTTACAGAATGTAAAACAGGTAGGTTTAAAATAAAAGACGAAACTGGATCCGTAATTGTTGATGGCGAAGGACTAGAATTTTATTTTGACCGCGTTGACAAACAAGAAGGAGGAAAGACAAGATATAGCGAAACCTATTTACAACCTAACGATTATATGCTTTTGATTGGAAATGCAACTTCGGATAACGGAAATACAACCATTCAGAAAGGAAGTTCAGATAATGTATTTGGTGTTGCAATTCCGAGAAGTATTTCGTTCAGAAATAAGTACAAACCATTGTTGAATTCGTTTTTAGCGACATTATTTTTCATTTCATTGATACTCCTTTATATTATTTTAAATTAAGAAATTATGACAGTTCAAACCATTGTATTAATTGCCGGAATCATTCTGATTTTTATATTCTTTAATTTTTTTATCAGAATTTACAATAAACTGATTGCCTTAAAAAACAATTATGAAAAGGCTTTTAGAAATATCGATGTTATTTTGATGCAAAGAGCAGACGAAGTTCCCGAATTAGTGAAAGTTGCTTCCAAATTTATGGAACATGAAACGGCGATGCTTACCAATTTAACCAAATTGAGAACCGATTTTTTAAATGCTAAAACAGTAGAAGAAAAAATCGAGAATGCGAATGAATTTTCAAAATCAATGAAAAGCTTGTTTGCGGTTTCAGAAAATTATCCGACGCTGGCATCCAATAGTAATTTCCTTGAATTACAAAGAAGAGTTTCTCAGATGGAAGATAAAATTGCAGATAGAAGAGAATTTTTTAATGACAGTATAAATTTATATAATGTTGGAATAGAGGAGTTTCCAAATTTTATTTTAGCGAAAATGATAGGCTATAAAACGCAGTCATTATTTGAAGTAACACCAGAAGAAAAAAAATACGATGGAATTCAATTTTAATACTTTTTTTGGTTACGAAGGTGAAATTAATGCACTCAATGACGAAGTGCTCATTTATGGTTTTGCCTCACTAATTTTCGGAATTTTAGGCTTGTTAATTTTAGCCTCGATTGTTAGGATGATAGGGTTAAATGCGGTGAGTCGTTTTTTTATTAATCCACTTTTGTTAACATTAGGCTTGACAATCTTGGTAGCGATATTTCCAACAATCATTTTTTATGTAGGTACTTCAGATGTTTCGGGTGTAAAAATTGTTTACTGTTGGATCGCTATTTTTCTTGGAATGCTTTTGTTTGTAATATTCAATCTGCAAACGATAAAAGACTTTTTTAAGGAGTTTGGAAAAATGAGCGAACAGCAGGCATTTAGAAATAGAAATAGAAATAGATAAAAGAAAGGCTTCCAAATCCGGAAGCCTTTCTTTTATAACGAATTATTTTTTTACGATTTTCTGATTAATCACTCCAGTACTGGTTTGAATTTTGGCAATATAAGTTCCAGTTGGTAGGTTGCTTAAATCGATTGTTTCGGTATTTCTTTGAACAGTTTTTACCAAAACTCCAAGTAAATTGAATATTTCAATATGTTCTACTTTTTGAGTGTTATCGGTTAAGTATAAAGTGCTGCTAACGGGATTTGGATGTAAAAGCACTTTTTCTTCAGTTTGAAATAATGAGCCTGAATCAGCAGTTTTTAAGTTTCCAGTATTATAAACCGTGCTCATGTAGAATAAATTTGAAGTGTCTTTTTTTGTAATAGTATGAGATCCAGCGGCAAGAGACACGGTAACAATTCCGTTTGAAGCAGTTTTATCTACATTATCTACCTTAATCGTTCCCGATGCTTCAACAAAGACAAGTGTTAGCGTGCTTGGTTGCGTTGTGGTAAACGTAATGCTAGTAGAAGATTCGACTTTTAAACATTGTGTTAGGGTCAATCCATTGTAAGTAACAGTCCCTTTTGTAGTTGAGAGATTTCCTGTAATTGTGTAGAAATCACTTGTTTTTCCAGATGTTGTAAAGTTATGAATCTCATCTCCAGCAGGCGTACCTGTGGTGGTTACCGTTATGGTTCCTGATGCATTTGCTGAAGTTCCGGTTCCAGTTGTCGCTATTGAATACGTTACATTAGCAGTTGGGGTTCCAGAAATTGTAATTGTTTTTGCGGTTGTATTTTTTACAAATGATAATCCAGAAGCTGGTAAACCTGTTACAGTGGCATCAGTCGCATCTCCTCCCCAAGTAAAAACAATGGTTCCAATGGCCGTTCCGCTCGTAACGGTTTGATTGGTATTAGAAGTCGACGTTAAAGTTTGGTTTCCTGCTGGTGGATTAGTTCCTCCTTGTACAGCAACTAAGCTCGTCTGATAAGCGTTTAATGCATCTCTTAGGCCAATATTTACACCGTCAGAGGTATCGTCAACTGCATTGTTGAATGTCCATTGAAAATCGCCTCCAGAAATACGTCCTGCATACTGCATAACCGTTGTTTTTGCATTTTCAGGACTTTCAGGTGTGTACGAATACATTACGCTTGAATTTGTATCGAAATTGTTATAGGTTTTCGCTCCTTTTTTTGATTTAATAGTATTGCTAATCGTTTCATTTCGAGTCGAAGCGATATACGCATCAAATTCTACAGGATATGTTGTAGCATTATATCCAACAAAACGAGTTTGTCCGCTCATCGTATTATTGAAAGCTTTGATAGTACCGCCGTCTTCGCTAGAAAAAGTGCCTGTAGCTCCATTATAAACATCTGTTCCCTGCATAGAAGTTAGCATTGGATATTTGCAATTTCTAAAGAAATTAGCTTCTACAAATACAGATGAACCCAAAGTAGATCCTACTCCATATTTAGAATTGCCATCGTAATAATTATTATAAACATGAGCAGAGTAATAACGGATTCTAGGATGACGCGAATCTGAGTGATCGTACCAATTGTGATGATAGGTTATGTACAAACCTTCTGTAGTTCCTTCGCTTAGACCTAATAAATTACTTTTTCCACTATCCCAAAAGTGATTGTATGAAAAGGTTACATAAGTCGATTTTTTGCAATCTAAAGCTCCATCGCCTTTTATCTGGTCTGCATCGCCTCCAGGTTTTCCGTAAAAGAAATCACAGTTATGAACCCATACGTAATCATTGTCCTGTTGCAATCCGATATTATCGCCCTCACCGCTGTCTACATTCATAATGCCGATGTTTCGAATTTCAATATTTGAAGCATTTTTTACCCTAATTCCCCATCCATCAGCAGTTGCATCGTTTCCAATTCCCTCCAGTGTGATGTAGCTTGCGGCATTATTGTTATTTTCAATCACAAGATCTCCGTTCATCATATAAGACAAGTCAGTGATTTGACCAATCATACGAATAATTAAAGGTCTTGTGTCTTTTCCTTTTTTATATCCGTCAAGAATGGTTTGTAAGCCAACACAAGGATTTGCTGATGCACCTGTCACATTTAGTGAAACCGTGTTTTTAGTTTGTTGCGTGATGTAAAGAATTACGGCATTGCTTTTTGGTGTCCCGTCTGTATTATAGGCGCCTGGAACACGAGAATTTGAAAATGCAAATCCAGCTCTATCGTGAGCTTTTACAGTTACTGAGCTACTGGTCGTTCCCGTTCCTTCAGCTCCTGAAATAACGGGTTTGATTTTTACGGTATAAGATCCGGCTTTTAATCCTGGAATGTCAGCACGAAAATATGTTCCGTAATTTCTAATAAGCTCGTTGTCGATTTTTTGATCGACAAGTCCTCCTCCGGTGTAATACACATTATAGGTTTGGGCATTACTTACGGGCTGCCATTTTACAAAAGCAGATTCAAGCCATCCTGAAGTTTCAGTAATGGATTGTGACCATAACTGTGCAGTCAGGAGAAATACTGCCAGATAAAGTAGTTTTTTTTTCATAATTGTTTGGTTTAAGGTTAATGATAATTAGTAAGTGGTTTTACTCTCAATACAAGTGGTTTAATTGTAATCGATTACACAAAAATAATCATAAATTAATAATAATTTAATTTTTTGAGCTTTAAATTTTGTTTGTGATTAAAAATGATGTTTTTATATGTTAAAAATGCAACAAATTGCATTAATTGTAATTAATTGCATAAAAGTAAAATGTAAAAACCTATTGTGTTTGTTGAGAGAGTGATAATTCGGCAAAAAATGCTGGCAATAATTGATAAATCATCGATTTTTTTATTGCATTAAAATTACATTATATTTTTTGTAAGAAAAAAGTTAAAAATATTTTTAACGAATTGACACATTAGCATAAAAATAAAAAAGCCTTTCTGATTTCCCAGAAAGGCTTTTCGATATGATAGAAATAAAAACTTAGTCTCTACTGTATAATTTTGATAATAATCTTAAGAATTCAATGTACAACCAAACCAATGTAATCATCAATCCCATTGCACCATACCATTCCATAAATTTTGGCATTCTCTGTTGAGCGCCTTTTTCTATTAAATCAAAATCTAAAAATAGGTTTAAGGCTGCTATTATAATTACAAAAACACTAATCCCTACGCTTATTAACGAATTTCCGTGATGAACAGGATTATAACTAAAAATTAGCGAAGCAAGCCACGAAAACAAATAATAAGTTGCAATTGCTAAAGTTGCAGCAATAACTATCGATTTGAATTGTTCTGTAACTTTTACTATTTTGAATTTGTACAATCCAAGACAAACCAAAAATGTAACCAAAGTTGCTCCAACAGCATTTAATACAAGTCCTGGAAATCTAATTTCGAAAATAGCCGAGATTCCTCCAATAAACAAACCCTCAAACAAAGCATATCCTGGCGCCAGATAAGTTGAAGCCTGTGGCTTAAAAGCAGAAATTACAACAAGTATCAAAGCAACAATTGCACCTCCGATTGCTGGAAACATTGGATTCATATCATTAAATGCCATCCACCATGTAATCATAGCTGAAGCGCATAAAATTAGAAATAAAATTGCTGTTTTGTTGATTGTTCCAGAAATGGTCATTTCCTGATTGTAATCAATAACTTGTCCATTTACTTGCTGAGTTCGTGAAGAACTATTTGAAGAAAATCGTCTGTTGCTTAAAAATGGGTTGTTAGAATTAAAGTTCATAGTTTTAATACTTTTAATTGAACTCAAATATATGGAGTTTTTTTCAAGTGTAGTTTATAGGATAGTTTTTTTAACATGAATTTTTCTTAAACCGATTTTGATAAAAATAAAAAATCCATCAGATAATTTCTGATGGATTTTCTAAAAATATGTGTTTTTTTATTAATTTAATAAATCTAAAACCAGTGAAGGGAATAAACCTAAAATAATATTTAAGACAATAGAAACTACTGCTACAGCGTAAATAAGAAATGGTTTTCCGGTTCTTTGCTCATTTGGTTCTTTTGAATACATTGCAATAATCAATTTGAAATAGTAACCAACACTGATTATTGAGTTAATTACCGCAACAATTACTAAACTGATGAATCCGGCTTTGATGGTCTGGTCGAATAAAAATAGTTTTGCAAAAAATCCTGAGAAAATAGGAATACCGGCCATAGATAATAAAGATGCAGTAAGAACTGCTGCCAACAGCGGATTTGTTTTTCCTAATCCATGGAAGTTTGTAATATCTTCATTATCTTGATCTCTGCATACATATAAAATTACGCTGAATGCTGCAATTCCCGCCAAAGCGTAAGCTGCAGTGTAGTACAATAAAACACCTGAAGAGGTTTCAGAAGTAAGCAAAGTCATCAACATAAAACCAGCATGTGAAATACCAGAAAATGCAAGCATACGTTTTACATTTACCTGTCTTAAAGCCATAATATTTCCGACTGTCATAGAAGCAATGGAGAGGAATACAACGATATTTTGGAACGTGTATAAAAGATCCTGATTTTCTAAAGATGAAATTAAATTTAGACCAGAAACTAGTTTGAATAATGTTGCAACTGCTACGATTTTAGCAAGAGTGCTCATTAAAGCAGTTGTCAAAGCTGGAGAACCTTCATAAACATCTGGAGCCCAGAAGTGAAAAGGAACAGCCGCAATTTTAAACAACATTCCAACAACCATTAAAATCATTCCGATTGGAAACCAGATTGGCAACTCTGCAGATAAGGCACTTTCGTGAATTTCAGCTATATCAAAACTTCCCATAGCACCGTAAATCAAACAGATTCCGAAAAGGATAATTCCCGAGGCAAAAGAACCCATAAGGAAATATTTCATTCCAGCCTCATTGCTTTTGATGTTTAAACGATCACTTGCTGCTAAAACATACAAAGCAATTGAAAGAACTTCAATTCCTAAAAAGAACATAGCCAAGTTTCCAAACGACACCATAGCAACACCACCAGCCAAAAGAAATACTTTTATGGCAACATAATCTGAAAGTTTGGTTGGATGATTATGATAAAAATTATGACTTAAAGCTACCAGAAAAATGGTTATAATGATAAACAAAGATGAAAAAGCAGTAGAGAATTTGCTCACTGTAATCATGTTGTTGTAATAACTTTGTTCTGCTCCAAATTCGCAATAATTAAGAGCCAAAACACCAAGCAATCCCGCAATGGTAATTGGAATAATGGCTTTTCTTAAATTAAGAATTTCAAACAATAGGCAAAAAATACCCAATCCTGTTATAGCTATTAATGTATTCATTTTTGTTTTTTTGATTTAGGATTTCAAAAAATAATGAGTTCCTAATTTATTTTGTTTAAAATATTAGTTCTTATTAATTACGCTTAAAATAGTTTCAAGACTTGGAGTAATCAGATCGGTAATTGGTTTTGGATAAAATCCGAAGAACAATAAGACAGCAATGATTACGACAAATGAAATTCCTTCGTTAAGACTCACATCAGCAAATGCTTTTGAATTTGTTTCTCCCAGCATAACATGCTGAAACATTTTAAGCATATAGTAAGCTCCTAAGATAATTGTGGTTCCTCCCAAAACAGCAAACCAGATATTGATTTGAGACAAACTATATAATACGGTAAATTCTCCAACAAAATTAAAAGTACTTGGCAACGCCACCGACGCCAAAACTAAAATCAAAAACATAGATGTAAATTTTGGAGACTGAATACGAATACCGCCCATTTCTGAAATTTCTCTAGTTTCGAATCTTCTAAAAATTACTTCTGCAGCAAAGAATAATCCAACTACCACAAAACCGTGAGCAATCATTTGAAGAACTGCTCCTCTTAAACCATCAAGAGTAAGAGTGTAAGTTCCCGCAGCGATTAAACCAACGTGTGCAAGGGAAGAATAAGCCAAAAGTTTTTTTAGATCTTTCTGTTTCAAAGCCACAATCGATCCATAGATTACACCTGCAATTCCAAGAGAGATAAAAATATTCAAATACTCTTTTGCAGCAAGCGGTGCAATAGGCAATTGCCAACGGATTACACTGTATAATCCCATTTTTAGCATGATACCAGACAAAAGCATTGTTCCAACGGTTGGCGCTTTCTGGTACACATTTGCCTGCCATGTGTGGAAAGGAATAATCGGAATTTTGATTGCATAAGCTAAAAAGAAAGCCAAGAAAATCCATAACTGCTCGCAAGAAGATAATTCTACAGCATATAATTTTTCAAGCAAGAAGCTTCCGGTTTTTTGATATAGATAGATAAAGGCAGTCAACATAAACAAAGAACCAGCAAGTGTGTAAATAAAGAATTTAACCACTGCTTTTCTGCGTTCTTCGGCATCACCGTTACCCCAGATAAGCGCAATAAAGTAAATTGGAACAAGAGCAAGTTCCCAGAAAACATAATATAAAAGTCCGTCTGCAGCCAAGAAAGTTCCAGCCATAGCAAATGCCATAAATAAAATTAAGGCATAAAAAGATTTGGCGTTTTTATATTCATTTCCAAAAGAAGAAAATATAATAATCGGAGTTAAGGCAAGAGTCAATAAAACCATTGCAATCCCAAGTCCGTCTGCATTTAAGGCAAAAACAATATTTGGTTTGTTGATCCAGTTAGCAATAAAGCTGATGTTTTCGCCAGCATTGTAATTATTCAATAATACAATCGAACATCCAAGAGTTGCCAAGCTAAAAAGCAATGCAACTTTTGAAGCCAATTTGTCACCAGATAAATAAGTGGCAAATGCACCAATTAAAAGTATAATTAATATAGTAGAAACGTTCATAGTTATAATATTATTGAGCTAAAAATAAATAGGAAACAATTGCACAAAGTCCTATGACAAAAACAAACAGATACAATCCGATACTTCCGGTTTGTATTTTTTTACCTTGAAAAGCGATTTCTCCCGTAACTTTTCCAAAACCGAAAACAAAGGCAGATAAACCTGTTTCAATATAATCTCTAAAGAATTTAGATAAAAAGTTGATCGGCTTTACAATTGCCGCTTCGAAAATTTCATCGATATAATATTTATCGTATAAAAGTTTTGACAAACCAATAATATTGTCATCAGATTCAGGAACATTGTCTTGTTTGAAATATTTAATGTAAGCAATCAAGATTCCTACCAATCCACCTAAAACGGCAACTCCCATTAAAGTATATTCGGTTGCGCCTAAATGGTGTTCCCCGCCTTCAGTTTTTGTGAAAAGAGGCGCTAAATATTCATTTAACCAACTGTGTCCAGGTAAACTGATCAATCCGCCAAAAGCTGCTAAAATAGCTAAGATGATAAGCGGAATAGTAATTAATGAACCACTTTCGTGTAAATGATGTTTTTGTTCTTCAGTTCCTCTAAATTCTTTGAAAAAAGTCAAGAACATTAAACGGAACATATAGAAAGCTGTCATGACAGAAGCAATAGATCCAATAACGTATAATGGAATGCTGTGGTGGAAAGCGGTCAATAAGATTTCGTCTTTAGAAAAGAATCCTGAGAAGAATGGAACTCCTGAAATGGCCAATGAAGAAATCATCATTGTCCAGAATGTAATTGGCATTGCTTTACGCAGTCCGCCCATTTTGCGCATATCTTGTTCGCCATGCAAACCGTGAATAACAGATCCTGAACCTAAGAATAAACAAGCTTTAAAGAAAGCGTGAGTGATTACGTGAAAAACAGCTACTTCATAAGCGCCACATCCTAAGGCTAAAAACATTAATCCTAATTGAGAAACTGTAGAATAAGCCAATACTTTTTTGATATCGTTTTGAACTAAACCTATTGTAGCAGCCAATAACGAAGTTACGGCACCAACAATTGCGATTACATTTTGAACGTCTGCGGCGTTGTCGAAAATAAAGTTTAATCGAGTCACCATAAAAATACCTGCAGTAACCATTGTAGCTGCGTGAATCAATGCAGAAACTGGAGTGGGTCCTGCCATCGCATCTGGTAGCCAAGTGTATAACGGAATTTGAGCAGATTTACCACAAGCTCCGATAAATAAACACAAAGCAGCAATTGACAAAGACATTGAAATTGACGGATCAATTTTAATGCTCAAAATAATTTCCTTCAATTCGCTGTAATCTAAAGTGTGGAAAGTATATCCTAAAATGAACATTCCGATTAAAAGACCTAAATCTCCAATTCTGTTCATGATAAAAGCTTTTTTTGCGGCATCATTGTAATCCTGGTTTTTATACCAGAATCCAATTAATAAGTAAGAGCAAAGTCCAACACCTTCCCATCCGATGAAAAGAACTAATAAGTTGCTTCCAATTACAAGTGTAATCATAAAGAAAACGAACAAATTCAGATAAGAGAAGAATTTGTGCATGTTTTCGTCATCATGCATGTAACTGATAGAGTATAAGTGAATCAAAGACCCGATTCCAGTCACAAAAAGCAACCAAAGAACAGATAGTTGATCTAATAAAAATCCAAGATTGATTTTGATGTCACTAATTTGAATCCAATCAAATAAAGTAACCTGAATTGCTTTTCCAGTTGAAGTTATTTGATTAAAAAGTACAAGAGTAACTATAAAAGAAATTGCTACGGCAATAGTTCCGATTGCTCCAGAAACAGTTTTTCCTAAGCTTTTTCCAAAGAAAACATTGATTAAAAATCCTAAAAAAGGCGTTAATACTAAAAGTAAAGCTAAATTGGTATCCATTTCTGATTATCCTTTTAAATTTTTTAAATTATCGATACTAATTGAGCCTAGATTTCTAAAGATAGAAACCAATATGGCCAATCCTACCGCAACTTCAGCTGCAGCAACTGCCATCGAGAAGAACACAAAAACTTGTCCTTGTGCATCTTGATGATAAGTTGAAAAAGCAACAAATAAAAGGTTTACCGCATTCAACATAATTTCGATAGACATGAAAACGATAATTGCATTTCGTCTGTACAATACACCAAAAATACCAATACAGAAAAGCACAACACTCAAAAAGATGTAGTTTTCAATACCTATTTGATTTAATATATTACCCATTATTTATTTAATTTTTCTTTTTTAGACAATAGAACTGTTCCAATCATGGCTACCAAAAGCAAGATTGAGGCAAATTCAAACGGAACCATATATTCGTTCAATAAAATTTTACCTAAAACTTTAATTGACTGGAAATCTTCTCCCGTTGAATCGTATTCACCCACAATTGGTTTCGAATTGATAAAGATTGCAATCAAAACAATCAATATTAAGCAGAAAGAAACAATAGCACCTAAACGTGTGATTCTAGGGCGGTGTACATCTTTTTGTTCGTTCAGGTTCATTAACATAATCGTAAACAAGAACAAAATCATAATAGCTCCAGAGTAGACTATTATATGTACAACAGCTAAGAATTGAGAATTTAATAGTAAATAATGACCAGCAATCGAGAAGAAACAAATCACTAAGTAAATAGCTGAGTGAATTGGGTTTCTGCTAAAAATAGTCAGGAAAGCGGTAATAACTGTAATAAACGCTAAAAAGCAAAAGATAACTTGAACAGTTGTTGCGTTTGCAAAATCAGGAATATGTATCATTTAGTTAGCGTTTTTAAGTTGAGCGTTTTTCAAAGCCATTTCTAAAGGCATTACTAATTTATCTTTCCCGAAAATAAAATCTTCTCTATTGTAGTTAGCAGGAACTAAAACTTTAGATTCAGTTAAGTAAATAGCATCTTTAGGACAAGCTTCCTCACATAAACCGCAGAAAATACAACGAAGCATGTTGATTTCGTAGATTTCAGCATATTTCTCTTCTCTGTATAAGTGTTTTTCATCGGCTTTGCGTTCACCAGCTTTCATTGTAATTGCTTCTGCTGGGCAAGATAAAGCACATAATCCACAAGCTGTACAGTTTTCGCGACCTTGCTCATCTCGTTTCAACATATGCTGACCACGATAAACAGGGCTCATTTCACGAACCTGTTCAGGATAATGAATCGTAACTTTTTTTCTAAAAAGGTGTTTTACGGTAATAACCAAACCTTTTACAATCGCCACAAGATACAATCGTTCAATAAAAGTCATGTCCTTATTTGACACCACCTTTTTTCTACCCGATAATGATATAGTTTCTATTGACATTTTTACTAGTATAGTTTATGATTCAAAATTGATTATTCAAATTCAAATCTATTTTTGTTTTTTATTTGTGAAGCTAATCCTGCTATCCGCTGTATCTTTTGTGGTGAACCCCACCACAAAAGGATGCCGCTTCTATCAGGGCTAGGGCATTCGGTTCTTAGAATCCTAAGAAAGCTGCAATATCGTGTCTTAATATTACAATACCGGTAATCATGATATTAACGATTGAAAGCGGAATTAAAATTCTCCAGCCTAAATGCATTAATTGATCATATCTAAATCTAGGAATTGTCCAGCGAACCCACATGTAAAAGAATATGAAGAAACATATCTTAGCAAATAGAACCGCGATTCCTAATAAGTTAGCTGTATTTACACCAACATTTTCTACTATCCATTGCATTCCCGGATAGTTGTATCCTCCGAAGAATAAAACAGAAATAATAGTAGAAGAAATAAACATACTAGCATATTCAGCAAATAAATAGAATCCCATTTTCATGGATGAATATTCTGTATGGTAACCTCCAATTAATTCGTTTTCACATTCTGCTAAATCAAAAGGAGTTCTATTCGTTTCAGCAAAAGAACAGATTAAGAAAATTAAAAATGATAATGGCTGATAGAAAACATTCCAGTTCATTCCTTGCTGTTGTAATGAGATTTCTTTCAAACTCATTGTTCCAGTCATCATTAATAAAGCAATCATTGATAATCCCATGGCAACTTCGTAAGAAACCATCTGAGATGCCGCACGAATTGCTCCCATCAACGAGAATTTATTGTTTGAAGCCCATCCACCAATCATGATACCGTAAACTCCAACAGAAAGAACTCCAAAAATGTATAACAATGCAATGTTGACATCAGTAGCCTGAAGAATAATGTCTTTTCCGAAAAGATGTAAACGATCTCCCCACGGAATTACAGCACTAGTCATCAAAGCTGTACTCATTGCAATTGCAGGACCTACGAAAAATAAAAATCGATTAGGAGTATTAGGTTCAAACTCTTCTTTAGAGAACAATTTCATACCATCGGCAAGTGGCTGCAGTAAACCTCCCCAACCCGCACGGTTTGGTCCAACACGATCCTGAAGAAAAGCCGCAACTTTACGTTCAGCCCAAGTAGAATACATTGCCATAACCATTGTAACCGCAAATACGACAACAATAACAACACTTTTTTCTATAATAAATGCACTTTCCATTTCTTACTATTTTTGATCTTTGTCAGTTAATGGAATTGCTGCCATACTAATTTTTTTACGGTCGATATCTCTACCTAAAAGGATATTCTTTTCAGTATCGATTGTAACTTTCTCTAATTTTTGAGTGTAGTTGTTTTGGTTGATAACAGAATCTTTTTCAAATTCTCTTGGCCCCTCAATAACCCAGTCTTTAACATCTTTGTGATCAAAACGACAGCTGTTACAGATGAATTCTTCTACTTCATGGTACTCGTCTTTACGACCAGTTACACGCTGAATTTCTCCACCAAACATCCAAACAGTTGTTTTACCACAACATCCTGGAGTAGTACATTCTCTGTGTGCGTTATAAGGTTTATTAAACCAAACTCTTGATTTAAAACGGAAAGTTTTATCTGTTAAAGCTCCAACCGGACAAACGTCAATCATGTTTCCAGAAAACTCATTGTCGATTGCTTTAGAAATTCCAGTTGAAATATTAGCGTGATCACCACGATCTAATACTCCGTGAACTCTGTTGTCTGTCAATTGATCTGCAACTTGTACACATCTTTGGCATAAAATACAACGGTTCATATGCAGTTGAATATTTGGACCAATATTTTCGGGCTCAAATGTTCTTTTTTCTTCAATATAACGTGATTTTGGGTTTCCGTGCTCAAAACTTAAATTTTGAAGGTCACATTCTCCTGCCTGATCACAAATTGGGCAATCTAATGGGTGGTTGATCAATAAAAACTCTGTAACAGATTTACGCGCCTCGGTAACTCTGGCAGAAGATTTACTGTTTACTTCCATTCCGTCCATACATCCTGTTACACAAGATGCCATAAGTTTTGGCATTGGTCTTGGATCAGCTTCACTACCTTTAGAAACTTCAACTAAACAACAACGGCATTTTCCGCCGCTGCCTTTTAATTTTGAGTAATAGCACATGGCTGGCGGTACCAAATCTCCACCAATCATACGTGCAGCCTGCAGGATCGTTGTTCCTGGCTCTACGTCTATACTTTGACCGTCTATGGTTACTTTCATCTCTTTATTTTGTTTTTTTAGTTTCAGGTTTCAGGTTTCACGTTTTCACTTGAAACTAAAAAAACTTGAAACTTTAAACTATTTTAAACTTTTTTGTTGAAAGTCGGAATATTGAAAAGAATTGCTGTCCTTTTTAACATTATGAACTTTATAACTTTCTGCTTTTATTTTTATACGATTACTTTACCGCCAACTAAATGTTTCACTTGTGAAAAAGGTTCAGCGACAAAGTGATCTCTATTTTTGATTTTTTCAGGGAAACGAACGTGATATTCGAATTCATCTCTAAAGTGACGAATTGCTGCGGCTACTGGCCAAGAAGCTGCGTCTCCTAAAGGACAGATTGTGTTTCCTTCAATTTTACTTTGAATGCTCCACAATAATTCGATATCCTCTTCACGGCCTTGACCGTTTTCGATTCTCCATAAGATTTTTTCTAACCATCCAGTTCCTTCACGGCAAGGTGTACATTGTCCGCAAGATTCGTGGTGATAAAAACGAGCAAAGTTCCAAGTGTTTCTAACCACACAAGCAGTGTCGTTGTAAACGATAAATCCTCCAGAACCTAACATAGATCCAGTTGCAAAACCACCATCACTTAAAGATTCGTAAGTCATTAAACGATCTTCGCCATTTGCTGTTTTGAAAATCAATTCTGCTGGTAAAATTGGCACAGAAGAACCTCCAGGTACAAATGCTTTTAATGGACGGCTTGAAGACATTCCTCCTAAATATTCATCAGAATTCATGAATTCGTCAACGCTTAAACCTAATTCAATTTCGTAAACTCCAGGATTTTTGATGTGTCCAGAAGCAGAAATTAATTTAGTTCCTGTAGAACGTCCAATTCCAATTTTAGCATAATCGTCACCAGAATTGTTTACAATCCATGGCACAGTTGCTATAGTTTCAACGTTGTTCACTACTGTTGGATTTGCCCAAAGTCCTGAAACCGCTGGGAAAGGTGGTTTTATACGAGGATTTCCTCTTTTACCTTCCAATGATTCGATTAGTGCTGTTTCTTCTCCACAGATATAAGCTCCAGCTCCACAGTGAACGTGAAGTTCTAGATCATAACCTGTTCCTAATATATTTTTTCCTAACCATCCGGCAGCTTTTGCTTCGGCGATTGCTCTTTCTAAAATTTTGAAAACCCACATATATTCTCCACGAATGTAGATATACGATAGGTTAGCTCCCAAAGCGTAGCTTGAAGTAATCATTCCCTCGATCAATAAGTGAGGAATAAATTCCATCAAAAAACGATCTTTGAATGTTCCTGGCTCCGATTCGTCGGCGTTACACACTAAGTGTCTTGGTTTTCCTGATTTTTTATCAATAAAGCTCCATTTCATTCCGGCAGGGAAACCCGCGCCACCACGACCACGTAATCCTGATTTTTTTACTTCCTCAGTTACTTCGTCTGGAGTTAATGTTTTTAAAGCTTTTTCTACAGAAGCATAACCACCATTTTGGCGATAAACTTCGTAGGTTTTAATTCCAGGAATATTGATTTTATCTAATAATATTTTTTGTGACATCTTATTTATCGTGTAATATTATTTTATCGTCTTTACAATCAGCAATAATCTGATCGATTTTTTCTTCTGTCAGTTTTTCTTTGTAGAAATCACCCAACTGCATCATCGGAGCATATCCGCAAGCACCCAAACATTCTACACCAGCAATGGTAAACATTCCGTCTGGAGTAGTTTCGCCCATTTTAATGCCTAGTTTTTCAGAAGTATAATCCATTAAATCTTCGGCACCTCTTAAACAGCAACAAGAAGTCTGGCAGAACTCAAACATATACTTACCAATTGGCTTCTGGTTGAACATCGTATAGAAAGTAACCACTTCATAAACCTCGATTGGTTTTATCTGAAGAATCTCGGCAACTTTATCTTGCAATTCAATACTAAGCCAGTTGTTATGCGCATCCTGAACTTCGTGCAAAACAGGCAATAAAGCCGATTTTTGTTTGCCCTCAGGATAATGACTGATCAATTCATTGATACGAGCTATCAATGCCTCAGTCATGTTTATTTCTTGTTTGTAATGTTTACGTTCCATTTTTATTTTAGATTTTAGATTTTAGATTTTAGATTTTTCAATCTTTGTCCATAATCCATATTCTGCAATCTTTATTAATTTTAGATTTCTGATTTTAGATTTTCCAATCTGAAATCTACATTCTAAAATCTGCAATCTTTTTAGGCGTCTAATTCTCCTGCAATTACGTTCAAACTTGAAAGGATGATAATTGCGTCAGAAAGCATGGCACCTTTAATCATTTCTGGGAATGCTTGATAGTAAATAAAGCATGGTCTTCTGAAATGTAATCTATATGGAGTTCTGCTTCCGTCTGTTACTAAATAGAAACCGATTTCTCCATTTCCTCCTTCTACTGGGTGATAAATTTCTGCAACTGGTACAGGAACTTCTCCCATTACGATTTTAAAGTGATATATTAAAGATTCCATAGAAGTGTAAACATCTTCTTTTGGAGGAAGGTAGTAATCTGGAACTTCAGCATGATATTCGTTTCCTGGAGGCATTTTTTCTAAAGCCTGACGAATGATGCTTAAACTTTCCCAAACTTCAGCATTACGAACACAGAAACGATCGTAAGTATCTCCCGATTTTCCAACAGGAACAATAAAATCGAAATCTTCGTAAGAAGAATAGGGTTGTGCTACACGTACGTCGTAATCAACTCCTGCAGCACGTAAGTTTGGACCTGTAAATCCGTAAGCCATTGCTTTTTCTGCAGTGATACCACCAACGTTTACAGTTCTGTCAAGGAAAATTCTGTTTCTTTCGAATAAGTTTTGGAATTCCTGCCAAACCGGAGGGAATTCTTCTAGGAATTTATCTAGTTTTTTGAAAACTTCTGGAGACCAGTCTCTTTCAAAACCACCGATTCTTCCCATATTTGTAGTCAAACGAGCTCCACAAATTTCTTCGTAGATTTCGTAGATTTTTTCTCTAAATTGAAAAACGTATAAGAAACCAGTATACGCACCAGTATCTACACCCAAAATTCCGTTACAGATAATGTGGTCCGTAATACGAGCGAGCTCCATAACAATAACTCTTAAATACTGCGCTCTTTTTGGAACTTCAATACCTAATAGTTTTTCTACTGTCATCCACCATCCCATATTATTAATAGGAGAGGAACAATAGTTCATACGGTCTGTAAGAGGTGTAATTTGATAAAAAGGACGATTTTCGGCAATTTTTTCGAAAGCTCTGTGGATGTAGCCAATAGTTGGCTCAGCCTCAAGAATTCTTTCACCATCCATTAAAAGGATATTTTGAAAAATACCGTGAGTCGCAGGGTGAGTTGGACCTAAATTCAATACAGAAAGTTCGCTTCCGTCTTCATTTAGTCTCTCCTTAATTATTTTAGCATAACGATGCTCTGGTGGTAATAATAGTTCTGACATTTTATAATGTTGAATTATTTTTTAGCAATTTGTTGTTGTTCTTCCAAAGAATCTGTCGTCTTTGTCGGTTCTTCCGCTGTCTTCCATTGGGAACTCTTTTCGCATTGGGTGAGACACCATTTCGTCCATATTTAAAATACGTTTCAATTGTGGATGTCCAATAAAGTCAATTCCGTAGAAATCGAACGTTTCTCTTTCCATCCAGTTTGAACTTAGGAAAATATTTGAAACCGATTTAATTTCTGGTTTTTCACCATTCAAGAAAACTTTGATTTTCAATCTTTTGTTTTCGTACCAGTTGTGTAAGTGATAAACAACGGCAAACTGACGCTCACTTTCATTGTCAGGGTAATGGATACCGCATAAGTCAGTTAAGAAATGAAATTTTAATTCTGGGTCGTTTTTAAGGAATAGAATCAACGGTGTAATTTTATCAGCTGAAGCTTCTAAAGAAAAAATATCTCTTTCTTGCTGAAAGTTGAAAACATCGTTGTTGAATGTTTCAGTAAGTTTATCTTGGATCAGGGTGTTTTCTAAAGCCATCTTATGAGATATTATATGAAGCTAATAATTCTTGGTATTCTGGAGAGCTTCTTCTTCTTACAGATTCGCTTTTTACCAGGTCTTGCAGTCTCATTACTCCATCAACAATTTGCTCTGGTCTTGGAGGGCAACCTGGAACGTAAACATCAACTGGAATTACTTTGTCAATTCCTTGAAGGACAGAATACGTATCAAAAACTCCTCCTGAAGAGGCGCAAGCTCCAACGGCAATTACCCAGCGAGGCTCTGCCATTTGCTCGTAAACTTGTCTTAAAATTGGAGCCATTTTTTTTGAAATAGTTCCCATTACTAATAACATATCTGCTTGACGAGGAGAGAAACTCACACGCTCAGAACCAAAACGCGCTAAATCGTAGTGAGATGCCATTGTAGCCATAAATTCGATACCACAGCATGAAGTCGCGAAAGGAAGCGGCCATAATGAGTTGGCTCTTGCTAAACCAACAACATCACTAAGTTTTGTAGCGAAGAAGCCTTCACCATTTAGTCCTTCTGGCGGTGCAACCATATTTACATTTGAATCGCTCATTTTATTTTAGATTTCTGATTTTAGATTTTAGATTTTTTTGAAATCATAAAAAGTAAAATCAATTTTTTAAATCAATTTTTTATTGAGGATTAAATCTTAAATTTCAATTCTAAATCATTTAAATCTAAAATCAGGAATCTAAAATTTAAAATCTCTAAATTATTCCCACTCTAGAGCTTTCTTTTTGATGATATAAAAGAAACCAACTAAAAGTAAAGACATGAAAACAATCATTTTTAACATTCCTTCAATTCCTAAATCTTTGAAGTTTACTGCCCAAGGATAAAGGAAAATAACCTCTACGTCGAACAATACGAACAAAATGGCAACTAGGAAATATTTTACTGAGAATGGAATACGAGCGTTACCAACAGATTCGATACCGCATTCGAAGTTTTTGTCTTTAACTTCAGAGGTTCTTTTTGGTCCTAATTTTCCAGAAATAATGATTGTTCCTACCACAAAACCAACAGCTAGAATAAACTGCATTAAAATAGGAATGTAACTGTATTGATCAGATTGCATAAACTTCGATTTTATACTTAAAAAATGAGCCACAAAGATAACTTGGAAGTCTGTAAAACACAAGCTAAAAAAGGATTTAAGTAGGCTGCGAAACCGCGTTTATATCTAATTTTTATTGATTATAAATAACAGGGAGTTATTTTAATATTTTTTTAAGAATCGTCTAAAAAAAAACGTCCCGATACTTCGGGACGTTTTCTAGACCATTCAGAGGCAAAAAAAATAAATTGCTATATTTTTCTTAGATTACTGCTACTTTAGCAGCAACTTTCCCTTTTCTTCCTTCTTCTTCTTCATAGCTTACACGGTCACCTTCGCGTAATTCTTCCGCGTTAATTCCTGAAGCGTGAACGAAGATATCTTTTCCTGTTTCTTCGTCTGTAATGAATCCATAACCTTTAGACTCATTGAAAAATTTTACTGTACCTGTACGCATTGTAATTGTAATAATAATTTATAATGAAACAAATGTAATATTTAAATTCATACAAAAGACATATACATGTTAATTTTTTCTAAAAATTATTGATTTACAGTGTTTTTACGTGGTTTGTTGCTGCAATTTTGATATGATTCATGTTAAAATGAGAATCATTAAAAATACTTCAAAAAGTAAGAAGTTTTTGACTTTATTTTTAGGTCGTTTTTACAAAGATTCCGATATTTTTTTCATCAAAAATGCCTCTGTACTATTTTTTTTCGTTTTTGAATACAGCTCTATTAAGTACAAAAAAACTGCAGTTTACGAAGCTGCAGTTTTAAGAAATTGATTTCAAATTGATTATACTAAATCAACTTTAATATGTAATTCTTTCAATTGAGCATCATCAATAGCCGCTGGAGCATCAATCATGACATCACGTCCTGAATTGTTTTTAGGGAAAGCGATAAAGTCTCTAATGGTTTCCTGACCTCCCAAAATAGCAACCAATCTGTCAAGGCCAAATGCTAATCCTCCGTGAGGTGGTGCCCCAAACTGGAAAGCATCCATTAAGAAGCCAAATTGCGCTTTTGCTTCTTCTTCAGTAAATCCAAGATATTTGAACATTAATTGTTGTGTTGCTTTATCGTGAATACGAATAGAACCTCCTCCGATTTCGTTTCCGTTCAGAACCATATCATATGCATTTGCACGAACTTTTCCTGGTTCTGTTTCTAATAAAGCCATATCTTCTGGTTTTGGAGAAGTAAATGGGTGATGCATGGCGTGATAACGACCGCTTTCTTCATCTAATTCCAATAATGGGAAATCTACAACCCATAACGGAGCAAATTCTTCAGATTTACGTAATCCTAAACGAGTTGCTAATTCCATACGAAGTGCAGAAAGTTGTGCTCTTGTTTTATTTGCCGGACCTGAAAGTACAAAAATCATATCGCCAGGATTTGCTTCGGTAGCTTTTGCCCAGTTTGCCAAATCATCGTTGTCGTAGAATTTATCTACAGATGATTTATAAGTTCCGTCTTCATTGCATTTTACGTAAACCATTCCAGATGCGCCAACTTGAGGACGTTTTACCCAGTCAATTAATCCGTCAATTTCTTTACGAGTGTAATTTCCTGCTCCTGGTACAGCGATTCCGACAACCAATTCCGCAGCATTGAATACAGGGAATTCTTTATGTTGCGCAAATTCGTTCAATTCTCCAAACTTCATTCCAAAACGAATGTCTGGTTTGTCATTTCCGTATGTTTTCATAGCATAGTCGTAGGTAATTCTTGGGAATTTCTCTACTTCAATGCCTTTAATTTCTTTTAATAAATGTCTTGTCAAACCTTCAAAAACATTCAAAATGTCTTCTTGTTCCACAAATGCCATTTCGCAGTCAATCTGAGTAAACTCAGGCTGACGGTCGGCACGTAAATCTTCGTCACGGAAACATTTCACAATTTGGAAATATTTATCCATTCCTCCAACCATCAATAATTGTTTGAAAGTTTGTGGAGATTGTGGTAACGCATAAAACTGACCTTCGTTCATACGACTTGGCACAACGAAATCTCTCGCTCCTTCCGGAGTTGATTTGATTAAATAAGGTGTTTCAACTTCACAAAAATCCAAATCAGATAGATATTTACGAACTTCCATTGCTACTTTGTGACGGAACAACAAACTATTTTTTACTGGATTTCTTCTGATATCTAAATAACGATATTTCATTCTGATATCTTCTCCACCGTCAGTTTCATCTTCAATAGTAAATGGAGGAGTGAGAGCAGTGTTTAAAATCGTTAATTCAGAAACTAAAATTTCGATTTCACCAGTTGGAATATTCTTGTTTTTGGCTTCACGTTCGATAACGGTTCCTTTTACCTGAATAACAAATTCACGACCAAGAGTTTTAGCCAATTCAAAAACGCTTTTTTCTGTACGGCTTTCGTCAAAAATAAGCTGTGTAATTCCATAACGGTCGCGTAAGTCAACCCAATTCATAAATCCTTTATCACGTGACTTTTGTACCCAGCCCGCAAGTGTAACTTCGGTATTAATATTTGAAGCGTTTAATTCGCCGCAATTATGACTTCTATACATAATCTCAATTTTAGACTGCAAAAGTAAATACAAAATTCAAGATAATATAGTAAAGTGATAAACTTGATGCTTCAATTTTTAAATATTTTGTTAATTCTGAAATTTTGAAGCTTAAATTTCTTTAGTTTTGATTCACTAAAAAAACAAATATTAATACCCATGAAGAAACTTCTTGTTGCAGGTTTGGTAATTTTTAATGCTTTGAATGTTATTGGTCAAAGTAAAAATTCAATTAAGTTCACGGCTAAAATAGAAAATAGAAACAGTGACACATTAGTAATACAAGGAAGGAATGGCTTTAAACAAGTAATTCCGATTGACAAAAAAGGAGTTTTTTCGGCTTCTTTTGATACGCCAAAAGGATTTTATGTATTCTCGGACGGTACAGAATCTTCGAATATATACTTAAAACCGAATTCTGAAGTAAATCTAACGATGAATGCGAAACAATTCGATGAGACTATTATATATAAAGGTAAAGGTGTAAACGAAAGTAATTTTTTGGCACAACAAGCCTTAAAAGACGAGAATTTTCAAAAAGATGCTTTTAGTAAAGAAGCCACTGCGTTTGTCACTGCACTTGACGAGAAATTGAAGAAAGATACCGAAGCTGTTGAGAAAGGTGATTTTGATCCAGAATTTAAGGCAGCCTTAAAACAAAGTTTTGAAAGTTTTCATCAATATGCTGCTGAAGAATACGACAGAGCGGCAAAAGCAAGTAAGCTAGTAGGGAAACCTTCTCCGGAATTTGATTATGAAAACCATAAAGGAGGTAAAACCAAACTGGCAGATTTAAAAGGCAAATATATTTATATCGATCTTTGGGCAACGTGGTGCGCACCATGTAGAGCTGAAATTCCATATCTGCAAAAGATGGAAGAAAAGTATCATGGAAAAAACATTGAGTTTGTAAGTATTTCGATTGATAAATTAAAAGATAACGAAAAATGGAAAAAGTTTGTAACCGATAAAAACCTTGGAGGGATTCAGCTTTTTGCAGATAAAGATTGGGAGTCTGAGTTTGTTGTGAACTATGGCGTAACAGGAATTCCGAGATTTATCCTTATCGATCCAAAAGGAAATATTGTGGATCCGGATGCTACAAGACCGTCTGATCCGAAACTTGAAAATCAGTTAAATGCGTTATTGAACTAATTTATTTACGAAATTTAAAACGTTTTCGTAAAATAAGATTTTTTATAAAACACCAGTAAAACCAGTGCTTCAGCGCTGGTTTTTTTGTTTTAGAGAATTTTCCAATGTTAAGCTTTTACTGAATGTTACCAAATTGTTAAGCAAAAGTTTTTTTAATGTAAACATTTAACTATATTTGATAACGATTTGATA
Source organism: Flavobacterium procerum (assembly GCF_042431625.1). Taxonomy (NCBI): domain Bacteria; kingdom Pseudomonadati; phylum Bacteroidota; class Flavobacteriia; order Flavobacteriales; family Flavobacteriaceae; genus Flavobacterium; species Flavobacterium procerum. The sequence continues at coordinate 523,435 of NZ_JBHLYW010000010.1, read as the reverse complement.
ACATTAAATACCTAAAGATATGAAAAAGTGTGTGATTTTAGCGGCTGTATTGTTCTCTGGAATTTTGACTGCGCAAGAAGGTAAACCTGAATTAGAAGCTGTTGGAAATAGAGTTAAAGCAATCTATTATTATGAAAATGGAAATGTACAGCAGGAAGGTTATTTTAAAGATGGAAAATTAGATGGTGTTTGGGTATCTTATGATGTAAAGGGAAATAAAACGGTAGAAGGTGAGTACACAGAAGGTCTAAAAACTGGAAAATGGATGTTTTATAATGAAAAAAATCTTTGTGAAGTGGCATATGAAAACAGCAAAGTAAGTTCTGTTAAGAATCTTCAAAAAAATGCTGTTGCTAACAGAAATTAAGAGATTACGTTTATTGTTTTTTTGAAAACCGCCTTTTTATGGGCGGTTTTTTATTTTTAACAATGTAGCAACTAAAATAATTAACTAAAAAAAGCCTGAAATAATTCAGGCTCTATTGTATTGAAAAAGGTTTTAAACAACTTTGGAAGGTTCTACAGGTTTTAAATTGTAAGCTACATAAAGCGTAATTGAAGCTAAAACAATCCAGAAAACGTCTATAAAGAAAATTTGGATTTCATTATGTATGAAAGAATTCCAGAACCAATTTCCAGTTACGATTCCGTTTGTAATTGGAATCAGGAATCCTAGAATACTTCCAGAGATTAGGCACACTTTATTTGTAAAGGCATCATTCTTAGTGAAAATGAAGAATACGGCCAAAATTAGCCATCCTCCAAAATAGAGTTCAAACAAATTTGACTTGCTTAGCGGGAAGAAAATTTTAGATCCAATAAATGCCAATGCTGTAATTGGATACATGCTAAGGCAAATTGCAAGATAAATTCGAACAACTGCGGCATTGAAACGTCTTTTCTTTAAAGGCATGTTGTTTTTCTGACGAGCCACAAGCCAAATCATTACTCCAGAAATAATCACAAAACAGCTTATTATTCCTAAAACAAAACTTATTATTTTTAAGGCATATCCGCCATAATCACCAAAATGAATTCGGTATAAAACATTTTTAACGATATCCAAATAACCAGTTTGTGTTATCGGATTCTTTTTGGCAATCTCTTTTCCGTCAGCAACACGATAAATGACTTTACCAATTCCGTTAAATTTTGTGTGGCTTGGTAGTTCTCCTTCGACAGTAACGTGCATATTAGCGTCGCCATAATTTTGAATAAAGACGCGTGTTATCTGAAAATCTTTCCAATTGCTTTTTGCTTTTGCAACTAAATCATTAACACTAAACGGATTTGCAAGTTTTTTGTATTCAAATGCATAATCGTTATCGTTGTATTCTAATTCTTTGTACAATTTACTTTCGTCGCCACCATACAAAACCTTTACGGCTGGAGCAACAATTAAAAGTTTAATCATAAAGAAAGCTCCGGTTACGGCATATACAAACTGAAACGGAAGACCAATCGTTCCTAATGCGGTATGGGCATCTGTCCATAAAGTTTTTAATTTTTCTTTCGGACGGAACATGTAGAAGTTTGAAACAATTTTATTCCAATGCAGTAAAACTCCGGTTATGATTGCAAATAAGAAGAATAAAGCAGTAAATCCGGAAAGGTAATAACCAACAGGATAAGGAATCTGCGCAAAAAAGTGCAGACGATATAAAAGTTCTCCTAAAGAATAAGATTCTTCATAAGTATAGGACTTGAAAGTTTTAGTATCCAAATAAAAAAACTGTCCATCTTTCTGTTTCTTTGGAGCAAGAGTATCTCTTGTTCCTTCCATGTAAACGGCAACACGTTTTTCTATATTCGGCTTAGAGATTGTTATATTTCTGCCGTGTAAAATGTGTTTTTTGTCAAGATCCTGCAATGCATCGTTGTAGTCTAACTGAATTTCTCTTGTAACTGCTACTGATTCACTTCTTTCCCAATTGATGATTTCATCTCTAAAAAAAGAAAAAGATCCTGCGAAGAAAATTACAAAAAGGACCACACTGATTACAATACCGCTGACAGTGTGTGTATGAAAATAAATATTATAATGACGGTTGTTCATAAATTATTGAGCCGTTGGATTATAGGTTTGACCAAGATAAATAAAAAGACAAAAAACTAGAGAGAGCAGTAAATAAATTGCCCATATTTTCCAGGCGCTTTTGGCCAGAAAAGCAATTACCATAAGCGCTACCCAAACAATAAACCCGCTGAATGCCATTGTCATTAATACGTTGGCGCGATTAAACCATGTGGCAAGTGCGAGGTGGAATGTAATAGTAACAAAATAACCGCCCAATATTGCGGCTGTGATTTTGGCAATACGCTGCCATACAGACTGCGTTAAATATTTAGGATTGGCTGGCATATATTTAGTTGTAATATAATTCTATTAAAGCTGCAATCAAAAAAAGAGCATAAACAACTTTGTGGTTTATCTTTTTAAGAGGTGCTAAAATAACGATTAAACTGCCAATAGTCATTAGCTGGATAAAAAACATCAAAGTTCCGCATCCTAAGGACTTTGTGTAAAGCCAAAAAGCATAAGCAATAAGTAAGAGCGCTAATCCTGCTCTTTTGGTTTGCTTCGGATTGTCTTTCATCCATTTTTCAAAACCCAAATCATACGACAAAACGGCTCTTTTGGAGGTGTAGTAAAGTGTATAAAAAGCTAGAAAAACGATAAGGCTGGCTATTGTAATCATAATCTTGAAAATTTAAAAAACACCTTCCGTTTTAGAAAGGTGTTTTTTTGATTGTATTTTTAATTAGAATCTGTAACTGAAATTCGCAGCAACTGTTCTCATGTTTCTCGGATGAATTGTAGACCATCCGTCATAAGTATCAACATTTGCAATGTTATCAAGTTTAAGAGTCAAAGTGTATTTTTCTGTTCCGTAGAATACAGATGAATTTAGAACTGTGTAAGATGGAAGCGCAAACTGACCTACAATGTTTCTGTTCATGATTACGTTTTTGTCGGCATAGTTTCCTCCAAAACCTAAACCAAAACCTTGTAAATCTCCTTCAGGGAATTTATAGCTTGCCCAGAAGTTTGCTGAATTTCTTGGTCCAGAACTTTCTGGTCTGTTTCCAACAAATGAAGGGTCTCCAGCGTTTAAGATAGCGTCTACATAGCTGTAACCAGCAATAATGTTTAAGCCGTTAATAGGATTTGCAACGATTTCTGCTTCAAAACCTTTGTTTCTTTGTGCTCCATCTTGATGAGCAATTTGAGTTGTTGCTCCGTAAACTACATAAACCTGATCTTTTACCTGAATATCGTAGTAGCTGAATGTAGCGTAAAGTTTGTCTTTAAATACATTTAATTTTGTTCCAATTTCAAATTGGTTAGCATGTTCTGGTCTGAAAGTTCTTGGACGTGTAGTTCCATCAGCTAAAATTTCTGTTACAGGAGCAGAATTAGCAAAACCATCCATATAGTTAGCGAAAATCGAAACCTTATCAAGAATTGGCTGGTACACTAAACCAAATTTAGGAGAAAAAGACGTTTGATTAAAATCATCTGCTTTTGTTGCTACATTTCCTGCAGTTACAAAACGGTCAACACGTAAACTTGCCATTGCAGATAAAGCTGGAGTGAAGTTAAATACGTCAGAAACATAAGCACTGTAAACTTCTTGTTTAGTTCTGTTCATACTGATTCCTGCATTAGCGATAAGTGCATCAGTTCCAGCTTTCGTTAGATTTCCATTATCTCCGTTTGTAATATATTTAGCTGGATCAGTAATTCCATAAAGATTTTCATTTACGGTTTGCAAATCTAGATTACCAATATAAATATTACCATTTGATACATAATTAGAACTATTGTCAATCATGCCTCTATTAAAGTAGTCTAAGCCAGCAACGATTCTGTTTCTCATGCTGTTTCCTATTTTGAAATCTCCAATAAAGTTTTGTTGAATGTCAGTTGTAAGTGTTGTTGAATTCTGGTAATTAATAAAACGACCTAACACAATTCCTTGATTTATCGCCGCTGGAGCATATTGTGTACCTTCATATATATAAGAATAGTATCCTTCAGATGAAGACGAACCTCTTGAAACTACAGTTTGAGAAGTCCATTTATCATTGAATTTATAGTTCATCTGCGCTTGCAAGTTGTATGAAGGAGTTTCGATTGCCAATTCGTTGCTAGTGTAAGAACGTTTATTGTCATAACCTAATTCGTCCATATTGTGAACTCTTAATACAGCACCTCTGTCTAAGAACAACATAGTGGCATTGGTCTGTCTGTTTTTCATGAATTCTGTGTTGATGAAAAACGAAAGTTTATCATTTACTTGGTAAGATAATGAAGGAGCAAAGAAGAATGATTTTCTAAATCCTGCATCTTGGAAACTGTTTTCTGTGTGGTAAGCTGTATTTACACGGAAATTAATTTTATGTTCCTCGTCTACTGGAGTATTAACATCTGCAGTAACTCTATTTAAACCATTGCTTCCTGCTGTATAAGTAACCTCTCCGCCAAAATGATCGTAAGGTTTTTTTGTAGTTAAGTTGATTAAACCTCCGTAAGAGATTAAACTGCTTCCAAATAAAGTTCCAGATGGTCCTTTAATAACTTCAATTTTATCAATGTTTGCAGGGTCATTACCTCCATTTGTTAAACCTGGCAATCCGTTGATCATGGTTGGCTGTACTGCAAATCCTCTTAGTGAGTAGTATCCTGCTCCGTCGCCTCCACGTCCTGTAGAAGCCCAAAGTGGTGTTAATCCTGGTGCATTTCTAAGTGCATCATCGATGTTTGTAACTACTTGTTCTTTTAACAATTCACTTGTAATTGTTGTGTAAACTTGTGGATTTTCAAGATTTTTTAAAGGAAGTCTTGATACTTGTTGTGTTTCTTTACGTGCAAGCGGATTTTTTTTGTTTCCGTTTACAACAATTTCGTTTAATTCTTGAGAATTTTCACTAATTTTAAAATCCTCGATAATTGAATCACCACTATTTAACGTAACGCTTTTTTCTTTAGAAGAATATCCAACTCCAGAAACTTTAATTACGTAGTTACCTGGCTTAATATTTTTAATCTCGTAGAAACCATTTTCGTCTGTAGTAGTTCCAATTTTTGTTCCTTTTAATGTAATAGAAACATTATCTGCAGCTTGACCATTTGTTAAGCTAATTTGACCTTTTATGGTTGCTTTTTCTTGAGCTAAAACAGACACGCTAGTTAATAAAGCAAGACAAAGACTCAAAAAAGAAATTGTAAATTTTAATTTCATTTTATTTAGAATTGGTTTTAATAGCGCAAATGTAAGTCTTGATTACTTATTCACCAAACTTTATTTTTATTTATTCCAAATTAAACACCTTAAAATTTCATTAAAATTGTATTAGTAGGAAATTGGATAAAAAAAAGAAACCCCGCTCGAGAAGAGCAGGGTTTCTTTTATAATGATAATTCTGAGAATTACAATTCTAAAGCACGTTTAGCATCGCCATTCATCAATAATTCTACTGGATTTTCTAAAGCTTCTTTTACAGCAACCAAGAAACCAACAGACTCACGTCCGTCGATGATTCTGTGATCGTAAGAAAGAGCCACATACATCATTGGGTGAATTTCAACTTTTCCGTTTACAGCAATCGGACGCTCGATAATGTTGTGCATTCCTAAAATTCCTGATTGAGGAGGGTTGATGATTGGAGTAGATAACATACTTCCAAAAACACCACCGTTAGTGATTGTGAAAGTTCCTCCAGTCATATCGTCAACTGTAATTTGACCGTCACGAGCTCTTAAAGCTAATCTTTTGATTTCAGCTTCAATTCCACGGAAAGTTAACAATTCAGCATTACGAACAACTGGAACCATTAAACCTTTTGGTCCAGAAACTGCGATTGAGATGTCAGCAAAATCATAAGCGATTTTGTAATCACCATCCATCATAGAGTTAACATCTGGGTATAATTGTAAAGCTCTTGTAACTGCTTTTGTAAAGAACGACATGAAACCTAAACCAAGGCCACCATGTTTAGCTTTGAAAGCATCTTTGTATTCGTTACGAATTTGGTTGATTGGCGTCATGTTTACTTCGTTGAAAGTAGTCAGCATAGCTGTTTCATTTTTAGCTGAAACTAGTCTCTCTGCTACTTTACGACGTAACATTGATAATTTTGTACGCTCAGTTCCACGGCTTCCGCCAGTTGGAGTTCCCATTGAAGGTACTGCGTTTACAGCGTCATCCTTAGTGATTCTTCCTCCTTTTCCAGTTCCAGAAACTGTAGCTGGAGCGATATTTTTTTCGTCTAATATTTTTCTTGCTGCAGGAGATGGAGTTCCAGCTGCATAACTTGTAGCTGCTGGAGCTTGAGCCGGAGCTGCTTTTGGAGCTTCAGCTTTTACTTCTGCCTTTGGAGCTTCAGCTTTTGGTGCCTCTGCCGCTGGAGCTTCTGATGCACCACCTGCTGGTTTAGCAGCATCTGTATCAATTAAACAAACTACAGCGCCTACAGCTACTGTATCACCTTCTTCAGCTTTTAGTGTAATAACACCACTCATTTCAGCAGGCAATTCAAGAGTTGCTTTGTCTGAATCAACTTCAGCAATAGCCTGATCTTTTTCTACATAATCTCCGTCTTTTACTAACCAAGTTGCAATTTCAACTTCTTTTATTGATTCCCCTGGTGATGGGACTTTCATTTCTAAAATCATCTTATTTCTTTGTTTAAGGTTTTTATGGTTTAAAGTTTCATGTTGTTAAACCTGAAACTTTAAACTTGAAACAATTTTTTTATTATCTGAATAAATTTTTATCGAATACCATTCTAATTGCATCTGCATGACGACGTTTTGCACGTGTATAACTTCCTGATGCTGGAGCAGAATATGCTTTTAATGAAGCTAATCTCCATTTAACTAAATCGAAGTTCATTAACATAAAACTGTAAGCTCCCATGTTTTTAGGTTCTTCTTGAGCCCAAACATAATCATCTGCATTTGGATATTTTGCAATGATTTCTTTAATCTGCTCAATTGGGAAAGGGAATAATTGCTCGATACGAACAACCGCAACGTCATTTCTTCCATTGTTTTCTCTTTCTGCCACAATATCGTAGTAGAATTTACCAGTACAGAAAACCAAAGTTTTTACTTTCTTTTTATCTACTGTATTATCATCAATCGTTTCTTGGAAGCTTCCTGTTGCTAGTTCTTCAACTGTTGATACGCATCTTGGATCACGAAGTAAACTTTTTGGAGAGAAAACTACCAACGGTTTACGGAAATTCGTTTTCATTTGTCTTCTTAATAAGTGGAAGAAGTTAGCAGGCGTTGTACAATCTGCAACATACATATTATGTCTTGCACAAAGTTGTAAGTAACGCTCCATTCTTGCAGAAGAGTGTTCAGCACCTTGTCCTTCATATCCATGAGGCAATAACATCACGATACCGTTTTGGTTGTTCCATTTATCTTCTCCACAAGAAATGTATTGGTCAATCATGATTTGAGCACCGTTAGAGAAATCTCCAAATTGTGCTTCCCAGATTGTTAAGGCTTTTGGGTTTGCTAATGCATATCCGTAGTCAAAACCTAAAACTCCGTATTCAGATAAAAGAGAGTTGAATACTCCAAATTTTCCTTTTTTGTTTTCGATAGCATCTAAAAGAATTACTTCTTCTTCAGAATCTTCAACTTTAACTACAGCATGACGGTGAGAGAAAGTACCACGCTCAACATCCTGACCAGAAATACGAATATCAAATCCTTCTGTTAAAAGTGAGCCGTAAGCTAATGCTTCTGCAGTTCCCCAGTCTAATGTATTGTTGTCGTATCCTACTTTTCTGTCTGTAACAATTTTGCTTATTTTATTAATAAACTTTTTGTCAGCTGGTAAAGTTGAGATGGTGTTGATGATAGAATCTAAACCTTCTTTAGCGAAAGTAGTATCCACTTTTTGAAGCATTTGTGTATCAGTTACCTGAACAAATCCTTCCCATTCGTTTTTCATGAATGGAGTAATGATAGTCAAATCTTTTTTACGAGAAGCTTCTAAGTTTTCTTCAAGAGCAGATTTGTATTCTTTTTCTAAACCATTAACATAAGATGCATCAATTACGCCTTCAGAAAGTAATTTCTCTGCGTAGATGTCTCTTGGGTTTTTGTGTTTAGCAATGATTTTGTATAAAACTGGTTGCGTAAAACGAGGTTCGTCACCTTCGTTATGACCGTATTTTCTGTATCCTAATAAATCGATAAATACGTCACGTCCAAACTGCATTCTGTAGTCTAGAGCAAAAGATACAGCATGTACAACAGCTTCTGCATCATCAGCATTTACGTGTAATACCGGAGATAAAGTTACTTTAGCAACGTCTGTACAATAAGTAGAAGAACGAGCGTCTAAATAGTTAGTTGTAAATCCAACTTGGTTATTGATTACGATGTGTATAGTTCCTCCAGTTTTGTAACCGTCAAGTTGAGCCATCTGAATGATTTCGTATAAAATACCCTGACCTGCAATTGCAGCATCTCCGTGAACGGCGATTGGTAACACTTTAGAGAAATCGTCAGCAAAATATTTGTCTTGTTTTGCTCTTGTGATACCTTCAATTACAGCTCCAACTGTTTCTAAGTGAGAAGGGTTTGGCGCCAAATTGATGTTGATGCTTTTTCCAGATCTTGTTTTTCTGTCAGCAGTAAGACCTAAGTGGTATTTTACGTCACCATCAAAATATTCTTGATCGTAATCTTTTCCGTCAAACTCACCAAAGATATCCTGTGTAGATTTTCCGAAGATATTTGCCAAAACGTTTAAACGACCACGGTGAGCCATTCCCATTACGAATTGTTCAACACCTTTTTCAGCAGCTTGTTCGATTAAAGCATCAAGAGCCGGAATGATAGATTCTCCACCTTCTAATGAGAAACGTTTTTGACCCACATATTTTGTATGAAGGAAGTTCTCAAAAGAAACGGCTTCGTTTAATTTATTTAAGATTGTTTTCTTTTCGTCTGTAGAGAAATTAGGCTGATTTACGTTTACAGCCAATTTATCCTGAATCCATTTTACAACACCAGGGTTTCTGATGTACATATATTCTATACCAATATGCTGGCAGTAAATTGCTTTAAGGCGGTTTACGATAGCTTCTAATGAAGAAGGAGTCATTCCGATAGTCTGCGCAGCGTCAAAAACAGTTTGAAGATCAGCAGATGATAAACCGAAATTTTCAATATCTAAAGTCGGAGATGAAGTTCTACGGTCGCGAACAGGGTTTGTTTTGGTAAACAAATGCCCGCGTGTACGGTATCCGTCAATTAATTTTAGAACATTGAATTCTTTCTGAAGTTTGTCTGAAACCTGACTGTAATCTGTGTTTGGGCTCGTCACATACTCAACGATTGTCTGCACTGGATTTTCGTCATTATAAGTAGTCATTCCAAAGTCGAAACCTTGAAAGAAACTTCTCCAGCTAGGCTCTACGCTGTCTGGGTTTACTAAATATTGATCGTATAATTGTGCAAAAAACTCGGTATGCGCTGCATTTAAAAATGAAAACCTATCCATAATATTAGTGAATATACTTTTTGTTAAATAGAATGGCAAAAGTACAACAATCACATTTATTTAGATCTTTTTTTTAAGTACTTTTACGTAAAAATTTGTTAAAATAAACGTTAACTATGAATAAAATTCAATTTTCAATCGATTGCAAAATCTTTTTTGTGATTTTGACCGCGTTATTTTCTAGTTATGCAACTGCACAGCAGAATTATGTTATTGATAACAAAAATCATTTTTGGGATAAAGTGCAGTTTGGAGGCGGACTTGGTTTAGGATTTGGTTCTGGTTATACCGATATTTCTATCATGCCGAGTGCTATTTACAATGTAAACGAAATTGTAGCCGCTGGTGTCGGACTCCAGTTTGGGTATCTTAATTCCAGAAACTATTACGAATCCTATGTTTATGGAGGAAGTCTGATTACACTGGTCAATCCGATTCCAGAAGTTCAATTATCTGCCGAGTTGGAGCAAGTTAGAGTAGATACAAGATATGAAGCTAATGTTAACAGACCTGCTTTTTCTGACAGTTATTGGAATACAGCGCTTTATTTAGGAGCTGGTTATAGAACAGGAAACGTCACAATCGGTGCAAGATATGATGTTTTGTACAATCCTAATAAAAGTCTTTACGGTTCTGGATTTATGCCTTTTGTGAGGGTTTATTTCTAAGTTGCTATCCCGATAGTTATCGGGACTGAGATGCTAAGATTCTAAGTTTTTAAATGTAGAAATTTGAAGAAATTTATTTTTATAATGATTGGAATTGTTGCTTTAAGCTGTAACAATTCTAAGAAGTCAGATGCTGATAATAAAGCAGTGGCTGTAAAAAAAGAATTACGACCTTTTTTTGATTCGGATGAAATCGACCATTATTATTTGAATTTTTCGGAGGAAGATTTTATGAAAATTATGATGAAAGAGAAGAATACTCCAAAAGAATTAGAGTTTGTGGATTTATTCGTTCATACTTTTCCAGACACTATTCCAAAAGAAAATTTCGAAAAAATTCTATTGAATTACAACTACAAAAAATCAAATTTATCACTTAAACAGCAGAAAGAGATTGAAAATGTGTTTAGCGAAAAAGATTCATTGCAAGATACTTTCGCCGCCTGTGCAGCAGAATACCGCGATATTTTTATTTTTAAAAAGAAAAAAGAAACAGTAGGAATAGTTAAGATGTGCTTCAAATGCGGCCGCGTTCAATTTGTTGGAAACAAAATTGACACTGAAGGTTTTGGTCTTGGGACTGAGTTAGATAAACTACAAAAAATCGTAAGACCTGAAAATTACAGCATTTTAATAAGACATCATTAAACCTACTTGTATTAATCTATAATCGGAAGTCAAGAAAATTATAGAATAGTTAAAACACTAACAATCTTAGCGCCTAGGCGTCTTATTTATAATAATTTCCAATCAAAAGAAGAAAACGACAATAGCTAAAAAACTTAGAATCTTAGTGTCTCAGCATCTTAGAATCTTATTTGTAATAATTCCTAAACCAAACTTTCTGCCATTCTCTTTTAAGAATTAGAAAGGCAACTTGTTCAGCCAAAATGACCAAATCAGAACCATCAAGTTGTTTGATTTCATTTTCTGGAACGTCAATTATATAAAGCAGATTCAGATATTCGGCAAATTTGTACTGAATCATTCTGTAGATTTTTTCGTGAAGCTGAATTTTTAATTCGTCAGGCGAAATGCTCATTGGAAAATCAACTCCTTCATTAGCCAGATTAAAATCTTTGTTAATCTGTTCAATAAGATTTAAATATAATGTCTCTGCCTGAGCCTGAGCAAACAATGATTCGGTATTTACTGGTGCAACAAACATACTATTTAGATTTTACTGAGTACTTGAAACTGAATACTGAACACTAAACCTTGCGTCCCATTAAGTTTTCGCCAAAAGTTCTTAAAACACTCTTTTTTTCCGAATTTATATTCATTTTTTCTAGCGTTTCAAATGCTTTAAAAGTGTACATTTCAATCGCTTCTTGAGTCGCTTTTGAGGCTCCAGAATCGTTAAAAACAGCTTTAGCAGTTTCGATTTTTTCTGAATTATTTTCTAATTGCAAGCTGAATAATTTTTGAAGTTCTGATGCTTTTTCTGCAGACGAAAATTCTAAAGCTTTTAGATATAAATAGGTTTTTTTGTTTTCGATAATGTCTCCTCCAACCTGTTTTCCGAAAGTTTCTGGGTCTCCAAAGGCATCCAGATAATCATCCTGTAGCTGAAAAGCGATTCCTAAATTAAGTCCGAAATCGTAAATCAAATCGGCTTCTTTTTCAGAAGTTTCGGCTACAATTGCGCCCATTTTCATCGCAGCAGCAACCAAAACAGCTGTTTTATATTCAATCATTTTAAGATATTCCGGAATAGAAACATCATTTCTTCTTTCAAAATCAACATCCCATTGCTGTCCTTCACAAACTTCAAGAGCTGTCTTGCTGAATAATTTGGCAAGATTTCTAAAGACATTCGGTTCGTACTGTTCAAAATATTGATACGCTAAAATAAGCATCGCATCGCCAGAAAGAATTCCGGTATTTAAATCCCATTTTTCGTGAACTGTAACCTGTCCTCTGCGAAGAGGCGCGTCATCCATGATATCGTCGTGAACAAGCGAAAAATTATGAAAAACCTCAACCGCCATTGCAGCCGGTAGCGCAGCTTTATAATCAGTATCAAAAACCTCGGCCGCCATTAGTGTCAAAACCGGACGGATGCGTTTGCCTCCAAGTCCTAATATATATTCTATTGGTTCGTAAAGATTGTAAGGCTCTTTATGGATGTTTTGTTTTTTTAGGTATTCAATAAAAAAATCCTGGTACTGACTTATATCGTGCATAAAATGAAATTCTGATTTACGAGCCTCAAAGATACAATTCAATTATGATATATTTTGATTGAAAAGAACGAAAAGAGTGCTGTCATGATAAAAACATCTCGGAGTATGTTGATTTTTAAAATGTTAAAATTATTTTTAAAAAACTTGGAAACTTTTTTGGTATTTACAGTTTCCTGTCTATATTTGCATTCGAAAATGGAAACTAAGAAAACGACAAAAGTTTCCATAAGAGTTTTTACGGTTTGTAAACTCAATAAAATTAGGTGCTTATGAAAACAAAATGGACTTTAGACTCAACACAATCTGACGTTTTAATAGAAATGAGACGTTCTAGAACTGCTTATGTAAGTGGGACTGCCAATAAGTTTGATGGTTATGTGAATTTTGAAGATAATGAGATTGAAGATGCTTCAGTCGAATTTTCATTAGATATTCAAAATAAAAATGAAAGTTTCCAATCAATTGATGCTTATTTACAGCTTCAGGATTTTTTTGAAGAAGACGAGCATCCCATAATAAGTTTTAAATCGACTTCTTTTCAAAAGGTAAATAGAAACATTAACTTTTTTAAGGGAGATTTAACCATAAAAGATATCACAAGAGTCGTAGAACTTGATGCTGAATTTATTGGTGAAAATACGTATAACGGACAGAAGAAAGTGGCTTTTGAAATTAAAGGAAATATCAAACGTCAGGATTTTGGTCTGGATTACAGTTCTTTTCATCATAAAGACGGAAACGCACTTGGAAAAGATATCAAGCTGATTGCTAATCTTGAATTCAGCATATAAATCTTACAAGATTATTAATTTAATGTAAAATTATTACAAATAACACGGAAACTATTTTTTGTTTTTTAGTTTCCTGGCTATATTTGTAATGCAATGAGAGTAATAATGAAAGAGAAAATAATATCCAAAGCCAGTGAATTGTTTTTGAAACTAGGTTTTAAAAGCGTTACCATGGATGATATTGCAGGAGAAATGTGTATTTCAAAAAAAACGATTTACAAATATTTCTGCAATAAAGAAGTGCTTATCGAAGAAAGCACCTCAATGGTTCACAAGCAGGTTCATGAAATTATGGACACCATCGTTGCAAAAAACTATAATGCCATTCATGAGAATTTCGAAATCAGAGAAATGTTTCGTGATATGTTTAAAAACAACATAGACACTTCTCCGATTTATCAGTTAAAAAAACATTATCCTGAAATCTATCAAAACATTTTATCGCATGAGATTGAGCAGTGTACGAAATGTTTCAGAGATAATATAGAAAAAGGAATTCAAGAAGGATTATATCGTTCTGATTTGAATGTAGAAACCTACGTTAAGTTTTATTACACACTTATTTTTCATATAAACGAAAATACAGTTTCTGAAAGTGAAGCTCAGAAAATAGAATTAGAAGCATTAGAATACCATACTCGTGCAATGGCTACAGAAAAAGGAGTAGCCGAGCTTGAAAAACAATTACAAAGAATTACCATTTAATCATCAATCCAGATCGCTTTATTCTTAATCCAAGAAAAAGAGCGGTATATATTTAATTTTCAAAAACAAAATAATAACTACTTATGAAAAGAATCCTTCTTATAGTTTTGTGTATAACGGGCTTATCGGCCAGTGCGCAGACGACTTTAACCCTGAAAGACGCAGTCACTTATGCGCTTCAGAATAAAGCAGAGGCTAAAAAGGCGAAGCTTCAGGTTGAAAACAGTGAATACAAAATTCAGGAGGTACGCTCAAGAGCACTTCCTCAAATTTCTGCAAACGGAAATTTAACCCATAATCCAATTATTCAGACTACAGTTATTGACGGAGCGGCTTTTGGTGCGCCAGGAACTGCTATTCAGGCTGCATTTGGGCAAAAATGGACATCTACTGCAGGAATTTCTTTAACTCAGGCCATTTTTGATCAGTCTGTTTTTACAGGATTAAAAGCAGCACGATCTACTCGCGAGTTTTATCAAATAAACGATCAGTTGACAGAAGAGCAGGTTATCGAAAGGGTAGCAAACAACTATTATTCTGTTTATGTACAGCAAGAGAGATTGACTTTGTTAGACAGCAACTACGTAAATACAACAAAAGTACGTGATATTGTGAAGGGACAATTTGATAACGGTCTGGCTAAAAAAATTGATTTAGATCGTATTGTCGTGAGAATGTCAAATATTGATACAGAGCGTCAGCAAATCAAAAATCAGATTGCGTTGCAGGAAAATGCATTGAAATTCTATATGGGAATGCCTATTGAAACTCAAATCATATTGCCAAAAGAACAATTTGAAGTGGCTCCAGCAGCATTAACGCAAGAGCCAAATATCGAAAACAGAACGGAATATCTGCTTTTGAAAAAACAGGAAGAACTTTTAGTTTACAATAAAAAAGCAGTTCAGGCAGGTTACTATCCAACGCTTTCTTTGAGCGCAGGTTACAATTATATTGGACAAGGTCCTGAGTTTCCTTGGTTTGCCAAACCAGAAAAAGGAGTTTACTGGTCAGATTTCTCAGCTATTGCTTTAAACTTGCATGTACCTATTTTTACAGGATTTGGAACACGCGCAAAAGTAAGACAGGCTGATGTAGAAATCAGATCGCTTCAGGAAGACATCAAAGACACGAAACTTTCTCTTGATTTAGATTATAGAAATGCAATAACTCAAATCAATAATAATTTGGTGACTATTGAAAATCAAAAAGAAAACATGCGTTTAGCAGCAGAAATTCTTAGTAATACTAATAATAATTACCTTCAAGGATTAGCATCTTTAACAGATTTGTTAGATGCGCAAAATGCATCACTTGAAGCAGAAAACAATTATACAAGAGCAGTTTTAAATTATAAAATTGCCGAAATATCTCTAATCAAATCAAAAGGCGAACTAAAATCTCTTATTAAATAACTAATTACAATGAAGAAAATAATTATAACAATCGTAATCATAGTCGTGGCTTTAGTCGGGATTAACTACCTCTTAAGTAAAAACAAGGCAGAAAACGAAGCCAAAACTGCAGTAGTTGCAGAAAAAAACGCGGCAGTTTCTGTAAAAGTAGCGACAGTTAAAACAGAAGATGTAAATCTTGGTTTTACAGCTAACGGAAACTTTGCACCCATTCAGGAATTAACTTTCTCTGCTGAAAAATCTGGAAAAGTAATCAGTGTTTTAGCAAAAGAAGGAGATTATGTAAGAGTAGGACAGACATTATTAACCATGAGAGGTGATGTTATTAATGTAAGTGCAGAACAAGCTCAGGCAGCTTTTCAAAATGCAAAATCGGATTATACAAGATATGAAAATGCATTTAAAACAGGTGGAGTTACAAAACAACAGCTAGATCAAGCAAAATTAGCTTTGACAAATGCTGAATCTAATTTGAAACAAGCAAATATTAATGTTGGAGACACCAGAGTAAAAGCTCCAATTAATGGATACATCAACAAAAAATATATTGAACCAGGATCTATTTTAACAGGCATGCCAGCGACAGCTTTATTTGATATCGTAAATGTTTCTAAACTAAAATTGACTGTTACAGTAAACGAAACTCAAGTAGCAAGTTTAAAATTAGGAAATACAGTAAACATTACAGCTAGTGTTTATCCTGATAAAACGTTCTCTGGAAAAATTACGTTTATCGCTGCAAAAGCAGATGAATCTTTAAGTTTCCCTGTTGAAATCGAAATTTCAAACAATGCGAACAATGACTTGAAAGCTGGTATGTACGGAACTGCAAACTTTGGTTCAAATAACCAAAAACAAAACTTAAAAGTTGTTCCTAGAAATGCATTCGTAGGAAGTGTGAGCAGCAACGAAATCTTTGTGGTTGAAAACAATACTGCTAAGTTGAAAAAAGTGGTTGCTGGAAGAATTTTAGGTGATCAAGTTGAGATTATCAGCGGTTTGAATGATGGAGAAGTTGTAATCGTTACAGGTCAGATCAACTTACAAGACGGAAATACAGTAGAAATTATTAAATAAAAGTAATTAGTGGTTTAGTACTGTAGTACTTAGTCCTTAGTTTTTTAGTGTCTTGATTAGGCACCAAACTATGAACTAAATAACTAAGGACTAGGAACTAAAAAAAACTAAGAACTTAATAAAAAAACATATGAAATTAGCCGAAATATCCATAAAACGTCCGTCGTTGGTAATTGTATTGTTTACAATTCTGACTCTAGGTGGATTGTTCAGTTACAGCCAATTGGGCTACGAGCTGATCCCAAAATTCGAAACCAATGTAATTACGGTTTCAACTGTATATCCTGGTGCTTCTCCAAGTGAGGTTGAAAATACTGTTACAAAGAAAATCGAGGACGCGATTGCGTCTCTTGAAAATATCAAGAAAATTGACTCTAAATCTTATGAGAGTTTATCTGTAGTATCAATCACATTGCTTTCTACTGCAAATGTTGATATTTCGATGAATGATGCTCAGCGTAAAATCAACGCGATTTTGAGCGATCTTCCAGACGATGCCGATCCGCCGTCATTGACTAAATTCTCTTTGAGTGATTTACCAATTATGACACTTGGTGCAAATGGTAAAATGGACGAAGCAGCTTTCTACGATTTGATTGATAAAAAGATTGCACCAGTTTTATCTCGTGTACAAGGGGTGGCGCAGGTAAACATTATTGGTGGTCAAGAACGTGAGATTCAGGTTAATCTTGATGCTGTAAAAATGCAGGGTTACGGACTTTCTGTTCCCCAAGTGCAACAAACTATTTTGAGTTCAAACTTAGATTTCCCAACGGGTAACATTCAAACTCGTAATCAGAAAATCTTAATTCGTTTAGCGGGTAAATATAAAAATGTTGAAGAATTAAGAAACTTAGTAGTTTCTTCTCAAAACGGAATCCAGATTCGTTTAGGAGATATTGCTGATGTTCAGGATACACAAAAAATCGCGGAGAAAATTGCGCGTGTTGATCAAAAAAGTGCCATTGTACTTCAAATTGTAAAACAGTCAGATGCGAATGCCGTTGCGGTAAGTGAGCAGTTGGTTAAGACAATTAAGACATTAGAGAGCGATTACAAATCGGCTGAGTTGAAATTAGAAGTAGCAAAAGACAGTACAGTCTTTACGCTTGAAGCAGCAGATTCTGTTGTACACGATTTATTAATTGCGGTTATTCTGGTAGCTTTTGTAATGTTGTTCTTCTTGCACAGTATTAGAAACTCATTAATCGTAATGGTGTCGATTCCTGCCTCTTTGATTGCTACATTTATCGGAATCTATTTGTTAGGTTATACGCTTAACTTAATGTCTTTACTTGGTTTGTCTCTTGTTGTTGGTATTCTTGTGGATGATGCGATTGTGGTATTGGAGAACATTTACCGACACATGGAGATGGGTAAAAGCCGAATTCGTGCAGCTTACGATGGAACTGCCGAAATTGGTGGAACTGTAACGTCTATTACTTTAGTAATTGTGGTGGTATTCTTGCCAATCGCAATGAGTACAGGATTAGTATCGAACATTATTACACAATTCTGTGTTACGGTAATTATTTCTACAATGTTCTCGTTATTGGCTTCATTTACTATTATTCCTTGGTTGTCTTCACGTTTTGGAAAATTAGAGCATATTGAAGGAAAAAACCTTTTTGGAAAAGTAATCCTTGGATTTGAAAGCTATTTAACTCGTTTTACAGACTGGATTTCAAATTTATTAAACTGGTGTTTAGATCATTATATTAAAACTATTGTAGTTGTATTAGTAATGTTCTTTGGATCGATCTTCTGGTTAATGGGAGGCGGATATATTGGAGGAGAGTTCTTCGCATCATCTGACAGTGGTGAGTTCTTAGTACAAATTGAGATGCCAAAAGATGCTTCATTAGAGCAGACCAACTTTATGACGCAAAAAGCAGAAGCTTTCTTAAAAGGAGAGAAATATGTTTTCAGCCAAATTACTACTGTAGGTCAAACCAGTGAAGGTCTAGGAGCGGCTCAGGCTACTGCTTATAAAGCGGAGATTGACGTTAAAATGATCGAGCAAAAAGATCGTACAGATGATGCCAATGTTTATGCAGCTAAAACAAAACGTAAACTAGAAAAAATATTAGTTGGTGCTAAGGTAAAAACAGTTCCTGTAGGTATCTTAGGAACAGCAGAAGACGCAACTTTAGGTTTGATTGTAACCGGTCCGAACGTAGAAAGCGCGATGAAATTTGCAAAATTAGCTGAAGCCGAATTGCGTACGATTCCTGGAACAACTGAGATTAAATTAACCGTTGAAGATGGAAACCCAGAAATCAACGTTCAGGTAGACAGAGATAAAATGGCTGCTTTAGGATTGACACTGCAAACAGTTGGTTTAACGATGCAGACTGCTTATAGCGGTAACACAGACGGTAAATTTAGAGCTGGAGAATACGAGTATGATATCAACATCAAATACAACGAATTTGACAGAAAAAATATCACTGACGTTAGTAACCTGATTTTCATAAACAATGCAGGTCAGCAGATTAAATTAAACCAATTTGCCACCATTACTGAAGGTTCTGGGCCAAGTAAATTAGAGCGTAGAGATAAAACAGCTTCTGTAACCGTACAAGGGCAGAACGTTGGGGTTCCAGCAGGAACAATTGTTCAGAAATGGCAAGAAAAATTAGATAAATTAGAAAAACCAACCGGAGTTAATTATATCTGGGGTGGTGACCAAGAGAACCAATCAGAAGGATTTGGTACTTTAGGAGTTGCATTATTAGCGGCTATTATCTTGGTTTACCTTGTAATGGTTGGATTATATGACAGTTTCGTTCACCCGTTTGTCGTATTGTTTGCAATTCCGCTTTCGTTCATTGGAGTTTTATTCGCCTTAGCTTTAACAAACAATACCTTGAACATCTTTACCATCTTAGGGGTAATCATGTTGATTGGTCTGGTGTGTAAGAATGCAATCATGCTTGTCGATTATACGAATCAACGAAGAGCAGCTGGAGAATCAATTAGAAGAGCGTTAATTCAGGCAAACCACGCCCGTTTACGTCCGATTTTGATGACGACGATTGCGATGGTATTCGGTATGTTCCCGATTGCATTAGCATCTGGAGCTGGAGCTGAATGGAAAAACGGATTGGCTTGGGTAATTATTGGAGGTTTGATTTCTTCATTATTCCTAACGTTAATTGTGGTTCCAGTTATCTATGATATTATGGAGAAAATCATTAGAAAATTCTCTAAAGGAGAAAAAATCGACTACGAAGCTGAAATGGTTGCCGATTATGAGCATACAGAATTAAGCGAAGACGGTTTTAACCCGAAACACACGCATTAATAGTTTTAATTTTTGATCGAAATTCTAAAATCCGAATTAGAATTTCAAAATGAAAAATCCCAGATTCCTTTAAAATGGAATTTGGGATTTTTTTATAGATTTTTTTAAATGTTTCACGCAGATCTTGCAGATTTTCTATTCATTACATTAAAATATAGCCCGTGGTTTCAACCACGGGAGACGTATTATATGGATGGTGTACCCGTGGTTGAAACCACGGGTTATGTTGAGCAAAAGAGATAATATTTCAGCAGATTTAATTAGAAAAAATCTTCGTTTATCTGCTTAAATCTTTTTTAGTCTGCGTGAAAAGGAACAGCATTTTCAATTGGAATTTGGGATTTTGAACTTTGGAATTTAACCGTTGAGTTTGGGATTTTTTTATTGTTAATTGAAAAATCTGTTTATTTGCATCACCTTACAAAAACAACTATGCTACAAAAAAACAAATCTGCAGCGATTGGTTTCATTTTCATAACCATGTTAATTGATATTACGGGATGGGGAATTATCATTCCTGTAATTCCGAAATTAATTGAAGAATTGATTCACGGAGACATCAGCGAAGCCGCAAAAATCGGCGGCTGGTTAACTTTTGCCTATGCGATAACCCAATTTGTTTTTGCGCCTGTAATTGGAAATCTGAGTGATAAATTTGGTAGAAGGCCAATCATCCTGATTTCCCTTTTCGGATTTTCAATGGATTATCTTTTATTGGCATTTGCGCCAACCATTACGTGGTTATTTGTAGGAAGGATTATTGCCGGAATTACTGGAGCAAGTATTACGACGGCTTCTGCATATATTGCAGATGTGAGCACAGCCGAAAACAGAGCTAAAAATTTTGGTTTAATTGGAGCCGCTTTTGGTTTAGGATTTATTATCGGACCCGTAATTGGTGGACTTTTAGGACAATATGGCTCTCGTGTTCCATTTTATGCAGCGGCGGTTTTGTGTATGCTTAATTTCCTTTACGGATTTTTTATTTTGCCAGAATCATTGAAGAAAGAAAACCGCAGGGCTTTTGAATGGAAAAGAGCAAACCCGATTGGAGCCATTCTAGGACTTAAAAAACACCCAACATTAATCGGCCTAATTGCGGCAGTTTTTCTCTTGTACGTAGGCGGACACGCCGTGCAAAGCAACTGGAGTTTCTTTACAATCTACAGATTTAATTGGGACGAAAGAATGGTCGGAATTTCATTAGGCATAATCGGTCTTTTGATTGGATTGGTACAAGGGGTTTTAATTCGCTGGATCAACCCAAAATTAGGAAACGAGAAAAGTATTTATCTAGGCTTGGCATTATATACAATCGGAATGCTATTATTTGCTTTTGCGACCAAAAGCTGGATGATTTTTGTAATCTTAATTCCATATTGCCTTGGCGGAATTACTGGTCCGGCATTGCAATCGGTAATTGCGAGCAAGGTAAAACCAAGCGAGCAAGGCGAAATTCAGGGAACTTTGACCAGTTTAATGAGTGCTTCATCTATTATTGGACCTCCTATGATGGCAAATGTTTTTTACTTTTTTACTCATGATGAAGCGCCTTTTAAATTTGCTGGAGCACCTTTTATTTTAGGTGGAATTTTAATGTTGCTGAGCACAGTCGTGGCTTATTTTTCTTTGAAAAAACATACCATTCCGAAAACCACGATTGATAAACAACAAATAGAATAACGAAGAATTTTTAGAATTTATTTCGCTATGCTAGAGCAGTTTAAATAAAAAATAATGCTTTCTCAATTTTGAGAAAGCATTATTTTTTTTGGAATTTGGAATTTGGAATTTGGAATTTTCTATTTCAAATACAAATAATGATTAAAATAATCGATAATCGCTTTTCCTTCCAGCAAAACATCGGCACCGATAATGCCATGAACTGGTTTTGCTTTAAAAGATTCCAGAGCTTCATTTACATGTGAAAGATCGAAAATTACGAGGCTGAAATCCTTATTTTTCCATTTGCCTAGTTCCAATTTGTTTTGAGAAGAAACCTGCGTTTTCATTCCGGTTGCGCCGGCTCCAGAAGCTTTGGTTTTAGAATTTTTAGCCGTCAGTTCAAAACGTTCAATACATTCAAAACCAACACAGGTATTAGATGCGCCAGTATCTAAAATAAACGTTCCGTTGATGCCGTTGATTTTGGCTTTTATTTGAAGATGCTGTGTTTTGGTAATTTTAAACTTTATTTTTTTGTATTTCTCTATTTTGAGAATTTCGTGAAGATTTTCCATTTTTTCTATTCTTGAATCCCAAAAATAAGGCAATTACAGCCAAAAAGCTAATGATGTAAAAGATATAATTGGAAGATTTTTCGGGAGTTTCCAAAGTTCCGTAATACACGAAAGCACTCCAATAATACGGCGATTTTTTAGCATTCGGAATATTTTCGTCTTTTAGAAATGCTCTTTTGGCGTTTGAGGTTGCCTGTACAAAAGACGCATTTTGTTTGATTTCTTTATAAAAATAATCCATAAAGACAGAAGTTGTATAATCGTTGACATTCCATAACGAAAACAACAGATTTTGAGCTCCCGCAAACTGAAAGCCTCGAGCAACGCTCATGGCTCCTTCGGCTTTGTACAATTTCCCGATTCCCGTTTCACAAGCGCTTAAAACAACCAAATCGGGATTAAGTTTTAAGCTGTACAACTCAGAAAACAAAATTTCCTGATCGTAAAACTTAATGCTTGCAGGGATTTCAAAATCACCAGAAGAAGCATGCGTACTTAAGTGAATAATAGATTTTCCTGCGGTATTGTTTTTAAAATTAGGAAAAGTAGCATTTTCATTTTCAAAAAACTGTCCATCAAAATTGTGTTTTATTGACTTTAATTCATTTTTTGAAAAGCGAAGAGCATAATTTGTTTTTTCGAAAATCGGGAAAACACCTAAAATATTTTTTTTGTCATTTGAAAGACTATTGGCATTCAAATACAATTCAGCAGAATTGTTGTAAGCAATATCGAAATCATTCAACAAATAATACATTTTGGCAAAATTTGTTGTTTTGGATTCTTTTGTAATCAAGGCTTCAAAAGGCAATAAATTCAAAAGTCCGTCCGGAATAATGATGAGATTTTTAGAATCTGATTTTGCTGGCAGAAGAAGATTTCTATGGGCAAAAAAAGCAGTTTTTTGATAATGACCAATATCGTTGATAATGCTTTCGGGTTTGTAAAAAAGACTGATGAATGATACTATCGATTCGCCACACATTTGGCCAATGCAAATCGATTTCAACTCAATATGATTATTTTCTACTACAAATAGGTGAATAGTCTTAGAACCCCAAAAATACTCATACATTACCGCATTATCCTTTTTGAGTTTGGCATATAATTTTTCTAAACTAAGAGGAGTTGAGTTCTTAGTATTGTTTTTTTCTTCATCAGATTTAAGCAACAACATTAACTGATTTTGCTTTTTAATGGCTTCGTTTATTTTTGAAATATCTGCCATTTCCATTTTTTGTTGCTCTTTAAGAATAATCGTATTCCAATTCTGCATTTGCTGCAAAATCAGTTTTTGTTCTCTCGGGAGCGATTCAGAATTTTTTAAATGATCTTTTAGAACTACAGATTTAGTATGTTCAGCAAGTTTAAAAGCGGCTTCGATATAGCTTGTTTTTTTCTCTCTCTCAAAAAGAGATTTATAAATTTCAAGACACTTTTCTGTTCGGTTTCGATTTCTAATTTGAGTGATGATTTTTGAATCTTCATAAACCAAAAGCGATTGAAATAATTCTTCAATATGAAAAGAAAGCGCATAACTTTTTAAGGCATTTTTGGGTTCGTTTTGGACAAGAAAAATTTCTGCCTGAAAATCTAAAGCATCAAGTAAAACGGTTTCGGCATAAAGCGTGTTTTTATCAGGAAGAATACCTTTCTGATTTTGATAATTTTGTAATAAAGTTTTATAAACCGTTTTAAGCTCGTCTTGTGCTTCATCTAAATTATTTTGTTTCAGCAGCAGAAAAGCTTTTTCTAAATAAAATTTTGCCTTTTTTCTGGGTTCTTGTTGAGGTAATTTTTCAAAAACAGCTTCGGCTTTAGCAAAATATAGCGCCGCTTCTTTTGGATTAAGAGCAGTTTTTATTCTATATAAATTGATGTAAGTATTGTATAAGTTTTCTGAATGCATCTTGTCTTTTTGAAGCAATGGAACGGCTTTTAAAAACGCATTTTCGGCATTAGAATAATCTTCGTTTATGGATCTTAAAAGGTAATTTGTCCCTAAATTATTTAGTAAAAGACCTTTTTGAGATGGAGTTGTTTTTTCTGAACGAATCGTTTTTTCGAGCATATCAATGGCTTCCGTAATTCTGCCTGAGTTTTGATATACGTTTGATAAATTTAGAATCGCAGCAATTTTCTGGTCTTTGTTTTTTTCTTCATTGGTGATAAAATAATACTGTTTGATAATGTTTTCGGCATTTTTGTAATCGCCCAAAACTGTATATAAATTCCCTAAGGGTTTTAAGCAGAATTCAACAATATCATAATGCTGAAGTTTGTATTTCTGATACATCCTCCAAGCATTTTCATAGCTTTTTACCGCATTTAAAGTTTGTCCAAACTGATTTTCAAAGTAGGCTTTATTGCAATTAAGAATCACAATTGCCAATAATTCGTCTTTGGCTTTTGGTTGTGCGTTTTTCCAAAAATCACGTTCTATGTTTGTGAGATTTTGCAACGCTTCCGCGGAAGGATTTGCGGTAAAAAAATCAATAGCATTATATATTTTATCTTCCTGACTTTGTCCGAAAATATTCACACTCAGGAAAAGAAAGATTAAACCATATAAGTGATGTAAGTTTTTGTTAGCCACAGATTAAAAGGATTAAAATGATTTCTTAGTAGGGTATGTTCAATGACAATAGCTTCATGATTTTATTATTAAATTTATTTTATCAATTCGATTAAGTGGAAAAATCAATCTAATCTTTTTAATCTGTGGCAGAAAACTTAAATTATCTTGCATCACTTATACGGTGAAAAAAATCAAAACTTCCATATCCCATAAACTTGAAAATAATTAAAATTCTGTTCAAAGTTCATCACATAACGAGCTCCTAAGCTTGGTCCAATTCTAGCAAAGCCAGCTGTTAAATCAAATAAAAGACCTGTTTTTACATCTGTAAAACTGTTTTTTACTTTATCTGAACTGGTTGTCGAACTGATTAAAAAGTTCTCTTTATCGCCTTCGTAAGTATCAACTTTTATGCTCTGATTTTGTTCTGAAGAAACATTAATATTTGCTTGAATTCCCGCACCAATTCCGATATAATTGTTGATGTTGTATCGAATTAAAATAGGAACTTCCCAATTGATATTTTTGTTTTCAGTCGTAGTCGTTGTGCGGACTAACTGTCGTGTTCCGTTGGCATTGGTGTTGAATTGATCTGAAACGTTTGTCGCGCTATTGTATTGGTTAAAAGCATTTTCCCATTCTACCTGCCAGTAAAAACGATACGATTTAAAAGGCGAAAGCGTCGCACCCACAAAATAGCTGGTCGATTTTTCTAAATCGGGATAAAAATTATAACCTGCTTTGGCACCAATCGAAATTCCAGGCAGAAAGCGAGTAGTGGCGTAGTTGGTAATTATGGGTTCGTTTTTGTCAAAAATAATGGCCGTTCGGCTTTTGGTTTTTACTTTATGAAAATCCTCGCCAAACTTCATCGAATATTTTACAAACCCTTTGGTAGAATCTTTTTCAGTAACATTTTTCTGTTCGCTTCCAGGAAGATAAATATTCTTAAACGTAAAAATAATTTGTTTTTGTTTGATAATGGTATCGAGACAGCTCACAGTCGGTTCTTCGCCTTTTGGACAGATGGGACATTCTGGGTACATACTTTCAATCTGGAAAGTCTTTTTATCAAACATATCGGGAATATCGGTTTCTAAACGAATTTTTCGCGCCGGACCTTCACCATTATTCTGAAAACGGGTTTTAAAATTGACTCTTTTAAAACGCACTAATCTATAATTCATAAATCTTCCGTTAGATCCCATTTTGTTTGGGTCGTGAGAAGTTACGATTTCCATTTCCAGTTTTTTGATTTTGTGGTTTTTATAACTTCGATTCGGAACAAAAATACCGCGCATTGTAACTGTTGCACTGGTGTCTTTAATCATTTCTGGAGTGGTTTTGAATGTATAAAAAACATTGCGAGTTTCTCCGGGATTGGCATCGTCAAATTCTAAAATAGAGACATTATGATAGTTTTTGTTGGCTTCTAAAAGCGAAGCATCCAAGTCTTCTTCTGTAGTAGTGTTTTTGTATTTTTTTGATTTGAAATTCGCTTCCGCAGAAGCTGTAAAATTATTAGAGTCGTTAAGGTCGTTTACAGCTGCGACAAGATTTTCTTTTACTTCGCGTTCGCCGGCATATGTCCTGAAATCACTTAATTCGAAATTGTTGTGTTTGAATTCTTTTTCGTTGTAAAAAAGATACAATTTTCCGCTAGAAACATAGTTTTCGAGATTTTGATAACTTACCACAACTACCATTTCTTGTTCTGGAATCGGGTCGCAGTTTTTAATAATCGCAAAACCGTTTTGGTCTGCAATCGAAGCAATATCTTTATAATTGGTATCGGTAATATCGTTTACAGCCACTTTTTTCGGACGTGTTGCCGGAGGTTTGCCGTTGTCGTAATTGTTTGTTACGGCAAGTTTCGTGGTATAAGTTCCTTTGTTTTTGTAAACATGTTTGGGTTCTGCTTCTTTGCTGTAATGTCCGTCGCCGAGTTCCCATAAATAAGAATAACTAGGTTTTGGAGCGCCCGCAATCGGAATCAAAGGCGGTGTTTCGGGTTTAAAACTAACACGGTTTCCATTTTGCGTAAAGCCAATAGAAGCTCTTCGGGTTATGGTGTCTTTTGCTTTGGTTTGACCTATTGATATAATAGAAAATAGAATAAAGAAAATAGACAGTTGTGGTTTCATAACTAGACAGTTTTTGGTCTTAAAATCATCAGTATCAATTTCAAAACAGGATTAAATGTAAAAAAAAGTGATGAGCAAATCATCACTTTTTCTTAAAAAAAGCATTTGTAAGTTACTGAATGGCATTGATTGCAGCAACCAGTTGGGCTTCTGTACCGACTGTTGTTTCGGATAGATTGAAGGTGTAAACGGCATTGGCAGTTGTAGTCACTCCTTTTATTGCATAACGCCAGTTTCCGTTATCTTCTGTCACAAAAATGATGTGGCAAGCAAGACCAATCGGAATTTGTCCGTAATGTTCGCTGAATAATCCTTGAGGCGTATAAGTATCTAATTTTGCTAGAGCGTTTGTTCCTTCCCCATCATAAGAAAGGTAAACCGCGCTGTTTTCGTTGTCATAACCGTCAGGAACATCAACAAGAATGGTTGTTTTTGGTCTAGGGTCGCTATAAAAACGGTCGATGTTTGTCCAGCCAAAGTTTCCGAATGTTACATAATAATTGTTTCCTTCTCCTTGCACACCGCCTTTTCCATCGGCTCCTCGAGCGTCTTTCCACGCCAATTCTCCATCTTCATCAATAACTCCAGTCCATAAAGTCATTAAGTTATCATAACCATCTGTCAAAGCAGTAGGAACAATCATATTCATTTGACATGTAGTTTGTAATTCGACTCCCCCCTGAGTTGCTTTGATGAAGAATTCTCCTCCTGAAATCAATAAGTTTTTCTTTCCGTCAGCTGTAATTCCCATTGTTGGTTTGTTGGTTACCAACATATTTCCTTTGTCAAAAAGTTCGATATATTCGATATTTACTTGACCCGTTACGGCATTTCCGTTTTTGGTCAAACAGTCACCGTTGATGTGCAATTTTACTCCTTTTGCAGATGTTAAAGTCACAACACCATTTCCTGCAGTTATGGTAAAGTTCTGTGTGTTTCTTTTTACTCCTTTTTCGCTGATGCTTTTAAAAGCTGCTGCTGTTGGAGGCGAAAGTTTGATATCGTCGCCATCGCTGTTGTCGCAGCTTGCAAAAGTTGTAATGGCCAATAATAGGAGTCCGATTTTTTTAAAATTTGTTTTCATCTTTTTTAGTTTTATAAATCTGGTTTGATGTTATCAAGTATTTTTCAGATTCTGGTTATTAATTTTATTAGTAAATCAATTCGGGTTTGATTTTGTTACCCTGGTTTTCAAAAAATATTTTTAAATGCTTTTACACCGTTATATCAATTAGCATTAAAAATTGTTACCCTATATTTTTGATTTTTTTTTTAAATGACAATTTGCTAAACGAACGAATAATTGACTAAGCATATAGAGGACACGGATAAAACAGATTTACTTCGTAAAAACGCGGATTTACACAGATTTACCACTTAATTTTTTTAATTTGATTAATGAAAAAATCCGTTTTAATCCGCGTCTTCGCGATAGCGAATCTGTCTAATCCGCGTCTGATTAGACAGATTATTTAATTGATTCCTAGTTGGTACGAGTAATGGACGGTCTTTTTATTTAAACAGAAAGACATTTGTCTTCAAAAAGATTTCCGTCTTCGTCTACGGCGAGTAAAATGTCTTTTTTGCGGGAGAATTTTAAGATCAGGAAAATCCAAATTACAAGCCATAAACCCAAAGTGATACAGCTCATAAATAAATGCAGTAAATGGTTTACAGTCTTTTTTTCTTTAGATAAAACTACATACGGCAGTTTTTCGCTATACTCTATAATGACAAAACCGTTGCGTTTTTTAGCGGCGATTCTTTCATAAAACCGTTCCATTACTTTAGGGTTTCCAAATTGATACGTTTCCATTTCTTTTAATTTTTTAATGGTTTTTAAAAGACTTTTCTACGTTTATATACAATTAACTGCTGCTTTGTTACCCCTTGTTATAAAATTTTTTGAGATTCTTTTTTTAAATTAGCTGTTAAAACCTTTTTTATGGATCAAAATAAAACTCATCCTGACCAAAAATATATCGATGGACTTGCAGCCAATGATTCTGTAATTATTGAAATGATATACAAAAAGTTTGCGCCCAAAGTATGTATGTTCATTACCAATAACTCGGGCGATAAGGATCAGGCGCAAGATGTGATTCAGGAAGTCTTGATTTTGCTTTTTAATCAGGCCAAAGCCAATAAACTGACGCTTACTTGTCCGTTTGACGCCTACTTTTTCTTGTTGTGCAAAAGGAGATGGCTCAACGAATTGAAAAAATCGGACAACAAAGGGGTAACAATTTATGAACACGTTGTATCTACTAACGAATCTGCACACGACTTGATAGCTCAAACAGAAGAATTTGACGAAAAACAGCAACTTTTTGATGCGATGTTTCAGAAACTCGGAGAAAAATGTCAGGAAGTCTTAAAACTGAGTTTTACATTAAAAACGATGGAAGAAGTGGCTGCAAAACTTAATGTGACTTACGGTTATGTCCGAAAAAAGAAATCATTATGTGTAGGCCAGTTGACGCAGTGGATTCAGGAAGCGAAAAATTTTAATTCATTAAAAAACAAGTAATCATGAACGAAGAACGCTATATCTTATTTGATCAATATCTTCAAGGCGAACTGACCGTTGATGAAAAAAGCAATTTTGAAAAACAATTGGCTGAAAACCCAGAATTGGCAGCCGAACTGGAAACTTTCAGAGAAATGCATTTTCAAATGGAAAATAAATTCGGCATTGCACAAGAACGAGAAGTTTTTGCAGATAACCTGACACGAATTTCAGATAAATATTTCCAGAAAAAGAAGCCAAAAATAGTTTCGATGAAACCGTGGTATTTTGCAGCCGCGGCTTCTGCAGCCATTATGTTCGGGTTGTTTTTCTTTGACTATAAACATTATCCTAATTTTGAAGATTATAACCATCCCGAAAGTGCCTATTTTACAGAAAGAGGTGTTTCTGAGCAAACTTTAAAACAAGCTGAGGATAATTTTAACGGCAAAAGATACGAGAAGGCAGTGCCTTTTTTTGAAGCGATTTTAAAAGAAAACAATTCACCCGAAATCCAATATTTCTACGGAATCTCGTTATTGCAGACGGGTAGATATGTAAAAGCAGAAAATGTTTTTAAAGAATTAGAGGCTGGAAATTCTGTTTATAAAGAAAAAGCAAAATGGAATAGGGCTTTGTCTAAATTGAAACAAGGAAAATATAAAGAATGCGAAGAAATTCTTCAGACTATTTCTCAGGATTATGAAAACTATGATGAGGTTGAACAGCTGATGGAAGAGTTGAATTAATTGAAAAAATAGGTTTGAAAATAAGCCTTTGTCAAAGTGTAAAACTTTGACAAAGGCTTTTGCTTTTTTGAAAATGGGTTCGTGTTTTTTATACATGACAAATCATACTATTTGCTGAAAATTTGGCTGAAAACATTGAAAAGTTTTGAGTATTAATTCTTACATTCGGCTCTATTTACAATTGTAAATTTCCCAAAAACAACCAAAAACCTAACCGTTATTTCATGAAAAAAATTACCTTACTTGTTCTATTTATCTTTTCAAATACTCTTTTTTCTTACGCAAAAATTACCGAAACAGAAAAACTTACTGCCACCTGCAAAGTTTGGGGTTTCTTAAAATATTATCACCCAAAAGTTGCTGGAGGCGAAATAAATTGGGATAATCAGCTTCTGGAAAAACTGCCTAAAATAGAAAAAGCACAAACCAAAGAAGAGTTCTCGTTAATTCTAGAAAACTGGATTGATGAACTTGGCCCAATAAAAGAAATTGCACCGATTATAGTATCAAAAGAAACAAAGTTTTTTGATAAGAACTTCGATTTAAGCTGGATTAACAGTACTAAATTGTTTTCAAAAAAACTTTCAAAGAAATTAAAATTTATTGAAGAAAATAGATATCAAACAGATGAAGAAATCGGACCAGCATATAATCCTTTAAAAAATGGAAATTATTTTAAACTAAACTACGAGGACAAGAATACGAGGCTTTTATGGTTTTTTATGTATTGGAATTTGGTCGAATATTTTTTTCCGTATAAATACATAATGGATCAAAAATGGGATAAAACTTTAGAGGAATCAATGGCATCAGTACTCGCAATTAAAGACGAGGATGATTTTTATCGCGTAATGCGGAAAGTATCAACAAAGCTAGACGACAGTCATGTTGAATTTGCAGTTTATAAGAATAGTATTTTTCAAGAAAATAGAAGGTTTTTCCCTGCGGACTGTAAAATTATTGACAATAAAATGGTCGTTACCGAAATACTGGCAGACAGTTTGGCTCAGGCAGACGATATAAAAATAGGAGATGTGATTACGAAAGTGAATAACAAAACCATCGAAGCGCTTATTTCAGAATATAGAGATTTATATACAGCATCGAATGAACCTACGCTTTTAAATAAAATAAGAAGAAAAATTTTAAATGGCTTTTCAGACACTGTAGATGTGGAGTTTTTAAAAGATGGAAATTACATTACAAAATCAATGAGATGGTTTGATTATCATGATTCTCATAGAAATGAGTTTAAAAAAGGGGCAAAAAAGAAAAAGGAAAAATTCAAAATGTTGGCCAATAATATTGGATATGTAGATATGGGAATTATAAAAAGTAATCATGTTCCTGATATGGTTGAAGCATTAAAAAATACTCAGGCTATTGTTTTTGATATGAGAAACTACCCAAATGGAACTTACCAGGATATTGCAAACTTTTTAAATGCTCACGAAGAAAAATTTGCTATTTACACACATCCTGATTTCAGCTATCCAGGAAGATTTACATGGACAGAAGGTTCAACATGTGGTTCCGAAAATAAAGACCACTACAAAGGCAAAGTTATTGTACTACTTAATGAAGATTCAATAAGTCAGTCAGAATGGACGGCTATGTGTTTTCAAACAGCAGGAAACACCACAATTATAGGAAGCCAGACCGCAGGAGCAGATGGAAATGTAACCGAACTTGATTTTGCCACTTTTCATACAAGATATACGGGAATTGGAGTTTATTACCCAGACGGACGAGAAACCCAAAGAATCGGAATTCTACCCGATATCGAAGTAAAACCAACCATAAAAGGAATTCAGGAAGGAAGAGATGAGGTTTTAGATCGTGCTTTGCTTTTTATTGAAACGGGAAAATAATGGTTTAAATTCCACATATCAAATTTGATTGTGAAGACCTTTGTCAAAGTTTTAAGTTTTGACAAAATCTTGTTTTTTTAAGAAAATAACCAAAAAATCTGTGTTTCATCCGCGTTTTCGCAAAGCGAATCAGCTTCATCCGCGTGCCATTCTACACGAATTGCTATTCTTTTAATATTGTCGTAATTTTGACAACTTTAAAAATCACAGCTTTGAACACAATGCCAATTATTACCGATACTCATACCCATTTATATTCTGAAGAATTCGATCAGGATCGTGACGAAATGATTCAAAGAGCCATAAATGCCGGAATTACACGTTTTTTTATTCCTGCAATCGATGCAGCAGCAACACAGTCGATGTATGACTTAGAGAAAAATTATCCTGAAAATATTTTCCTGATGATGGGTTTGCATCCCACTTACGTGAAAGAGAATTACGAAGACGAATTGAAACACGTGGAAACAGAATTGTCTAAACGAAAATTCTACGCAGTCGGCGAAATCGGAATCGATTTGTATTGGGATAAAACCCATTTGGCAGCGCAGCAGATTGCTTTTAAGAAACAGATTCAGTTGGCAAAACAATACAAATTACCGATTGTAATTCATTGCCGTGAAGCTTTCGATGAAATATTTGAAATTCTAGAAGAAGAAAAATCTGAAGAATTGTTTGGGATTTTTCATTGTTTTTCCGGAACTTTAGAACAGGCTTTGAAAGCTATTTCTTATAATATTAAATTAGGAATCGGTGGTGTAGTAACTTTTAAAAATGGAAAAATCGATCAATTTTTAGATCAAATCGATTTAAAACACATTGTTCTCGAGACAGATTCGCCTTATTTAGCACCAATTCCTTATAGAGGAAAAAGAAATGAAAGCAGTTATTTAGTCAATGTAATTGCAAAACTGGCAGCTATTTATGATGTTTCAGAAGATGAAATAGCAGCAATAACAACACAAAATTCAAAAGACGTTTTTGGGATTTAACCTGTGCCTTACAAAACTTTAATTTTTTTTTTGTTCTTTTGCCCACTTAAAATCAATATAAATAATGCAGAAATTTGATGCCATTCGACCGTTTTATGATTCCGAAATAAATGAAGCACTTCATGCTGTGGTCAATCATCCAATGATGAAAACCATGATGAACTTTACTTTTCCGGATGTGGATGATGAGGTTTGGAAAGAGCAACTTAGGAAAACACATTCAATTCGTGATTTTCAATGCAATTTTATTTATAACACCATTAAAAAAGTCCTTGAAAAAAGTTCAGAAGGTTTGACAACTTCTGGTTTTGATAAACTTGAAAAAAATACTTCTTATTTGTTTATCTCTAATCACAGAGATATTCTTTTAGATACAACTTTGCTAAATGTATGTTTGTTTGAACATGGTTTGGTGATGACAGCTTCTGCAATTGGAGACAATCTGGTTAAAAAAGCTTTTCTGGCTACTTTGGCCAAATTAAACCGAAACTTTTTGGTTTTAAGAGGATTGTCGCCTCGTGAAATGCTGCAGAGTTCTAAACTGCTTTCTGAATATATGGGGCAGTTGCTGATGCGTGAAAATCGTTCGGTTTGGATTGCTCAGAAAGAAGGTAGAACAAAAGACGGAAATGACGAAACCAATCCAGGAGTGTTAAAAATGATCGGAATGGCTTCTGATGAAGAAGATTTAATGAAATACTTCAAGAAACTGAAAGTAGTTCCGGTTTCTATTTCATACGAATACGACCCTACTGATGTGCTGAAAATGCCTCAATTGATGGCAGAAGCTAACAATGAAGTATATGTAAAAGATAAAAACGAAGATTTCATGAATATCATCAGTGGTATCATGGGAACTAAGAAAAGAATACATATTTCTGTTGGAGATGTTTTAGATACAGAAATCGATCAGATTATGGCTGAAAACGATAATGCAAACAAGCAGGTTTTGGCATTAGCACAAACTATTGATGATGTTATTCTGAAAAATTACCAGTTATGGCCGACTAATTTTATTGCTTACGATATTTTAAACGAAACTGATCGATTTGCTGATAAATACAAAGAGAGCGAAAAATCGCTTTTTGAGCGTCGTTTAGAAATGCGTATCGGAAGTGATAATCCCGTTACTAGACAAGGATTTTTGGCGATGTATGCCAATCCGGTTGTCAATAAATTAAAATATCACGATGTCATCTAAAGCTAAAATATTGTTGATTTATACCGGAGGAACCATCGGTATGAGCAAAGACTTTGAGACTGGAGCGCTTAAAGCCTTCAATTTTGCTAAATTAATTCAGAAGATTCCCGAAATAAAGCAATTGGATTGTGAAATTGAATCAATTTCGTTTGAAAATCCGATTGATTCTTCGAATATGAATCCTGAAATGTGGACTAAAATTGCCACAATTATCGAGGAAAGCTATAATTCTTATGACGGATTTGTAGTGCTTCACGGTTCAGATACGATGTCTTACTCGGCTTCTGCATTGAGTTTTATGTTGGAGAATTTAGCAAAACCAGTAGTATTTACAGGTTCTCAGCTCCCGATTGGAGATTTGCGTACAGATGCCAAAGAAAACCTCATTACAGCTATTCAGATTGCTTCGCTTCAGGAAAACGGAAAACCTGTAATTACAGAAGTCTGTCTTTATTTTGAATATAAATTGTACCGAGGAAATAGGACTTCAAAAGTAAATGCAGAACATTTTAGAGCTTTTACAGCGCCAAATTATCCAGAATTGGTAGAGTCCGGCGTTCATCTAAAATTGAATAAACATTTATTTCTCCCAATAAATAAAGAAGCTAAACTGATTGTTCACAAAAAACTAGACAATCATGTTGCTATTATTAAAATGTTCCCAGGAATGAGCGAAATCGTTTTGGCTTCTATTCTTTCAACAAAAGGTTTGCGTGGCATTGTTTTAGAAACATACGGTTCCGGAAATGCACCGACAGAAGATTGGTTTTTAAATTTAATCGAAAAAGCAATCAAATCTGGAATGCACATTGTAAACGTAACACAATGTTCGGGAGGAAGCGTAAACATGGGACAATATGAAACCAGTACGGCTTTAAAGTCTTTGGGCGTTATTTCTGGAAAAGATATTACAACAGAAGCGGCGATTACAAAACTAATGTATTTGCTAGGACATAATATTCCGCAAAAGGCGTTTAAAGATATTTTTGAAACTGCTCTGAGAGGAGAGATTTCATAGTTTCAAAATTCCAATATTTAAAATCCCAAATTCCAAAACTAAAGTATGGAATTTGGGATTTTTCTTTTTAGTAAATTAAACGGTTCAGTTTGTTTTTTTATAAGTTATTACACTCAATCTTGTCATTTCCAGGAAAGAGAAATGGCAAAATTGCGCGTATAATTGGAATTTGGGATTTAATTTTTGGAATTTTGATATGGAACCGGACAAGTTTCCAAATCTTCTTCAGTTGCTTTATGTTTTTTGTAATACACATAAACAATCACAGAAAGTATGGCAATAACTCCTTGAAGAGCAACGGTCATTCTCACACCAAGTGAATGTGAAACATAGCCAATAATTAAACTTCCCACAGGAATCATTCCCTGATAAGCCATCATGTAATAACTGATACTTCTAGAACGCATACTAACAATGCTATGTGTCTGAATGTAAATATTGATAGACGAAGTTTGCCCCATCATTCCGATGCCGCTTAAAGTCATACAAATTAAAGCGATTGTAATATTGCTTGAAACTGCCAGAATAATAATGCTGAAACCGAGTAACAAACTAGCAGCAATCATTAATTTTCCCATATTTTCAGCCGATTTTAAATTGGCTAAATAAACGGCAGATAAAACAGAACCAATTCCGGCAGCGCTTTCAAACCAGCTGAAAGTTTCGGCATTTCCGCTAAAAATGTCTTTTGCAAAAACCGGCATTAAGGTATTAAAAGAAATAACAAACAAACTGCTGCAGGTTAACATCATGAGCATTCTGGCCATTTCAGTTTCGTTTTTCACATAATCCAGTCCTTCAATAAGGTCGTCCAACATATTCAGTTTATTTTCTGCTTTACTATGTGGCGTGATTTTCATCATTAGTAATGAAATCAAAACGGGAATGTAACTAACGAAGTTTCCAATAAAACATATATCTTCTCCATATTGATGCAGAATAATTCCGGCAAACGCAGGACCTGCAATTCTGGCAAAATTGTTCATTGTAGAATTCAAAGCAACAGCATTTGGAAGATCTTCTTTCTTGTCGACTATATCAATCATCATGGTTTGACGACAAGTCATATCAAAAGCATTGATGATTCCTTGAATAAGACTTAATGCCAGAATAAAATTGATATTATAGATTTTGAGATAAATAAGCAAGGCTAAACTTCCGGCTTGAAGCATTGCAAGAGATTGCAGCACAATCATGGCGCGGTGACGATCGTAACGTCCGATGATGCTTCCGGCAAGTGGTGCTAAAAATAAGGACGGAATCATACTTAAAAAAGTAGCAAGCCCTAATAGAAATACCGAACCTGTTATACTGTAAACCATCCAGCTTACTGCGGTTTTCTGCATCCAGGTTCCTATAACCGAAACAGATTGTCCGTAAAAAAACAACTTGAAATTTTTAGATTTTAAGGCTTTGAACATAATCTTAAATTATTTGATACAAAGGTCGGGATTATGATTTCATTAGAAAAATTAATAATTTTACTTGTTATAAGTAGTAAAACTTATCAATATGGAAATCTACCAATTGCAATATTTTATCAAAACGGCTGAGGTTTTGCACTTTACCAAAGCGGCAGAATTGTGTTTCGTAACACAATCGGGACTTTCGCAGCAAATAAAAAAACTCGAAGACGAACTCGGAATGCCTTTGTTTAAGCGAATCGGAAAAAAAGTGCAATTGACCGAAGCGGGAGCGGTTTTTTTAATTCACGCTAAAAAAGTGGTAGAAAATGTAGAAAACGGAAAACAAGCCATTGAAGATTTAAACGAAATGATTGGCGGTGAACTACGAATCGGTGTAACTTATATTTTTGGACTTTTAATTTTGCCCGTTGTCAACTCTTTTGCGAAAGAATATCAAAATTTAAAAATTGTTGTGGAATACGGTACAACCGAATCTCTCGAACAGAAACTGCTTAACAACGAGCTCGATGTGGTAATGGTAATTTCGTCGCACGAAATAGAACCTCCGATTCAGAAAGTGCCTTTGTTTATTTCGAATATGGTTATGGCAGTTTCTAAAAATCATCCGTTGGCAGATTTAGGAAAAATAGCTTTCAAGAAGTTAGACGAGATTCCGTTGATTCTGCCTGGAAAAGGATCGAATTCGAGAGAATTCGTAGAAGAATTATTCCAGAAATTCAACATGAAACCAAAAATTTCGATTGAATTGCATTCTATTCACGCCTTGCTGCAAATGGTCGAAAACAGCGATTGGGCAACCATAGTAGCCGAAAAAGCTCTAAAAGGCTGGGATGAGCTCAAGGCAGTACAACTTACTGGAATCACGACCAAAAGAGAATCGTTTATGTTAACCATTGGCGGTTATCAGAAAAAAGCGGTAAAACTCTTCATGGAAGAATTCAAGAAAAGCATTTAAACAAACTTTAAATTTACTTTTGTAACTCGATTTTTTTTGTGTTCTTTGCAGACCTAAATAGAAAGGTGTCCGAGTGGTTTAAGGAGCTAGCCTGGAAAGCTAGTATATGGGTAACTGTATCGAGGGTTCGAATCCCTTCCTTTCTGCTGAAATAAAATGCTCCCCTAAAAGGAGCATTTTTTGCTTTTGTTCGATTTTGATGTTAGAACATTGGTTGTAATACATTGATAAGATGTCAAAATTTCTGATTGAATAAACAAGAGCGTTCGTTTTTTATTAAAAAGATGTAATCGCGTTCATTTTTTATAATAAGCATTCGTTTTTTGTGAAAAAACAGTTATTTGAGTTTTTTTTTCAGTTGTAAAGGATTACTTAACAACTGCCTCTGATAGTAAAAACATGTCTTGTTGTTTCATTCCATTTTCTTTTTTTATTTTCAAATAGGTATTTGTACTTGATGTTTATTTCATTTAAGGTTATACATTGGGCTATTGTTTTGATATGTATTTTATGGGTTATGGATATCCGTAAATACATATTTATTATAATGATAGATTTGAAACGTACTATTGTTAATCTGTTTTTAAAGAAGATATTATGGATATTGAAAAATTTAAAATTGATTTAAAAATTTTTAAAATTGACCAAAACTTTTATGAATTAAGAGATAAAACTTACGATGAAATTATTGAAAAAATCCAAGAAAATCATTTAAAGAAATTAAGACATAAATTTAAAAATTTAGAGATAGCAATAGTAAATCCTGAAATTACTTCTCTAAAAGATGAAGGTTTTGATTTCAGAGCCTACTGTTTTAGGCAACCAAAAGAAAAGTTTTATCTAAAAGTTTTTCTTCCTGATGAACTTACTAAAAAGCAAAATTTTGACATTGTAGAGTTTTCATATGTATTATTCATAAAGTATAAAACCGAAATTTATTGTGTAATAAGTGGTAGTGGTATTAATGTTATTAAAAAATATTTGCATCCAACTTTCGGGATTGAGATATATCAAAGAATAGCTAATCCAACTAATGACAATATAATTGAGTTGTATGTAAGAAGTATAGCAAACAACATCTCTTCTAAAAAGGAAACATTTAATTTAAATCAAACTATTTCTGAAACTCTCCTATATTCAGATATTCCAACGAAAATTAAATTAAAAGTTAGGGATGAATTGAAAATAAAAGAATTTAAAAAATATGATTTAGATAAAAATTTAGCAATAATGGAAGTAGGCGCCTATTTTTATTTAAGAAACAAAATTGATTTTGAAGAACTAAAAGAATTGATTATTGACTTAAATAATATTTATGAAAAAAAGACCCCTAAACAACTTACTTTATTTAATAAAGTTAATGATGTAAATATTGTACGAAAGCTAGATGATAAATTATTAAATTTAATTATTGATGATGTACAATTGCATAATGATCCTTCTCGAGTTCGACAAGCATTAAATGATATCATTGAAGTTGTTCACCCTTCTAAACTTGAAAAATTTTATGAATGTGACAAATTTTTAATACGATTCAAATTTTCCAGAGGAAAAAAAGATTTAGAAATTTTTAATAGATCTGATTTATATTATTCTTCAACAAAATATATTTTTGAGAGCTTAGAAAGTATAGTGGATAGGTTTAAGATAAAGGAAAATATTATTGCATTAAATATTGTAGGGTATATTAATAGAAGAGAAGTAACTTATGGTAGTTTATTTTCCCATGTGACAGCAGAAATGGATTTTGAGTCAAAAAAGTATTTTAAAATTGATGGTCATTGGTATGTTTTAGAGGACGAATTTTTAAGCATTATGAATGAAGATGCGAAAGAATACTATGCTAAGTATGTTTTAAAGCAAGGATTATTAACAAGTTGGATTGATGGCGATGATGAAGATAGCTATAATAAAAGCTATTATGATTTAGACAATTATTATGTCTTAGATAAGGTAATAAAAGAAAATATTGAACTTTGTGATGTATTAGCAATTGATGATAATGTAGCATATTTTATACATGTGAAGAATGGTTTTAATACTAAAATGAGAGATTTATACATTCAAGTAATTCTTGCAGCAAAACGATTGTCCAATGATCTAAAAAATACAAAAGGAGTTAGTTATCTTAAAAAAACTTTGAAAGAATATAATAAACGAAATCCTCAAAAGGAAATTGATATTGAGGATTTTATAAAGAAGATTAAGGATAAAGATTTGACTATTAATTTTGTAATGGCTTTCAAAAACAATCATTATAAAAGTTATAAAGTACTAGATCGTATTGATAAGTGTAAATCAAATATTGCAAAATATTCTTTAGTTCAAGTTGTGAAAGAAATGCAACAATTCAATTTTAATATTAATTTAATTGATGTTTCAGATTTATAAAGGAATCTAACGTATTCTGTAAAACCAACTCTCAAGTTTTCTACTCTAACGATAATTTTGTGTGAGCACATTATGGCTTTTGTAACATCTATCGAGGGTTCGAATCCCCTCCTTTCTGCTTTTAAAACCGCAATTTCATAAATTGAAATTGCGGTTTTTTTGTTTTAAAGATTTTATATATTTGACCTTGAAGTTTCAAAATTTAGATTGCTTTATGAGCATTTTTACAAAGCATTAAGTACTAAAAAGCAATGATACATACAGCAATTGCCGGTTATATAATTATTATCATAAATTTTTTGTTTTCGTATAAAGGTTTTAATGATAAAGTCTTTTATGATAAATACAAGTTTAAAGTTGATAAAATACTGATTAACAAAGAATATTACAGACTTATTTCGTCATCATTCCTTCATATTGATTGGCAGCATTTATGTTTTAATATGCTCAGTTTATATTTCTTTTTTGGGCTAGTTGAGGCGCAATTAGGAATTCCACAATTCTTGATACTTTATTTTGCGAGCATGATCGGAGGAGATTTACTGGCACTATTCATTCACAGAAATCATGGAGATTACAGTGCGGTGGGTGCGTCTGGCGCGGTTTGCGGAATTATCTTTGCATCAATTGCCTTATTTCCAGGGATTGGAATTGTGCTGTTTTTTGTAGTATCAATTCCGGCATGGCTTTACGGGATTTTATATGTTGCTTATGCAATTTACGGCATCAAGTCTCAACGTGAAAATATCGGTCATGAAGCACATCTTGGAGGCGCTTTGATTGGAATGTTGACGGCAATTGCACTTTATCCTTCAGCTTTAAAAGAAAACTACATTACGATTTTAGTGATTTCTATTCCTTGTATTGTCTTTATATATTTGATTGTTACTAGACCTCATTTTCTTTTAATTGATAATTATTTCTTTAAGTCAAAAACAAAATATTATTCGATTGATCATAAATACAATGAGCAAAAAAAGAACAAACAGGAAGAATTAGACAGATTGCTTGATAAGATTGGAAAAAATGGAATTGGCAGTTTGACTAAAAAGGAAAAACAAAGGCTCGAAGAACTTTCGGGTAAAAAATGATTGGATTTTGTTGAGTATCGATTTACAGCTCGTAACGGTATTCTGGAAACAAAATGTTCTAGTCAGCCCCGATAGAAGCGGCATCCTTTTATGGCGGGGTTCGCCGTAAAAGATACAGCGAATAGCGGGACTAGACGCACTTTTGAAAATGAAATTTACTGCTGCCTGAAAATAAAAACATAAAATCTATAGCCTTAGCTCGTGATTGCTGAAAATAGATTTTGTAATCATTTTATTAAAGAAATTATTATATATTTGGCGACAGTGTTTTATAAAATAATTAATGGATTTACCTCCTTATTCGCCAGGTCTGCATAAACTGGTTACCCTAAATGTCGACGAAATTTCGAAGCTCACAAACAGCAGTGGTTTTGTTGCGGTTACCAATTCTATTTTAGAAAAGTATGAACTTGAGAAGGTTGGAGTAGTAGTGCACGATTTTGAAAACAGCAGTTTTACGATTTCGTTCTGCCTCAAAGAATCTCATATTTGCATACACACCTGGCCAGAATACCAGCAGCTTACTTTGGATGTTTATTTGTGCAATTATCTTCAGGATAATTCGCATAAAGTTCGTGCGGTCATGGCCGAATATGTTGCTTATTTTGAAGGGAAAATTATAAAAGATTTTGAAATTAACCGATAACTATGAAGATTCCTTGTTACAGTTGTAAGACCGAAACCGAGTTGGAAGTTGGTTTTGATGTCGTAAATTTTGCCTGTCCAAGCTGTCAGACTTTATATACAGTTGGCCCAGATGGGAGATTTTACAAAAAATCACAGTACAATACCAAGAACAATGATTTTGCGCTACAACTTGGAGATGTAGGCCTTCTGAAAGGAAGTGAATACAGAGTAGTTGGAATTCTGCGAAAGAATGTGCATCCTGATTATTCTTGGTCAGAATTTATATTGCAGAATGATGCTAAAGAATTTCTGTATCTTTCGCTTTCAGACGGACATTGGATTTTGCTGTCTCAAATGGACGAAATTTTTAATGTACAAAGTCATCCTGAAGTTTTAGAATACGAGAATAAGCAATATGATATTTTTGAAGATTCGGACGCTACGATTATAAATGCTCAAGGTTTTTTTGATTTTGATTTGACAAATCATAAAAAGATGCATCTTGTAGAATATATCAGGCCTCCGTATATGATTTCTGTAGAAAAGGCAAATGGATCTGAAACGGCTTTTTATGGCGAATATGTTAAAAAAGAAGTCATTAAAAAGGCTTTTAAAAAGAGTTATGTGCCGTATCAGGTTGGTGTAAATATGATTCAGCCTGCGAAGTTTAATGTAAGGAATACAGGAATTATCTTTTGTTTTTTTGCTTTGCTGATACTGACTGTTAATTGGTATGTTTACAAAGATCAGGCGGAGAAGAATGTTTTTTCGAAAACAATCAAATTCAGCGAATTCAATAATAAAGATTTTACAACCGATTCTTTTGTGCTTGAAGGAGCTTCGGCGCCAATGACAGTAAGAGTTTCTACAGGGGTAGACAATTCTTGGGCAAATGTAAATATGGCGCTTATTAATGAAGACACTAGCGAAGAAATCTACGCGAGCAAAGATATAGAATACTATCACGGAAATACTGACGGCGAATCGTGGACAGAAGGAAACGCATCAGAAAAATTTAATATCTGCGGTGTAAAGGCAGGCAAATATCATTTTGTGATTACTCCCGCAAAAGCTCCAGAAGACAAAACGAATGCAGAAATGCAAGTGAGCGCCGTATGGAGTCAGCCATCTAACCGAAACCTTTGGTTTGTAATTATTTTTATGGGGATTATTTTTTTCATTATCCGTTATTTCACTATGAATTTTGAGAATAGACGATGGGCAGACAGTTCTTACTCGGATTAATAATTAAAGATTTGGAATGAAAAATTTTTCTGATTTTATAGCTCATAATCGTTCAGCCTTTTTTGTAGGCTTATTTTGCTTTGGAATTTACATGTATTTTACGCTGGCCGGAAACAGAATCTGTGACTGCGAAACGACCGAAAAATACAGAACAACTCCTAGCGCAAGAAGATCAACAATATCAAGTCATCATTTTTATCATAAATAAAAAACAGTAGCAATATGGAATTAATTCACGCTCAGCCAATAGTAAATTCTATTATTTATTCTCTTTTAGGGATTGTAATTCTATTAATCGGTTATTTTATAATCGAAAAATTGACTCCAGAAAATACTTGGAAAGAAGTTGTAGAAAAAAATAATGTTGCTGTTGCGATAGTCTTGGCAGCATTTATCATTGGAATTTCAATGATTATTAGTGCCGCAATTCATGGGTAAAAAGTTTTTGCGGTTTGAATTTCTTTTACTTTTCGCCGTATTTATAATTGCTACCTGTGGTTTAATTTACGAGCTTGTTGCAGGAACGCTGGCCAGTTATTTGTTGGGCGATTCGGTAAAACAGTTTTCGTTTATTATCGGTGTGTACCTGTTTTCTATGGGTATTGGTTCGTTTTTTTCAAAGTTTTTTCACAAAAACCTGCTCAATACTTTTGTAGAAATCGAAATTTTGGTCGGACTCATCGGCGGTTTGAGTTCGGTAGTTTTGTTTCTGCTGTTCGAAAATGTTGGTTCATTCCAGTTGATATTATATTTATTTGTCTTTGTAACAGGTTTTTTGGTCGGGCTTGAAATTCCGATTTTAATGAATATTCTAAAAGACAGGGTTGAGTTTAAAGACTTGGTGTCA
Organism: Flavobacterium procerum; assembly: GCF_042431625.1. Taxonomy (NCBI): domain Bacteria; kingdom Pseudomonadati; phylum Bacteroidota; class Flavobacteriia; order Flavobacteriales; family Flavobacteriaceae; genus Flavobacterium; species Flavobacterium procerum. Next base: position 479,865 of record NZ_JBHLYW010000010.1, on the reverse strand, counting down.
AATGTTTTTACATTTGATTATATCGGGGCTTTGCTGGCTTCTATTTTGTTTCCGTTGGTTTTGGTTCCGAAACTCGGCATAATGGGAACCTCGCTTTTCTTCGGAATGATTAACGTAAGCATTGCGATTGTCTTGTGTTTTTTATTGGAGAAAGAATTAAAAAATGTTTATTTCTTAAAGACAAAAGCCGTTCTGTCTTTTATAATTTTGCTTGGGACTTTTATTTTCTCAGATTCGATTCTGGCTTATTCAGAAGGCAAATTGTACGGAGAAAATATTATTTATACCAACTCAACTCCTTATCAGCGTATCGTTTTAACGCATAATAAAAGTGATTACAGGCTTTATTTGAACAATAACCTACAATTTAGTTCTGCAGATGAATATCGTTATCATGAGGCTCTGGTGCATCCGGTAATGTCGATTGCTAAAAATGCTAGAAATATTTTGGTTTTGGGAGGAGGAGACGGTCTCGCCGTGCGCGAAATCCTAAAATACAAGGAAGTTCAAAAAATAACTTTGGTCGACTTAGACGAAGGAATGACCAAATTGTTTAAAACCAATAAAGTATTGATCGATTTTAACCAAAATTCGCTCAATAATCCAAAGGTAAAAGTCATTAATACGGATGCTTATATTTGGGCAAAAGGCTGTAAAGAAAAATTTGATGCCATCATAATCGACTTTCCTGATCCATCCAATTACAGTTTGGGGAAATTGTATTCTCTGAATTTTTATCAAACCATCAAAACCATTCTGCAGCCCGATGCAGCGATTGTTATACAAACCACTTCGCCTTATTTTGCGCCCAAATCTTTTTGGTGCATCAATAAAACGGTAATGCAGGTTTTTCCGCAAGTAGATGCGTATCATGCTTATGTGCCTTCGTTTGGCGAATGGGGTTATACGATTGCCATAAATGGTTTTGGAACGACTTTTAATGCCATAAACAGAAAAGCTGACGGATTGAGATTTTATAATTATCAGTTCGATCGTTTTAATTATTTTACGAATGATATGATTTCAAACCAAATCGAAATCAATCGTTTAGACAACCAGATTTTAGTACGTTATTTTGATGAAGAGTGGGGAAGACTGCAATAAATCTAGAAGGAATTTTATAAAAGGAGTTGGCGCTTCTTTGCTTCTGATTCCGTTTCTGCAGTTTTGTTCTGATAAAATTGCGGTGCTGATGATTCGTTTATCCGGAACAAAACACCTTCTCGGTCATCGTTTATGGATTAAAGATTTTCCGGAACCATCCCAAAAAATCCAAATTCCGTATCTGATTGTTGGTGGCGGAATTTCGGGTTTAAGTGCTGCACGCCAATTTCATAAAAAAGGAATTTCAGATTTTTTGATGGTAGAATTAGAAAATCATCTGGGGGGAAATTCTTCTAATGGAGAAAACAAATATTCCAAATATCCGCTTGGTGCGCATTATTTGCCATTGCCGAATTTTCAGGACAAAGAACTGCTTCGTTTTCTGGAAGAAGAAAAAATCATTACCGCTTACGATTCTCAGGGTTTCCCGGTTTTTGATGAACTTCAGCTTTCATTTGCACCCGACGAACGGTTGTTTTATAAAAACAGCTGGCAAGAAGGCGTGGTTCCAAAAGTGGGAAATACGATTGCTCAGGATTTAGAATTTGCTCGTTTTTTTAAACTGATGGACAGCTTTCGCGAAAGCAAAGGAAATGATGGGAAGTATTTGTTCGATATTCCGCTTTACCTTTCGTCTTCAGACCTTCAGACCAGAAATCTGGATAAAATTACAATGAAGGAATGGTTTGAAACAAATAATTTTAAAGCCGAACCACTATTTAATTACATTGATTATTGCTGTAAAGATGATTTTGGTTTGGGAATCGAATATGTTTCGGCTTGGGCGGGAGTTCATTATTTTGCGGGAAGAAAGCAGAATGCATCTTCAGACAAAAAAGACAGCGTTTTGACATGGCCCGAAGGAAATGCTAGACTCGCCTCTCATCTTAAAAAATACACCGAAGAGAAAACCCTTAAAAATCATTTGGTTTACGAAGTAAAAGTTGAAAACGACAAAGTTATCGTCAAAGCTTTTGATGATGCTAAAAAGGTTTCTGTAGAAATTACCGCTGACAAAGTTATTATGACAACGCCACAATTTGTAAATCAGTATCTGATTAAAGACAGAAAAACGTTTACCAAAGATTTTCATTATACGCCTTGGCTTTTGGCAACGCTCACCGTAAATGATTTATTTGATAATTTTAGTTTTCCGCTTTCGTGGGACAATGTAATTTATGATGCAAAAGGTTTAGGATATATCTACAATCAGCATCAGACTTTAAATCAGGTTCAGGATAAAAAAGTGATTACGTATTACTATAGTTTTTCGTCTTCCGATTTAAAGAAAACCAGAAAAGAGCTGTATAAAAAAGATAAAGAATACTGGAAACAGTTTGTTTTGAACGATTTAAAAGTAGCGCATCCGGATATTGAAGAATATACAGAAGACATCGAAGTGTTTTTATTAGGACACGGAATGATTTCGCCTGCGCCGGGATTTATTTTTGGAGAATCAAAAAAACAGGCAAAGCAAAATATTCAGAATTCGATTTATTTTGCGCACACTGATTTATCAGGAATTTCGATTTTTGAAGAAGCTTTTCATCAGGGAATTAATGTTGTAAACGAAATTGTAGATGGAACAAGCCTGGATTCATAAACCCAAAACCGATTTAGCTTTTATAATTGGTCCGTCATTTTTTGTATTGGCGATTATCTTTATTTTTCAGGATTATATTACTCAGATTGAAGAGCATTATTCTTTTTACACTTGGCTTTTCCTGATTGTTTTTATTGATGTAGCACATGTTTATGCGACATTATTCAAAACCTATTTTGTTGCAGATGAATTTCAAAAACAGAAAAGAAGATTGATTCTGTTGCCGCTTTTTTGTTTCGTAACAGGAATAATTCTTTTCTCTTTCGGAAGTTTGGTTTTTTGGTCGTTTCTGGCTTATGTGGCTGTTTTTCATTTTATCAGACAGCAGTACGGTTTTATGAGATTGTACGCCAGAAAAGAAACAAAAACCAAAATTTCAGTTTGGATTGATAATTTGGTGATTTATGCTTCGACTGTATATCCGATGTTGTATTGGTTTTTTTCGTCTAAGCGAAAGTTTAACTGGTTTGTCGAAAATGAATTTTTTAGGTTTGAAAACCAAAGAATTCTCGAAATCCTGTTTTGGATTTATATTGGGATTTTGATTTTGTATGTCGTTTATACGGCTGTAAAATCAATACAGAATCGGTTTTTTAATATTCCGAAAAATAGCATTATTCTAGGAACTGCTTTGTCTTGGTATTTTGGAATTGTCTATTTTAACAACGATTTGATTTTTACTTTATTGAATGTCGTTTCGCATGGAATTCCGTACATGGCTTTGGTTTATTTTAAAGAAATTGATGGGAAATCGGAATCAGAATTAGGAAGTCTGTCTTTTTTAAAACAATACAAAGGACTTTTGATTTATATCGGGATTTTGCTTTTGATTGCTTTTTCGGAAGAATTTCTTTGGGAGTTTTTTGTTTGGAATGAAAATATCACAATAAGCAGTTTTGATTTTTCGAGCTGGCAGATTTTGTTGGTTCCGTTGTTGAGCGTTCCGCAGTTTACGCATTATTTGTTGGACGGGTTTATTTGGAAGTCTAAGAAGTAAATATTTCTCTTTTAAGGTTTGAAGAAATATTTTTAAATTTGAATATGAAAAGACAGTTTATATTTTTCAGTGTCCTTTTTCTATTTCTTTCTTGTACTAAAAAAGAAAAGATAGATACATTTCCTTTTGATGAATTTGTTTTTGCTAGTGAAGCTTTGCATTCTGTTTTTTGTATAAAATTCACAAAGAGTGACACTGTTTATTATCACAGAATATTTCCTGAACCTGTAGAAAATTCTTATGCCGTTATTAATCTTGAAGAGAAAGGAGAATTGAACAAATTACTTCGGGAAACAAATTTTGAAAAATTCGATACGGTTTATGCAAATCATGTTATTGAAGATGCACAAACATATCTTATAAATATTTCGAATCTAGGGAAAAGAAAATCTATATATCTATACGCTGGAGAAGCTCCAAAAGAATTGGATAGATTTATAAAATCTCTAGGCGAAATCAAGGGTAAGTTACATTTTATACCAACTAATAAAAAGGTAGATTTTGGAGATTTGAAATCGATTTTGCCTGCTCCGCCTCCTCCAATGCCTGTTAAAAAGGTTAATTGAAAACGAAAACATCTAATCTAGCCCCGATAGGAACGGTATCCTTTTGTTCTGGGGTTCAGAACAAAAGATATAGTGGATAGCGGGACTAAACGTACTTTTGAAAACGGGTTTTTCTGCTTCTAAAAATGTAAAAATTTAATTCTGCAAAGCGATTTTGACCTTCGGCATCATTCTGTCTACAAACCTGCTGTAGGCTAGTTTAGAAGGATGTAAGCCATCGTTTGCTACAAGATCTGAGTTTTCGAGCCCTTGGCGCGTAATGTCTGTAATGTTTACAAATGTAATTTGATTGTTGGTGCAGTAATTTTCTGCAAAGGAGTTGTATTTGTCTATTTCTGCAGAAATTGTGGCGCTCTGATTTCCGGCTAGAGCTTTTCCGTATGGCGTGTAGGCATAATCGGGAATAGAAACTACCACGACATTTTTTCGGTCACCTTTGGCCAGCATAATTGCTTTGTTGACCAATTCTGGAAATTCTTTTTCGTAAACTGAAAAGTTTCTATGCTGATATTGATTGTTAACGCCAATTAGAAGCGTTACCAAATCATAATTGGATTCGGGTTGTTGAGATTCGATTGCCGAAAGTAAATTGGATGTTGTCCAGCCTGTTGTAGCGATTATTTTGAGCGAAATGGTACTGGAATACATTGCGTTTAAACTTGCTCTTAACTGTTCTGGAAAACGACAGGTTTCGCAGACGCTTTGACCAATAGTATAACTGTCGCCTAAAGCTAAATAATTTATAGAGCTCGCTATAGGAAGATCTGGTGTTGTTGGCGGATTTACAACGGGTGGAGTAGTTGTAATGGGATTTGAGGTTTCGTCTGAACTACAGCTCAAAAGAAATCCTGAAAGTATAACGATAACTATTTGTCTAAGATCTGGTTTCATAATTTGTTTAAATTTTGAGGACGCTTTAAACAAATAGTTACGTTAAATATATGATTTTGGATTTTTATACCATTTCGGTTTTCAAAAGAATTTCTTCTTCGATGGCATTCCAAAGGCCGATGCGTTTTTCTAGAGCAAGAATAGAAACTTCTTCTACTTCTTTCCATTTTTGCGCATCGTCTTCGCATAATTCTATAATCATCGTCATTGCCATTGGACCGTGTTCGTCGGCATCTAGTTCGATATGTCTTTCAAAATAGTATAGTAATTTTGCCAAATTGGTTTCCGGAAGATTCTTCTGGAAGTTTTTCAGAATTTCGGTAAACATGCTCGGAATCAAATCTTCTCTTCCGAAAGTAAAAGCAGCAGCAATTTCGTGTGGTTTTCCTTCTTCGATTACTCTGAAAGTAAAGTCTAAGAAAGCTTTCACATTTGGATGCATTGAGCTTTGTTTGATGGCAACAAATATATTTTGAAGCGAATGTACTTCTGATAAAAAACTTAAGATTCCTGTTGTATTGGCGCCACAGTCTTCCATGGCTTCCAGATACATTTCGTAGTGGCTTTGTCTTCTTCCGTCTATAGTTAAATCGGTTTCTTCTGCCAATACAATTTCATTAATTAAATATCGTGTTTGTGGATTTTTTGTAGCAAACCAAGGTGTTGTTGTACAAGTAAGTTTGGCTTGTAAAGCTTTTAAAAGTGACATAAAATCCCAAACGGCAAAAACGTGAGTTTCTAGGAAACTATGCAAATCGTCTATACTTTGGATTTTGTTGTATAAAGAGTGGTTTAAAAGTTGGTCTTTTTGAGGTTGGATGCTTTTGTTTATCGCTTCGATATTCATTTTTAAAAAAATTTTGGTGCAAAGATAAAAAGCTTCTCCATTTAGAAGAAGCTTTTCGCATTGATTTTGTGTATATTTTAATAGTAGGTGTTTATTTAAATGCTGGAATTCCAGTCACATCCATTCCTGTTATGAGTAAATGTATGTCGTGAGTTCCTTCATAAGTAATTACACTTTCTAAGTTCATCATGTGGCGCATAATTGAGTATTCGCCAGTGATTCCCATGCCTCCGAGCATTTGTCTCGCTTCACGCGCAATGTTGATTGCCATGTTTACGTTGTTGCGTTTTGCCATCGAAATTTGAGCAGTTGTTGCTTTTCCTTCGTTTCTTAAAACGCCTAGACGCCAAGTTAATAATTGTGCTTTAGTGATTTCGGTAATCATTTCTGCCAGTTTTTTCTGCTGCAATTGTGTTCCTCCAATCGCTTTTCCGAACTGAATTCTCTCTTTAGAGTAACGCAAAGCAGTATCGTAACAATCCATTGCAGCTCCAATTGCGCCCCAAGCAATTCCGTAACGAGCAGAATCTAAGCATCCAAGTGGCGCGCCAAGACCCGATTTATTAGGTAAAAGGTTTTCTTTAGGAACTTTTACGTTATCAAAAATTAATTCTCCAGTTGCAGAGGCACGAAGCGACCATTTATTATGAGTTTCAGGCGTAGAGAAACCTTCCATTCCTCTTTCTACAATCAAACCATGAATTCTTCCTTCTTCATTTTTGGCCCAAACAATCGCAATATCAGCAAAAGGCGCATTCGAAATCCACATTTTGGCACCATTTAAAAGATAATGATCGCCCATGTCTTTAAAATTGGTAATCATGCTTCCAGGATCAGAACCGTGATCTGGCTCTGTTAAACCAAAACATCCGATATATTCTCCTGTAGCAAGCTTTGGGAGATATTTCATTCGTTGTTCTTCATTTCCATATTTCCAAATCGGATACATTACCAAGGAAGATTGAACAGAAGAAGTGGATCGAACTCCTGAATCACCTCTTTCGATTTCCTGCATAATAAGTCCGTACGAAATTTGGTCTAGTCCGGCACCGCCATATTCTACAGGAATATAGGGACCAAACCCTCCAATTTCTCCAAGACCTTTTATGATTTGTTTTGGAAATTCGGCTTTTTGGGCATATTCTTCTATAATAGGAGAAACTTCTCTCTTAACCCACGCACGCGCTGACTCGCGAACCAATTTGTGTTCGTCTGTTAGTAAATCGTCTAGGTTGTAGTAATCTGGAGCTTGAAATAAATCTGGTTTCATCTTTTTGTTTTTTAACAAAACAAATTTAAGTAATAAAAATATAACAATTACAAGTTAAATTGTTATATTTATCCTCCCCAAAATAATATTTAATAGGATTTTGGCAAATTAATTGTAGTTTATTGATAATATATGAACTATTTTTGAATACCAAAAACACGCTAAATGAGGCTGAGAATCTCTTTTATATTTTTATTACTATTCTATACCTGTTTTGCTCAGAATAAAAGGCAATTTACTGAACAAGAGTACATAGCCTTGCAGAATAAAATTCGTTTTAGTATGAATGGTAATTTTGACGAAGGGCTGCAATACGTAAATCAGTTGGAGAATTCTACTGATAATAAGCACTTGACCTTCGCAAACGGAGCAGCTTCTCATTTATATCAACTAAAAGGAAATATCGCCCAATCGGATCAGAAGTATGCATTGGCTATGAAATATTTAGCAAAGATGCCCGATTCTAATGAAAAAACAGAACTTCATTCTTATTTGCTTAATTTCAGAGGTTTAGCCGAGTGGAAAAGGCATAATTACAGCAAGGCGCTTACCAATTATCAGGAAGGAATTAAATTATCTACAAAGATTGGAGATATTATTCAGGTAATAAAATTTAAAGGCAATATTGCGCTTTTAAATGAAAGTGTCGGCAATTACCAGCTGTCGATTAAAATTCTGAAACAGAATGATATTTTTCTAGATAAAAATCAGAACCTCTACGGAAGTGAGCAGTATCAGAATGCAAAAAGCAACCTGTATACCAATCTCGGAAATTCGTACGAAGGTTTTTATATGAAAAACCGAGACAAGGCCTATTTGCTAGACTCTGCAGAGTATTATTATAAAAAAGCGATTACGTATTCAGAAAAATTTATCGATAACAAGATTACCTCTAAGCTAAGTCTTGGAAACGTGTATTTGATGAAAAGCGATTATCAGAATGCTGAAAAAATCTATTTTGATATTGCATTGTATGCGAAACAGAACAATGATCAGTTTTATTACCAAATCGCTAACTATAATTTAGGAGACTTATATTATTCGACAAAAAAGTACGATAAAGCATTGGTCTTTCTCAAGAAGGTAGATTCAATTTCGCAGAAAAACAAGCTACTAGACGATAGTTATTTTAGGTCAAATTACATTCAGGCAAAGATTTATAATATAAAAAATGAGCCTGAACTGGCGTACAAACATTCTAAAATTTATCTTGATTCCTACGAAAAATACGAAGGAAATCTTAGAGATCAAACCCTTGAAGTTAATTACAAACTGGGTGTTGCTGATTTGAGTGAAGAGATGTTAACCATTCAGGAAAAATATCGATATGATGTTTTTTGGAATAAAGCATTAAAAATATTTTATGTTGTATTGGTGGTTGGAATTGTGTTTTTCTTAATCAAAAACATACGGGATAAAAACAAGGCACATAAAAAAATGAATGCCTTAATTGAAGAGTTTAAAGCGAATCTGGAGAAAAAAGAGCAAGAACAGATTCTTGTTCAGCCAGTTGAAAATGTAGAGTTGGAAGACGAAATTCATGCCAAGAAAGAAAATGTCAATTTAAGTATTGATGAGGCCAAAGAAAATAAAATAGTAGAAAAACTGCTAGCCCTTGAAGAAAAATTGGAATACCTAAATGCCGATTTTACATTGGCATATGCTGCTAAGAAAATTAAAACAAATACAACATATTTGTCTTATGTTGTCAATAAAAGATTTGGCAAATCGTTTGGAGAATACACCAACGAATTGAAGATTAATTATGTTATCAATCAGATGATTACAAATCATTTGTATAGAAAATATTCAACCCAGGCTATTGCCGAAAGTGTTGGTTTTAAGAATGCCGTTTCTTTTGCCAAATCATTTCGCAAAAGAACTGGAGTATCTCCAGCTCAATTTGCGAATAATATTTAGGATTGATTTAATGAATTAACCATTTCCACCACCACCACCTGCTTTTTTTGGATCAGAATCATCTCCGTCGCCGCCTCTTATCGCTTTTTGCTGGTTTTTAGTTATTTGTACTTTTTCGAATTCTTCAAATTTTGATTTGTTTGTTTTCATAACTTTTAATTTTTTGGATTAATTTTCTATTAATTGAGTTTGTTAATTAGTTATCCGTTTCCGCCTCCGCCTCCTGCTTTTTTTGGGTCAGAAGGATCTATTCCATCACCGCCTCTTACAGTTTTCTGTTGGTTTTTTGTAATTTTTTGTGCTTCAAAATCGTTGAAGTTTGATTCCATTTTTTTCATGATTTTTTATTTTAATGAATAAGTTTTCAAATAGGATTTTTAGAAAAATCTGATAATAAGCGAGATTTTATCGAGACGAATTTTTTAGACATTTCCGGCACCGCCACCACCTTTACTTGGGTTCGGAAGATCAGTATCTCCATCACCACCTCTAATAATTTTTTGCTCGTTTTTTGATAATTTTTCGGTATTAAAATCGTCGAATTTCAGACTTGTTTTTTTCATGTTTTGAAGTATTAGGATTATTGTTTATTCAAAACTAGAGAAAAAGGAAAACCATTAGTCGAAAATGGCTTTTGAGGACATTGAAGCGACAGGAAGTTGATTTAAGTATCTGTTTTACAGTGTTTTGTATGAGTGTTAATGACTGGTATAATTTATAAATTGTATGTGGTATAATTCATAAAATGTGTGCTTACCGACATTTTTTTTCAATAAAATCAACAATATTTGCAGTGTAATTATGAATTAAAACGGTCAAAAGTTATGTTGAAACTTGTCCAAAAATTTCTTCAGATAAATAAGTATTCAGATATAAAAGATGAGTTTAAGGATTTGTTCCTTTCGCATCCAAATTATCCGAGCTTATTTGCAATTACAGATTCGTTCGATTTGCTGTCTGTTGAAAATGCTGCAGTAAGAGTTTCGAAAGAACAGATAGTTGATTTGCCGTCGAATTTTTTGGCTTATTTTAAAGATGAATTGGTCTTGGTTGAAAAGGCTAAAAATTTTGTCCGAATTCATACTTCAAAAAAAAGCAATCTAAAAACCTCATATGAAAAATTCCTTTTAGATTGGAATGGTGTGATTGTGGCGATTGAACCAAATAATGTGATTGCAAGAGAAAACCTAAAGGCAGAATACAGCTGGATGAAATATTTTCTGCCTCTGCTTCTGATAAGTGGTTTGTCTTTTTTCTATAATGAATATGAATTATTCAGCACTACGTTCTTAATTACCTCTGTGATAGGGTTTATTTTCAGCATTTTTATAGTTCAGGAAAAATGGGGTGTAAAAAATACTGTAATATCAAAATTTTGCGAGCGCGGTTCTAATTCGTCTTGTCAATCGGTTATCAATTTTAAAGATGATGTCGAAAACAGCTGGGTTAGTTTTTCAGATTTACCATTGCTTTTCTTTGGTTCTAGCTTAATTGCAATTTTGATACAGCCATTAAATTCTGCGGTATTTGTAGGTTTTTTGAGTCTTTTATCTATTCCGATTATCGTTTTGTCTGTATGGATTCAGAAATTTGAAATTCAGAAATGGTGCATAATGTGTCTTGCGGTTTCATTCTTGATTATGAGCCAAAGTATTATTTGGTTTTCATCAGACTTATTTACACTCGATTTTGGTCTTGCTACTGTTTTTCCGTTTCTGTTCTCTCTGCTTTTACTGATTCCGATTTGGGCTTCTGTAAAAGGAATGATAAAAAGTATGTTGCAGAACGAAACTTCATTAAAAGATCTTAAGAAATTTAAAAGAAATTATTCCCTTTTGACCTTTTTGTCTAAAAAAGTACAGCATTTAAAAGGAATTGAAGAATTAAGAGGTTTGAATTTTGGAAATAGAAATGCCGTTGTCAAGTTAACAGTTATTATTAGTCCAAGTTGTGGGCATTGTCATAAAACATTTCAGGAAGCATTTGATTTGGTGCTGAAATTTCCGGATAAGATATTTTTAAGTGTTTTATTCAATATTAATCCTGAAAATGCCGATAATCCTTATAAGGCGGTAGTAGAAAGGTTATTGGCTATAAACAGAGCTACACCAGGAAAAATTGTTGAGGCAATTTCGGATTGGCATATTAAAAAAATGAGTCTGAAAAGATGGTTAAAAAAATGGCAGGTTGAAAACATCAGTATGATGATCAATCAGGAAATTAATAAACAATATGAGTGGTGTTCTAAAAATGATTTTAACTATACACCAGTGAAAATTGTTAACGAAAAATTATTTCCGAACGAATATGAACTAAATGAATTGAAATACTTTTTGAACGATTATATCGAGGAAAAAGAAACAATTCTAGAAAAGATTGCCTAGTCGTTATAAGAAATTCCTACGCAGGAAATGATATCGATAAATTAAATTATTATGTTAAAGAAAATTTTGAATCTGGAAAGCGCTCAGAAAATCACAAAAACTGAGCAGAAAAAAATTCAGGGAGGCATTCCTGAGTGTTGGGTATATGCGATAGAAGCAGGCTGTGTTTTGATACCTGCAGGTGGTATCTGCCCATTAGATACATATTCAGGCATTTGCGAAACAAACCGCTTATGCTGCTAGTTTAGAAAATTACTTAGAAGTAATATACAATAAAGCCTTTTTAAAATTTAGTCATGTTTTTTTTAATTCGTAGGCGCTTAATCGTGGAACATTAAGCAATTTATCCCAACATTGATGATTGGTGTCGGGATTCTCAGGATAAGTGGTCACTAGGTCAGTTTTATTTCGTTAGGACTGATCAAGTGCCATCTCCTAGAGAAATTGGTATTACTAATAATTTTATTACATAAACCTTTTTTAATAGAGAGAAAAATTTATTTTTCTCTCTATTTTTTTATGAAATAAACAGCTACATTTAGCATTACAATTTTATTTGATAAACGGTATTTACAATTGAAAAAATTCACTCATTACAAACAGGCAGATCATAAAGATTGTGGACCGACCTGTTTGAAAATTATAGCCAAACATTACGGGAGGACGATTCATATTCAGGATTTAAGAGACGCGAGCGAAACGACCCGTGAAGGAAGCAATTTGCTTTTTTTGAGCGATGCCGCCGAAAAAATTGGTTTTAGGACTCTTGGCGTAAAATTAAGTCTGGAAAGACTAAAGGAAGCACCGTTGCCGTGTATTCTGCATTGGAATAAAAATCATTATGTTGTACTTTATAAAATAAAAAAAGACATTTATTACATTTCAGATCCAGGTTTCGGCCTTATTGAATATAATAAAGAAGATTTTCTAAAATTCTGGATTGGAAACAATGCAGATGATGCCACAGAAGAAGGAATTGCCTTATTGCTAGAAGCGACACCAAAATTTTTTCAAACCGAATTTGATAGAGAAGAGAATAAAGGACTTGGTTTTAGACTGCTGTCGCAATATGTCCTTCGGTACAAATCATTTTTAATACAGCTTGCGATTGGTTTAATGGCGAGCAGTTTATTGATGATGATTGCTCCTTTTCTAACTCAGAGCATTGTCGATGTTGGAATACAGAATCAAAATCTGTATTTTGTTTATTTGATCCTTTTCGCACAACTCTTTCTCTTTGTGGGAAAAACAGGTCTGGAACTTATCAGAAGTTGGATTTTACTGCATCTTTCAACACGGATTAATATTTCGCTTATCTCAGATTTCTTCATTAAGCTAATGAGTCTTCCGATTTCTTTTTTTGATGTTCGAATGACGGGCGATATCATGCAGCGCATCAATGATCATAGAAGAATCGAAAAAATACTCACCACTTCGTCTCTAAACGTTTTTTTCTCGATAATAAATATGTTTGTTTTAGGAGGTGTTCTAGCGTATTTTAATCTAAAGATATTTTTGATATTTTTTATTGGAAGCTTCTTTTATTTCGGATGGATTTTCTTATTCTTAAAACGCAGAGAAGTACTCGATTACAAACGTTTTTCAGAGATTTCGCAAGAACAAAGCAAGGTAATGGAGTTGATTAACGGAATGCAGGAAATCAAGCTTCATAACGCCGAAAAACAAAAACGTTGGGGGTGGGAATATGTTCAGGCAAGACTCTTCAGGGTTTCTATAAAAGGGCTGATCTTGGAACAGACACAAACCACCGGATCTTCGGTCATTAATGAGCTCAAGAATATCTTTATTATATTTTTATCTGCAAAATTAGTGATAGACGGTTCCATTACATTTGGAATGATGTTGGCCGTTAGTTCTATTGTTGGAAGTTTAAACGGTCCTATAAGCCAATTGATTGATTTTGTGAGAGAACTTCAGGACGCAAAGATTTCGTTGGCAAGATTGTCTGAAATTCATGAAAAGGAAGATGAAACAGAACAGGAAATGCATCAGACCAATGATGTTCCTTTTGATGCAGACATTCAAGTAAAAAATATGACTTATCGTTATTTAGGCTCTGATATTCCCGTTTTGGATAATCTTAATTTGCTTATTCCGGCTAAAAAAATAACGGCTATTGTAGGAACCAGCGGCAGCGGTAAGACAACTTTGATGAAACTGCTTCTTAAGTTTTATGAGCCTGAAAAGGGCGAAATTACAGTCGGAAACTCGCAGTTAAAAAATATTTCGCAAAAGGCTTGGCGTTCTCATGTTGGCGCGGTTATGCAGGAGGGTTTTATTTTTAATGATACGATTGCCAACAATATTGCTTTTGGCGTTGACAAAATTGATAAAAAAAGGCTGGTTTATGCAGCAGATGTAGCCAATATAAAAGAATATATAAGCGAATTGCCTTTGGGATACAATACGAAAATCGGATCGGAAGGATTGGGAATGAGCACGGGACAAAAACAACGATTGCATATTGCAAGGGCGGTTTATAAAAATCCAGAAATACTTTTCTTCGATGAGGCAACGTCTGCTTTAGATGCCAATAATGAAAATGAGATCATGAAAAAACTGGATGTTTTCTTTAAGGATAAAACTGTAATTGTAATTGCGCATCGTTTAAGCACGGTTATGAATGCTGATCAGATTGTGGTTTTGGATAAAGGAAAAATCATCGAAATAGGAAACCACAATTCGCTCGTACAGCAGAAAGGAAGTTATTTTGAACTAGTTAAAAATCAATTGCAACTTGGAAATTAAATCATGACAGAAGAGACATTCGAACTAAGAAGCGAGGAAGTACAAGATATTCTCACCAAAGTACCACACTGGATGATCAGATGGGGCACTGTTTTGATTTTTGCAATCATCGTAATGCTGTTTTTTATTTCCTGGTTTATAAAATTTCCCGATGTTGTAAATACAGAAATCGTCATTACAACCAATATTCCGCCAGAGAAAATCGTTTCTAAATCATCTGGACGAATTGAAGCTATTTTGATAAAGAATAAAGCAGTCGTTTCTAAAAACACTGCACTTGCCATAATTGAAAACACGGCAAATTACAAAGATGTTTTTCTGCTAAAAAGCATTGTTGAAAATTATAATGTCAATAATCCATCAAAAGATTTTCCGTTTTTAAAACTCAAAAATGCACAGTTAGGTGAAATTGAAAGTGCCTATGCAGTGTTTCAAAAAGACTATCAAGCGCAACAGCTGAATAATGAACTCCATCCTTTTGAGGTAGAAAGCAGAGCCCAGAGCTCGGAAAAAATTCAATTGAAGGAAAGGCTGGATATTTTACAACAGCAAAAATTGATCAATGAAAGCGAATTACAGCTTCAGAAGAATGAAATTGCCCGTTTTGAAACTCTTTTTAACAAAGGCATCATTTCTGCTCAGGAAATGGAAGCGAAAAAACTTAGTTTCCTGCAAGCGCAAAAGAGCTATAAGAATCTTTTAACCTCGATTTCTCAATTAAAGTCTTCACTTATAGATAATACAAAATTGAGCCGTAATTCGGAGATAAGCGGCACTAAAGAGGAAGTTAATCTCGGACGCAACACGGCGCAGTCTTTTTATCAGCTCAAAAAGGTCATCAAAGACTGGGAAATGGCTTATGCCTTAAAATCTTCTATCAGTGGTGTGGTTACTTTTTTGCAGGTTTGGAACGAAAATCAGACTATAAATGTGGGAGATAATGTTTTTTCGATTATTCCGGATGCGAAAAACGGATATATTGGAAAGGTAAAAGCGCCAGCATTGAATTCAGGAAAAATAAAAGTAGGGCAAACTGTAAACATACGATTGGCGAATTTTCCGGATCGTGAGTTCGGCGTTTTAAAAGGAAAAATAAAGAACATTTCGCTCATTCCAGATAAAGACGGCAATTTGTTGCTCGATGTTGCACTTCCAAACGGATTACAGACTTCTTATCATAAACAAATTGTTTTTCAGCAGGAAATGAAAGGAAGGGCAGAGATCATTACTGAAGATTTACGATTGATCGAAAGAATATTATATCAATTCAAAAGCATATTTGAACAAGTTTAAAAAATGACTAGAAACTATTAATTAACTTAAAGACTGATTTTTTGATGAAAAATATCTGCTAATCCTGAGTTTTTTTGTCAAAAATGGAAAATAATCTAAATGGAATCTTTGTCAATGTTTTTAACTTTGACAAAGCTGTTTTTTTACATTTTCAAATAAAAATCTTTAGTCAATTCAATGTATTCAGGAGTATAGACATGTCTGTCGATTTCGATAATTAGTTCATTAATTTCGATTTCGGAAATTTGATTTCGGCTAAAAGCCAACAAACTGCGTTTGATTTCTGATTTTGGAGTTCCTTTTACACGAGTAATTTTTAAAGGGTATAATTCGGCTTCTTTTGCTAAAGCAATAAATTTCTCTTCTTCTTTAAAAGGAAGGATTATTGCTAAGATTCCATTTTCAGAAAGTAATAAATCGGCGGCTTCAACAATTTCTTCAAAAGGCATAGCATCCTGAAATCGTGCTAAATCGCGCTGTTCATTTTCGGTTTTATAATCTTCGACATAAAAAGGAGGATTCGAAACAATCAAGTCGTATTCGTCTTCTGGTTCTTCTATGAATTCATCTAAACCAGCATGAAAGCAAAATAACCGATCTCCCCAAGGAGAGTTTTCAAAATTTTCTACAGCCTGCTCGTAAGCGTCTTCATCAATCTCAAGAGCATCAATTTGTTCAGCATGACTTCTCTGTGCCAACATCAAAGCGATAATTCCGGTTCCGGCGCCAATATCCAAAACAGTAAAGGGATTATGATGAATAGGAGCCCAAGCGCCCAATAGAACACCGTCTGTGCCAACTTTCATTGCTGTTTTATCTTGTTTTACAGAAAATTGCTTAAACTTAAACATAAATATAAAATTCCAATTTTTTTTTAAATTCCAAATTCCAATCAGAGCAGAAATTCCAAGATGAAAATTCCAAATTCCAATTGAAGCGAATAATTTTGTAGAACTGTAAAAGTAAGATTAAATATTAATTCAAGGCTTAGAAGTTTTGGTAATTATGACAGAAAGGATTTTTCGTAATTCCTCAATTTCAAGTAATAAAGATTCTGAAAGTTCTTTTTGATCTGGATTTAGATCGTTTAATAACTGAAGCCAAAATTTTGATTCTTTTGCTTCTTTTCTAGCAATTCTTAATCGGAATAGCAAATCTTTCTATCCTAATTTTTCATTTGCTTCAATGTAGTTTGCACCAACTGATCCCGAAGATCTGATAAGTTGCTTCACATCTTCAATATTGGAAACAGTTTTTGGAAGTGGAAGTGTTTTAATATAGATTTGACATTGCTTGGCAAAAAGAAAAGTTCTTTGTTCCAAATTATATGGTTTAGTCATAGATTTAATTTTCAATTTGTGAAAAGTAAATAAAAAAAGTAAGTTTTTTCTTTCTTTAAAATGAAAATGTTTTCAATTATAAATTCTCAAGAATTGGAATTTTCTAGCTTGGAATTTGGAATTTAAAAAAAAATGGAATTTTAACTTAAAGGTACATCTCAATAAGACCTTCAGGAAGATCCATGATGACTTTTTTGTTTTCACGATCAATTTTTACTAGGAATTGATCGATCATCGGAACTAAAATTTCTACTTCACCATTTAAAACTTCAAAAAGCGGCTGGGCAGAAGAGTCATTAATAGAAGTAATTTTTCCAAAAACACCTATACGTTTGTCTTCGATTTCGAAACCAATAACTTCGTGATAGTAGAATTTGTTACCTGTAAGTTTTGGTAACATAGATAAAGGAAGATAAATGCTATTTCCAACAAGAGCATCAGCATCTTCTTCGGTATTTACATCTTCAAAACGAACTCTAAGAAAGTCGTTTTTGTGTAAAGAGGAAGTCTCAATAAAAAAAGGAACCAAGTGTTTGTTGTGTTCAACAAACACTGATTCCAGATTTTCGTATAACTCAGGTTCGTCTGTGTCTAAATAGATCAGAACTTCACCTTTGAAACTAAATTTTTTAGCGATTTTACCTAAATAAAAACATTCTTCTTTACGCATTATCGCTAAGTAAAATTATGCTTCAGTTGTTTCGTTATTCTCTTCAGCAGCAGGAGCTTCTTCGGCAACTTCTTCTGTAGCCTCAGCAGCTTGTGCAGCGGCAACAGCTTCAGCTTGTGCAGCAGCAGCATCAGCAACACGTTTAGCGTTTACTTCTTTTTCTGCTTTTAAAGCTTTTGCTTTAGCATCAGCTTGTGCTTTAGATAAACCATCTTTTTTAGCATCAACTTTTCCAGCTTTAGCCTCTAACCAAGCTGCTAATTTAGCATCTGCTTGTTCTTGAGTTAAAGCTCCTTTACGGATACCTCCATCTAGGTGGTGTTTCAATAAAGCACCTTTGTAAGAAAGGATAGCTCTTGCAGTATCAGTTGGTTGTGCACCATTGTGCAACCATTTAACTGCGCTGTCAAGGTCTAATTCAACAGTTGCTGGGTTAGTGTTTGGATTGTAAGTACCGATTTTCTCTAAGTATCTACCATCTCTTTTTGAGCGTGCATCTGCAGCTACTACCCAGTAAAAAGGTTTTCCTTTTTTACCGTGTCTTTGTAATCTAATTTTTACTGACATAATCTAGTGATTAAATTTTGAGGTTCTCGACCTCTGTTAATTAAGGGCGCAAAGATATAATTTTTTTCTGAATTTCTCGTCTAAACAATTATTTATTGCAAATGGATTAGTTTTTAATAAAAAAACTAATCATAGTTTCAAGTTCCAAAAACTTGAAACCTGAAACAAAATGAACTAATTATACATTCGCAGCTAACCAGTCACCAACTTCTTTAGTGCCGTATGCTTTGCCTCCATTGGCTAAATCTTCTGTAACTATTCCAGCTTCTAAAGCTTTGTTAACAGCGTCTCTCATTGCTTTTCCTTCTTCCATCAATCCGAAGTTTTCGAACATCATAGCAGCAGATAAAATAGTAGCCATTGGGTTAGCTATGTTTAATCCAGTTGCTTGTGGATATGACCCGTGAATAGGTTCAAACAAAGATACTTCAGCTCCCATAGATGCAGAAGGCATTAATCCCATTGAACCAGAAATTACAGAAGCTTCATCTGTTAAGATATCCCCAAATAAGTTTTCAGTAATCAATACATCATAAGAATTCGGCCACTGTACCAAACGCATAGCAACTGCATCAACAAATTCGTAGCTCACTTCAACCTCTGGATAGTCTTTTTCCATTGCTTGAACGGTTTCTCTCCATAAACGAGAGGTTTCTAAAACGTTAGCTTTATCAACGCAACATAGTTTTTTAGAACGTGTCATTGCTAATTCGAAACCTTTTTTAGCTAAACGTTGCACTTCTGCTCTTGTATAAACGCAGTTGTCGTAAGCTGTATCTCCGTTGTCTTTTCTTCCTTTTTCACCAAAGTAAATTCCACCTGTTAGTTCTCTTAAGAAAACTAAATCAGTTCCTTCTATTCTTTCCCTTTTTAGCGGCGATTTATCCAATAAAGATGGGAATGTAAAAGTTGGTCTTACGTTTGCAAACAAACCTAATGCTTTACGCATTTTTAATAAACCTTGTTCTGGACGTACTGGTGCAGAAGGATCGTTATCGTATTTTGGGTGTCCAATTGCACCAAAAAGAACAGCATCAGCATTTTTGCAAACTTCATGTGTTGAATCTGGATAAGGTTCTCCAACTGCATCAATCGCAGCTGCTCCAGTTAAAGCTGGTTTCCAAGTGATTTCATGTCCAAATTTTTTCGCAATAGCATCAGATACTTTTACAGCTTCATTTATTACTTCTGGTCCGATTCCGTCTCCGGCTAAAAGGGCTATGTTTAATTTCATTCTATATTTTTTTAAAAGGTTCTAAGTTTCAGAGGTACAAAGGTTCAAAGCTGTTGGGATGAAAACTTTGCTTTTTAGCCTTTGTCCCTTTGTGCCTCTGAACCTTTGTATCTATATTAAGTTATAATGTTAAGCATTTTTTGTGTCGCAATAATCGCTGCAACGGTTTGGTCAGAATCTAATCCGCGGGTTTTGAATTCTTTTCCGTTGTTTACCCATGTAATAATGGTTTCGCACAACGCATCAGAACTACTTCCTGGGGGGATTCTCACAGCATAGTCAATCAGTTTAGGAAGCGTAAGTTTTTTGCTTTTGTAAATTTTGGATAAAGCATTCATAAAAGCATCAAACTGACCGTCTCCTTGTGCATTTTCTTCGATTATTTCTCCGTTTAAGTTTAAAGATAAAGTCGTAGATGGTCGCATCCCCTTAGAATGAACCAGCATATACGATACGATGGTGATTTTTTCTTCGTAAGTATGACTATCCAAAACATCTGAAATAATGTATGGAAGATCTTCTTTCGTAACGGTTTCTTTTTTGTCGCCCAATTCAATAATTCTTTGGGTAACCAATTTCAAATCTTCGTTGTTTAGTTTTAAACCTAATTCCTGAAGATTTTTTTCGATATTGGCTTTTCCTGAAGTTTTTCCAAGAGCATATTTACGTTTTCTTCCAAAGCGTTCCGGAAGTAAATCATTAAAATATAAATTGTTTTTATTATCTCCATCAGCATGAATTCCTGCGGTTTGTGTAAAAACATTATCGCCAACAATTGGTTTATTGGCTGGAATTCTATATCCGGTAAATGTTTCAACCAATTTACTTACAGAATATAAAGAGGTTTCTTTTATGTTAATGCTAACTTCTGGCAAATAATCGTTTATAACTGCAACAGTACTTTCTAATGGCGCATTTCCGGCACGTTCTCCCATTCCGTTTACCGTTACGTGAAGTCCGTTGATTCCGGCTTTTATAGCTTCCATAACATTAGCAACGCTTAAATCGTAATCGTTATGAGCATGAAAATCAAAATGAATTTGTGGATATTTTGCTCTGATTTTTGATATAAATTCAAAAGTCAAAGACGGAATTAAAACGCCTAAAGTATCAGGAAGCAAAACTCTTTTAATTGGCTGTGTAGCTAAGAAATCCAAAAACTGAAAAACATATTCTGGAGAATTTCGCATTCCGTTGCTCCAGTCTTCCAGATAAACATTGGTTTCAATATTATTTTCTTTGGCTAAAGCAATGATTTGAGCAATCTCAGAAAAATGCTGTTCTGGCGTTTTTTTCAATTGATGTGTCAAGTGATTCATTGAGCCTTTGGTCAATAAATTCTGGACTTTGGCACCTGCTTTTTTCATCCAGTCGATGGAAACACCTCCGTCTACAAATGTCAGGACTTCGATTCTGTTAATGTAGCCGCGTTCTTCAGCCCATGAAGTGATGCCTTTTACGGCTTGAAATTCTCCTTCGCTCACGCGTGCAGAAGCAATTTCGATTCTATCAATATTTAATTCCTCCAACAACAATTGCGCAATGGTTAGTTTTTCTGCAGCAGAAAATGAAACTCCTGAGGTTTGTTCACCATCACGAAGCGTCGTATCCATTATTTCAATTTTTCTTTTTTCCATTATGTTGTTTGCTTTTAATAATAAGCGTAATGTTGTTTTTTTTTCTAATTTTTATTCGAAGACATTTTATTTCTAATAAAAATTAAGGTTTTTGAATTAGTCATAATACTCAAGCTCTCTTTTTGATAGTATTGCAGGAGAATTATTTTTGAATTCTTTTCTTTCTATCCAATTATTATTTGCGTCAAATTTGTATTCGAAATAGTTATAACAATATTTTTTTTCTTCGCCGCAAACTTTGCTAATCAATCCATTTTCGTAATAGTAATAACCAATTTCGTTAATTTCTACTTTCAGTTTTCCTTCGCCATCATAAATACTTTCTCTTTTTGAATTAGAATTAAATCCGCATTGTCTGCTGTATTTGTTGAAAATTCGCTGCGTAATTGTATCGCCCTTTTTTAACGAAAGCGTTACTAAATCATAACAAACTTGATTGTCATAGTTTTTTGTTACTATGGATACAGTATCATTTTTTGGATATTTATAGACATAGTATTCATTATTGCTTATGAACTGTTTTGCTAATAAACCATCTTTGTTATAATGGTAATTCATTATTTCAGGCGTTTTTATGAATCCCTGATTGTATTTAATTCTTTTTACTGTTTTTCCGTTATCATAAAAATACCTTGTCGAATCTTTAAAATCAAGTTTGGCTTTTGTATTATTCGAATAAAAACATTCTTTAATTAGATTATTTTTATTGTCATAAAAAAAAGTTTTAGTTGTTGTTTCCCAACTAAAATTCACGCCTGTTTCTACCTTTTTAGTTACTTTTTGATTTTTATTATAATTGATGGAAACGGTATAAAGAATTTTGTTTGTTTCAATACTAGAGGCGGTTATAATCTCTTTTTTTATTTTTTTTGTCTGTGAATAGGAAAAACTAATTCCAAAAACTAAGATGTATATAAAATTTTTTATGATTTTGTTGAGCATCTAATTTTAGTTATTATAAATGAATCCTTTACTGCTTTTCTCAGAATTAAATTAAAAGCAGTTACGAAGTTCAACTTTATAGTTGAAACTTGCGTAACTGCGTTTGGGTTGGTTGTGTTTAGTAAGGAAGTTTATCAGCAAAAGCCTTAATATCTTCCTTCATATCTTGTAAATAATCAATATCGTCAAAACCATTGATCATATTATTCTTTTTGTATCCGTTGATAGCAAAAGATTCTTGCTGACCAGTTGATAATAAAGTAATCGTTTGGTTTGGAAGATTGATTTCTAATTCTGTTTTAGGATCAGCTTCAATAGCTTTGAAAATAGTTTCAGAAAACTCAGGGCTGATTTGTACTGGCAAAACACCAATATTCAAACAGTTTCCTTTGAAGATATCTGCAAAAAAACTAGAAACTACAGCGCGGAATCCGTAATCATAAACTGCCCAAGCAGCATGTTCTCTAGAAGATCCTGAGCCGAAGTTTTTTCCTCCAACAAGGATTTTTCCGCTATAAGTTGAATCGTTTAAAACGAAATCTGCTTTTGGAGTATCGTCTCCGTTGTATCTCCAGTCTCTAAAAAGGTTATCTCCAAAACCTTCACGTTTTGTAGCTTTTAAGAAACGAGCCGGAATGATTTGATCTGTATCAACGTTCTCAATTGGCAGTGGCACTGCACTGCTGGTAAGTATAGTAAATTTATCGTATGCCATTTTTGAAATTTTAGATTTTAGATTTTAGATTTTAGATTTTCTTTTGAAAACTAAACTTAGAACCTAAAAATGTTTTGTATTAAATAATGTTGATTCATTTTGTTTGAAGAAATTGAGATGAAGATTACGCAAAGTGAGAAATCTAAAATCTAAAATCTCCAATCTAAAATAATTCCCTCGGATCTGTCAGTTTTCCTGTAACTGCAGCAGCAGCAGCCATAATTGGACTTGCTAAAAGCGTTCTTGAACCAGGGCCTTGACGACCTTCAAAGTTTCTGTTTGAAGTACTTACTGCATATTTTCCGGCAGGAACTTTATCATCGTTCATTGCTAAACAAGCAGAACAACCCGGCTGACGTAATACGAAACCAGCTTCTGTCAAGACATCTAAAATTCCTTCTTCTTTAATTTGTGCTTCAACAACGTGAGAACCCGGAACTAACCAAGCCGTAACATTATCTGCTTTTTTTCTTCCTTTTACAATTTCAGCAAAAGCTCTAAAATCTTCAATACGTCCGTTTGTACAGCTTCCTAAGAAAACGTAATCGATTTGTTTTCCAATCATTACGTCGTCTTCGTTGAAGCCCATATAAGCCAAAGATTTTTTATATGTTTCTTCGCCGCCTTCAACTTGATTTGCACTTGGGATATGTTTTGTGATACCAATTCCCATTCCTGGGTTTGTACCATAAGTAATCATTGGTTCAATGTCTTCCGCTTTGATGTTTAATTCAGCATCAAACACAGCATCAGCATCAGTTTTTAACGTTTTCCAGTATTCAACCGCTTTTGTCCAAGCTTCTCCTTTTGGAGCGTAAAGTCTTCCTTCAAGGAAATCGAAAGTAGTTTGGTCAGGAGCAATCATTCCTCCACGAGCACCCATTTCGATACTTAAATTACAAACGGTCATACGGCCTTCCATAGTCATGTTTTCAAAAACATCTCCGGCGTATTCAACAAAATAACCTGTTCCTCCAGAAGTAGTTAATTGTGCAATAATATAAAGTGCAACGTCCTTTGGACCAACACCTTTACTTAATTGTCCGTTTACGTTAATACGCATTTTCTTTGGTTTAGGTTGCATAATACATTGCGTAGAAAGCACCATTTCAACCTCAGATGTTCCGATACCAAAAGCAATTGCTCCAAAGGCACCGTGAGTAGACGTATGCGAATCTCCACATACAATAGTAGCACCTGGCAAAGTAATTCCGTTTTCAGGACCAACTACGTGCACAATTCCATTTTTTTGGTGTCCTAATCCCCAGTGCGAAATTCCGTATTCGTTAGCATTATCTTCAAGAGCCTGAAGCTGATTTGCAGAAAGCGGATCCTGAACTGGTAAATGTTGGTTTATGGTTGGTGTATTGTGGTCGGCAGTTGCAAAAGTACGCTGTGGGTATAAAACGTTCACGCCTCTCGATTTTAATCCTAAAAAAGCAACAGGACTCGTAACTTCATGAATGAAATGGCGGTCAATAAAAAACACATCTGGCCCATCTTCAATTTTACGCACTACATGTGAATCCCATACTTTGTCAAATAATGTCTTACTCATTTTTTATTTTTTTTAATTGTAATTTCTATAACCACAGCAATTCCCTGTTCATTATAATAGCAAAACAAAAGTAAAAAAAGATAAAAAAGCGTCAATTTCGATATTTCATTATATACGATACCCAAACCAATTTACAAATTGCCAAACGGCTTTTGCAGACTAAAATTTGAAAGAAAAATGATTAAGAAACTGATTTACTTTTTCTTTTTTGGCTTTAATTTTTCTTGTTTGTTTTTTGTTTTAATAGTTTGCAAATTTATCTCTAAATCACTATAAAATACAAGGTTTTGTTTGAAAAAATCTAACAAAATGTATAAAAATAGTAATAATTGTTAGTTTTGGTTTCTTTGCAAAAAAGATGGTTTTTTGGTTTTTTAAAGCTTTCAAAGGAGTTTTCTGAGTATTATTTAGATTCAATAAAAGGTCAAAATACTACGACATCCAAGAGATGTATTTTTGTGAAATTTTATGAATTTTAAGAGAAAATCTGATGAATAAATAAGAATGCCTTTTTAAGAAATTATCCGTTTTCAATCTCCAAAAAAAGCGTAAATTTGAACTTCCTCCGATTTTTATTCATAACTTTAGTATTCTTCATGTAATCAAATGGTTATATGAGAATGGTTTGGAATTTGGAGCTTTAAAAATTTGATTTTTACGACTTTATGTATTTAATATTCGATACCGAAACCACCGGATTACCAAAACGCTGGGACGCCCCGATTACCGATTCTGACAACTGGCCTCGCTGTATTCAGATTGCGTGGCAGTTGCATGACGAAATGGGAACGCTTATAGAGCATCAGGATTATTTAGTAAAACCAGACGGATTTAATATTCCGTATGATGCCGAACGTATTCACGGTATTTCTACTGAATTGGCTGAAGCCGATGGAATCACTTTGGCTGAAGTTTTGGAGAAATTCAATATTGCTTTAAGCAAAACGAAATTTATCGTTGGACAGAATTTAGGTTTCGACGTTAACATTATGGGAGCTGAATTCCATAGAATGGGAGTGGAGTCTCAAATGAGTTCAATGCCCGTTTTAGATACTTGTACCGAAGTTACGGCTTCGTTATTACAGCTTCCTGGAGGTCGTGGTGGAAAATTCAAATTGCCAACTTTGACCGAATTACACAGCTATCTTTTTGATAAACCTTTCGCGGAAGCGCACAACGCAACTGCCGACGTTGAGGCTACTACGCGTTGTTTTCTTGAATTGGTTAGAAGAGAAGTTTTTACCAAAGAAGAACTGGATGTTCCGAAAGAATATTTTAAAGATTTTCAAGAAAGAAATCCAGAACCATTTAAGTTAATTGGTCTTAAGCATATTAACTTAAAAGCGGCTTCTGATAAAATTAGAGAACAGCTTAAGGCTTTAGCTGGAGAAGACACGCAAAATGTCGTTTCTGAAGAAGATAAAGCAGAGTTTAAAGCTGCCAAATTTGCGCATCTACACAATCATACACAGTTTTCGGTACTGCAATCGACTATCGGAATTGGGAATATTGTTTCGGCTGCAGCCAAAAATAAAATGCCAGCTGTTGCCATGACAGATACTGGAAACATGATGGGAGCTTTTCACTTCGTGAGTGCCGTTATGAATCACAACAAAGCCGCTTCTGGAAAAAATAAAGCTTTAGTTGAAGCTGGTGAAGAACCAACAGAAACCGAAGTAAAACCAATTGTTGGCTGTGAATTTAATATCTGTGAAAATCACTTAGATAAAAGCAAAAAAGACAATGGGTATCAAGTCGTTTTGATGGCTAAAAACAAAGCTGGATATCACAATTTGGCTAAAATGGCTTCGATTGCCTATACAGACGGATTTTATTATGTTCCGAGAATTGACCGCGCGATTGTAGAACAATACAAAGGCGATATCATGGTTTTGTCCGGGAATTTATACGGAGAGATTCCGAGTAAAATCTTGAATATCGGTGAAAACCAAGCCGAAGAAGCTTTGATTTGGTGGGCAGCACAATTTGGTGAAGATTTCTATTTAGAAGTAATGCGCCATAATCAGGAAGATGAAAATCGTGTCAATAAAACCCTGATTGAGTTTTCGAAAAAGCACGATGTAAAATTAATCGCTACCAACAATACCTATTATTTAAACAAAGAAGATGCCAATGCCCACGACATTTTACTTTGTGTAAAAGATGGTGAAAAGCAGGCAACACCAATTGGACGTGGACGTGGTTACCGCTACGGACTTCCAAATCAGGAATACTATTTCAAGTCGCAAGACGAGATGAAAAAGCTTTTTGCTGATTTGCCAGAAGCCATTATCAATATTCAGGAAATTATTGATAAGGTGGAAGGATATTCGCTTTATCGAGATGTATTACTTCCGAAATTTGATATTCCAGAAGAATTCGTTGTTGTTGAAGATGAAGCTGACGGAGGTGTTCGTGGGGAAAATAAATATTTGAGACACCTTACGATGGAAGGCGCCAAAAGAAGATATGGTGAAATTACCGAATCGATTCAGGAACGTTTAGATTTTGAATTGTTGACGATTTCAAATTCAGGATATCCGGGTTATTTCTTGATTGTACAGGATTTCATCGCCGAGGCTAGAAAAATGGACGTATCAGTAGGTCCTGGCCGTGGATCTGCAGCGGGTTCTGCTGTTGCATATTGTCTCGGAATCACGAATATTGACCCGATTAAATACGATTTACTTTTTGAGCGTTTCCTAAATCCGGATCGTGTATCGATGCCCGATATTGATATCGACTTTGATGACGAGGGTCGTGGACGTGTAATGGATTATGTAATCAATAAATATGGTCAAAAACAGGTGGCGCAGATTATCACTTATGGTAAAATGGCGACCAAATCGGCGATTCGTGATACGGCGCGTGTATTGGATTTACCTTTGTTTGAAGCCGATAGAATTGCCAAACTGATTCCGGGAATGATGCCGTCCAAATGGAATTTGGCACGTTTTATTTCTGAAAGTGAAGATGAGGTTAAAAAAGCCCTTCGTTCGGATGAATTTGACAATGTAAAAGAGTTAATCGCCATTGCCAATAAAGATGATTTGGCAGGAGAAACCATTCAGCAGGCAAAAATTCTTGAGGGATCAATGCGTAACACGGGAATTCACGCCTGTGGAGTAATCATTACGCCGTCGGATATTACGAATTATGTTCCTGTAACCACAGCAAAAGATTCGGATTTATATGTAACACAGTTTGATAACTCGGTTGCAGAAAGTGCCGGATTGCTTAAAATGGACTTCTTGGGTTTAAAGACCCTTACACTGATAAAAGATACCGTAAAACTGGTAAAATACAGAACTAATATTGATCTGGATCCTGATACTTTTCCAATTGACGATGAGGAAACGTATGCGCTTTTCCAAAGAGGAGAAACGGTTGGAATCTTCCAATATGAGTCGCCTGGAATGCAGAAATACATGAAAGATCTGAAGCCAACGGTTTTTGGAGATTTAATTGCGATGAATGCATTGTATCGTCCGGGACCTTTGGAGTATATTCCATCTTTCGTTCGAAGAAAAAATGGTGATGAAGAAATCAAATACGATTTAGATGCTTGTGCGGAATATTTATCTGAAACCTATGGAATTACCGTTTACCAAGAGCAGGTAATGCTTTTGTCTCAGTCTTTGGCCGGATTTACAAAGGGTGAGGCCGACGTTTTGCGTAAAGCGATGGGTAAGAAACAAAAAGACGTACTTGATAAAATGAAGCCGAAGTTTGTTGAACAAGCCGCAGCAAAAGGTCACGATGCCAAAGTTCTAGAGAAAATCTGGAAGGACTGGGAAGCTTTTGCGAGTTACGCCTTCAACAAATCGCACTCGACTTGTTATGCTTGGATTGCGTACCAAACGGCTTATTTGAAAGCGCATTATCCTGCCGAATATATGGCTGCGGTACTTTCGAATAACATGAACGATATTAAACAGGTTTCGTTCTTCATGGAAGAATGCAAACGTATGGGATTGCAGGTTTTGGGGCCAGACGTAAACGAATCGTACTATAAATTTACCGTAAACGATGATTATGCGGTTCGTTTCGGAATGGGAGCGATAAAAGGAGTTGGTTCTGGAGCCGTTGAAACGATTGTAGAAAATAGAAAAGACGGAAGATATAAATCGATTTTTGATTTAGCGAAGCGAATTGATTTGCGTGCAGCAAACAAAAAAGCGATTGAGAATTTAGCATTGGCTGGAGGTTTTGATTCCTTTGAAGGAACAACTAGAGCACAATATTTCCATGATGATGGTGACGGAATAACTTTCTACGAAAAAGCCATGCGTTACGGATCGAAGTTTCAGGAAAATGAAAACTCGTCGCAGGTAAGTTTGTTTGGAGAAGCCAGTGAAGTGCAAATTGCAGAACCCGTTGTGCCTCCATGCGAAGATTGGAGCACAATGGAAAAATTAGCCAAAGAAAAAGAAGTTGTCGGAATCTATATTTCAGGACATCCTTTGGATGATTTTAAGTTTGAAATGAAATATTTCTGCAATGCTCGTTTGGAATCTTTAAAAAGTATGAATGAATATGTTGGGAAAAATCTACATTTTGCTGGTATTGTTTCCAATGTGCAAAGGCGTGTTGCTAAAAATGGTAAAGAATGGGCTTCTTTTAATTTAGAAGGTTACGACGAGAGTTTTGAGTTTAAGATTTTTGGTGAAGAATATCTGAGTTTTCACAGGTATTTACTTCCTAATAATTTCGTTTTCTTTAAAATTCTGATAAAAGATGGTTGGGTTAATAGAGATACTGGTAAAAAATCAGAACCTAGGATGCAGTTTGTTGATGCTAAACAATTGCAAGATGTATTAGGACTGTTTGCAAAAAAATTGGTTTTATTACTGAATATTAAAGACCTCCAAACAGAGTTTATTCATAATCTGAGTCATTTGTTTAATGAATATAAAGGAGATAATTCGGTTTCTTTTGAAATAATGGAATTAGAAAAAGTCAAACGTTTGGTCGAGGTGGAAACGCCAACAGATTTTGAGCCAGACGAAACTGTTTTTGAAGATGACAATGATAATGAAGACGCCGCGCTTCAAACAGATAAGGTTCAAGAGGTGAATGAGATTGAAGAAATCAAGGTAGTAACCAAATTGACGATGCCAAGCAGACGCCTAAAAGTCAAGATTTCTACCGAATTGTTGTTAGAATTAGAAAGAATGCAGATTAATTTTAAATTGAACTAAAAAATTAACAGTTAAAATTTAAACAGATGTTATTTTTTTTAGTTAAAAATATGCACGCATAATAGTTTTTTAGTAATATTGCCCGAAATTACAACGTTTTCGTTATTAGTCTAACTTTGCAAATTGTAAGAATGTTTTTAATATTCTAAGTTTGTATAAATTAATTAAATCAGAATTATGAAAAAGAACCTATTTTTATTAGGATTATTTGTTTGCTCAATGGTGAGTGTGGCGCAAACAACAGAAAATACAGATAAACCAGAAAGCTGGTACTTTAAATTGGGTGGATCATATTTTATTCAAACAGCCGCTACGGAGTTTCCAATTGTAAATGGCGCATTACCGAATACAGATGTTTACGGTCCTAATGGAACTACATTAATTTCTAGAAAAACAAATCACGGTTCTTTCGGAGAAGGTTTCCGTTCTGGATTAACTGCAGGTTACCGTTTTTCTACACGCCTAGGAGTTGAGATGGGAATTAACTATTATTCTAGTGCTGATAAATTGATGGTTGAGACTACAAATCGTTTAGTAGCAACTTCTCCGGCAAATATTTTTGTAACTGGTGATGCTGTAGGTAAAATTAGAGCATGGGATTTATCGCCATCTTTAGTATTGTTTTTGGGAGAAACCAAAGGTTTTGAACCATATACTAAGGTAGGAATTATTGTTCCTATTCATGGGGATTTAACAATCGAAACCAACCGTGAATATTACACAGCACAAGGAGTTGTGGCAAAAACATATTCTGAAGATGTTGTAAAACCAAATCCAACTATTGGTTTTATGGCTGCAATCGGAACTTCTTATAAGCTAGGTAAAAAGATTGCTGTATTTGCTGAAGTTGAATACAGAAACTTTACTGTTCATGGAAAAACCAAAGAAACTACTGTGTTCACAGAAAATGGAGTAGATAAATTACATACTCCATCTACTTTTAGACAAGATGCTTCTTATTCTGCTATTCATACTAATTATGTAAGTCAATTAACTACAAGTTCTAACAGTAGAGTAACTAATGCGGCAGGTTTTGATGATACAAGAGCTACTGATGATATAAGTTCTTTTGTTGGAATTTAAGGTATTGGTTTAAGCGTAGGTTTAAAATACAGCTTATAATTTTATAGAAGTTTTATAGTTTTTTGAAGAAAGGATATTCGAGAGAATATCCTTTTTTTTATTTTAAATCATTTTCTATGGATTGCCTCCTGCTTTAGCTGGAGGCAATCCATATTATTTAGAAGCTTCTCTAAACTCCTTCAAAACTTGATCAATTACCCAAGTAGTTCTGGAGCCCGAAACACCTTTTGATGGAGAAGTATCTTCATTTCCTAATAATTCGGCAATTACAGTTTCTATAAACGGCTGTTGAATATGTAACGGATTTTCTATAGCAATACTCTCTTTTTCGCCATTTGCATATTGAATATGAATTGGGTCGTTTCCGAAAGTAGAAAAAGAGATTTTACCTTTATCACCAACAATTTCAGTATTGTCGTAACGTTCAAAACTGGCAAAATTCCAAATACCAGAACCGTGTATTCCATTTTCAAATAAGAAAGACATCGAAACGGCATCTTCTGCAGGATAAGCCATTAATTGAGAAGTTGCATGTCCTCGAACCGATTTTATGGGTCCTAAAACAAAATCAAGAAAATCTAGTGTGTGACAAGCCAAATCTACAAATATTCCGCCTCCTGAAATATGTGGCAACACTGTCCAAGGAAGATTGATTTCGTCATCGTAACGCTCTTCAAAAGGATGATATAAAACGCAGTTTACGTGTCTGATTGTTCCAAGTTTTCCTTCAATCAATTCTTTGATTTTTAAAAAACGAGGCAATGCTCTTCTATAATAAGCAACAAATAGCGGAACATTATGTTCTTTGCAGACACTGATCATTTCGTTGCATTCTTCAAAAGTCAAAGCCATTGGTTTTTCTACATAAACAGGTTTTCCTGCTTTGGCGCATAAAATAGTATATTCTTTATGAGACGATGGAGGAGTAGCGATATAAACTGCATCAACTTCTGGATCATTTATTAAATCAATTGCATTCGAATACCATTTCGGAACGTTGTGGCGTTTGGCGTAATCTTCGGCAAGTGCAGCATCTCTTCGCATTACGGCAACTAAAGCTGAATTTGCAGCTTTCTGAAAAGCCGGACCGCTTTTTACTTCTGTTACATTACCGCAACCGATGATTCCCCATTTTATAATTTTCATGGTTTAAGTTTTAAGTTTCTCAAATTTAGTGTAAATGGTTTATTTAAAAAAGTTAGCCACAAATTCACGAATTTATTTCACGCAGATTAAAAATAATTTAAGCAGATCTGCACAGATTTTTATTAATTAAATCAGCTTAGATCTGCCAAAATCTGCGGAATCTGCGTGAAACAAAAAAAGATAGCCACGATATTCAGAAATAAATTCGTGAATTCGTGGCTAAAAAAAGTAAGTTGAAAGTTTTATTTCGAAGGCAAAGCTTTAAAACCCATATTATAAAGCGTAAAAGCCTGAATGTCTACATTCTCTTGAATTGTAGCGGCAACAGATTTTCCTGCTCCGTGACCAGCTTTTACATCGATTCTAATTAAAACAGGATTTTCTCCTGCTTGTTTTTCCTGCAATTCAGACGCAAACTTGAAACTATGAGCTGGAACCACACGATCGTCATGATCTCCTGTAGTTACCATCGTTGCAGGGTAATGTGTTCCTTGTTTTACATTGTGAACTGGCGAATATCCTTTTAAATATTCGAACATTTCTTTATTATCTTGAGCAGTTCCGTAGTCAAAAGCCCATCCTGCACCTGCTGTAAAAGCATTGTAGCGAAGCATATCCATAACTCCAACCGCTGGTAAAGCTACTTTCATCAAATCAGGACGTTGTGTCATTGTTGCTCCGACTAATAATCCTCCATTAGATCCTCCGCGAATAGCTAAATAATCTGATGAAGTATATTTTTGAGCAATCAGGTATTCTGCAGCAGCGATAAAATCATCAAATACGTTTTGTTTTTGAAGTTTTGTTCCCGCATCATGCCATTTTTTTCCGTATTCACCGCCACCTCTTAAATTGGCAACTGCGTAAACACCTCCGTTTTCCATCCAGACTGCATTGGCAATGCTGAAACTTGGCGTTAAGCTGATATTGAATCCGCCGTAACCGTAAAGGATAGTTGGGTTTTTGCCATCTAATTTAGTTCCTTTTTTATAAGTAATGATCATCGGAATTTTTGTTCCGTCTTTTGAAGTGTAGAATACTTGTTTCGATTCGTAATCTTCGCTTTTGAAATCTACTTTTGGTTTTTGATAAATTTCTGATTTTCCAGATTTTGGTTCGAAAGAGTAAATAGTTCCTGGTGTTGTGTAATTGGTAAAGCTGTAGTATAAGGTCTTTTCTTCTTTTTTACCACCAAATCCACCGGCAGATCCAACAGCAGGAAGTTTGATTTCGCGAACTAATTTTCCGTTATAATCGTACTGTTGTACAAATGAGACAGCGTCTTTTGTGTAATTAGCAAAAAAATATCCTGCACCAGTTGAAGGCGATAAGATATCTTTGGTTTCTTTAATGAAATCTTTCCAATTTTCAGGTTTCGGATTTGCCGCATCAACAGTAACTACACGTTTGTTAGGTGCATTGAAATCTGTTTCGATGAAAAGCTTGCTTCCTTCGTTTTCAATGATATTGTTGTCTGAATTATAGTTGTCTACTATAGTTACAATCGGGCTGTTTGCTTTGCTTAAATCCTTAATGTACAATTCGTTTCCATAAGTAGAATTGGCCGCGCTGATAACCAGATATTTGTTGTCTTCGGTAACATAACCACCTACATATCGTCTTTTTTGATCGGCACCAAAAATTACTTTGTCGTCTTTTTGAGAAGTTCCCAATTTGTGGAAATACAATTTATGCTGATCTGTTTTGGCAGACAATTCGCTTCCTTTAGGTTTGTCGTAACTTGAATAATAAAAACCTTCATTTCCAAGCCATGATACGCCACTGAATTTTACATCAACCAAAGCGTCTTCTAAAACTTTTTTAGACAAAGCATCAATAATAATCACTTTTCTCCAGTCGCTTCCGCCTTCAGAAATCGAATAAGCAGCTTTGCTTCCGTCTTTAGAGAAATCAAGTCCTCCGAGAGAAGTGGTTCCATCTTTAGAGAATGTATTTGGGTCTAAGAAAATCTCTTCTTTTCCATTTTGGTCTTTTCTATAAACAACAGATTGATTTTGAAGTCCGTTATTTTTAAAATAATAAGTAAAATTTCCTTCTTTAAAAGGAGCACTTATTTTTTCATAATTCCACAATTGTTCCATGCGTTTTTTAAGTGCATCACGAAACGGAATTTTATCAAGGTAACCATATGTTACTTCGTTTTCTGCTTTGACCCAAGCACCAGTTTCTTCTGATTTGTCATCTTCTAACCAACGATAAGGATCGTTTACTTTTGTGTCAAAATAAACATCAACAGTTTCTCCTTTTTTAGTTTGCGGATATTGAATCTTATTTTGCGCTAATGAAATTCCTGCAGTTGTAATTGCCATTAATAGAAATGTTTTTTTCATAGTTAGTTTTTATCTGTTGTAGCAAAAATAGTACTTTTTGTGAGATTACTGTGTTATTAACCGCAAAGTACGCAATCCCGATAGCTATCGGGATACGCAAAGCACGTAAAATTAATCTCGCAAAGCCGCAGAGGCGCAAAGTTTTAAAATTTCTTTGCGACTTCGCGTCTTTGCGAGATTTTTTTAAGCATTACTTAGTGTACCTTGCGTAATGCTTAGCGTGCTTTGCGGTTAAATAAAGATTATAAATTAAAATTAACTCCCAAAACGATATTTCTTCCAATATTCGGAATACCATCTGTTTTCAATCTCGAAAGGTGCGCGATATATTTTTTGTCGAATAAATTGTTTCCATTTAGGTTAATGTCGAAAGCCGTTTTCCCTAGTTTTACTGTTCCTCCAAAACCTAAATTTACCAAAGTATATCCTTTAGAAGCAGTTTCGAAACCGCTTACATTTTTCTGGTCAAATGTTGAAGAAACATTCAAAGAAGCAAAACCTTCGCTTAACCAATCTTTGATATTAAATTCGGTTCTAAGCGTATTATTCCAATTGTTGGCAGGAATTAAAGGTAAATAATCGTCATTGTCTTTTTTACCTGTAACGGTTTCAAAACTGGTTTCAAAATGCAACCAATCTAAAGGATGCGGATGAAAATGTAGTCCAACTTCGCCTCCATACAATTTTGCATTATCCTGTACATAAGCAAAAACATTATTATCGTCTAGAACTTCTCCTGTTGGCGAAGTGTAAATGTAATTGTTTACATGATTGTAAAATCCGTTAACGAAAAACTCAAAATGAGAATTTTTATATTCTAAATTCAAATCGGTTTGAACGTTTTGCTCTGTTTTAAGATTTGCATTCCCAATTTCATAACGATTTGTTCCTTCGTGAACACCATTTGAAGTCAATTCGGCTAAGTTCGGCGCTCTAAATCCTGTAGCAACATTTAAACGAAGTGTCAATGGTTCAGCTAATTTTGTTTTATAACCTAATGAAGCATTAAAACTGTCAAAAGAACGATCTAAAGCCTGAAAATATCCTTCTTCGCCTTCAGTTCCGTGTGCAATTGAAGAAACGTTTCTGTTATCAAAACGTAATCCAGCTTGTAAAACACTGTTGTCCCATTCGTAATTTGCAGTTCCAAAAACGCCAAAATCATTGGTTGTAGCATCTGGAATCAAATATTCTTCACCAGAGTTTTTATTGGTTTGATGCATTCCCTGAACACCTACAATGGTTTCGATTTTTCCGAATTTAGGGAAATGATATTTTGCATTGTAGTTAAAAGTATTCAGTTTCATATGAAGCGAAGCTTCGTTGCTGTCTTCAAATTCGCTTCTGTCATTAGAAATATATCCTAAATCAACATCCAGTTTTGAGTTTTCAAAAAAGATAACATTATTCAAACTCAACAAATGATTGAAAATTCCTTGTCTAGGAAATTGAGTGTCTTTGCTTGAAGATTGTTCCGCAATTCCATCTTCTGGAATTCCAATATCCAGTTTATTGTAATTGTATCTTAAAACACTTGAAAAACGAGAGTTGCTGTATCCGATTCCGGTTTTAAAATCGGTTTCATTGTAACGTGAATTCGTTACACGGTCGCCATCTGCAATTTTGTAGTCTGAATGCGTATTGTAGCTTCCACGAGCTAAGAATTTCCAGTTATCTGTAGAAGTTTTTAATCCGATAGAAGAATTGCTTCCTTGTGTATTGGTAAAATATTTTTGGCTAAAATTGGCTTTGAAATCGCCTGCATCAGCAAATTTTTCAGGATTAAAATATAAAACTCCTCCCAAAGCATCAGAACCATATAATAAAGAAGCTGGTCCTTTGATCACTTCGACACTTTCGATTCCGGCATCATTTAAACCTAAACCATGTTCGTCTCCAAACTGCTGATTTTCGATACGAACACCTTGAGAATATACTAAAACACGATTTCCGCTCAATCCTCGAATCACTGGTTTTCCGATAGAAGTTCCGGTTGAAATTTGTGAAACTCCAGGAATGGTAGCCAGACCTTCAATTAGAGTTGAGGTTCCTTTTTGCTGTAATGTTTTGATGCTTTCGTGCTCAATTTTCATTACGTTCTGTGATTGTAATTTATTGAATGGAGTAGAAACTACGACTTCGTCCATTTCTAAAATAGATTCTTCAAGAACTACATCAACTGTATTTTGTTTTACTAATTTGACAACGGTTTTATTTTGAGTAGCATAACCTACATATGAGAAAGAAAGACGAAGATTTCCGTTTGGCAGATTGTTGAGTTCGTATTTTCCGTTTGCGTCTGTTGTGGTTCCTTTATGCAATTCAGAGGCATAAACAGAAACTCCCGGTAATGGATTATTTTGATTATCAGTTACAGTACCTGAAACCGAATTTTGAGCAGATAGAATGCCCGAGAACCCTAAAATTAGGGCTAATATGAATTTTTTCATTTGAAAATGATGCTATAGTTAAAATGATTAACCTAAAAAACAGAATGATACCGAAATCTGTTTGTTTTGAAAGTTTCAAAACAAATAAAATCGTCATTTTTTAGTTTTTAGATTTAAGTAAAATGATTTTTTCGATTCAATCGAAATTTTATACTATAGATGGAGGCGGCCCTCGAAGTAGGCAGAAATTTAGGTGAAATGAAATTACATTTTCCTGTAATGCAAAGAAATAAGGGATTTCTTTTGCAAAAGATGTAAATTCAAAAGAAAATTTTTCAGGGAGAATATAACTACCAAAAGCAAAATTGCACACATAACAAACATCATTACTGTCATGGTTATGCGTTATTTCACCATTTGGATCTTTATAACTATGATGGCATTTTTTTTCAGTAAGCTGTTTTGCAATGTGCTCATAACTATGTATCGACTGAAATAATATTGAGAACAATATCATTACAGCAGAGCCAAAACTTAATATGAGCTGCTTTCTTTTCATGCAGAGCAAAGGTATAAAGATTAAAATAAAATAAGAGAATATTTTTTTTAATGAGAGGATAAATCTTTGAAAAAAAGACAATAAAAAAGTATAATGACTCCTAAAACAGAATAATTAAGCTGTAATCTTCTCTAAATGCAGCATTATATTATATTTGTATATAAAATAAACCAAGTTCAAAAAACGTTTATTAAAAAACTCTTTAAACCAAAACACGATATGCGATTCTTTTTAAGCTGTTTATTTTTAGGTCTGTTTTTTACTTCTGCGGCACAGGAAGTGGCCAAGCCAGAAGTAAAACCTGTGGTGAAAATAGATTCGCTCTATAGAGAAGATCAATTTTATTTCTCTATTACGTACAATATGTTTACGGATATTCCTGATCATTTTAAACAAAACAAGTTTTCTTTAGGACTTTCGGGTGGTTTTCTTAGAGATATGCCAATCAATAAAAGAAGAACAAAAGCTATTGCTGCAGGTCTGGGATTAAGTTATCAAAACTATTTCCAGAATCTTACTATTTCGCAAGATCCTTCTGGTGTTCCGTTATATGGAGTAAATGATTATGGGCAGTTTGTTTCAAACCGTTACAAACAATATTCTGTTGAGCTTCCGATAGAATTTAGATGGCGTAATTCAACTTATGAAAGTTATAAGTTTTGGCGTATTTATACAGGGATAAAACTGAGTTATGTGTTCTCAAATAGTTCTATATTAGACGATGGAGAAAAAACATACAGAATTAATAATAATGCGGCTATCAATAAGTTTCAGTATGGGCCATATATTTCTGCAGGTTATAATACATGGAACTTATATGTTTATTATGGTCTAAGTCCGTTGTTTAAATCTACAGAAACCGTTTCGGGAGAGAAACTGAATCTAAAAACATTAAATGCAGGGCTTATTTTCTACATTTTATAACCACAAAGGAAGAAACAAAAGTTGTGGCATTATTCCGATCAGCAGTCCTATAAGTAATTCTTTTACAGAATGTGCTTTCATTTCAAGTCTAGAAGAAGCCGTGATTCCCGTTAATAAAATAAGCAGTGCAGGCCAATACGGATTATGCAGTTGCAGATGAATATTGAGTCCGATAACAAAAACGGTAAAACTGCTTATTGCGAGCATATGCAGACTTGCTTTTATTTTGAACAAAGAACATATCACTGCACAGATAGAACTGAAAAGTGCTCCCAAAAAAAAGAAATGCAATTCGGGATAACGAAGTATTACGATGCTTCTTTTAACGAGAAGAATGTACAAAAAACACTGTAAGATTAACGGAATCCTACGTTCTGTAACCTCTGGCAACATAACCGATTTTACATGTCCGGTTGAGCGCAACAGCAAAAAGAATAAAACTGGAACAATTGCCGTTATGATTAAAATCTGCACCAATACAAAGTATTTTTCCTGTATAGAAAACAAGTCGCCTTTGTAAAAAAGATAAAACAAAGCGGCATAAGTAGATATAAAAATCGGATGTAGGAGATACGAGAAAAAGGGCAGTATTTTTTTCAAAACATTCAAATTTAGAGGAGTAAACAAATATATAAGAAATAAAAATAAGTTAGTCTAAACTCCTTATTTTTTAAGAAAATCACAACTCTTTTCTGTTTCTAATGTTTTAATTTTGACAAAAAGAATTTTCTAAATGAGCATAAATCTAAAAAGCCTCGTATCGGTTTTAAATGCCGAATGGATCGGTTCTCCTGCCGATATCTTCATTGATCATATTTCAATTGATAGCCGATCGCTGCAAAACGGATCGCAGACTTTGTTTTTTGCTTTATCAGGAGTTAATCATGACGCACATCTTTATATTGCCGAACTTATAGAAAAAGGAGTTCAGAATTTTGTTGTGGAGCAGATTCCTGAAAATGTAACTGGAAAAGCTAATTTTCTCTTGGTAAAAAATTCGCTTTCTGCACTTCAGAATTTTGCAGCTTATTATCGTGCCGGTTTTCATTTTCCGATAATCGGTTTAACAGGAAGCAACGGAAAAACGATTGTTAAAGAATGGCTTAATTTTTTACTAAGTCCCGATTACAACATCATCAGAAGTCCCAAAAGTTACAATTCTCAGGTAGGTGTGCCTCTTTCGGTTATTGCAATAAACGAAATGCACAACTTAGGTATTTTCGAAGCTGGAATTTCAACGGTTAACGAAATGGTGAATCTGGAGAGAATCATCAAACCTAACATAGGAGTTTTGACGAGCATTGGCTCTGCACATGATGAAGGATTTGAAAACCTCAAACAAAAAATCAACGAAAAACTGCTTCTTTTTAAAGATTCGTCTGTAATAATTTATCAGAATAATGATTTAGTAGACGAATGCCTTTCTGAATTTTGTTCTCAATATTTTTTAGACGGCAGAACTTTATTCTCATGGAGTTTTACCAATGATTCTGCAGATGTTTTTATTGTCGAAAAAGAAGCCAAAAATGATTCGACTCTAATAAAATATCAGTATAAAGGTGAAGTTTTCAGTTTAGAAATTCCATTTAGTGATTCTGCTTCCATAGAAAATGCCATTTCGTGCTTATTAGTTTTGCTGTACTTTGAATATGATTTTGCGTTAATTCAAAATCGTATAAAAATGTTGTATCCAGTAAAAATGAGGCTTGAAGTTAAAAACGGAATCAATGGGTGCAGTATTATCGACGACAGTTACAGTTCCGATTTTCAGTCTCTGAAAATTGCTCTTGATTTTCTGGAAAGTCAGAAAAAGAATGCTTCAAAAACCGTTATTCTGTCGGATATTTTTCAAAGTGGTTTCTCTAACGAAGAGCTGTATTCAAAAGTTGCCCAGCTGATTTCTGACAATAAGATACATCGTGTCATTGGTATCGGACCAACGATTTCTTCTTTCAAAGATAAATTTGCCAACAGCACAGTGTTTCAAAATACAGCCGATTTTATTCATGAAATCGAAAGATTTGATTTTAATAACGAAACCATTTTGATTAAAGGAGCAAGGTCTTTTCAATTTGAAGAAATTGTTTCGTTGCTCGAAGAAAAGACACACGAAACAGTTCTGGAGATTAATCTCGATGCGATAAGTCATAATTTCAATTACTTTAAATCAAAACTAGGCCAGAATGTAAAAATGATGGTTATGGTAAAGGCTTTTGGTTACGGAAACGGCGGTTTGGAAATTGCAAAATTGCTCGAACATCACAAGGTCGATTATTTGGGTGTGGCTTTCGCCGATGAAGGAATTTCGCTAAAAAACGGAGGCATAAAACTTCCTATTATGGTTTTAAATCCCGAATCGACCAGTTTTCCGTCAATCATTCAATATAATTTAGAACCTGAAATTTACAGTATAAAAGGATTAAATGCTTTTCTGAAAATTGCGAGAGAAAAGAATTTGAAAGATTATCCAATTCATATAAAACTTGATACAGGAATGCATCGTCTAGGTTTTGAAAACAATACAATCGACGAATTAATTCAGACCTTAAAAGGAAATTCAACCGTTCGTGTACAGAGTATTTTATCCCATTTAGCGACAAGCGATGATTCGAATTATTTTGATTTTGTAAATCAACAAATCAGTTTGTTTGAAGAATTATCATTAAAATTAATGTCAGAATTGAATATAAATCCGATTCGACATATTTTAAACACCTCTGGAATCAGTAATTTTCCTAATGCACAATACAATATGGTACGTTTGGGAATAGGTTTGTACGGCGTTTCGAACGATTCTGCAGAACAAAAATATTTAGAAAATGTAGGAACCTTAAAATCGATTATCTCGCAGGTACGTACAATTCCAGCAGGCGATAGTGTGGGTTACGGACGAAGGTTTATGGCTCAGAAAGAAACTAAGATTGCGACAATCCCGATTGGTTACGCTGACGGAATTTCGAGATTATGGGGAAATCAAGCTGGTTTTGTTACCATTAAGAACCAGAAAGCATTTATCGTTGGCAGCGTGTGCATGGATATGCTCATGGCCGATGTAACTCATATCGATTGCAAGGAAGGAGATTCTGTAGTGATTTTCGGCGAAAGCCCTACTGTAATTGAGATGGCAGAAGTTTTAAGAACGATTCCATATGAAATTATGACTAGCATTTCACAACGTGTGAAAAGGGTGTTTTTTAGATAGTATTTTTTGAACCATATAAGTGATATAAGAAATTGTAAGCTTTGCGTGATTGAAATGTATAGTTAAGCAAATAAAGAAATGCGTTTCAACTAAAATGAACTTATCTGACTTATATGGTTCAAAAGCGACCCAAATGAGGGTTTTTAAAGAAAAATGCGTATTTTCGATACTTCATTTATTAAAAACTAAACAAATCAGATATGGGATTTTTTTCAGAATTTAAGGAATTTGCAACGAAAGGCAATGTTATTGATCTTGCTGTCGGTGTAATCATCGGAGCAGCGTTTAATAAAATAGTGGGCTCGTTAATTGATGATGTAATTACACCATTGATCTTAAAACCGGCATTAGAGGCGGCTCATTTATCGACTATTGAACAATTAGTAGCTTTTGGCGGAGTTAAATACGGAGTATTTATTTCAGCTGTGATTAACTTCTTAATTGTAGCTTTTGTTTTATTCATTATTATTAAAGGAATAAATAATCTTAAAAAGAAAGAAGCGCCAGCACCAGCCGCACCAGCTGGGCCAACACAAGAAGAACTGCTTACTCAGATTAGAGATTTATTAAAAAATAAATAAAAATACAATACCGCTACACTAAGTCTAATTTAACCGCCTTTACAGAGGCGGTTTTTTTACAAATTGTTTGTTTTGTAACATTTTGTTAATTTTTGTGAACAGCCTTGCGGTAACTTTTATTATACTTATTTTTGCGGAGTGAAATTAGATTATTGATTATTTAAAAATATAAAAATGAGAATAGCGGTTGTAGGAGCTACCGGAATGGTGGGCGAAGTAATGCTTAAAGTTTTAGCGGAAAGAAATTTTCCGGTTACAGAATTAATTCCAGTTGCATCAGAAAGATCAGTAGGAAAAGAAATTGAATATAAAGGACAAAAATATAAAGTAGTTGGTTTGCAAACCGCAGTTGATATGAAAGCAGATATCGCTGTTTTCTCTGCTGGCGGAGATACTTCATTAGAATGGGCGCCAAAATTTGCGGCTGCAGGAACTACAGTAATTGACAATTCATCGGCATGGAGAATGGACCCGACCAAAAAATTAGTGGTTCCAGAAATCAATGCAGATGTATTGACAAGAGAAGATAAAATTATTGCAAATCCAAATTGTTCTACTATTCAGATGGTAATGGCTTTGGCTCCTTTGCACAAAAAATACAATATTAAAAGAATCATCGTTTCTACGTATCAGTCTATCACAGGAACTGGTGTAAAAGCTGTAAAACAGCTTGAAAACGAATACGCAGGAGTTCAAGGTGATATGGCTTACAAATATCCAATCCATAGAAATGCGATTCCACATTGCGATAGTTTTGAAGAAAACGGATACACTAAAGAAGAAATGAAATTGGTTCGCGAAACTCAAAAAATCCTTGCTGATAATACTATCAGAGTTACTGCTACTGCAGTTCGTGTACCAGTTGTAGGCGGACACAGTGAGGCTGTAAATGTTGAGTTTACAAATGATTTTGATGTAAATGAAGTTCGCGAAATTTTACACAATACTGATGGTGTAACTGTACAAGATAATTTAGATGCATTTACATACCCAATGCCATTGTACGCAGAAGGTAAAAATGATGTTTTTGTTGGAAGAATCCGCCGCGACGAAAGCCAACCAAATACCTTAAACCTTTGGATTGTTGCCGATAACTTAAGAAAAGGTGCAGCAACAAACACAATTCAAATCGCTGAGTATTTAATTCAAGCAGGTTTGGTATAATCTTTAGAGATTAAATAAAATTGTTATAAAGAAAATGGCCGTAATTGCGAAAAGTAGTTACGGCTTTTTTGAATTTTATTATTTGTCTTATTTTAACAATCATAAGGCTTTTTGAGTAGTTTTTAAAAGGGATTATAAAAGTATATTTACTTAAGAATTCAATCAGAAAATATGAAACGGAAATTTATTTATCAAGAAGAGTTGTCGGATAAGTTTTGGGATATAGAATATAATGGGAAAATTCAAAAGATAACTTTTGGTAAAATAGGAACTAATGGTCGTGAGACCATTAAAGAATTTGAAAGTGAGGAAGAATGTAAGAAAGAATCAGAAAAATTAATTGCTCAAAAAACTAAAAAGGGATATCAGGAAATTCAGGAAAATGAAGATATTCCTCGTAAAAAAGAACTTTCAGAAACCGAAAAAGCAGATTTCTATTTTTGGGAAGCGATTGATAAATCGAACAAACAGAAAAAATCTCATTGGAGCGAATATGATGTTGATGAACATATAGAAAACTTAACCAACTATCTGTCTAAATTTGGAAAAGATAGACTTGTATTATTTGAGAAAACACTTCAGGAAAAATTAAGTATTTTGTATACTGCTGAAATTGCAGAACTTTCGATTATTCTTGAATGTGATTTTAAAGAAGAAAACGGTATTTATGTTTTTGACGATTATCTCTCAGATGATGGTTTTATTTATTTCCGTTGTTGGCTTTTGTTAAAAGGAAAAGAATTTTTTGAAGATATAACATCAGATATTCAGTCATTTGTAAGTGGGAAGTATAGTTTTAACATTGGAGATTGCTGGGCAGAAGGATTATTGTATGTTGCAGATATAGCATATGCTGAAAATCATGAAAATGAAGACGAGTCGGAAATCAGAGATGCGGTTTATGAATTAAACCCCAAAATTCATTATGATAGTATGGAACGAGAGATGAATCGTGAGCCTAAAGGGGGTAAAGATTTGCAGGAAATGTATCCAAAGCTGGTTAAGGAAATGTGTGAATTAAGAAAAAAATAGAATAAGTTGATTTCTGGTGAATTCAAATTACGGGAATAGCACAAGGATTGGCATATTAGCTTTTACAACAAAGAATCATAGCAACCTAAAATTAAAATGAAAAATATAAAATATATACTATTGCTAATTTCAGGAATTTGTGCAGCACAGAATAAATTTGTAGTCAAGGA
Organism: Flavobacterium procerum; assembly: GCF_042431625.1. Taxonomy (NCBI): domain Bacteria; kingdom Pseudomonadati; phylum Bacteroidota; class Flavobacteriia; order Flavobacteriales; family Flavobacteriaceae; genus Flavobacterium; species Flavobacterium procerum. The sequence goes on along the minus strand of NZ_JBHLYW010000010.1, from coordinate 435,755 downwards.
TGGATCAAAAAAATATTCTGTTGAGATTTCTGTAGCTAATTGCAGTGCTGGAAATTGTGAAGGAAAAGCAACTATAAAGCTAATAGATAAAAAGTCAAATCGTTTTTTCCAAATGTTGACATCAGCAGATTTGTATTTTTTTCTAGATAAAAAACAAAAGCCAACTGTAAATGTAGTGGAACTTTATGGTGAACAAAGCCCTTTGATTTTTGATGATTTTAATTTTGACGGAACAGAAGATTTGGCGATAAGAAATGGAAATAAAAGCGGATATGGAGGGCCATCTTATGATGTATATGTTTATAATTCTACAAAGAAGAAATTTGTCTTGAGTAATCAATTAACCAATTTGACAACTGACAATCTTGGTATGTTTACAACAGATCATAAAAGGAAAAGATTAACTGCATATTCTAAATCCGGATGCTGTTGGCACATGACCACCGAATATGCGGTCGTTGCAAATAAAGGTCTTCGCAAAGTTTTCGAGCTTGAAGAAGACGCAATGAATGGTGATTTTGTAAAAGTGACTACAAGGAATTTTATAAAGAATAAGTGGCAGATTAAAACTAAAAATTATAAAATTAGTGAGTATTATAAAGAATGAAATTTGAGATACGCCATGAAGGAATTTTTTGAAGAAACAATTACTTGGTTGTGTACGTCTGGAACCTTAACAGAAGCATTTTCAGAAAGAGAATTTGAGCCTTTCGACCCAAGTGGTATAGAGAATAATTGAAAAATTCCAAATTCCAAGAACTACTAGAGTATTGGAATTTGGAATTTTTTAAATGTTGGATTTTTTTATTTTAGTATTCAGGTGCTAATTCCAGCTCTAGACCTTCTAAGTCTTCGGTAATTGGAATCTGGCAGCCCAAACGGCTATTAGATTTCACATAAAATGCTTCCGAAAGCATGGCTTCTTCTTCGTCTCCCATTTCAGGAAGAACAACGTCATTTAAAACATAACACTGGCAGGATGCGCACATTGCCATTCCGCCACAAGTTCCTTCAACAGGAAGTTCGTATGCTTTGCATAACTCCATTATATTCATTGCCATATCAGTCGGAGCCTGTAACTCATGTACAACTCCTTCTCGATCTTTAATCTTTATTAATACATCCATTTTAATTGGTGGAATTTTAATTGAGAGGACTTAATAACGTGAAAAAATCCTTATTTATTAACTATTTGGTTTTGTGCTAAACGCAAATTCTTTTCTTTTATTCTCTTTAAGGCGCATTTGCACTCCAAGTACATTATCATCTTTTTCAAGAATGGTTACGACTGCAATTACAGAATAATAATCTGTTCCTGCCTGAAAAATCAAGGTTCCCTCGTAGGTAGAGTTTAAAATGCCTTGTTTGTCAGTGTTGGAAGCAATCTTTTTTGGATGAGAAAAGGCAGCAGAACTATAAGATGCTTTGGCAAGTTTGCCTCTGCCTTCTACAAAATCATACAAAAAATCATAATTACCAATCCTTACACTTCCTGCCTCATCATTAGGATTGAATGAAAAAACAATCTTTCCCGCATATTGAAAGTCAGACCATTCTTCGGCTTCATTTACCCAGGCTTTATCAGCAACAAAGGTTTTTATCTGTGCAGAACCCACAGAGACCATAAAGATTGATAAAAGCAGCGTGTAAAATTTTTTCATAAAAATAAGATTTAGGGTTATAGCGGCAAATTTACTTTAAAATTGTAAAACCGACTAAACTCAAAATCTCAATTATTTCTGTTATTTTTTATTATTTGTTAAAAAAAACGGTCAAATCGCTTGCTATTTTTGATATTTGGCAAACTTTTGATTTTGCACCGTGATTGTTTTTCTCTTCAAACAATAAAAATATAATCGCTGCTGTATTTATTACATAATGTTTACGACAGTCTCAATTTGAGGAGCGTATTTTTTTATAGTCGTTTCAACACCTGCTTTTAATGTCATCTGATTTACGCTGCAGCTAATGCAAGCTCCTTCAAGACGAACTTTTACATGTTTATCATCCTCGATAGAAATCAGTGTAATGTCACCGCCGTCTGATTTTAAAAACGGTCTGATTTCGTCAAGTGCTAATAATACGTTGCTTGTTAATTCTTCTGTTGTCATAATATTAATGTGTCAATTTGAAAATGTGTCAATTAGATTTTTTTTTAAAACTATCTAATTGACACATTCCTCAATTATCTAATTATTTTTTTACTGCTGAGCAACCAGCCATTGTTGTAATTTTAATTGCTTCAGTTGCTGGTAAGCTTTCGTTTCTGTTTACTGTTTCCTGAACAACATTTCGAGTAATTTCTTCAAATACTTTTTCTATTGGAGAAGCTGTTTGCAATGCTGCTGGACGTCCGTAATCACCTGCTTCGCGAATAGACTGAACAATCGGAACTTCTCCTAAGAAAGGAACATTTAAGTCTTCTGCAAGGTTTTTTGCTCCTTCTTGTCCAAAAATATAATATTTGTTTTCAGGTAGTTCTTCTGGTGTAAAATACGCCATGTTTTCTACGATTCCTAAAACCGGAACATTTATATTATCCTGCATAAACATTGCCACTCCTTTTTTAGCATCTGCTAAAGCTACAGCTTGCGGTGTACTTACTACGACTGCTCCTGTGATTGGCAACGACTGCATGATAGATAAGTGAATATCTCCTGTTCCTGGAGGTAAATCAAGAAGCATAAAGTCTAATTCTCCCCAGTCTGCATCAAAAATCATTTGGTTTAATGCTTTTGCAGCCATAGGCCCTCTCCAGATTACGGCTTGGCTTGGAGCTGTAAAAAATCCGATAGAAAGCATTTTGATTTCGTAGCTTTCAATTGGTTTCATTTTAGATTTGCCGTCAACGACTGTCGAAATTGGTTTTTCATTTTCAACATCAAACATAATCGGCATAGATGGTCCATAAATATCGGCATCCAAAACACCAACTTTAAAGCCCATTTTGGCAAGTGTAACGGCAAGGTTCGCTGTTACAGTAGATTTTCCTACTCCTCCTTTTCCAGAAGCAACAGCAATAATATTTTTAATTCCGGGAATAGCGCGTCCTTTAATTTCAGGTTTCTCAGGAGCTTCTACTTTAATGTTTACTTTTACTTTTGCGTCTGGCGATACTAATTCGTGAATGGTTTTCTTAATATCATCTTCGGCTCTTTTTTTAATATGCATTGCTGGTGTATGAAGTACTAAATCTACCACAGCTTCGTCTCCAAATGTTATAACGTTGGTTACAGCACCGCTTTCAACCATATTTTTTCCTTCTCCTGCTATGGTAATTGTTTCCAGAGCTTTAAGAATTTCTTTTCTATCTAATTTCATTGTAATGAGCTTATTTTGTATCGTTAGAGATCAATTTTCAGAATAATCTTAATTTAAACTGATTTCAGAGTGCAAAGATAACAGATTAAGTTCGGATTTGTGCCCTTTTGAATTGTATTTCTTGATATTGAGATTACTCAAAATGATTCTTAAGAAATTCCTTAAATGGTTTAAACAATTCTTTTTTTTAAATCTTCTGCCAATTGATGTAAAATTTATAATTACATCGTTAAATTCTCACAAATCTTGATTATCTTTGATTGTCCTAAATCAATGATTATCAATTGTAAAAATATGTGAAAACTTATTTTTGAAATCTTTTTTTGGGTTTTCGATATTTTTTAAAAAGTTATTTTCTGCAACTTAAATTTTAAAAATATGCGAAATTTTACTTTATCATCAATTATTGTTGCCATCAGCTTTTTTGCATTTTCATTTAAGTCAATTCCAGACAAAATAAAAAGCAGCCGTTTTACAGAAAATTCACGTTATGCTGTTGTAACCATTGATGCTGCGTCTATTAATTCATTCTTTAAAAAATATCCGAAACTCAAAAAATACCAAAAAGATGTCGAAGATATTTATAAAGCGAAACAATACAAATCGATTTGGTATGATGATAAAAGCATAAGCGAATTTGGGGCTTTATTATACCAAAAAGTAAATGTGCTGAAAGATCAGGGTATTGACAATAAGATGCCCTACAAAGAAGTTATCGATGAAGCTTTTAACGAAAGCGACAACATTGTACCGCCACAGATAGACACAGAATTACTGCTGACAAGCATGTACGTTTTTTATGCGAGTAATGTATATTCGGGCGTAGATTCGGCGACTTTGAAGAAAATGGGATGGTATCTTCCGGCCAAAACCATTTCATATTCCAGAATTCTCGATTCATTAATCGTAGACAATAATAGGCTTAATGAAGACGATTATCTACTTTTTAGTCAATATTATAAACTTCAGGATGCTTTAAAGAAATACAGAAAAATTGAACAAGACAATCTCTGGCACAAGATTACAATTGACAGCGCCAATTTTAAGGATTTACGACCAGACGATACAGCGATTGCTATAAAACAAATCAGACAGCGTTTGTTTGTGGTGGGCGATCTTAAAAAAGATTCTCAAAGTGATGTTTATGATGAGGAGTTGATGGCTGGCGTTTTGAATTATAAGAAAAGATACAATTTAAAATTGAACTATGCCATTACTAGAGATCATATCAATCAGCTTAATGAACCAATCAGCAAAAGAATCAGAACGATTGTGCTGAATATGGAGCGATGCAGATGGATTCCGACCAAACTGGCAAGAGCAAACGAATATGTAATGGTCAATATTCCATCGTTTCGTTTGTTTTATGTGAAAGACGGAAAATACGAGTTGGTTTCGGATATTTTTGTGGGAAACCGTTTGAGCGAAACTGTAATTTTCAGCGGCACAATGGATCGTATTGTTTTTAGTCCGTATTGGTATGTTCCGAACAGTATTATTCAAAACGAATTGAAACTACAGATAGCCAACGATAAAAACTATCTTGCCGAGCATAATATGGAATGGAATGGAGGGAAAGTGAGGCAGAAACCGGGACCTAAAAATTCGTTGGGATTGGTAAAATTTATGTTTCCAAATCCAAATGACATTTACATGCATGATACGCCCGCAAAGAGTTTGTTTGAATTTGAAAAACGAACTTTCAGCCATGGATGCATCAATGTAAAAGAAGCCAAATCGCTGGCGTTGGCAATTCTAAAAGACGATCCGGACTGGCCTGTTGATAAAATCGATAAGGCGATGAGCGGCGAAAAAGAAACAACCTGTATGCTTAAAAATAAGATTCCGGTTTATATTGGTTACTTTACCGCATGGGTTCAAGAAAACGGAGAAGTAAATTTCTTTCCAGATGTTTACGACCGAGACGAAAACTTAGACAAGTTGCTTTATAGTGATTCTGTTACGATGAAATAAAAAAAGAAACCCGATAAAATCCTAAAAATTTTCTATCGGGTTTTTAAAAAAAATGGTCTACAAGCTTATTCGTATTTTAAATACTTCAGTACATCTATTTTGGTTACCTGATACGCTTTTGTTAAAACAATTATTAATGTTAAACACAAAAGAGAAATCAATGCGGTACCAAACGGGAGAGGAGAAATTCCAATCCTGAAAGCGAAATCTTCAAGCCATTTTTGCAATAAAATATAGGCAGGGACAATTCCGATTGCAAATCCCATTAAACAGAAAAGAACATATTGTTTAGATAATTCTTTCAAAAGAATATTGGTTTCTGCACCTAATGTTTTTCTGATGGCAATTTCTTTCAGTCTTCTCTCCATCGAAAATGATGCCAAAGCGAATAATCCGAACACAGCAATTACAATTACGACCATATTTAGAATGAAAAAAAGGTTTTTTTGCTTGATTTGTTCTTCATAAGTTTTAGCAAAAGTTTTGTTAATGAATTCATATTCAAAAGGATATTCGGAATTAACGTTTTTCTCCCAATATTTTTTCAAATTTTCCAGTGTTTCTGTTAAATTTTTTGGAGATACCTTTAAATACACATAGTTAAAGTTATTCCATTTTAAAGTTTTGAGGTTGATAAAAACCATTGGAGGAACTTTGCTTTGTAGTCCGGTAATGTGAAAATCCTTTACGACACCAACGATTCTGAATTTTAAATTTTCGGTTCCCTCGCCTTTGCTCCATCCAGAAGTCACAATGGTGTTAATGGGATTTTTCAAATTTAGAGTTTTTACCAAGGTTTCATTCATCAACATATTACTGATGGTGTCTGAGGCATATTCAGGAGAAAGATCACGGCCTTCAGCGATTTTGATATTCATCATTTTCAAGAAGTTAAAATCCATTTCAACATTTCTTGGTTGTACAAAAACGCCATTGTACGTAAATCCCGAGCTAGAATTAGTGCTTCCTCCAAAAGTTCCTGCAAATGTACTCACATCGATAACACCAGGAATTTTGCTGATTTCTTGTTTGGTAGTCAGATAGTTGTCGGTTCTTGTTAATCGCTTAGTGTTAAACGGAATCGAAATTACTTGGTCACCGCTAAAACCAAGATCTTTATCCATCATATAATTAATTTGAGAATTTACAATTAAAGCTCCGATGATAAAAAATGCCGCAACTCCGAATTGAAAAATAAGCATCGAATTTCGAATCCAAATACCGCTTTTACTTCTAGAAAAATTACCTTTTAAAACTTTTAAAGTTTCAAAATTTGAGATGTAAATGGCAGGAAATATCCCGGCAAAAATGATTACTAATCCAAAAATTAAAAAAAGCTGGAGGTAAAATTCACTGCCATTCAGGGTTAAAGTTTTTCGCAGAAAAGTATTGTAATGCGGCAATGAAAGCTCTACAATTGCCAAAGCAAAAATAATGGCAAGCGTAACAATTATGGCTGTTTCAAAAATAAACTGAGTGATAATCTGGTTTTTTGAAGCTCCAACAATTTTGCGCACTCCAACTTCTTTTGCACGTTTTATTGCCGATGCTGTTGCCAGATTGATGTAGTTTACGAGCGATAAAACCAAAATCAGAACAGACAGTCCGCCCATAATGTAAAGTAGTTTTAGATTACCGCTTCCTTCAGGAAAATTTGATCCTCCTGAGCTTTTGGTTCCATTTAAGCGAGCCGTTTTTAACTGATCCAGTATTACGAGAATTTCTCCATTTTCTTTTATGTATTGTTCTGGCGTCTGGCCGTTTTCTTTGGCATCTTTCAGTGTTCGGTTGACATAATTTACATGCTGCATTTTTTTTCTGACCAAAGCAGCATCGGCACCATTTTTAGTCTTAATCAGTAATCCGTAATTAAAATTTCCCCAGTTGTTTTTGTCGCTTTCGCGTTTTATACCGCTAAATACATAATTAGGTTCGATAGACGAAGGGCTTGTAATTTGGAAAACCCCTTTTACAATATAGGTATTGCTGCTCATTGTAATAGATTTTCCGATTGGATCTTCATTCTTGAAAAGTATTTTTGCCTGATCTTCAGAAATCGCTACACTGTTTTTTTCTTTTAATATTTCGTTTTTTTTACCTTTTATGATTGTAAAAGGAAAGAAATCAAAAAAGTCTTCGTCTGTGAATACCAGTTTTTTATTCAATAGTTTTTGCCCCTGATATTTTATAATTCCTTGATCGTACCAATTGTAAATAAAGCAAATCTTATCAATTTCCGGAATTGTGGCTTTACAGGTTTCCCCAAACGGAATCGAACTTGTTGCCCAGATGTCGCCCGTAGCTCCAATTTTGTTCAATACCTGATAAACGTTTTCCTTATTAGGATTCCATTGATCATAAGAATGTTCGTTATTCCAATACAAAATCGCGAATATCACACCCGAAATTCCGATGCTTAATCCTAAAACATTTAAAAACGAAAACAGTTTGCTTTGTCTTAAATGGTATATAAATATTTTAAACCAGTTGAAAATCATTTTTTATAATTTTTATAGTTGTTTTGGCTGTTTTAAACCGTTAAGGTTTTAGATAATCGTAAGTATTTTGAAAACAAATTCAACTACAATTACCAATGCGGCTATAATAATCTTAATCATCTTTTATTTATTTAGCGTCCATAAAAACATCAACATTTCGTTGATTTAATTTTTCAGAAAATATAATTCCGTCTTTCATATGAATCGTTCTCTGCGAAAAAGAAGCATCATAGTCAGAGTGGGTAACCATCAGGATTGTAGCGCCTTTGGCATGTAAATCGGTTAAAAGTTCCATTACTTCATTACCATTTTTACTGTCCAAATTTCCAGTAGGCTCATCGGCAAGGATGATTTTAGGATCATTAACCAAAGCCCTTGCAACGGCAACTCTTTGCTGCTGTCCTCCTGAAAGCTGTTGCGGAAAATGTTTCAATCGGTGAGAGATGTTTAATTTCTCAGCAATTGCCTCAATTTTTTGTTTTCTATCAGAAGCTTTTACGTTGTTATAGAGCAATGGAAGTTCAATATTGTCATAAACGGAAAGTTCGTCGATGAGGTTGAAATTCTGAAAAATAAAACCAATGTTTTCTTTTCTCACTTTCGCTCTTCCTTTTTCTTTAAGACCGGTCATTTCTTGGTCTAATAATTTATAACTACCGTCTGTTGCGCTGTCAAGAAGACCGATGATGTTCAGTAAAGTCGATTTTCCGCATCCTGAAGGTCCCATGATGGTTAGAAAATCACCTTTTTTAATTTCTAAGTTGATACCGCTCAAAGCAGCAGTTTCTATTTCTTCTGTTCTAAAAACTTTGGTTAAATTCTGAATTGTGATCATAATTTTTTTAAGGTTTTGAATGGTTATTAATTACGTTTTTTGATTGATGATTGAAACGATGATTTTGGTCTTTTTTGTTTCAGGTTTCTAGTTTCATGTTTTTTTCGTCGTGTTAACCTGAAACCTGAAACTTGAAACCTGAAACATAAAACTATTCCTTATTTAGCGAAAGCTCTTCAATATCTTTATAATCGGAGTAAGAAGAAGTAATGACCGATTCACCTTCTTTTAAGCCTTCCAAAACTTCGTAATAAGAAGGATTTTCTCGTCCTAATTTGATGTTTCTTTTTTCGGCTTTGCTTCCCTTTACTACAAAAATCCATTTGCCAGCCGTTTCTTGGTTGAAACTTCCTTTCGGAATGACCAGCGTTTTATTTTTCTCCGATAAAATCAATTTTACTCCAAAGCTTAAACCGTCTTGCAAGATTATGTTGTCTTTAGAAATAAATGCTAATTCGACTGTAAAACGGCCTCCTTTTACTTCGGGAATTACCTTGGTCACCAAAACTTCAAGATTTTTTCCTTTAAATTCTACCTGACCTTTTAAGCCTTCTCTAATTTTTTCAAGATAAAACTCGTCAACTTCTGCCGTAAGTTTGTATCCTTTATTCGAATCAATTTTTCCTATGCTTGCTCCAGCCTGAAAAGTCTTTCCTAAAACAGGTTCAAAAGAGGTTAGCCTTCCCGTTTCTGGAGCTGTAATCAAGAAGTTTTTTTTGTTGTTTCTAAGAATTTCAAGACTTTTTTCCATAGTCTGAATCGAACGGTTGATTTGTGAAATCTGAACCTGATTGCTTTGTTTTTCTTTTTGAATGCTTTGTTGGATCGTTTTTTTGCGTTCTTCCTGAAAACGAAGACTTTCTCTAAACGTATTCCAATCGTTTTTTGAAATCACATCTTTATCAAACAATTTCGAATTCATGTCGTACAATCTTTTGGCGTCGTTATAATCGTGTTCGATTAAAACCATATCTTTTGTCAGGTTCAATTCCTGATTTCTGATGTTTAATTTTCCAGTATTAAGATTGTTGATCTGTTCTATAATAGCTGTTTCCTGCGTTAAATAATTCAGTTCGGTATTTGGGTTGTACAAACGTGCGAGTGATTGTCCTTTGGTTACCATTGCGCCATTTTCTACAAAAATCTCTTTTACAGAACCTCCTTCGGTTACGTTTACCAGCATCACATTGAGCGGTTCTACTTTTGCTTGAAAAACAACAAAGTCCTCAAAAAAATCTTTTTCTGCTTTCTGAATTACCAATTCATCGGCTTTTACATTCAGGGTTCTTTTAGTATTAAAAGCAAAAAATACGATAACTGCAAAAACTAAAAATACAGCAATTGCTATTGTGAGATATCTAAATTTTTTATTTTTACGAGGAATTAACTTGTCCATTTTCTTTAATAATTTACTGATAATCAATAGGTAAATACTGTGCCATAAAATTTATTATTTATAAAGTATTGATTTTAAAGAGTCTTGAAAAAACGACCTTAAACAACAGTGTTCGATAATGAACAGTTGACCGTTCAAAAACGAACACAAAACAGACAACATGCGAAAAAAACAAGCTCAAATATTAATTGTCGACGATCAGGAAGAAATTCTTTTTTCAGCAAAAATGATTCTTAAAAAGCATTTCGAGACTATTTTTACGACTAACAGTCCCAAAAAAATCATTTCTCTTTTGAATGAAAATGAAATTAATGTGGTTTTGCTTGATATGAATTATAGAATTGGTTTTGAAGACGGACGCGAAGGAATTCATTGGTTGAAAGAAATAAAAACACTTTCGCCCAATACAATTGTAATTTTGATGACGGCTTTCGGCAAAATTGAAACCGCCGTTGAAGGCATAAAAATAGGCGCTTTTGATTATGTTCTGAAACCTTGGAACAATGAAAAACTGCTAGAAATAATAGATAAAGCTATCATAGAAAGTAGAAAAAACAATAAAAAGACAGCAGTAGTAAAGGCAGAACAAGTAGAAAAACAATATTTTATCGGCACTTCGGCCAAAATAAAACAAGCATATTCTATCGCAGAAAAAGTTGCCAGAACAGACGCAAATGTTTTGATTTTAGGCGAAAACGGAACCGGAAAGTATGTTTTTGCGGCGCACATTCATCAGCATTCTGAACGAAAAAATCAGCCTTTCGTACATGTTGATTTAGGCTCTTTAAGCGATAATTTGTTTGAAAGCGAGCTTTTTGGATATGCAAAAGGCGCTTTTACCGATGCCAAAACCGATACAGCCGGAAGATTTGAAACCGCACAAAACGGAACTATTTTTTTGGATGAGATTGGGAATATTCCGCTTCATCTACAAGCCAAATTACTCCATGTATTGCAGACAAAAACTGTAGTGCGTCTAGGCGAAAGCAAACCGAGACCGCTTAATGTACGCGTTATTGCGGCAACCAACAGCGACATTAAAACGGAAGTGAAAAACAAAACTTTTCGAGAAGATTTACTGTACAGAATCAATACAATGGAAATAAATCTGCCGTCTTTAAGAGAAAGAAAAGACGATATAATTCCGATGGCAAATTTTATTCTTGAACAGATTGCAGAAAAATACAATCAGAATGATTTTCAATTTGAAAAAAACGCAGGACCATATCTAGAGCGATATCCGTGGAAAGGAAATGTTCGTGAAATGGAAAACAAAATTGAAAGGGCTTTGATTTTAGCAGAAAACAATATCATTTCTGTTAGCAATCTTGATATTTTGGATTTTGAAGAAATTCACGAAAATGATGAAAACCCTTTGTCTGAAATGGAGAAACTGGCTATAGAAAAAGCTTTATTCAAACACAATGGCAATATCAGCAGAACTGCTGAAGAACTAGGTTTGTCACGTGCGGCTTTGTACAGAAGAATTGAGAAATACGATTTGAAGAATTGAGTTTAGCCACAGATTAAAAAGGATTAAAAAGGATTAAAAAGATTTTTTTCTTTCTGTTAAATCAAATTGTACAGCGTTAAAAATCATATTAATCCTTTAATCTGTGGCAAAAAAATAAGATAAAATAAATGAAAAATTGGAAGTTTTTTAACGCGCTATTTGTGAGAGTTTTGTTTGTCATGGCTCTTTTTTTGTGCAGTGCTTTGTTGTTATACAAAGGCTTTCGTTTCAATGCACTTTTAATAGGGATCTTTATTCTGATTTTTTTATTTGAAATGTATTTTTTTGTCAAAAACCAGCTTTTGTTTTATGACAAAACAATCAATTCTATTCTGAATAATGATTTTTCTGCCAATTTTCCAGAGGAATATAAAAAAGATAATTTCCGTAGTTTATATGAGTTGTATGATGCCTTAAAAATGCAGAGACAGGAACAGACTTCAAAAGAACTGATTTATCGTTCGATTTTGAATAGCATCGATACCGCAGCTTTGATTCTTGAAAAGGAAAATGATACTTGGTCTATTTTTATAATGAATGACTGTTTCTCTAAATTATTTAAAGTACCAAAAGTAAGTCATTGGAAATACCTGAAAAACTATCTTCCGGGACTTTGTAGTGAAATTGAAAAGGTAGGTTTCGGCGAATTTAAAACCGCTATTTCTATCAAAATCGAAGATCAAGATTTGCAGACTTTTATGCTTCAGACTTCGCTTACACAGACTTACAATAAAGAATATTTTATCATTTTATTGGACAGTATTCAACGTGTAATCGAGAAAAAAGAAAAAGAAGCCTGGATTAATTTAATGAAAATTATTTCGCATGAATTGATGAACTCTCTAACTCCAATTCGAGCGCTTTCGCAGAATCTGCTTCACATTGTCGATCAGGACAAATTAGAAAATGATGATTTTGAAGATATTAAGAGTAGTATTTCTACCATTATAAACAGAAGCGATCATTTGCAAGTATTTGTTGAGAATTATAGAAAGCTCGCGATGTTGCCATCACCAAACAAACAGATGACTCCGATTAATGTTTTGTTTGAAGATTGCCTTCGAATCATGACTCCGATTTTGAAAGCTGAAAACATCGAATTGATTAATGAAATTAATAGTTCCCGTTCTATTTTGATTGATAAAAACCAAATGGAACAGGTAGTTATTAATTTGATTACCAATAGTATTCATGCTTTAAAAGAAAAAGCAGAAAAGAAATTGATTCTTTCAAGTTATACCGAAAACAATCGTTTTTTTATTGTAATTTCTGATAATGGAAGAGGAGTTGACCCAGAAATTCGGGACAAAGTTTTCCTTCCGTTTTTCACCACCAGAAAAGATGGTGCAGGAATTGGCCTTACGCTTTCTAAAAATATCATCGAAGCGCATGGCGGTTATCTAAGTTACCAAACCGATGCCGAAAAAACCGATTTTGTAATTTGTCTCATTTAATGAATATAATCTTTATCAAAGTTCTGAAACTTTGACAAAGATTTCTTGTATAGTTTGAAATTTGGAGTTTATTTGTTGGAATTTAATATCTCAATTATCTTATCTACATTCACTTCGCTGTAATCATTAATATAAAAATCACAAGGAGGCAATTGTTCTTTGGTGTGCGTGCTTAAAACGCCAACGACTTTCATTCCTGCATTTAGTCCTGCAGTAACGCCAGAAAAAGAATCTTCGAAAACGACACAATCAGATGGAGAAACTCCGACGCGTTCTGCCGATTTTAAATAAACTTCTGGATTTGGTTTATGAAATGTAACGTCCTCGCTTGACATCATCGAATCCATTTTTTGGTCTAATTTCAAGAAATTGGCAATCAAATCCAGATTGGCACGCGGAGCCGAAGTCGCAACGGCGGTTTTAAAGCCGCGGGATTTTAGTTCCTCTAAAAATTGCATATAATGCGGAATCGTTTCTACTTTGTCTTTATAAATTTCACGAAACATTCCTTCTTTTTCGTCTTCCAATTTCAGCAATTCTTCTCCTTCAATCGTACGTTTGAAGAAATGTGTCATGATATAACTATTGTGTTTTCCGTACATATGTTCTTCAAATTCTTGATTGGTGTACGGAATTTTATATTTATTGAAAAATTCTTCAAAAGCGATTACATGATGCGGATTAGTGTGACAAATCACGCCATCCATATCAAAAATTACACATTGCTGGCTCATAGATTTTATTTGTTTTTTTACGGTTGCAAGATAAGTTTTTCCACAGAGTTGTAAGGAGGTTTCTTGCAGAGTTTTTTTAATCTCGCAAAGGCGCAGAGGCGCAAAGTTTTGTTTTAAGATTGCATTGAACGCACAGTTTGTCATTTCGACGAAGGAGAAATCTCCGCAAGTAACTCCGTAAAGAAAAGCTAATCTTTGTAGAGCTTCTCACGGAGATTTCTCCTTCGTCGAAATGACAAAAATGCGAGAAAAACTTTGCGTCTTTGCGACTTTGCGAGACTAATTGACAAAGATTTGCAAAAACTTGAAACCTGAAACTTGAAACAAAATTTAGCCTATCCAAATTTTAGTTTTAACCAAAGTAATGGTCTGTCTCAAATGCTGATTACAAGCAATTAGAATAATCAAAATCACTAAACTATAACCTACAATGGTGTAGATTTCCATATCGGCCAAAAGAGTCGATTGTTTAGCGATTGTACCGAAAAGCTTTTTGATTGCCAGAACATTGGCATTATCTGTAGAGTAACCTTTGGCAATAAAACTTTGCGTTGTACTTGCAATAGTTTGCTGTGATTCTAGATTTTCGCCGGTTACGAATTGACTTAGTTTTAAAAAGTGTTTTTTATTTAAGAAAACCATTGCATTTTGCATGACGCAAAAGCCAATCGTACTTCCCCAAAAACGCCCCGAAACACCTACAATTCCAGCAGAAACTGCCATATTTGCTGGAACCGATGAAGTGGTAAATAAGATGAGCGGAACAAATAAAAACCCCACACCGATTCCTTGCAAAATATAGGGAATCACGATGTCGCTCAATGCTACATCGGGAACAAAAAGAAATGTAAACCAGAAATGAAATATTGCAATCAGCGTAAAACCAATCATAAAAATGATTTTGGTCGAAACGGATTTCATCATGAAAAAAGCGGCTAAAATGAGTCCTATTACGTTTCCTAATCCGTTTATGTATTGTACGCCCGCCACACGCGATGGATCCCAATTCCAGATAGAAAACATCGCCGAGTGGCAAAGACTCAGCGTTGCTCTGCTGATATAAAAAAGGAAAAACAATAAAAATCCGATTCGTAGATTGGCGTATTTTATCACCTCAAAATCAAAACTTGGTCTTTTTACCAAACGTTCTTTGAAGATGAATAATCCGCCTGTGATGAGCGAAATCATCAATATCAAAACCATTTCAGACGATTCGAGCCAATATTTTTTTTCTGCATAAACAAAAAAGTAGGCACCGCAAAGAATCGAAATCAAAACCAAAAAATAACTCATCCAATCGATTTGATACAACGGAATCTTCTTTGTAATTCGGTGCCCTTTGAAAGTAACTAAGATTAAAAAGACGTTTAAAACCTGAAGTCCGCCCGAAACATACAACATGTATTTCCAGTCGTAATGATCGAGAAACCACACGGCAATATTCATAATAAACGGCGTTGACAACAACAACGCGCCGTAATAAAATGAAAACCCAATAATAATGGCATTTTTAGTATTGAACTGTTCAATAAGCAATTGCCTGATTGTAATTACAGGAAGCGCCATCAGGATTCCTTCGGCAACTCTCATCAATAAAAAGACCGAAAAATTGGTAATATAAGCTGATGAAACAATTGTAATCCCGATTAAGGAATAAACCGCCATCAGGTAATTTTTGGCAGGAAAAAAACTCGAAAATCGGCCTTCTATTAAAATGGTTGCCAGCAGTGTTCCGTACGTTACGCACATCGCAAACTGCAAATCTTCGGGTTCAATATCGAGAAAACTCGCCGCATACGTTACGTTTGAGGTATAAACTCCCAGTAAAATCATGGAATGCAAAAGGCAAACGAACAAAATTGTAATGATTGCCCATTTTGGAACCCATGATTTAAATATACTTTTATCTTCCATTTTATTTGTGTGCAGCGACAACCGTAATGTTCATTCCCGCTCTTAAAAAATCGGTTTGTTTGTTGTTGTCTTTTAACTGAATTCTAACTGGAATTCTTTGCTCAATTTTTACGAAGTTTCCTGTTGCATTGTCTGGAGGAAGCAACGAGAATCTTGCACCACTCGCAGGCGATAACGAAGCAATTGTTCCTACAAAGACTTTGTCGTTTACAGCGTCAGCTTTAATTTCAACATCCTGCCCAACGGTTAAATATTGCAATTGTGTTTCTTTAAAATTGGCTGTAATCCATTTTTCTTTACTTACGATAGAAAGCAGCGATTGCCCTTCTTTTACCATTTGTCCAGGCTGTAAAGTTCTTTTTCCGACCCAGCCGTCGTAAGGCGCTGTAATAATGGTATACGAAAGAAACAATGCTGCATTATCTGCAACAGCTTGTTTCGAAGCAATATTCGTCTGTGTTGTCGGAACATTTGCCTGAGCAACAGAAGTGCTTAAAGCTGCAGAATGAATTCTGTTTTTCATTTCCTGAAAATGCGCTTGAGCCGATTCGTAGTCTGCCTTCACTTTTTCTAATTGCTGAGAAGTTGCCGCTTCTTCTTTAACTAAAGCTTTGTATCTTTCGTATTCTAATTTCGTTTTCCAAAGATTGGCTTTTGCAGCTTCTAATTGCGATTCGTTAATTGCCGTCGCACTTGCTGTATTGATAGCATTTTTCTCTGCAACAATACTGTTTTGTTGCGCGTTTTGAACATCGGCTAAAGCCACATTCAGTTTCGATTTATATTCTCTGTTGTCAATGACCACCAAAGTATCGCCTTTATGTACAAACTGGTTTTCTTCAAAACGAACATCCTGAACGTAACCTGTAATTCTCGACATAATTGGTGTTACGTATTGCTCGACTTGAGCGTCATTGGTTTCTTCGTGATTTCGGTTAAACGCATAAAACCAAATTCCCAAAATAACGCCACTTATAACCAGCGTGCATGCAATAATTGTTATTAGTATATGAAACGTTTTATTGCTGCTAGTTTCATTTTTTATCTTAACCATAAACTTTATATCTTTTCTGTCTATTTTTTTAGTCTATTCTCTATATTCTATTTTCTATGCTCTAATCTAAATCTCATTAGGCATCATACCCGCCGTATGCATCATTTCGTAATGTTTTAAAACAGCATCTAATCGGGTAGAGATTTTGTTGTATTTTGCCTGAAGCAAAGCGTTGTCAGCATCAACCATTTCGGTAATTAAAACCAATTGGTTCAAATATTTCAGTTTTACGATTCTGTAGTTTTCTTCAGCTAAATCCAAAGCTTTGTCAACAACGACAAACTTTTCAAGGATTTCCTGATACTGTGTATGTTCTTTAAACAGCTCATCCTGAATTTCATCTTTTATGATTTCGGTCTGCATTTCCTGCAAATCAATTTTTGTATTCGCTTTTGCCACTTTCGTCTTGTTTTTATACAAAGCCGAAATATCAAAACGAGCCTCAATTCCAATCTGACCTAAAGTGTACAAATACGGATTTGGAGGAAAAAATTTGTAGTTCGGATAATAAAAACCATAATTACCGAAGAAGTTCACACTCGGCAGATAATTTCCTTTTACCAATTGCAGTTCGGTTTTGCTGATGTTTAATTCCTGGCTTGCAATTCGCATTTCTTCGTTCTGCATTGCTTTGCTTAAATAAAAATCATACGGATCTAAGCCATTCATTTCGTCCAAATTGGCAGTCGTGTCGATTGCAATTTCTTCGTTTTCCGGAAGCTGAATTAAAGTCTTCAGATCGTGAAGCGCTATTTTAATGTTTTTGGAGTTTGTGAGCGCATTTAGTTCACGATCCGAGAGCTGTAATTCGGCGCGTATAACCTCGTTTTTGGTTACCGTTCCGTGTTTTTGAAGCGATTGCACTTCTTTTAATCGGCTTTTTTCTTCTTTGATGTTTTCCTCAAATATCTTTTGAAGTTCCATCATTTTGTAAATCGCCAGATAGTTGGCAACAACTTCCAGTTCAATATCATTTTCTGTTTTTTCCGATTTTATTTTCGCTATTTCGTTTTCCTGATTCGCAATTTTAATGGCGTTGCTAATCTTGTTTCCAACGTAAATTGGCATTTTAAAAGTAGAATTTACCTCATAGATTTCAGGAATTGCATGCGTAACTTCTTTGTCTTTTAAGAAACCACTTCCTTTAAATTCTGTAATGTTGGTAATTCTGGAGTACATTCCGTTTAGGGATACATCCGGCAACCTGAGTTCTTTTCTTTCTTTGATGTTTTGCTCAGCAAGCGTGATTTCTAGTTGCGATTTAAGGACTTTTTTATTGTTTTCCTTCGCCAGTTTCATCGCTTCTTGTAAAGAAACTGTATGGACTTCCTGAGCATGTAAACTATTGAATACTAATGTAATTAGTAAAATCAATAAGCTTCTGGGAAAACAATCTTCGTTAGAATTTGTTTTTGTAAGGAACATGAATATTTAAATAATTTATGCTGCAAAGTTCTTTCATTTTTTCCTTGGCGGATGATTCTAAAAAGTCAATAACGTATTCATTTCGGACAAACGTTAAAATTCTGTTTTTCGAAAACGTTATATCAAAATACTGATAAACAAATAGTTGAAATTGAAATTATTTCACGCAGATTTAAAGGGATTTTAGCTGATAGGCACAGATTTCTTTTTTTCTCTCGCAGATTGAGCAGATTTAAAAGGATTCTAGCAGAATACGCTGATTTTTTTTGTCTCGCAGATTTAAAAGGATTCTAACGGAATATGCTGATTTTTTTCTCTCGCAGATAAATTACAAAATATCTGCAAAATCAGCTAAAATCCTTTTAAATCTGCGAGAGAAAATTTTAGTTGTATAATAAGAAAATCTGTGAAATCAGCTTAAATCTGCGTGAAATAAAAAACTATTTGCCACGCTCCAAAATTTCCTCTCCGTTTAAGTAATCAGAAGGCCTTTGGCCTAAAATCTTAAAAAAAGTATTGCTGAAAGTCGGAACGCTATTATAACCTACTTCTAGAGCTACCTCTTTTACTGAAAGTTTTCTTTCTAATAAAAGTTCGATTGCTTTGAGGATTCTTCGAATGGTATAATATTGAATAAAAGACATCTTAAGATCTTTTTGAAATAAGCGATACAAAGAGCGTTCGCTGAAACCAAATTCATGTGCCACATCGGCAAAGAGAATTGTTTCTCCGAGATTATTTTCGATATAACGCAGGATTTTGCTTAGACGTTTGTCTTTGGGTTGAGGTAATTCTAGAGGGAGATTGTTAGTGCATATCTGCGGAAGAATCGCTTTTATGGCTTTTGCAATCACGAAATTTGGAGAGTCTTTTTTCAAATCTCCATTCCACTGATTGGTAAAAAGCATCATTTGGAGCAGCAAATTATTGACAGGATAAATGCCTTCGCTTTTGTAGAAATCACCTTCATCTTTTTCAACCGGAAAATAAAGATTTCGCATCATCACGTGTTCAGATTTTGGTTCGATACTATGTTCTAAACCGGCCGGAATCCAGATGAAATGTCTTGCGGGCAGAAAGTACGATTTCGTTTCAGTAGTGACAAAAACCACATCGCCTTCTGCGTACAGCATTTGTGCTTTTTCGTGTTTGTGAACAGGAACAAACAATTCGCCCATTATATCATGATGACAGTAAATGCTTTTTTTATCAGCATCTACCTTATTGAGATAATACTTGTCTACTTTGAATGTGCCTTGTTCCATGATATAAAGATAGGGAAGAAATAAATTCCAAATTTTTAAATTCCAAAAATGAAATCTAAAAAAATTAACCACAAAGCACGCAAGGATTTTCTCCAAAGATTACGCTTATAAACACAAAGCTATACGATAAAACTTTGCGAACTTTTACGAATCTTGGCCCAAAATAAGCCTTTGCGAACTTTGCTTAAATCTTTACGCTCAAACCCACAAAGTGTATAAAAACAAAAAAGCTTCTCATGAAGAGAAGCTTTCTACAAACTTAGGCGGTCTGGACGGGACTCGAACCCGCGACCCCATGCGTGACAGGCATGTATTCTAACCAACTGAACTACCAAACCCTGCGTTATTGTGGGTGCAAAAATACAACAGAATTTCATTTCTGCAAGCGTTTTTACGAATAAAATTTCATAAATTTTTAATTGACTAAAATCCAATATTTTAAAAACTGGCCTTAAAAGCAAAAAAGAAGAAGTTTCTTTCTTTTAACCGCAAAGAGCGCTAAGATTTACGCAAAGAATGCAAAGATTGAAACTTTTACAAAGGTTTTTCATGTAGCATTATTTATCTCGTTTTTAAACATAGCCCGTGGTTTCAACCACGGGAAACGTATTTATACACATTGTGTTCCCATGGTTTCAACCACGGGCTATATTTAATATATGATAGAAAATCTCTGTGGAGTTACTTGCGAAGATTTCTCGTCCCTCGAAATGACAAACTTTATGTAGAAATCAGAATTACGAAAAAAAATCGCAGAGCTTAATCAATTCTAAGCTTTGCGAACTTTGCCTAAATCTTTGCTCTTAGCGGTGAAAAAAATGGAATTTTTATTGTATTGATCCCTTTTTATCCCGTTTTTAAACATAGCCCGTGGTTTCAACCCCGGGAAACGTATTTATACACATTGTGTTCCCGTGGTTGAAACCACGGGCTATATTTTAATATATGATAGAAAATCTCTGTGGAGTTACTTGCGAAGATTTCTCGTCCCTCGAAATGACAAACTTTATATGAAAAATCAGAATTTCCAAAAAAACTGTATTGATCCGAATTACCTTTTACAAAAGGTCTTAAATCAAAAAAGCCATCCACAAAGTGGAAAGCTTTTCATTGGTCTAACTACTAAACCGAGCTGAGAGTTACAAATTCTCAGCAAAACAACACAACTAATCTTAGATACCGTATTTGGGCAAAAAAGCCTTTCTGTTAAGAAAGGCTTTTCCCAATATTGCGGTCTGGACGGGACTCGAACCCGCGACCCCATGCGTGACAGGCATGTATTCTAACCAACTGAACTACCAAACCTCTGCGTTATTGCGGTTGCAAAGATATAACAGAATTTCGTTTCTGCAAGTGTTTTTATAAAAAATATTTGATTTTTATTTAAAATATTATCCAAAGTTTTGTTTTTCAACTAAATAAGTAGTCAATATTTTTTCGAAATTGTCTCCCACATTTACCTGAACATACTTAATTTGGTTTTTGGCGCAGGTCAAAGACAGTTCTTTAAAGTAAGATTCTGCTCTTTTTTCATATTCTGCCTTTACATTATCGGCAAAAATAGAAACTTCTTCTCCCGATTCTAAATCGATAAATTTTCTTGGAGTATTGTCAAACTCAAACTCAAGTTCTGTTTTACTGTCAATTACATGAAATAAAACTACTTTGTGTTTGTTGTGTTTCAAATGTTGTAAGGCGTTAAAAAGTTTTTCATCATCTGCGGTCTGAAACATATCTGTAAACAAAATAATCATCGAACGACGGTGCATTTTTTCAGCAATCTGATGCAGATACGTAATAGTGTCTGTTGTTTTCTTTGTTTTTGGCTGTTCTAATAATTGTTCCAGTTTGTTCAACAGCATTCTGTGGTGGCGGTCGCTTCCTTTTTCTGGAGCATAATATTCGTAATGATCAGAGAAAACACTCAAACCAACAGCATCACGTTGCTTCTTTAGAATATTCATCAAAACTGCCGAAGCCAAGACTGCAAAACCAATCTTCTTTTCATAAAAAGGCTGATTTGATTTAAGTTCAGGATAATGCATTGAAGACGAATTATCCACAATAATGTGGCATCGCATATTGGTTTCTTCTTCAAAACGTTTTGTATATAAACGGTCGGTTTTGGCGAATAATTTCCAGTCGATATGTTTGGTGCTTTCGCCTGCATTATAGACTTTATGCTCGGCAAATTCGGCCGAAAATCCATGAAACGGACTCTTGTGCATTCCAGATATAAAACCTTCTACAACCTGGTTCGCCAGCATTTCTAGATGCTGAAAACTGGAGACTTTCTCTATTTCCGATTCAATTTTCATTCGGTTTATTTTTTAATATTTTGTGCTTTATAAAGCAAATCTGTCGCCATGAGCAATTTACGTTTTAGTATCCCGCTAAAATTAGGGTTTTCTTTTAAGAATCGCTGCACTTCATCAAAAGCATATTTAGACGAATATCTTCCAACGGTGTTATCTAGCCAATCTTTTGGAAAGAAAATATCTCCCGTACGCTGAATTTCTTCCACCAAATCTAGTGAAAATCTAATATATTTCTTCGCACTTTCCTGACGAAGCGGATGATTTACATTAGACAATCCCACAGAAACCCAAGATTCTTTCTCACGATTGGCGTCGTCTTTTAGTGATTCTATAAATTTATTTCGCACCGATTCGTCTTTTGAAAGCGATGGAAGCAAAAATTCAAAACGTTTCTTTTTATCTGGATTTGTGATTGTAGTTTTTGTTTTCTCTAAAATTTCATCGGCTTTTTCATGTTTAAAAATCGCCAGATTCATTGCCATATTGGTAAAATCGTCTTCGTTTAATTTCAATCCAGGAATCACGACTTCTTTATTCCAAATTTGATATAATTTGGCTCTAGCCGAATCAGAATAAGCAATTGAGCTGAATAATCCGAATAATGTCTTTTTGATGTTAGGTGATAAATTGGCTTGCAAACGTTCGTTCAAAACATCTTCAAGCTGTTTTTGATATTTATGCTGTTGTTTTTCGGTCAAAAATCTCCAATAAATTGTATTCAGGCTATTTGATGCAATTCGCAAAACCAATTCATTCTGCTCAGATTCAATTCCTTTCATAAAACAATCAAAAGATTTTTCGACAGAAATGTTTCCGATCAGTGTATTTTCATAAAGATTGCTGTAAGCAGAAGCTCTTGCCATTTCATCCTTTAAAGAAGCAATATAATTTAAATTATTCCCGTCAAGCGGAAAAACACCGTATCCAAAACCGTTATAATTGTAAATAACCGTAAGTGGCTTTTCAAGTCCGGTTGCTTCTTTTACAACAAAATCTCTGTCCTTAATATTAACATTCAAAACCTTTACGGTATCGGCATAAACCAAACCAATTTGAAAAATCTGAGGCCAGATATTGTCTGATTTGCTTTCTGCTTCTTGAAAAATGTAAAATTTATTGATTCGGTTTTGGGTATCATATTCAATCTTACCTGTAAAAATAGCTCTCCCGTATCGGTTTACCCAGACTTCGCTCCATTTCTTCATATCCAAAGGCGTTTCGGCATCTAGAATTTCTACGAGATTATTCCAATCAGCATTGTCATTAGCATATTTTGCAATGTATTTTTGAATTCCTTTCTGAAAAGCGGCTGCTCCCATCGAAGCTTCCAACTGACGCATCATAATCGGGGCTTTGTTGTAAATCATAGCACCGTAAAGCGAGCCAGCATCTTTCAAATTAGCCAAATACTGTCTTATCGGATGCGTTCCCAAAGAGCGGTCTTCCGCGTAAGCGCTAGGATAATGCGCTGTAAAAAACTGCAGATTATGATTGACTTTCGGGAAAATTGGATTCATGATTTTATCTGCCATGAAGTTGGCAAAAACCTCTTTCATCCAAACATCGTCAAACCATTTCATCGTTACCAAATCGCCAAACCACATATGCGAGGTTTCGTGTGCGATTAATTTTGCTCTATTTAATTTCTCGCTGTCGGTTGCACTGTTATCCAAAAACAGACTTGATTCACGGTACTGAATCGCACCAACATGTTCCATTCCGCCATATTGAAAAACGGGAATTGAAGCAAAATCCAGTTTCTGAAACGGGAATTTATAATTGGTATATTTTTCTAAAAAATCTAAAGATTGTTGGTGAAGATTGAAAATAGTATCGGTACTTGTTTTTATTTTTTCAGGATTATTTTCGCGATATAACATCGTCATTTCCAAACCTGGCTTTTGTGTTACGCTTTTGAATTTTCCCGCAACAAACGAAAACAAATAAGTACTCATTTTATCGGATTCTCCAAAAGTGTAGTTTGTAAAATCGCCTTTTTCAGTTTTCTCTTTTACATCGGCTCCAGCCAAAACAGACCAATCTTTCGGGACAGAAAGACTCAGTTTATAAGTCGCTTTTAAATCCGGCTGATCAAAACAAGGAAATAAAGTGCTCGCGCGGTCTGGAACTAATAAAGTGTACAGAAAATCATCGTTTCTGTTTAAAGATAAGTTTCCTGCGATGAATGAAATCTCGATTGTATTTTTTCCTTTAATCAAGTTTGGTCCAATAATAATATGTCCATTCTCATGCTTTATAGAAGCCTTTTTGCCATTGACAATCAATGTTTTTAGGTTTTCTGTTTTCTCTTTGAAGTCAAGATAAACATAATCTGAATTGATGCTCAAATCCAAAATTAAATTGGCATTTATATCTTCATTTTTTTTACTGGGAATCTGAAATGAAAGTCCATAACTTACATTTGAAATTTCTTGTTTACGATAAAAAGCCAAATATTGAGAAACGCCTTTGTCTAAGATGTAAACTTCTTCTGTTTTTGATTGGGAAAATCCAATCGTAATCATCATAATAGAAGCAAAAAGGCTGTAGAAAATTTTCATTTTTTAAGAATATAAGATTCGTAAAAATAAAAAATGTTTGCCACACATTAAAGGATTTCCACAGATTAAAAAAATCCTTTTAATCTGAGGAATCTGTGGCAAGAAATAAACAAAAAAGGCTGTTAAGGATTTTCATTTTTTAAGAATTATAAGATTCGTAACAATAAAAAATGGTTGCCACAGATTAAATGATTTTCACAGATTAATAAATCCTTTTAATCTGGGGAATCTGTGGTAAAAAACAAACAAAAAAGGCTATTAAGAATTTTCATTTTTTAAGAAAAATAAAAATGTTTGCCACAGATTAAAGGATTTTCACAGATTAATAAATCCTTTTAATCTGTGGAATCTGTGGCAAGAAACAAACAAAAAAAGGCTTGGCAATTGCCAAACCTTTTCAAACTTACTAATTCAAGCTATCTAAAAAACAACTATTCTGTCTGCTGAAAATCAAAACTTAAATCTCCTGCATTATAACTCGTTGCAACAGTCGTAGGGAAAGTTTGCGCCGTACCGCTTAACCATCTGTATTCGTTGATCGTAATATTTCCGGCAACAATAGGATAAACGGCATTGCTGTTATCGGCTTTGTTCTTTTTGTACCAGTCGTTAGAATTCATGGTAATCACGTATTTTTTATCTTTTTCTAAAGCTAATTCGCTGATTTCTTTACTAACCTGAACATCTGCTGTAGCAACATTTAAAGTTTCAGTGCGCAATACTGCTTTATTTGCGAAGTCCCAGATTGTGACACGTACATTTGCGTTTGTTGCAGGTAGTTTTAAGGTAATCGCTTTGATTTTTCCTTTTACGTTAGGCGTAAATACGAGTCCGAATTCATAATCTCCCGAATTTATAAAATTGCTTACCGTAGAAAAACCGGTCTGAGTATAATAAACCGCCAAAGGATTTTCTGTCTTAAAGGTTGGAGTATTGTCTTTGTCGTCGTCACTGCTGCAGGATACTGCCAGCGCAGCGGTTATTAAAATTGCAAAAATGGTTTTGAAAGTTTTCATAATACTATATTTTAAGTGTTTTGATTGATAAATAATTAAGGCTGAATGTTAAAACGTGCACAAACTTCTTCGTAGCTCATTTTAGAATAATCCAATTGTGCTGTTTTTGATGTTGCTGCCTGAGTGCCACCCGGAATTAAGATATATCGCCAGTTTAGAGTACTCGGAAGCGCCACAGTTGTACCGTCATTAGCATGTTTAAATCTGAAAAATTTGATTGATTTAAGGCTTGCAATTGCTGTAATGGTATTAGTTGACCCTCCAGCTGTTGAAGTATAAGGAAGTGTATAAATATTGGTTCCTGATCCAAAAGACATATAAGCCAAAACGGTTCCTTTTGCCATAATATCTGCTGTAAGCTGCGGTGCCGCGATAGAGGTTGACAAACCTGAAGTTCCGTCTATGGTTTCTGGTGTTCCTGCCGGAGCACTAATCCAGGCGCTGTAAATTACATTTGCTGTTCCGGTTTCTCCTTGTGCACCGTCTATTCCGTTTGAACCGTCCGTTCCGTCGTCTCCGCTGCATGAAATTATAGTTACGGCGATTAATAAAATTGTAAAAATGGTTTTAAAAGTTTTCATAATAATTTTAGTCTTTAAAAAATTAGTCAAATGATTCTTATTTAATTCAATAACCTTATTTTTGTAAAGTTCAAAAGCTTGTTTTTCAGCTTCTGAAACAATTACAAGACAAATTTGCACCAATAAAATCACGGCAAAAACAGCCAATAGACAAACAACATTTTAAATAGACAGACGACATAATTTTAAGTTCGAATGATGAAAAAATACAGTTGTATTATTATTGATGATGATGAAATTGACCGGCTAACCGTATTGTCTTTTGCTAAAAAGTTTCCAATTCTGGATATAATTGGTGTTTTTGAAGATGCCGAAGACGCACTTCCTTTTTTAGAGAAAGAAAAAATCGATATTTTATTTTTGGATATTGATATGCCGGGCTTAAACGGAATTGATTTTAGAAAACAGGCACTAGAGATTCCAGTTTGTGTGTTTATAACTGCACATCCCGAACATGCAGTGGAGAGTTTCCAGATTGAAACCTTGGATTTTATAGTAAAACCATTAAAACTAGATCGTTTTACGCAGACTATAAATCGCATTGAGGAGTTTATGGAAATAAAACTCAAAGCTTCTCTGTTTGAAGCCAGTATTGGCGGTGACACGATTTATATCAAAGAAGGACACGAACAAACAAAAGTAAAACTGTACGAAATTTTATATCTTGAAGCTTTAAAAGATTATACTTTAATCATTACAAACAAAAAAAGGCATTGTGTTTTATCGAGCATCGGAAATTTATTGAAAGAAGATCATTTTCAGTCTTTTATTCGTATTCACAGGAGTTTTGCAGTGCAGAAACAGTTTATTCAGAAAATGAATTCGACTGAAATCATTTTAAACAATAACGTGTCTATTCCGGTTGGCAGAAGTTATAAGGAAAACCTAAACCTGATTTAAATGAAGCAAATCCGATTTTTGTTTTTGTTCCTTATTACACTTTCTGTTTTTGGGCAGCAAGAACCCAATTTGGTGGGACTTAAATCTAATAATGAAAAACTAAAAGCTTGGCTGAAATATGCTAATGAAATTGATAATGCAGAAAATTATCCTAAACTGGTTATCGTTGCGCAAAAAGGAATTGAACTTGCGCGTCATCATAATGCTTACACTTCTAAATTTTATTTTTTAAAAGGCAAAGGATTCGAATTTAATAACAATCAAAATAAGGATGCAGTTGTTAATTACGAACTGGCTCTGCAGTATGCTCAAAGAGCGCATCATCTTAAAAATGAAACCTCGGCTTTAATGCGTCTCAATTATGGGTATTATGCTTTAAATGAGACACGAAAAAGAGAAAATCTAATCAATTACATCAAAAAGGTTGTTGATACTACAAAAAGCAATTATACAAAATCAGTTCTTTACGGAAGTTTGGGAGAATATTACCTTGATAATGCAGCATATGAAACCTTTATCAGTTATCAGGTAAAAGCAATTAATTATAAAAAGCTGCTGGATAAAAGTATTGCCAATGATGAAGTTATCGGTGTTTCGTATAGTCAGATTGCTGCGGCTTACACCAAAATGAAGCAGTATAATAAAGCCATCGAATATCTGAATTATGCGCAGCCTTACATCAAAACTTCGCCTTACATCAGTGCTTTTACTTGTAATTATTATTTGCAATGTTTTGTTCCGTTAAAACAAAATGACAGTATTCAGAAATACTACAACTTAATTTATACCTATCCTTCCAAAAAAGATTCCTTATTTCTCAATCTGAGTTTTGCCAACAGAAGCATGTCTGAATATTATGCCAATGAAGGCCAGATCAATACGGCTTTTAACTATGCTAAAAAAGCAGTTTTGTTTGGACAAAAATCTACAGATGAAGATATTATCATGGAAGCCAATGCTGTTATGGGAAGGATTTTGTATGAGAAAAGAGAATACAAAAAAGCAATAGAAACACTTAAAAAGGCTTCAAAAAATGCTTTGCATTATGATAAAGAATCGTATGTAAATATCAATAAAAAACTGTCTCAAAGTTATGCGGCGCTCGGACTTTGGCAAGAAGCCTATCATTACAACGAAATTTACAGCAAAGCCAATGATGAAATGATGCAGGAATCGGCTAAACAGAGTATTGCCAATGCAGAAGCTTCTTATCAGAATAAAACCAAACAACAGAAAATTCAAAATCTTTCGAATGAAAATACCATTAAAAATATTCAGATTACAGAAGCCAAACGGCAACGTGTTTTTCTCATTTCAGGAATTACACTAATTGCCGTTATCGGATTATTGCTTTTTAAACAGAATCAAAATAGAAAGAAAACCAATTTAAAGCTTCAAGTGTTGAATCAAGAATTGGATGAGGCGAATAAAATCAAAGCTCGATTTTTTAGTATTTTAAATCATGATTTGCGAAGTCCGATTTCGAATTTAATACATTTTCTGCATCTTCAAAAGGAAAATCCTGAATTAATGGATGAAGAAACAAAACACAGAATGCAGACAAAAATTACAACCGGAGCCGAAAATTTGTTGGATGCTATGGAAGACATGCTGCTTTGGAGCAAGGGACAGATGGAAAATTTCAAACCTCATTTTATAGAGATTCCTGTCGATACGATTTTTGAAGAAACACAAAAGCATTTCTCTAGCATTGAAAACATTTTTATTTCATTCGAAAATCCAGAAAATATTGTTTTGAATACAGATGAAAATTATCTAAAAACCATCATTAGAAACCTTACCGGAAACGCCATAAAAGCGCTTGATAAAACAGAAAAGCCGAAAATAATCTGGAAAGCGGGCCATATAGAAAATCAGCCGTATCTTTCGATAACTGATAACGGCCCAGGAGGAACGCTCGAAAAATTCAAAGCTTTGTACGACGAATCAGAAGTTATCGGAATCAAATCTGGTTTAGGATTACATTTAATTCGGGATTTAGCATCGGCCATTAATTGCAAAATTGAAGTCTGTTCCCAGCCAAATGCAGGAGCTACTTTTACTATTATTTTTAACGGATAATTTTTTGCCACAGATTAAAGGATTCTCACAGATAAAAAAAAACTTTTAATCCTTATAATCTGTGGCAAAAAAACAATAAAAAAGGTCTGACTTTCGTCAAACCTTCTTTATATCAATGCAATCTGAGGATTACAACAAAGCGTCTAAGCTGTCAGCGTAGGTTTGTTTCGGAGCAACTCCTACTTGTTTTCCTACTACTTCACCGTTATGAAATACCAAAACGGTTGGTATGTTACGCACACCATATTTTGCAGCAAATTCTTGGTTAGCATCTACATCTACTTTACCAACAACAACTTTTCCTGCATATTCTTCGCTTAATTGGTCAATGATTGGACCAACCATTCTACAAGGACCGCACCATGCTGCCCAAAAATCTACCATTACTGGTTTATCTGATTTTAAAACTACTTCGTCAAAAGTAGCATCTGTTATTGCTAATGCCATAATTATTTTTCTTTAAAGTTATCCTCAGTTCTTATCTCAGAGAGACTTTTAAAAACTTTCAGAACTGAGGTACAAAGTTAAAAATTAAAAACAAATCCTGCACCATCTAGAAATTAGTTTTGATTATAAATGCATCGTCAATAATTATACTATTCACATGTGCTTTATTTACAAGCCTTAATGTCTTGTAAAAGAAAACCGTTTTTTATCATTACCTTTAATCATCCTGAAAATCCACATTATGAAGGAAACTCTACTTCAAATACAAAACATTTTCCGATCCGAACGATTTAAGAAATATGCTAAACGCATTGGGATTTTTATTCTAATTCTTTTCGGTTTGCTTTTATTGGCTTGTGGTGGCCTGTCGATTTATTTCAATCAGAACAAAACTGAAATTATTGCCAAGGTCAATCATAAAATCAACGAAAATATTAAAGGGCAATTTCATGTAACCGATTTTCATTATAAGTTTTTAACGGGTTTTCCGAATTTTACTTTAGCCTTAAAAGACGTTCAGCTCAAAGACAATCAATGGGTTTCTCATAAACATACTTTATTAAAAGCTAATGAAATTGAGGCGCGATTAAATATTTGGAGTCTGATGCAGAACGAAATCAGCATTCATAAAATCATTATCAGCAATGCTGACGTCTATATCTATAAAGCTTCAAACGGGTACTCAAATACTGATATTTTTAAACCTAAAAAGAAAAAGACTTCCGATCAGGAGAAAAGAGAAACTACTATAGATGAGGTTGTTCTCGAAAATGTTCATGTCACCATTGATAACCAACTCGGACATAAATTATTTGATTTTGCAGCAACAGATTTAAAATCGAAAATTGATTACGAAGACGATAACTGGAAAACCGATTTGTTTTTGAAAACCAAAATCAACAGTCTCGCTTTTAATACCGTACACGGAAGTTTTGCTAAAGAAAAAGAGCTTGAGGGACATTTTGATATTTCTTATAATGATGAAAAAGAAAACATTGATATTAAGACCAAAAACCTAAAGATTGGTTCGGATGTTTTTGATATTGTTGCTTTTTTTAATATCGGAAAAGGAAATTCACTTTTCGGAATCAACATTCAGACGAATATTTTATGGAGGAATGCCTCTAATTTATTGTCTGCAAATATCAGTTCGAAGCTCAATCAATTCAATCTAAAAAAAGCGATTGCGGTCAATTGCGACATTAAAGGCGATTTAAATGTTGAAGGCGATCCAAAAATTGTGGTTCAGGCTCTTATTAAAAACAACGAACTCAGCATTCCCGACGGATTGTTTACCAATTGTAATTTTAAAGGGATTTTTACCAACAATTTCAAACCAGAAAAAGGATTTAACGATTCTAATTCGGCCATAATCCTGACGCATTTTAAAGGCGATTATGAAAGTATTCCACTTACGATTCCGCAGGCTGTTATTAATAATCTCGAAAAACCTATTGCGACCGGAATTGTAAATGCCGATTTTGATGTTTCGAAACTCAACGGAATGGCGAATGATAAAATCCTTCATTTTGAAAGCGGTCACGCCAAAACCAATTTGAGATTTCAGTTTGATATTGTTGATTTGTACATTCATAAACCCCGTGTAATTGGCAATGTTGATATTGACAAAGCAACTTTTGAGTATCTGCCGAAAAACATTCGCGCCGAAAAAACCGATGTAAAACTTTCGTTTACAGAACAGGCGCTTTACATCAAAAAAATAGCTTATAAACACAAAAAAAATAGCATTCGCATTGACGGAAGAATTGATAATTTTCTAAATCTCTATTACGACGCTCCCGAAAAAATGGTCGTAAACTGGAATATTTATTGTCCGAGTATTGATGTCAAACAGTTTTTAGGCATTTTGAAAAACAATCAGGCAACAAAAACAGCCCAGAAAAAAACGGCAAAAAAGAATGTCAATTTTTCGAATCAGCTAAAATCGGTAATAGAAAAATGCACTGCAATAATCAATCTAAAAGCAGACAAAATAACGTATGGAGCACTGACTGCGACTAATACAAAAGCAACTTTGCAAATGCTCGATTCTAAGCTTTTGCTCAAAAACGGAACTGTACAGACTTCTGGTGGAAATATTGCGTTTAATGGCGCCATAGAGCCAAACGGGAAATATTACGTTTTTAGTTCAACTGCTCAGATTTATCGTGTTGATATGGCAAGTTTTTTAAAATCGTTCCATAATTTCGGAATCACTTCTTTTAATCCTAAAAACATTCGGGGCCGACTCAGCAGCAATGCCAACGTAACAGGTTTTATGAGCGCTAAAGGCGATTTAATCGTCAACTCAATGCGCGGAAGATTAAGTTTTGATGTCAATCAGGGCGCTTTGCTCAATTTTGGACCGATTGTAAAAGTGGGCAAATTTGCATTTCCGTTTCGAGATGTGGAGAATATTAATTTCAGCGATTTATCGGGCGATGTCAATTTAAGAGGCGAACAAGTCGACATCAATAAATTGACCATCAGTTCCAATGTTTTAAACTTCGACGTTGAAGGAATCTACTCTTTTGGAAGAGGCACCAATCTGGCGCTTACCATTCCGCTTCGAAATTCTAAAAACGATTCCCAACTCGCCACCCAAGCCGAACGTGACGCCGTTCGCGACCGTGGGATTGTTCTGCATTTACTGGCTGTTGATGATAATGGGAAGATTAAGATTAAGTGGGGGAAGAGGGGGAAGTAGAGAGTCTCTATTTACAATTTAACAAAACGAAATTAAATGAAATTTGACAAACTTAATCAGACGTTTGTTCAAAAATATAATTAACAATTCCGAATTATTATTCATAAATTGCACCTTTAATTTTAGTGAAAAATGAAGGGCGAAGAAACGATCAAAATTGAGGAATTTGACGATAAAAAATTTAAAACTCGCTTTATAGAGGAAGACGATGATAATAGAAAAGCTGTTGTAACGCATTATTTACATAACTATCACAATGGCGTTAAAGATCATTTTAAAGAAGAAGCTGCTCAATACCTAAAACAAATAGTTGAATATAAAAACGAAGAAGGGAATTTAAATATAGTTTCTGATTCGGCATTACAACAATTACTTTTTGAGGTAGAAAATGTTCCATTTCCTACCCCTCAAAACTACACTTTTAAATTCGTAGATCTCTTTGCGGGAATTGGAGGATTTAGAATTGCATTGCAGAATTTAGGAGGAAAATGTGTTTATACAAGTGAATGGAATATAGATTCACAGAAAACATATCGCTCTAATTTTGGACAAGTTCCATTTGGAGATATTACTAAAGAAGTTACCAAAAATTACATTCCTAATGATTTTCAGATTTTATGTGCAGGATTTCCTTGTCAAGCTTTTTCTATTGCTGGAAATAGAAAAGGATTTCAAGATACAAGAGGAACATTGTTCTTCGATGTAGAAAAAATTATTGAAGCAAAAAGACCTAAAGTGGTTTTTCTTGAAAATGTAAAAAATCTAGTTTCACACGATAAAGGAAACACTTTTAAAGTGATTTTAGAGACTTTAGAAGAAAAACTAGGTTATAAAGCATACACTAAAGTATTGAATTCTTCTACACATGCAAATGTTCCGCAAAACAGAGAACGTATTTTTATTGTTGCTTTTGACAAAAATCAAGTGCCAAATCATGGAGATTTTAAATTTCCTGAACCTATTCCTTTGACTAAAACAATCCATGACGTTTTAGAAAAAGGAAAGCAAGCAGATAATCTTTATTATAAAAAAGACCATCAATACTATCCTGAATTAGAAAAAACAATAACTTCAAAAGATACAATATATCAGTGGAGAAGAGTTTATGTTAGAGAAAACAAAAATCAAGTTTGTCCAACTTTAACAGCAAATATGGGAACGGGTGGACATAATGTGCCTTTAATTCTAGATGATTATGGTATTAGGAAGTTAACTCCAAAAGAGTGTTTTGCTTTTCAAGGATATCCGATGGATAAGTACATTTTACCCAATATTGCTAACAGTAAATTATATATGCAAGCAGGGAATTCTGTTACGACTACATTAATTGAAAGAATAAGCCAAGAAATTTTAAATGTCTTATTAGAATGAATGTTTGGGAGCGATTTTCTGTTGAGCAAAGAGATGAATACATAAAGTTTTTACAGGTTTATGGAGCATTGTCTAATTTATTTCGTCAAAAACAAGGAGATTTAATCCCTTATCTTGATTCTAAGTTTCAAGAAACCGTTTTTACAAAAATTTTCAACAGTCAAAACGTTGATATTGGTAATACTCCACATGATGTACTTTCTGTATTTGGTAATGACCGAATAGGAATTGGACTAAAAACCTGGATGGGCAGCAAACCGTCTTTTCAGAAGGTAATGCAGCTGAAGCGTTATCAAAATGATATTAATACGTATCGTAATGATTTGCATTCATTAGCTTATAAAATTTCTGAGATTAAAAATCAAAGAATGAAAAGTGATTATGAACGTTTAGGGTTATCGGAAGACAAAAACATTTATCATTATATAACTCGTGATCAAGGCATCTTTACAATAAATGAATGTGCATATCCATTAATTGATTTAAATAAACTTAAAGATTTTAGTGCAACAACATCTGCATTATCTTGGTCAGATGGTAACAAGGATTATAGATATACATTTGCTGATTCTCAAATATGGCAGAAATTTGATTCTGACAAATACAATACTTTAACACTAAACAAATTTGATGTAAGGATTATTGAGGATCCTTTTTCATTTTTACTGAAAGCATACTTCGAACTTATTGAAACAACAAAAGTTGCAGAGCCAGATATAATCGAAGTTTACCTGCCCCTATATTCTTATCAGTCTAAAGAAGTAGAAGAAAAATCTGGACTGAATGCATGGAATGCAGCACCAAAAAGTAAAGGAAGTAATACTCCAAGACCTTTAAATGAAATTTATGTTCCAATCCCTCGAGAATTTCACAAAAAGCACCCTGATTTTTTTACTTCTAACATATTTGAATTTGAAAAAATTAAAGGTAATTATAAGGGAACTTCTGATGAAAGACCAGAAGTTCGCTTTTTATTAAAACTTCCAAATGGAAAAACAATTCCAGCTTTAGTTACCCAAGACAATATGAAAGGTTTACAATCAGGAAGCAATACTTTAAAAGAAGAAAATGGTAAAAGATATGGGCAATCTGCATTAGGACAATGGTTGCTTGTAGATGTCTTAGGACTAAACGAAAGACAGCCTGTTACACGTGAATGGCTTGAAAAAAAAGGGACAGACTCTGTTCGTTTATGGCGAAGAAAGGATGATTATAATTTAATTAATATAGATTTTGCTCCTATTGGATCTTTCGAATTGTTTATGAAAGACGAACCTATTCCAATTGATGAAGACAACTTTATTGTTTAGAAGCAACTTTATTTAAATCAAGATAAGGAGATTAATCATTTTTATTAACGAATAAATGATATTTGTTATCATTTGTGTAAATCTCAAAAAAACTTTTTATGGCAGTAGAAAATTGGACAAGAGAACAAACAATAGTTGTGCTAAATCTTTATTGCAAAATACCATTTAACAAGGTCAGCTCCAATCATCCAGATGTTATTAGAATTTCAAAAATAATTGGAAGAAGTCCTAATTCTGTAAAAATGAAAATTGGAAACTTTGGAAGTTTCGATTTAGAACTTAAAGCAAAAGGAATAGTTGGGTTAGCAAACGCAAGCAAACTAGATAAAATCATTTGGAATGAATTCAGTGATAATTGGGAAAATATCGGTTACGAAAGCGAATTACTCATTTCTAATTTTGCAAATGAACCTATTGAAAAAACATCAAAAATCAATCTCGATAACTTGCCTTTGGGCAAAGAAAGGGACGCGAGTATTAAGGCAAGAGTGAATCAGAGTTTTTTTCGTTCAACAATTCTTTCATCATATAACTCAAAATGTTGTATTACTGGATTATCAATTCCTGATTTTCTTGTGGCAAGCCACATAATTCCGTGGGCAAAAGATGAAAAAATTAGATTAAACCCTCATAATGGAGTTTGTATAAATTCAATTCATGACAAAGCTTTTGATAGAGGTTTTATAACTATTACACCAGAATATAAAATAAAAGTTTCACAGTACTTCAACGAATATAAATTTGAAGATGTCGTAGAAGATTTCTTTTTAAAGTATCACAATAAATCAATCATTTTGCCAGATAGATTCCTTCCTTCTAAAGAATATTTAGATTTTCATCAAACAACAATTTTTAGACAATGAAATTTATAACAGAAATAATTTTTGGCAAGGAGCAGATAATAAAATATCATAACAATCAATCTTTTGATGATTTCGAAAAAGTAATTAATTTAAAGAAATACGTTTTTGAAACTCAGGCAGAAAGAGATGCGTTTTACAAAGGAATGGCTGAAGTTGTTGGTTGGTCAGAATTTGAAATACTACAAGAATTTGAAGAGAATAACAATAAAAGGTAGAAGATAAATTCGATTACTGGTCATTTATTGAGAAATATTACCAAAACTATTATCATAATAATAGTGTTTTACTTAGTGACATTTAACAAAAAAGCTTAATGGGAAAGAAATTTCGGAAAATGATGGAAATATATCAAAGACTGGAATACTAGAAATGAATTATTAGAAGTTTATAAAGAATTATTATGCACAGCTTTTGAAAACTATTTCAATATCATTTTGTCCTCAGAAAGTTATTGATAATGAATAACAAAAAAAAGCTACTAACTCTATATTGGCTTTTCTCACTATATCATTCAACCTCCAAATAAGAATTCAATATCTCCGCCAATCGATTCAACCAATAAAAATTATCCTCTAGATTGATATTTTTTTAGTCTTTCTGAATCTCGCATTAAGTTTAAAGCTGGATATAATTTACTTGTCTAATCGCTTTTGAAATGAATTGAATTGTTAAGAATTCAGTCTACCTTAATTAGGTTCTTTCGAAAAGATATCATTTAAACCCAATTTTCAACAAAACAACCAATATAATAATATAACTTTACCCAAACAATCTGTAACCTATTAAATACCACTAATTATTAAATTTCAAAACTTTAGTAATTAAATTTCCATGGACTGTTTTACTCCCGAGCAACGATCCAAAGTCATGAGCATGATTCGTGGCAAAAATACCAAAGACGAAGTTCGTTTGGCAAAAGCGCTATGGCATATTGGATTGCGATATCGGAAAAACAACAAAAAGGTTTTTGGCTCTCCAGATTTGACCTTTAGTAATCTTAAAATCGCCATTTTTGTCGATGGGGAATTCTTCCACGGAAAAGATTGGAAAACCAGCAAGAAACCGAAAACCAATTCGGAATACTGGATAAGAAAAATCGAGCGAAATATGCAGCGAGATATCGAAGTCAATGCCTATTTAGAAGCTCATAATTGGAAAGTTTTACGATTTTGGAGCAACGATGTCAAGAAAAATCTAGGTTCTTGCGTAATGGAAATCCTAAATGCGATTAATCTTAGGACCGAGCAATTGTCGAAAATTCCCCCTTCATGGGAATAACAAAAAAACGAAGCAATTTTTTTTCATAATATTTCCTTAACTCACTTGTCTTTTTTCTTTAAAATAAATAAGTTTGAGAATGAATCATTAAATAGTATGCGTTATGAAAGTACAAATCAACACCGACAAAAACATTGAAGGAAGTGCAAGATTAGAAAGTTATTTTTCTGCAGAAACAGAGAAAAGCTTAGAACGTTTTCAAGATAAAATTACTCGCGTAGAAATTCATTTTGGAGACGAAAATGGAGAAAAATTCAGCTTGCATGACAAAAAATGCGTAATCGAAGTTCGTCCGGTAAAATTACAGCCAATCACAGTTACAGAACATGCCGAAACTCTTGAAAAAGCATTTAGCGGTGCTTTGGCAAAGGTTAAAAAAGTGTTGACTACTACTTTTGAAAAAATAAAAGAACATTAATTAATTATAAGTTACAAAGTGACAAAGATTCTAAGTTTTTTTGGAGTCTTTGTCACTTTGTTGTTTTTATTAGTATGTAACTTTCAGTTACGATTTTGGCAACAGTATTTTAGCTAAAGCCAAAAAATAGTTGACGACCACTTCTGAAAAAACAAAAGCTATTAATATAAGTTGAAAAGTGACAAAGATTCTAAGTTTTTCTTGGAGCCTTTGTCACTTTGTCACTTTCATTTAAGATTTTGGCAACGGTGCTCCGACTGCAATATCGCATCGGTGTCCTGGTTGTCCGTGTGCAGGATTCATGCCTTCTGCAACGGTGCTTTGTCCTTCTGTGCTCAACAAAGCCGGAACCGGATTTGAAGCAGGAGGAGTAACGGTAAAGTTTTGCGTCACTGTTCCGTTTTGTGTGGTATTGGTTGTTGCAGTGGTTTTAGTAGCCGGAGAATTTAAAGGTGCACCAACTGGAATATCACATCTATGTCCAGGCTGTCCGTGTGGTGGATTCATGCCTTTTGCGGTTTTAACTGGCGTCGTTGTTGTTACCACTTGCGTCTGAGACGGGTTTACCTGAACGGTCTGTCCTTGTGGCGCAGCAACAACTTGTCCTTGCTGTGGTGCAGAATTCAATGGCGCTCCAACAGCAATATCACATCTATGCCCTGGCTGTCCGTGTGCAGGATTTATTCCTTTCGTATCACTCAAAACCGTATTAGGGTTGTTCGTTTGCGTTTGAACAGTAGCTGCAGGAGTTTGCGTTTTTGAAGTGTCTTTTGCTAAACCAAGTCTGACCAATTCAGAATTGGCTGTAGTTTCTTGAGGTTCTAATTCCTTTTTGCAGGAAATAAACAATAAAGAAGAAACAACAAAAGAGCTTATAAGGGTTTTTGAATTCATAATTGTGGTATTTTTTGAAGCACTCAAATATACTTGTTTTTTCGGGATTAAACCCTATAAGCAATATAAGATAATTTAAGCTTAAAATTGAAGTTGTTTAGTTTCACGCAGATTTTAAATGATTAAAGCAGATTACACAGATTTTGTAATTTAATTTGCTCAAATCTGTAAAATCTGCGTGAAACAAAATCACCTATAAAGCTCAGTTTATTTCGATAATTATAAGGTTTCAAAAAAATAGTATCTTTAAACTCAAATAAAATCTCTCATGAAAAAAACAATCTTATTTCTTTTATTGACCGTTTCTTTTGCAAACGCTCAAACCGACAAAGACCAAATCAACAAAACTTTAGATGCTTGGCACAAAGCGGCAGGCGATGTAAAATTTGATGCTTACTTTAATGTTTTAGCCGATGATGCAATCTACATTGGTACGGATGCTACTGAAAATTGGACCAAAAAAGAATTCTCTGTTTGGGCAAAACCTTATTTTGACAAAGGAACAACTTGGAATTTTACTGCCTTAGAACGTCATATCTTTTTTGACAAATCAGGAAAAATTGCTTGGTTTGATGAGTTACTGAATACACAAATGAAAATCTGTCGAGGTTCTGGAGTTTTGGTTAAAGTGGGTAAAGAATGGAAAATCCAGCATTATGTTTTATCAATGACTATTCCGAATGATGAGGTTGATGCTGTAACCAAAATAAAATCGCCGATTGAAGACGTTTTGATTTCGAAGCTTCAGAAAAAATAAACATTTTTCGGTTTTATTCTTATAATCATAACTTTTCTAGTGCTTTAGGTATTCAACTGCTAAAATAATTTTAATATATTCGACAAAAACAGTGCTTTTTTTGAAGTC
Source organism: Flavobacterium procerum (assembly GCF_042431625.1). Lineage (NCBI taxonomy): Bacteria > Pseudomonadati > Bacteroidota > Flavobacteriia > Flavobacteriales > Flavobacteriaceae > Flavobacterium > Flavobacterium procerum. Next base: position 396,761 of record NZ_JBHLYW010000010.1, on the reverse strand, counting down.
CAAAATAGGAAACCTTCAAAAAAAGCGCTTCACTTTTGAAAAATCAACCAAAATAAAAGCTGGACCTCTAAATTAACAGCCTTCAAAACAAGAATATTTATTTTTTTTTAACTTTGACCCCAAAAAAAATAGGGTTAAACAAAGTATTTTAAAAATGAAAATAGAAAAACGCTGGATTATTTCCTTTATTATGATTAGTGTCGTTTGTACAGTAGGTGCATTTTGGCCAACAATAACAGAAAATAGTTATGTTCTATCAGAATTTGGAACAACAGAGAATATTGTTCCTGCCGATGTTGCCTGGATGCTTACTTCCAGTTGTCTTGTTTTAATTATGACTCCCGGATTATCTTTCTTTTACGGCGGAATGGTGGGTAAAAAAAATGTAATCTCAACAATGCTTCAAAGTTTTATCTGTTTGGGAGTTGTTACGCTTTTATGGGTTGTTGTTGCATTTAGTCTTGCTTTTGGAGAGCCTGTCGGTTTCGGTTCGGGCGATCATTTTTACAGCTTTTTCGGAAACCCTACTACTTTTGCATTTATGGATTATGTTGGCGTTTTGCCTCATAAACAATTGGCAAATACAATTCCGTTTATGCTTTTTGCTTTGTTTCAGATGAAATTTGCCATAATCTGCCCGGCAATTATTACCGGTTCTTTTGCAGAAAGAGTACGTTTTATCTCTTATTTGGTCTTCATCAGTTTATTTACCATATTTATTTATGCTCCTTTATGCCACGCAGTTTGGTATCCGACAGGAGTTTTAGGAAGTTATTTTGGAGTAAAAGATTTTGCAGGAGGAACCGTAGTACACATGAGTTCTGGTTTTGCGGCCTTGGCTGGCGTTATTGTTTTAGGAAAAAGAAAAAACAGCCAGCATATTCCGACGAATATTCCGTTTGTGTTGTTAGGAACAGGGATGCTTTGGTTTGGCTGGTTCGGTTTTAATGCCGGATCTGCTCTTGCTGCCAACGGAACTGCGGCGATGGCTTTTGCTACTACAACAACTTCATCAGCAGCAGCGATGTTAACTTGGATTTTCTTTGACCGAATGAACGGAAGAAAAGTTTCTGCTCTAGGCGCTTGTATAGGTGCTGTAGTTGGTCTGGTTGCGATTACGCCGGCGGCTGGGTTTATATCGGTTCCAGAAAGTATGTTCTTCGGATTTATAACGGCTTTGGTTTCAAATTCGGCTGTAAACTGTCGTTTTTCTAAGAAATTTGACGATACTCTTGATGTTTTTGCCTGCCACGGTGTGGGTGGAATTATGGGAATGATTCTAACTGCTATTTTTGCTCACGGCGAAAATGCAAGTTTGTTGCACGGAGGATGGAGCGTTTTCGGACATCATATGATGGCATTGGTTTTAGTTTCTGTTTTCACTTTCTTCGGAGCTTATTTCTTATTCAAAGTAACAAACTTTATTATTCCGCTTCGAGTTTCAGAAGAATCAGAACATATAGGATTAGATTTATCGCAGCACGATGAAACGCTGGATCCGAAATTAAAATCAATTACAGAACCACATTACGGTTAAGATATTTTTTTCGCGACGAATTACACGAATTTTCACTAATTTCTATCTTAAATATTCAATAGCAGCAAAGCTGATATTGGAAAAACAATTAGTGAAAATTCGTGTAATTCGTGGCGAAAAACTTTAAAACGTAATTCCGCTATTTTCATTCGTTTATATTCCTTAATTTTGCCCAAAATTTTTGTAAAGTGGGAAGTAAAAACAAACTAAAAAGATTCAGAGAAAACGAAACATTTCAAAACGTTTTTCAGCCAACCAGAGAAGAAGTGGTAGGCGATTTAATGCCTTTAAAAGGAAAATGGAATTCTGATTTCTTTAAAAATGATAATCCATTAGTTTTAGAATTAGGATGTGGTAAGGGAGAATATTCTGTTGGATTGGCAGAAAAATATCCAGACAAAAATTTTATCGGAATAGATATTAAAGGTGCTCGTTTTTGGCGTGGTGCTAAAACTGCTGTAGAAAACGGTCTTCATAATGTAGCTTTTGTTCGTACTCAAATCGAATTGATCAATCATATTTTTGCCGAAGGCGAAGTAGACGAAATCTGGATTACTTTCCCAGATCCGCAAATCAAATACAAAAGAACAAAACACAGAATGACCAATTCTGAATTCTTGAAGTTATACAAAAAGATTCTCAAAAAAGACGGTGTCGTAAACTTAAAAACCGACAGTGAATTTATGCATGGATATACGCTTGGATTACTGCATGGAGAAGGCCACGAAGTATTGTATGCAAACCATAACGTGTATAAAAATGAGGGCAGTCCTGAAGTAGTAACTTCGATTCAGACTTTTTATGAAAAACAATATTTAGAAATTAACAAGGCAATTACGTATATTCGTTTCAAAATTAAAGATTAATTTAATTTTTGAAATAGAATTTACAACTTACAACGCAACTGAATGGCCTTATTTACCCCTTTTCTTTCTGGTTTTATCGCCGCGGCAATCGGGATTATTCCACCTGGATTAATCAACATGACGGCGGCCAAAATAAACCTCAAAGAGGGTAAAAAAAATGCCTTATGGTTTGCTGTTGGGGCTGTTTTAGTTATATTTTTTCAGGTTTATGTAGCAGTTCTATTTGCAAGAGTTATTGACAATCGTCCAGATGTGGTAACGCTTTTAAGAGAAGTTGGGTTTGTTATTTTCTCAATCCTAACGATTTATTTTCTTTTTATTGCAAAAGAACCCAAGACCAAAAAGAAATCAAAGATTAAGAAAAGCAGCAAAAAAAGCCGTTTTTTTCTCGGGATGTTGCTTTCTGGACTAAACTTCTTTCCGATTCCGTATTATGTTGTGGTAAGTGTTACTCTGGCATCGTATCATTTATTTGTTTTTGAAAACAACATCATTTTTACTTTTGTTTTAGGGTCTGTTTTAGGTTCTTTTGCGGCTTTGTACAGTTATATTGCTTTCTTTGGAAGAATCGAAAAGAAAACCGATTATCTCATGCGAAACATGAACACCATTATCGGAAGTATTACTGGCATTATTGCTCTTGCAACCCTTTTTAATATTCTGAATTACTATTTCGGATAATTTTATAAGCCACAGATTTCACAGATTAAAATGATTTTTTTACTTTGTGTTAAATATTTTTCAAGCAGATTTTACTGATTTAGCGGAGAAATCAATTTAATCCTTTAAATCGGTGGCAAAAAAAACAAATTATGGCTGAAGAGAATTTTTTCGAAAGAGTATACGCTGTGGCAAGACAAATTCCGTACGGAAAAGTAACTTCTTATGGCGCTATTGCAAAAGCATTAGGAACTGCACGTTCTGCAAGAATGGTAGGCTGGGCCATGAATGCTTCTCATAATATGGATGATGTTCCGGCGCACAGAGTAGTAAACCAAAAAGGATTGCTGACGGGAAAACACCATTTTGACGGAACTAATCTGATGCAACAGCTTCTAGAAAACGAAGGAATTAAAGTGGTTAACAATCAGATTGTTGATTTTGAAAAACATTTTTGGAAACCTGAAGTTGAAATCTAACTTTATTGATTAATCAATAATGCTATCGCATCCATCCTTCAATTTTATAGTTTTTAGAAAATAATTTTCGTTCCGGTTTTCCATTATCCGGTTTGAACCACACTTCGAATCGTGCTGCGTACGGATCTCCCCAATCACCTTCATAAATCGTAAAATCGTCTTTCGTACTGAATTTTTTTATGCTGTCGGATGAGTTGTAGATTTGAATAGAGCTTGTTCTGGATAAGTCATTGGCAGAAAGTGCTTCATTATGCGTTATTTCATAAGCTTTTAGATAGATAGTGCCGCTTTCGATTTTACCAATCCAAAAATCATATTCATAAATTCCACGCTGAAAAGAATTGTAAAGCTGAAACTCTGTTTTAGTTACAACCCTATTTGTGATGCTGTCAGGCCTTTGAGATTCAAAATTTGAGCCAAAGTTCAAATCAACTGGATTGTCAATTTGAATGTTTTTCGGAATTGTTAAGTTTTTGGCCCATGTATCAGGTCTTTCATCTGCAATAAAAGTTCCGACTATGGCGATGACAATCAATAAAAAAATCGAGAGGCCGAATAAAAAAAGACTTATAAAGGCCTTGAGCCATTTTCGTTGCGATAATTGGAAAAAAGCGCCTATTAGTAAACCTAATAAGCCCACGCAGAATATCCAAAAACAAATATTTATAACAAGCGGATTATTAAAGTTGCTGGAAAGAAGCATAAGAAAAATAGAAACAATCCAAAACAATACAGGTTTCGAGAAGCTGTAAAAAAAAGTAGAAAAGTATTTTTTCATCAATATTCCAAGAATTGTGGTTTAAAATTTTACAGCGTTTGTGGTTTTAGTTTTGCGAAATATTTTTGATTCGGATGTTTTTAAAATCAATAGGCGAGCGTTCGTAATTTAGGGAAATTTTGCCTTCTGTAGAGGAAGCTTCCGTGCATTCGTTTACCAATTTTCCGTTTAAGTATTGCGTAATTTTTCCGTTGTAAGATTTGATAACGATAGAATTCCATTCGCCATACGGATTTTCGTTTGCCAAAAACTTAGGAGAAGTGACACTTGCTCCAGCTTCAATCCATTTGTCGTTTACTTTTGCTGTAACCTGATCCAAAAAGATAAAATCGCCTGTAGTGTTTTCTTTGATTTGAAACTGAATTCCTTTCGGCCAGATTTTATCCGATGCATCGAGCGGAATATTGTACATTACGCCACTGTTTTTCGTGCCTTTCATTTTGTATTTCTCTTCCAAATTCCATCTGTATTCTAAGGAAAGCTCGAAGTTTTTATAGCTTTTTTTGGTCATGAGGCAACCGGCTTCTTCGCCATGCATTCGAATCATTCCGTCTGTAAACTCATATACTTTCGATGGTTCTTGTTGCGCTGTGTTTGTTTTCGTAAACGCATACCAGTCGTTTGTTTCTAAGCTTTTTTGCTGAACAGCACAAGAACTTAAAATAAAAAGAAAAACAATAACAAAAGTTGATTTTTGAAACATAGCGATAAGTTTAAAACAAAGCTGATTAATTTGATTGAAGGCTTATTGGAAAGTAAAAATAACGATATAGTGAATATAAAAAATGGAAGGTAAAGTTTTTTTTGATAGGCTCAGATTTTTATTTACATATAAAGTTTTGATTAATGAAATCACGTTATAAAAATTCCTAAATTATGACGGTTTAGTAAAATTATTCTAACAAATAAATATTTATGCCATTTGATATGGAAAACACAGAATTTGAGAATCAAAAAAGAGCTTATTCTAATTATGTCAGTTTTTTTTATCCTGATTTAAAATGGACTACAACCATATACAAAGACCTGTATAATATTTTAGATGAAGGTTTAGGTTTGACAACAGTAAGTTTAGGAGATTATTTTCTTGAGAAATTTCTCAATACTATAAGTGATAACCTCATTACAATAGAAAATAAAGTTAACGCTTATGCTCGAAGCAAAAATTTTGATGATATACAAAAAGAACATATTTTTTATTATAAGCCCTTTTTGGAAAACTGTTTAAATGGATTACTTGAAAAGTATAAATTGAAAAAGGAATCTAAAATCAAAAAGGAAAAGATAATGACTCATTACGATAAAATTATAAAAGAATTACAAATTATAGATATAATTTTTAAATCTCAAATGGATGCAACTATACATTTAGGAAGCGGAATAGGATTGGCTAGATTTTGTAATGAAATTTTTATATTCTCTGATATTGAATTGTTTGGAATAGGGAGCTACAAAGTTGAATATACATCAAGATTAGAAAATTCAAACAATAAATCGTTGTTGCTTAATGAACTAGTAAATATTTATAATATATCTGCTGGACTTTATAATTACTATATTGAGAATTTATATAATCATCCAAATAGAAAAGAAATTTTCAAAGGTAAAGATGCTAGGCAACAAATCATTGATAGTACTGGATATTATAATTTTATAAATTATAGAGCAAGTTTCTGTTTTTTTGGAATTGAGAAAAATGAGATAGGCCCAACATTTTTACAGAATAATTTCAGTTATAACTGCAAAAATGAAACGCTTGTGAATTTTTGCGTGCAACTATTAGAGTTTATAAAGTTAAGTGGAGTTATACCAGAAAGTACAGTGAATTCAATTGAAGAAAAGAATCGTCATCCTAATATTTTTAATGGAAATGATAATAAGGCATTTAACTTGTTTGATGATTTCACAAAAGAAATAACAGATAATTATCAAGATTACTCGTTTATTTTTCAAAAAATGAAAAGTGAAAATTTAATTAGTAAAAGAGTAATGCATAAAGAATTTATGGAATGGTTGTTTAATAATAAATATATAAATGAAAATTGTTATCAAAAGTTTTTAGATAAAGAAAGTTTTTCAAAAAAATATGACAGAGGAATGAGGCCAACTCGATATTATAATATTAAGAATAAATTTTTTAAATAATTCCGATTAATCGGAAAAAATTGCCACAAATCGGAAATTAAACTGTTGGAATATTTGTGATGAAATTTTAAATATATTACAAATGAAAATGCAACAGATTATAAGCTATTCGAAAAAGCAGTGGCGAAATAAAATCATTTTAGGATTAAAATGTTTAAATGAAAAAGGTTATAAATACAAAGAGATATTAAGGTTGGTCAGATTAGGTCTGGAAATTTATAATATTTTTACTTGTACACATGTTCAAGATTTTATGCTTCATATAAAAAAGATATTTGTAATATGGTTTTAGATCAATTTAGATTATGCACCAAAAACAAAAAAGCTTCTGAAAATCTATTCAGAAGCTTTTTTAGTGCGGATAATAGGACTCGAACCTACACGCCTTGCGGCACCAGATCCTAAGTCTGGCATGTCTACCAATTTCACCATATCCGCTCAATTGTGGGTGCAAAGATAAGCATACTTTTGAATAATCAAAGCCTTTTTTCAAAATTTTTTTTAATTCTCTTTTTTGTACATTTGGTTTTCTATAAAAATAATTTAAATGGAAAATATTAAGTCCTACGTTCAACAACATAAAGATCGGTTTATCAACGAATTGATCGAATTATTAAAAATTCCGTCGGTTAGTGCCGACACTGCATATTCTCAAGATGTTATTGACACAGCAGAGGCCGTTAAAGAAAGTTTATCACAAGCAGGCTGCGATTTAGTCGAAATCTGCGACACTCCGGGGTATCCAATTATATACGGAGAAAAAATAATCGATCCAAATCTTCCAACGGTTTTAGTCTACGGACACTACGACGTACAACCGCCAGATCCATTAGAATTATGGACTTCGCCGCCATTTGAGCCCGTAATCAAAACAACAGAAATTCATCCAGAAGGAGCGATTTTTGCACGTGGAGCCTGCGATGACAAGGGTCAGATGTTCATGCACGTAAAAGCATTGGAATACATGGTGCGCAATAACGAGCTTCCGTGCAATGTAAAATTCATGATCGAAGGAGAAGAAGAAGTAGGTTCTGCAAGTTTGGCTTGGTTCGTAGAACGCAATCAGGAAAAACTAAAAAATGATGTAATCTTGATTTCAGATACAGGAATGATTTCTAACCAACAACCGTCTATTACGACTGGTTTAAGAGGTTTGAGTTATGTTGAAGTAGAAGTTACTGGGCCAAACCGCGATTTGCATTCGGGATTGTACGGTGGAGCTGTGGCGAATCCAATTAATATTCTTGCCAAAATGATTGCTTCTCTTCATGACGAAGACAATCATATTACGATTCCAGGATTCTATGATAAAGTTCAGGAATTATCTGCAGAAGAAAGAGCCGAAATGGCAAAAGCGCCTTTTAGCTTAGAAAAATATAAAAACGCTCTAAATATCGCTGATGTTTACGGTGAAAAAGGTTATGTAACTAACGAAAGAAACTCAATTCGTCCAACATTAGACGTAAACGGAATCTGGGGTGGTTACACTGGCGAAGGTGCTAAAACGGTTATTGCAAGTAAAGCTTTTGCTAAAATCTCAATGCGTTTGGTTCCAAATCAAGATTGGGAAGAGATTACAGCGCTTTTCACAAAGCATTTTACAAGCATTGCTCCAGCTGGAGTTACAGTAAAAGTAACGCCTCATCACGGCGGACAAGGTTATGTAACACCAATTGACAGCATCGGATATCAGGCAGCAAACAAAGCCTATACCGAAACGTTTGGAGTTCCTGCAATTCCGGTTCGTTCGGGAGGAAGTATTCCGATTGTGGCTTTGTTTGAAAAAGAATTAAAAAGCAAAACGATTTTGATGGGATTTGGTTTGGATAGCGATGCGATTCACTCGCCAAACGAACATTTCGGAATTTTCAATTACTTGAAAGGTATTGAAACTATTCCGTTGTTTTACAAGTATTTTGTTGAATTAAGTAAATAAGCTTTTTTGCTGCGAAGGCGCTAAGACACTAAGTTTCTTTTGCTCGCAAACACGCAGAGGCACTAAGTTCATTTTTAAGTTCAAAAGTTGACTTCAATACAAAATCCGTTCAGAAATGAGCGGATTTTTTTGTTTTCAGTATTTGAGTTTCAGTTGACATTCATGACAAAAGACTTCTGTCACTTTGCCTCTCTGAACCTTTGTGCCTAAAAAAAGAAACTTTTTTCTTGCAAGTTTAAAACTTATCTCTATATTTGTAGAGTACAATCTATAGTTGTAGAGATATATGAGCTTGAAAAACCTTTTTTTACTATTGTTTTGCGGTTCAATGCTTTTGAGTTGTAAAAGCAAACCCATCAATCAAAAAATTGATAAGAAAAAAGAAGGTGTTTGGATTGATGTGTATTCACAAGACGGAACAGATTATAAATCGTATGAATATTATAAAAATGATATTCCAGTAAAAAAATGGAAATCGTGCATTAATGGGAAAATCTACAAAACAGAGAAATACAAAAACGGAATCTGTATTGTAAAAAGCTATTACGAAAACGGAAAATTAGAATCGAAAGGAAAAACAAAATTGGAAGTAAACGAGACCGAATCGCATTGGTTTTATTTTGGACAATGGAAATTTTACTCCGCTAAAGGAAAATTAAAAAGCATCAAAAATTACAATAAAGGCGAATTGATTTCGGAACAAAATGTTGAATAAAAAAATTACGATATGCAACTATCAAAGGCAGAAGAACAATTAATGGAGCATTTATGGAAGCTTGAAAAAGCCTTCATGAAAGATTTGCTCGAAGCTTATCCAAAGCCAAAGCCAGCAACAACTACAGTTGCCACTTTGTTAAAACGAATGATTGACAAGAAATTTGTGGCTTACAACGAATTCGGAAATTCAAGAGAATATTATCCATTAGTGAAGAAAACAGATTATTTTTCTAAACACGTAAAAGGATTAATCAGCAATTTTTTTAATAATTCGGCATCTCAGTTTGCTTCATTTTTTACTACAGAAACCAATTTGTCAGCTTCGGAATTGGAAGATCTTAAAAAAATAATCGATTCAGAAATTCAAAAAAAGAAAAAATGATAACCTATCTTTTCAAATCAGGATTGTTGCTTTTTGTGTTTTTTGCGGTATACAAATTGCTGCTAGAAAACGAAAAAATATTTCGTTTTAATCGCGCGTACCTTCTCGGAAGTTTGATTTTTAGTTTTGTAATTCCACTGCAATTGTTTTCGTTCAAAACTGCCTTTGAAACAAAGTTAAGCACAATTCAATTAGACGGAATGGTGATTAGAGCTAGCCAAATTTCTTTGAATGAAAATTTCATAAAACATCATTTACTGTCTTGTTTGATAGGTCTTTATGTTGTTGTTTCTATAGTTCTGGTTTTTCATTTTGTCTTAAACCTGCTTTCCTTTTTCAAAAGATTAAGAAATAAGGAAATCCGTTTAGTAGATGGCGTAAAAGTAATCTTAATAGAAGAATCTATTCTGCCTCATTCGTTTTGGAATGCGATTTTTGTTAATAAAGCAGAATTTGAGATGGGAAAAATACCTTCAGAATTAATAGTGCATGAGAAGGCGCATTTAAGCCAGAAACATACACTAGATATATTGCTAATTGAAATTTTAGGAATCATATTTTGGTTTAATCCATTGATTTTGTTCTATAAAAAAGCCATCAGACTTAATCATGAATTTCTCGCAGACGAAGCAGTAAACAAACAATTTCATTCGGTTAAGGATTATCAAAATCTACTACTGGATTTTGTTTCAAGAAAAAATACAATTGCCTTGGCAAGCAATATCAATTACCAAATAACTAAAAAACGTTTAATAATGATGACAAAAAAAGAATCTCCGGTTAGAATTGTTTTAAAAGTATTTACAGTAGGCGTTATGCAAGCTTTGTTGTTTTTTGTGTTTTCCACAAAAACTATGGCTCAGGGAGAAAAAGCTATGCCAAAAATGCCCAATGGCTTTGCTGTTAATTATGATACGGTTAGCGTAAATGAACCCCAATTTCCGGGAGGAATTGAAGAGTTTTATAAGTTTGTAGGTGAAAATTTTAAAATACCGGCAGAGGCTTCAAAGAATAAAATAAAGGGAAAAATAGAGATGAATTTTATGGTTGAAACAGACGGAAGTTTATCTGAATTTAATGTTGTAAAAGATCTAGGATATGGTTTAGGAGATGAAGCAATGAGGGTCTTAAAGCTTTCTCCAAAATGGATTCCGGCTACAGAAAAGGGGAAACCGGTAAGAGTGATGTACAATTTGCCGATTACGCTTCAAAATTAAAACGAAAGTTCTTTCTCTGTCCCCTTGAATATTTGGAACTTTGTCTCTAAAAATAAAAAATCCGCTTCTTGCTCAGAGAAGCGGATAAAATTAAAAAACTAAAAAAAAAAATTCTAAAAATAAAAAAATGTGATCCAGACTAAAACAAGTCTGGATTGTATCCAAAATAAGGCACGGCCTGCTCGTTGAAAATGACGCCGTATTCTTCTAATTCCTTTAATATAGGTTCGTAAACTTCTTTTTTGGTCGGAAGCTGTACTCCTGGTGCGGTGATTTTTCCGTTTAATATCAGTAAAGTGGCAATCGCAACCGGAAGGCCAACTGTTTTTGCCATCGCGGTATAAGTCTGGTCATCGCCTATACACACCATTTTAGAGTCAATCTGGGCTTTGTTGCCATTTATTTCATAACCAAATTTGTGATACATCACAATCATGTCTTTGTCATTTGGTTCTAGACTCCAGCTATCAGATAAAATCTTCTGCAGAATCTGGGCAGGAGTAGCATTTGGAAGATTTACTTTTTTGTTTGGGTTGAATAAATCGAGTTCCAGAAGTTTGTCCCACATAATATCGTCCTGATCGATTTTTAAAATCAGACGCGTTTTAATTTCTACAGAGTCAGTTGGATGGTACGGAAGGAACGAATTGGTAAATTGTCTGTAGCTCATGTTTTCAGAATCTTCCATGATGTAGCTGTCGTCTGTCATTCCGAGCTGCACAAACATGTTCCAAGCTCTCGAAAAGCCAACTCTTCGGATTGTGCCTCTATATAAGGTCAAAATAGCATCTAAGCCATAAACCGAACGGTATTTAAGCGAATCACGATTAGAATAGGCTTCAAATTTTCCGTACCCTTCGACTTCAAGAAATTCAGTTCTTCGAAACAAAGCGCTGTACGGAATGTATTTATAAGTGCCTTCCTGAATAAATTTGGCTGCGCCTCCTTGTCCAGCCAAAACCACATTTCTCGGCGCCCAAGTAAATTTGTAATTCCACAGATTGTTGTCAGATTCGGGAGCAACCAAACCACCGCAAAAAGATTCAAAAAGAAGCATTTTGCCGCCTTTTTCCCTGATTTCATCAATCACTTTCATGGCGCTCATATGATCAATTCCGGGATCGAGGCCGATTTCATTCATAAAAATCAGATTCTTTTGTTTGGCTTCTTCATCTAAATCTTGCATGGCATCACTAATATAGGAGGCAGTTACAAGGTGTTTTTTGAATTGAAGGCAGTCTTTCGCAATTTCGATATGAAGATGCGCTGGAAGCATCGAAATAACAATTGATGCTTTTGAAACGGCGGCTTTTCTTTCTTCGTCATTAAAAATATCCAAAGCAAGAGCTTCTGCATTGGGATGATTGCCTATTTTTTGTCCAGCTAATTCCAAAGAAAGGTCGGCTACAGTAATATGCAGGTTTTCTTCTTCGGATTTTACTAACAAATATCGGATTAAGGACGATGCAGATCTGCCTGCTCCAATTATTAAAACGTTTCTCATGTTTTAAATATTTAACACAAATATATTTGAATGTTATAAATATAACAATTGAATTTAAATAAAATTGAATTAATTTTTTGAAACTTAAAAAAAATAATTTGATTTTGTTCTAAATAATCTCGAAAGTAACGCGGAATTTTGTTTGGTTTGAAGTATTTTTGCCTTAAATTAAAAGTATGCAAATCATGAAAAGAAGAATTGTTTTAACTGGAGCTTTTATCGGAATGGTGGCTATTATTTTAGGAGCTTTTGGAGCACATTTATTAAAAAAATACCTCACGGTTGATCAGTTAAATACTTTTGAAGTTGGTGTTCGTTACCAAATGTATCATGCTTTGTTTCTTTTATTTTTGTCTACACGAAAAGAGCTTGCCGAAAAAACAGTAAAAGCCATTTACAATTTAGTTGTTGCCGGTGTAATCCTTTTCAGCGGTTCAATCTATTTATTATCTACAAAAGACCTTACCGTATTCGATTCTAAAATTATCGTATTCGCAACACCTCTGGGCGGATTCTTGTTAATTATTGCTTGGGCGCTGTTATTCTTTACGATTTTGAAGAGAAAATCATAAAATCCCGAATAAAAAATTCTATCTGAAAATTAATTTTTAATTTTGTCTCATAAATAACATATAAGCTTATTTATGTGAATTTTTTGTGTTTTTCAATTTAATTGAAGAATAATATAACAAATTCCAGAAACAGCTTATCAGAAAAGAATTTAGGAGCAGTTATTTTTTTGTTTTTGCATTTTTTTACTTAAAATTTCTCTTTTTTGATATAAATAAAAGTGAATTTTGATTATTTGAATGGGATAAAGATTAAATCTGTAATTTTGCTATCTAAATAAAACATTCACACACAACTTAAATTTATGGACACTAACACAGTTTTCGCGCAATCGATTTCGTTAAAAGAATTAGGAATTGAAAATGCAAAAGTTCGCTATCAATTGTCTGCAGATGAATTGCATGCGATTACTTTGCAGTCAGGGCAAGGTGTTGAGAATTCTACTGGAGCATTGGCAATTAATACAGGCGAATTTACAGGCCGTTCTCCGCAGGATCGTTTTATTGTAAAAGACGACATCACAAAAAATCAGGTTTGGTGGGGAAATGTAAATATTCCTTTTGAACCAGAAGCATTTGAAAAATTATACAATAAGGTTACCGCTTTTTTATCTAATAAAGAAGTTTTCGTAAGAGATTCTTATGTTTGTTCAGATGCTAATTACAGATTAAATGTTCGTGTAGTTACTGAAACGGCATGGTCAAATTTATTCTGTTACAATATGTTTCTTCGTCCTGAAGAATCAGAATTGGCTAATTTTACTCCAGAATGGACAGTAGTATGTGCACCAAGTTTTATGGCAGACCCTGCTGTAGACGGAACACGTCAGTCTAATTTTGCTATTTTAGATTTTACAAGAAAGATTGCTTTAATTGGAGGAACAGGTTATACAGGTGAAATGAAGAAAGGAATTTTCTCTGCATTAAATTTTATTCTGCCAGTTTTCAAAAATACACTTCCAATGCACTGTAGCGCCAATGTTGGAGAAGCTGGTGATACTGCCATTTTCTTTGGATTGTCTGGAACTGGAAAAACAACTTTATCTGCTGATCCAGAACGTAAATTAATCGGTGACGATGAACACGGATGGACAAACGAAAATACAGTTTTCAACTTTGAGGGAGGCTGCTATGCAAAAGTTATTAATTTAACTGAAGAAAACGAACCAGACATTTTTAGAGCAATCAAAAAAGGAGCGCTTTTAGAAAATGTGGTTTTCAAAGCAGGAACAAACGAAGTAGATTTCGACGATGTTTCTATCACACAAAATACACGTGTAAGTTACCCAATTACACATATCGATAATGTACAGCCAGGTTTGGTTGGTCACAATCCTAAAAATATATTTTTCTTAACAGCTGATTCTTTCGGAATTCTGCCTCCAATCTCGAGATTGACTCCAGGTCAAGCGGCTTACCACTTTATTTCGGGATATACTGCTAAAGTTGCCGGAACAGAAGCTGGTGTAACTGAGCCTCAGCCAAATTTCTCTGCTTGTTTTGGAGCGCCATTTATGCCTTTGCACCCAACGCGTTATGCTGAAATGTTGAGCAAAAAGATGAAAGATGCTGGTGTAAAAGTTTGGTTGATCAACACAGGATGGACTGGTGGTCCTTACGGAATCGGAAGCCGTATGAAACTGAAATACACTCGTGCGATGATTACTGCTGCATTAAAAGGAGAATTAGACAACGTAGAGTATGTCGATCACAAAGTATTCGGATTGGCAAAACCACAATCTTGCCCGAACGTTCCAGAAGAAATTCTAAATCCAAGAAATACTTGGGAAGATAAAGATTTATACGATAAAAAAGCATTAGAATTAGCACAGAAATTCAAAGCTAATTTTGCCAAATTTGAAGAGTTTGCCAATGCCGAAATTTTGGCTGGCGCACCGATTACAGAATAAAAGGAATTATTGATTCAAATAAAAAAGCTGTTCATTACGAACAGCTTTTTTTGTTTGGTTTCCAATCGCAGTAATAAAAATAAACACTGAACACTGAACCGCGACTGAAAACCTTAAATAAACATTATTTTTTAGCTTCGTCAATACGTTTTTGGATCAAATCCCAAGTGTAATAATGGAAAGTCATTCCGTTGCTCATGGCTACAAAAAGTCCGTTTTTGTATTTTGGTCCTAAATTTACATTGGTAACATCGGCGCCGTCACATTCGATTGTAGAAGTAGGAACTTCAGCCAATAAAGGATAACTGTTCGGATTTCCATTTGCACCTTCTCTTGGATAAACCATAAAAGAATTTGCTTGCTGATTGGATACTAAGATATATCCTGTAGAATCTGTTTTTTTGTATATCGCAATTCCTTCGTGATCTGCCTTGAAATCTTTTTGACCAAAGAAAGCCAATTCTTTATTATCGTTTAAAGCTGGATCGGCTTTGTATTTTCTGATTCCAACTTGTTCGTCACAGTAATAAACAGTTCCCATTTCGTTATCAACTGCAATTGCTTCGATTTCTTTTTTACCGCTGTAGTTTCCGAATTTGCGAACCACTTTCGCAGCAGTGAATTTACCATTTCCAGAAAGTTCATACTGCCATAAATAAGTTCCTGACGGACCTGTTTTTCTACCTACAATGGCAAAAATCTTTCCGTCGCTTGGGCGAGTGTACAAAGCAACTCCCATTGGATCACGTTGTGTTTCTCCTTCAAAAACCGGAATTCCTCCGTTATCAATCGGTTCTAAATCTGGCAAGCTGAAGATTCTGATTTTGTTTTCTTCGCGTTCTGTAGTAACGGCAACATCTACTTTTTTTCCGTCAATAATCAATCCGTAAGCGATATCCACATTGTTTGGACGTTTTAACGGAATTGATTTTTTAAGGATTTTTCCATTCAAATCAAAAGCATACAAACCGCCGTCTGTGTCTTTATCTGTTCCTACAATGATACTTTTGGTAGCGTCGGTCGGGTGAATCCAGATAGCAGGATCGTCTGTATCATGTGGCAATGCTTCTGTAACGGTTGTCGGTTTAACGGCATTTGGCTGAATTGGAGCTAATTTATCGTCTTTACAAGCTGTAAATGAAATAGCTAAAAGTAAAAGAGCGACTAAAGATTTATTTTTCATTATGTTATATATTTTAATGCAATTAGACAGAGCGCGAAACTCTGTCTAATTTAAGAATTTTAAAAGTTGTAGATTACAAGTCTAATTTCAATCCGAAATTGTAGCGAGGCTGGTAATATTCAGCTTGTTTTGTATGTGCAGCAACTCCCTGGTAGTAGCGTAACGGTTGGTTTGTTATGTTATTAGCTTCAGCAAAAAAGCGCAATTTTGGTGTAATTTTATAAGAAGCATTTGCATCTAAGAAAAACTGCTTGTCATAGTAACTATCTTTATAAGACTCAGAACCTAATTCATCTAAGTAATCAGATGTAAAGTTTGTAGAGATTCTTGCAGAGAAACGTTTGTTTTCCCAAGATAACGATCCGTTAAACATGTGTGGTGCAGTACCAGGAAGGCTGATGTTTTTTCTTTCGTTTCCGTCCTCATCAGCAATTCCACTTGCTTTAGATTTCGTGTAAGTATAGTTCAAATAGATACCAAAACCTTTTAAGAATTTACCAGGTAAGAAATCTAACTGACGTTGTAAAGCAACCTCAAATCCGTAAACATTAACATTGTCTCCGTTTCTTGATTGTAAAAATGACCAGTTTTCTCCAGCTGGAATTGGGTTTGATTGACTTGGGAAATCTGCAGCAAATTTAGCATCAGTATATTGATTGTCGCTGTAGTTGTAAATGAAATCATTTAATCTTTTGTAGAAAACACCTCCAGAAATCAAACCAACAGATTTGAAATAGTTCTCTGCCATGAAATCATAGTTGTATGCATAGGTAGCTTTAAGACCTGGATTTCCAGCTGTAATTTCTTTATCAGCAGCAATGTTGTTTACATAAGGAGCTAGTGCATAATAGTTTGGTCTTGCCAGAGCCGTTGTTGCAGCCGCTCTTAATACTAAATCTTTTGTTGCGTTATATTGGAATGAAATACTTGGCAATAAGTTAGTATAAGAGTTTGTATTATTGATTCTGCTTTCTAATTCTTCTTCATCTAAGACACGATTTCCTGTATAATCAATGTGTGTATTTTCAACACGGAAACCTAAAACCATAGAAAGTTTATCATTAAAATCCTGATCCCATCTTACATAAGCAGCAGTAATTCTTTCTTTAGCGTTGTAGTTTACAGCTAAATATTCTGCTGGATCTGTTTCTTTGTCAAATAAAGCAGGATTGTTTAAATCTAAACCGCCTAAGTAAGCAGCAGAAGCGAATGTTCCCGGTACATATTTGCTTCCTGGATTAAAATCCTTTCCATCAAAATAAGAGGTTGGAACGTCAGATAATAAATCCATTCCGCCATTGATAGATTCATAAGAATAGAAATTGTTGTTTCTTTCTTTTTCTTTCAAGCGAAGTCTAAGACCTGTTCTCAATCTTCCTTTTTCACCTGCGATTACAGAAAACGGGAAACGGATATTTACTTTTGCACCAAATTCGCTTTCGCTTGTTTCGTCTGTGTTTTCAGTAACCGAATCAAATTCAAATTGATCAAGAGCCTCTCCAGCTGTTGTAACTAAAGGAAATCTTGTGTCTGTTAAGTTTTCAAATACATCCAGACCTTTCTGGCGGTATTCGATATAACGCTCACCCGGACGGTATTCTCTAGCTTTTGCATAGTTAGCCGACCAGTCTAAGTCTAAAGTTGAATTAATCAAATGTTCTCCACGAAGCGAATAATTCTGTACTCTTTGGTCTTCTAATCTTCTGTTTTTATTTCTGCTGTTATCAACACCACCTTTTGTCTGGCGTTTTACACGACCTTCAAAACCAATGATTTCTTCACCGTTATAAAGAGGTTCAATATCGTCGATAGTTGTTCTGAAACGGTTTTCTCTATCATCTCTCCAATTGTAGATTGCATTGGCAAAGATTGTGTTGTTTTCATTAAATTTATAGTCCAAAGCCAATGAAGTACTACGGCGAATACGCTGTACTTCATATTTTCTTATTTCAGATGCCTGTAAATATTCATTTCCAAAATCATCTTTTACCCATTCGTTTTCGATGTTGTCAGATCCGTAATCAACATTGTTGTAAGATCCACTGAAAACTATTCCTAATTTATCATTAGCAAAACGGTTACCATAAACGAATCCAGCTGTGTAAGAAGCTTTGTCACGAATTGGTAGATATCCTCCAGCAAGAGTTGCAGAAATTCTTTCTCCGTTTGGAGTTGCTCTTGTAATTAAGTTTACTGAACCTCCAATCGCATCAGCATCCATGTCTGATGTAAGGGTTTTATTTACTTCGATTGTAGAAATCATATCAGATGGAATTAAGTCCATTTGTACGTTTCTGTTGTCTCCTTCAGCAGATGGAATACGGTCACCATTTAAAGTAACAGAGTTCAAAGACGGAGCCAAACCTCTAATAATGATATTACGAGCTTCACCTTGGTCATTCTGCATTGTGATACCAGGAACACGTTTTAAAGCGTCACCTACGTTAGCATCAGGAAAACGACCCATTTGATCAGACGAGATTACGTTTCCGATGTTTTTATTATTTTTCTGCTGATTCAGCGCTTTTGCCTGACCTTTTAAGATGTCTCCGACAATAACTTCTTTCAATTCATTTTCAGAAGCTTTAAGAGCAAAATCGATTACGTTGTTTTTTCCTTGTTCTACTGTTATTTCTTGAACCAAGGCTGTATAACCAATATATTTTACTTCAAGTTTGTAAGTTCCCTCAGTAATATTAAGGAGTTCAAAACGTCCGTTGTAATCAGAAACGGTATATTTTTTTTCGCCAACAATTTGAATCATTGCTCCAGGTAGAGGTAGTTTGTCATCAGCATCAAATACCTTTCCAGATATAATCGCTTTCTGAGCAAAACCCGTAAAGGCTAGTAAAAAGAATGCTGTTAATAAAAAGAATTTTTTCATTGTGTGTGTTTAGTTTGATTTTCGTTTGCGAAACTAAGACCCCTGTATTACTAAAGCCTTGAAAAAAAATTAACATAGTGTTATGATTGGACAGCTGTCTTTGAAATTTATTAATCTTTAAATAACATCGAACGTATCAAATAATTGATTTACAATTGAAAAGAAAAAAATAATTTGTTAGGAATTAAAAATTTGGCGTTAAATTTGCCGTATCATCAAATCAAAAATCATCAATCATGTTAAAACAATTTTTTATTCTATGTTCAGGAGCCGACCGAGGCATCTTGAAAGACTGTACAGATGGCGAACAAACCAAATATGTAGGTATCGGAGCCACCGTATTCTTTACAGCAATTATGGCCTTTCTGGCGAGTGCTTATGCACTATTTACTGTTTTCGATTCTATTTATCCCGCTTTGATATTTGGATTTGTATGGAGTTTACTCATCTTTAATCTAGATCGATTTATCGTTTCTACCATTAAAAAAAGAGATCGTTTTATGGATGAATTCCTGCAGGCGACTCCACGTATCGTATTGGCTATTATTATTGCAATTGTAATTTCGAAACCTTTGGAGATTAAAATTTTCGAAAAAGAAATCAATACTGTTTTATTGAAAGAGAAAAACGAAATGGAATTCGCCAACAAAAAACAGGTTGGCAATTATTTCAAATCGGATTTAGATAAAAATAAAGCAGAGATTGCTGCCTTGAAAGCTGATATTGCAACAAAAGAGAAAGAAGTAAACGCGTTGTATTCTACTTATATCACCGAAGCCGAAGGAACCACCGGAACAAAAAAACTTGGAAAAGGCCCTGTTTATAAAGAAAAACGCGAAAAACACGACGCTGCTCTTAAAGAATATGAAACGCTAAAAAAGACAAACGAAGCTAAAATTGCTGAAAAAGAAAAAGCCGGTTCACAGCTTCAAGCCGATTTAGACAAAAAAGTTTCGCAGACACAGCCAATTATACAAGGATTCGACGGGTTAATGGCTCGCATCAATGCGTTGAACAAACTGCCTTGGTTGCCGTCATTCTTTATTATGTTACTGTTTTTGGCTATTGAAACCTCTCCAATTATTGCAAAACTCTTAGCGCCAAAAGGAGAATTCGATTTCAAACAAGAAGAAGCCGAAACCGCAATGAAAGCGACTTTGGAACAAAATAAATACCAAAGAGAATTATTAGTAAAAACCAGCGCCGAAATGCACGATAGAGTATATGCTGATATTGCCGAAGACAGAGGACTATTTGATCTTCAGCGTAAAAATGCAATAGAACTACTGGAACTGCAATCGCATAAATTTGTAGAAAAACAGAAAGCGACTTTGTAAATAAGTACAAAGTGCAAAGTTTCTAAGCGCAAAGTTATAAATGGAAAGCCCGAAATAGAATTTTCTATTTCGGGCTTTTTTTATTTAGATAAAGCAGGTAAAAACTTTGTGCTCTGTACTTTGAAACTTTGTACTTAAATAAATTACATGTAGCTTAATATTTCTTTTTTATAAGAATCGTATTCTCCTTGCATGATCAATCCATTATCAAGAAGTTTTTTATAATTCTGTAATTTATCAAAAAGTTCTTCTTTAGATAAATCACTTAATCTGCGTTCTCCAGTTGGCTGCGTTGGCTGAGTAGGAAGCGGTTCAAAAGTTTCTGTAACAGCTGGTGCTGCTGGTAAAATTTCAGCAAAACTGGTTACTTCTTCTGTTTCTACTTCTTCAATTTCGTCCTCTTCTTCCTCTTCTTCTTCAAAAACTGGTTCAACAGTTTCTGGAGTTGGGGCAACGTTAATAACTGGATTTTTCAATAAATCCAATTGCTCTTTAGCGTAAGTATAAATTTTTCTAGCTTGAATTTTCGGAATATAATCGATAGTAACCGCTAAATCTGTTTTGGTAGCAAATGAAAATTCTGAACCTAAAATGTTTTCTTTTACAAAAGTACTTGCAATAACATCCCAAGTATAATCTGTAAAATCCATTGAAAGACCTAAGTTTTTTGGTTCACAGATAATAATACGTTTGTTTGTTACTACAATACTGTCAGGGAAAACAGTAATTGCTGGTTTTTTTTGTACTGCGATATAACCAACTTCTTCACCTTTCATCAATAAATCTGTAAGTTTAGAAGTGATTTTTTCAATCGCTTTTGGGTCTTGTTCTTCGTTCAGAAATTTTTTAAATTGTTCTTTCATTTTTTTTAGGTGCTAAGTTACTAAGCTGTTATGTCGCTGAGTTTTTTACTGACGTTACAAATGTAATGCCTAATTTTCTAATTCAATAATTTCGTTTTGAATTTTCTTCGTTAAACTTTTGAACACTAATTCGTACGAATGATCTATCAATTCTTTAACGAATTTCATTGGTAAATTTCCATTCAATGCTACAGTATTCCAATGCACTTTGCTCATGTGAAATCCGGGTTTTATTTCGTCATATTCTGCTCTGAGTTCTTGTGCGCGGTCTGGGTCGCATTTTAAATTTACTGATTGCTCGTTTTTTTCCCATTGCGATAAAGAAGATAAAGCAAACATTTTGCCGCCTACTTTAAAAACCAAGGTATCTTCATCAAAAGGAAAATGCTCGCTTACTCCTTTTTTTGAAAGACAATATTCGTAAAACGTTTCTAAATTCATAAATTATTTATTTACCAATTTCACCTAAATGCGTGTATTTAAAGCCTTTTTCATATTTCAGGCCATACCCAAAAATACGATCCATTGCAGAGTGTGAAAATAAAATAATTCCTGCTAATTGCAATGGTTCAATACTTAAATAACATCCAGCAGCATAAATTAAAAGCGCAATTCCTTTATGATGAAATGAATTGTAAAGAAATGCTCCAGCTTTGTTTCCGAAAGCATAGCCAATCATAGATAAATCGGGAGCAAGGAGTAAAGCCAAAAACCACCACCATTCATAATTTAAACGGTTAAATAAAAAGATTCCGAGAACAAACAACGCGGCTTCTTCGAGTTTTAAGACTGTTTTCATTTGATTATTTTTTCCATCATCTTTTCGGGATGATTCAGTTTTGTAAATCCGAATTTTTCATATAGAAAATGAGCGTCGCTTGTTGCCAATCGCCAGATTTTGACTTCTTGCAATTGTGGTTCCTTCATCATTGCTTCAATCAAAATTGATGAATAACCTTTTCCGCGGTGTTCTTCTGTAATAAAAACATCCATTAAATAAGCAAAAACGACATAATCAGTTATTACTCTGGCAAAACCAATTTGTTTATCGTCCAAGTAAATTCCAAAACAAAAAGAAGCATCAATTGTTTTTTGAACTTCTTCTATAGTTCGCCCCGCAGCCCAATAAATATCTTTTAGGAAGTTTTGGATAAACGGAACATCAAGTTTAGTTTTATCTGTTGAAACGGTTATCATTTGAGTTGTTTTTTGCCACAAATTTCACAAATTTTCGCAAATTATTTTTTAGAGATTAAAGTTTACAAATGACTAAATCTTTGATAATCAATTTAATCTGTGGCAAAATGAAAAAGAAATTTGTGAAAATTTGTGAAATTTGTGGTTAACTTTAAATCTTATATAATATAGGTTTTGATGGACTAGCATCATTTTCAAACGAAGCAATTAGAAGATTAAGGATATAGTCGCCATCTTCAATTTGGTCTGGAACATAAATCATTTCCGTAATTGTCGCATTCAATCTTGCATCAGTATTTAGATTTACCGTGTCTTTTACATTCCAAAATGCTTTATGAGCCAATAATTTTCCTTCATCATGTTCTTTGTCGACACTTGGTAAATCGATTAACAAATGTTGAATTTCGCTTTCGCGGATGAAAATCGCAGCCTCTTCAGATAAATACGGCGGATTGGTATTGGAATATTTTCTCGACTTTTTTTCCTTTTGATTTGGAAGAGTTCGAATTATTAAAGCCTCTGTTTTTGTATGTATGAAAGACGAAATCTGTTCTTTTGTGATAACAAAATCATCTCCAATTTTTTCAGGTTCAACAGTAATCAATTTAGCAATAAAGAAAAACTGCTTCAATGATTGATTGATGCTGTAAAAATCATTGGTAATATGTCCGAGACATTCTGTATGCGTTCCATGCCCATGCGGATTGAAAAAGATATTATTGAAATTCGTAGATGATTTTCCTTCCGAAACTTTACCAATCCAATCGCCAAAAACTACGGGTTCGATTACTGGTTTTTCGATGTACCAGGCAATCGGATTTTCATCTGTATTGGTTAACGGAATAGAGATATCGATTGGTTTTGATAAGTCGATTTCGAAGTTGTTGATTTTTGCTAACACAAATTTAGGTTTTGTGCCGCAAAGACGCTAAGTCACAAAGTTTTTCAATTTTGTGCCTTTGTGCCTTCGTGGCTAATTTTATTCTTCCAAATTTAAATAAAACAAATCACTCGCAATTCCATCCGTTAAAAATTTTCCTTTTGGAGTTGGTTTTAGAATGTTGCTTTCAATTGAAAGCAAATCATCAGTCAAAAATTTCTGAGATTGTTCTAATAAATAATTCAGGTATTCTGAACCAAATTCGTTTTCGATTCTTTCGAGAGAAACGCCCCAAATCGTTCGTAATCCTGTCATAATGTATTCGTTATAACGGTCAGAAATTGTTAGGGTTTCAGTTTCAATTGGTAATTCGTTATTTTGGATTGCTTTTATATAAAGCGAATTATTCGCAATATTCCAGCCTCTTTTTACGCCGTCATAACTATGTGCCGAAGGCCCGATTCCGATATATTTTTTTCCCCGCCAGTAAGCCGAATTGTTTTGGGAGAAATAATTTTCTTTTCCAAAATTGGATAATTCATAATGAATAAAGCCGTTTTTCTGAAGCATTTCAACCAAAATCATAAAATGATTGGAAGCCACTTCATCCTGAGGTTCGGCAACTTTTCCTGTTTGAATTAATTTGCTCAAAGCTGTTTTTGGTTCAACCGTCAAAGCATAACTCGAAATATGCGGTATACCAAAATCCAAAGCTGTTTGAATGTTCTGTTTCCACATTTCGTCGCTCAATCCAGGAATTCCATAAATCAAATCCAATGAAATATTGTCGAAGTATTTCGTTGCTTCTTCCAAACATTTTTTGGCTTCCGCCGAATTATGAGCGCGATTCATCAGCTGTAAATCATCTTCATAAAAAGACTGAATTCCAATACTCAGACGATTTATCGGACTTTTGGATAATTCTAAAATCCTTTCAGAAGACAAATCATCAGGATTAGCCTCGAGCGTAATCTCTGGATTTTCGACAACTTTATAGTTTTTATAAACTTCCGAAATTAAAAAGTTGATTTCGTCATTTGATAAAACAGAAGGAGTTCCGCCTCCAAAATAAATGGTTTCTACAGTTTCATTATCAAATTCACTTTTACGAACAGCGATTTCTTTGGCCAATGCCAAAACCATATCGTCTTTCTTTTTCATAGAAGTAGAAAAATGAAAGTCGCAATAGTGGCAAGCCTGTTTGCAAAAAGGAATATGAATGTAGATACCGCTCATTTTTTAATTTAGGTAATGTGTCAATTTGATAATTAGATAATGCTTATTAGACTTGGAAGAAATTATCTAATTGACTAATTATCTCATTTTCTAATTTTGTCTTCGTTTTGTTTCACAAAAGCATCCCAGCCTGAATAACTTTTTCCGGCAATGACTTTTCCTGAGTTAAAGTGATGACAAACTGCAGCCGCCAAACCGTCTGTTGAATCGAGATTTTTTGGTAATTCTTTTAAACCTAAAAGCTGTTGCAGCATTTTGGCAACTTGTTCTTTGCTGGCATTTCCGTTTCCAGTAATCGCCATTTTTATCTTTTTAGGTTCGTATTCCGTAATCGGAATACCTCTTGAAAGTCCCGCAGCCATGGCAACGCCTTGTGCACGTCCAAGTTTTAACATCGACTGAACGTTTTTGCCAAAGAAAGGCGCTTCAATCGCGATTTCATCTGGACAATGCGTTTCGATTAATTCAATGGTTCGTTCGAAAATGATTTTTAGTTTTTGATAATGATTATCGTATTTGGACAATTGCAATTCGTTTAATTGCAGAAATTCCATTTTTTTATTGATTACCTTAATCAATCCAAAACCCATGATTGTGGTTCCAGGGTCAATACCTAATATGATGCGTTCTTTTGTCAAGGGATTTTTGTTTCAAGTTTGGAGTTTCAAGTTAGAAAATTGACTCATTTTCTAATTGGCACATTTTCATTGCCACATTCTCAAATTCAATTACTTTTGCGGCATGATTTCAATTCCTCACAAAGCTAAGCAATTCCTAGTTCTTCTGGCCAAACTTTTGATTGTTGGCGGCGCATTTTATTTTATTTACAATCAGTTGGCAAACAACGATAAATTAGATTGGCAGAAATTTATTGTTTTGTTCCAAAAAAACCAGTCGGTTTTAGGAGTCGGATTTATCTTGCTTTTGAGTGTTTTGAATCGTTATTTCGAGATTTTAAAATGGCAGAATCTCGCTCAGGTTATTCATAAAATATCCGTTTACGAAGCCACAAAACAAGTTTTAGCAGCTTTAACAGCCGGAATTTTCACGCCAAATGGAGTAGGCGAGTATGCTGGAAAAGCGTTATATTATCCAAAAGCAGAAGCCAAGAAAGTAGTTTTTCTAAACTTGATCTGCAACGGAATCCAGATGGTTTTAACTATTATTTTCGGGATTTTCGGATTGTTGTATTTCAACGCTCAGTTTAATGTAATTACAACTAAAAAAGTTTTGATTTTATCTGGAGGATTTTCACTTATTTTAATTGTTTTATTTTCCATTAAAAAGATAAAAGTAAAAGGGTATTCGATCGAAAAACTAATTCATAAAATCAATGAAATTCCAAAATCGGTTCATCAGAAAAATATCTTTTTAGGTCTTTTGAGATATTTGGTTTTTTCGCATCAGTATTACTTTTTGTTTTTAGGTTTTGATGTCGATTTGCCTTATTTAACATTAATGGCAGCAATTACTTCGGTTTATTTTCTGGCTTCTTCTTTACCGACATTTCAGTTTTTGGATTTTGCAGTAAAAGGAAGCGTAGCGATTTATTTCTTCAAAATTTTAGGTGTAAACGAATGGATTGTTATTTTCATCAGCACTTTGATGTGGTTTTTAAATGTAGTGTTACCAGTAGTTTTAGGAAGTTATTTTGTGTTGAATTTTAAAACTAAAACAACAACATGATTTTCGGATTATTCTTCATATTAGCCATTTATATTAGTAGCATTTTGTTGCTGATTTATGGTTTTTCCAGAATAAGAACATATCGAAAAAAGAATTTTGAGCCCAAAACTAGCTTTACGATTATAGTGCCGTTTCGGAATGAAGAAGAAAATCTGCCAATCCTTTTAGAGAGCTTTTCAAAGTTGAATTATCCAGAGAATTTATTCAAGGTTATTTTGGTTGACGATAGCTCTAACGAGAAATTCCAAGTTTTAAATTCCAAATTCCAAGTTTCTGTAATTGACAATATTCGTGTTTCAAAATCTCCTAAAAAAGATGCCATTACAACAGCAATGCGACAGGTAAAAACGGATTGGGTTATTACAACCGATGCTGATTGTGTTGTCCCCGAAAATTGGTTAGCGACATTTGATAACTACATTCAGGAAAACCAAGTTTCGATGCTTGCAGGTGCTGTCACGTACAAATGCGAGAGTTTATTTTTAGACCATTTTCAGCAACTAGATTTAACGAGTTTGCAAGGCGCAACAATTGGAAGTTTTGGTTTGAATAAAGGGTTTATGTGCAATGGAGCTAATCTTGCTTATACGAAAGCATTATTTGAAAGCGTAAACGGTTTTGAAGGAAACGATAAAATTGCCAGCGGAGATGATGTTTTTTTACTTCAAAAAGCAATTGAAAAATTTCCCAATAAAGTACAGTATTTAAAAGCTGACGAAGCAATTGTTACAACTAAACCAACCGAAAACTGGAAAGCATTGTTTCACCAAAGAGTACGCTGGGCTGCAAAAACAAGCTCTTATAAAAGTACTTTCGGAAAATTTTTAGGATTCATTGTTTTCTTCGGAAATCTGAGTTTTGTAATTGGGTTTTTTTTGCTGGTATTCAGGATTTGGCCGTATCCAATTTTCGTGATTTTTGCTTTCTCTAAGTTTTCTATAGATTTTATTTTGCTCTCAATAACCAATCGATTTTTAACAAAAACGAGAATTAAAAGTTTGTTGTTGAGTAGTTTATTGTATCCGTTTTTTAGTTCGGCTGTCGCCTTGTACAGTTTATTCGGTTCTTATGAATGGAAGGACCGCAAATTTAAAAAGTAAGTTCTTTTGAAAACGAATACCCTAGCCCTGATGGAAGCGGCATCCTTTTGCTTTTTTCTTTAAAAAGCAAAAGATATAGCGGACAGCAGGAAATAGCTCCTTAATCAAACTATTTCTGGTCTTTTGCCTTTATAATTACAGGCAGAATAAACTGTGTTTTAACTGGAACGCCTCGTTTTATGGCAGGATTTACCTTAGGGAAATCAACGAGTCGTGCATGGAGTATGCTGTCAATTTTTATGGTATCATAAGTTGCGGAATCTTTAGGAAACTGCGGTTCAAACTTCATCGATGCATTCGGAAAAACGGTAACTTTTACTTCAATGGTATCCAATTCTGGATATAAAATCGAAAGTGTGTCAATATCAAGTTTTTCTTGAATAAGCGTTGACATGACTTCAAAAAAACATTGCTGGCGCAGTTTTTTGTCTGTTATTTTTTCGCAGTTGGGAACAGACGGATATTCATCTACCTCTTTCCAGTTAATCGATTTAAGTTCTTTTTGCAATAATTCTTTTTCAGACGGAACCTGCTTCTCAAAATATTGACAAGAATTTAAGACGATGCAAGTGAAAAGGAAAAAAAACTGCTTCAAAATTTAAGTTTTGGAATT
The DNA here is from genome assembly GCF_042431625.1 of Flavobacterium procerum. NCBI lineage: Bacteria > Pseudomonadati > Bacteroidota > Flavobacteriia > Flavobacteriales > Flavobacteriaceae > Flavobacterium > Flavobacterium procerum. Next base: position 369,082 of record NZ_JBHLYW010000010.1, on the reverse strand, counting down.
GGATAACCGGATTTAGAATATAAAAATACGATTATTTTTTTTGAGAAACCTTGTATTGGCGATAATCTTCGTAATTTTCAGAGAGCCATTTTTCCTTGTTTTTTGCAGCAGTTTCTTTTTGATCCGGATATAGTTTTGCCAGACGGTCAGAAAAAGTAGCAATCTGAACGGTATAATTATAAAATTCAGTTTTGCTTAAAACAATATTTGGATCATTTTTGCGATTAAAATATTCAAAAAACAAGGCATCAAATTCTTTCATAGAATAGTTAAGTACTTTTTTCTTAGTACTTTTATAAATGCTGTCTTGGATAAGCTGGTCGTGAAGCGAAATTTTTTTGGTTTCTTGAGCAGAACTAACCAGCGAGAAAAAGACAGAAAATAATATAAAGAAAGAGAAACGCATAAGAGCTTTTTTGAAAAAAAATGTAAGTACAAATTTACAAATTTTATGGATACACTTTTACTGATTCTTGGTTTTGTCTGCATGGTTATTGGAATTCTAGGCAGTTTTATTCCCGTTTTGCCTGCTTTGTCTGCAAGTTGGGTCGGACTTTTACTGCTGTATTTAACCAAAGCTGTCGAAAACAATTATTGGGTCTTGGGAATTACATTTGTGTTAATGATTGTAATAACCGTTCTCGATTATGTAATTCCGGCAAAAGGCACCAAGAAATTCGGAGGTAGTTCGTATGGAATTTGGGGAACCAATATCGGATTGATTGTTGGTATACTGGCACCAATTCCGTTCGGTATCATAATTGGTCCTTTTGTGGGAGCTTTAATAGGCGAATTAATGTACGATTCCAAAAACCATCAACGGGCACTAAAAGCAGCTACCGGTTCGCTTCTCGGATTTTTGGCATCTAGTTTTGTCAATTTTCTTTTCTGTATTATTTATTTTGGAATTTTTCTCACGATTGTATGGCAGAATCGCATTTTATTATTTTAAATTGTTAATTTTTGATTAAGCATTTTCTTATTTTTTGTAATTTTTAAAAAAATATCATAATTTTTTTTTATTTCATTTCAATTGATTATATTAATGTAAGCGCTGTATTTGTTGACTCTGTTAATTTTTATAGCTAAAGCGCTGAAAATCTCAGCTATAAATTTTTAACTTATTTTTTGGAAATGTTGTTTTATTTTATATTTTTATCCTGATAAACGATGAAAAGCCTCACTTTATCGGTTATTTTGAATAAGTTTAAATAATGATTTAAATAAGTTAAGCGTATGACCCCAAACCTACAAATTGAACTTAGACGTTTTATTTCTTCTAATGTTGTCTCCAAATTAAACAAGTTTTATTTTGAAAATGATGCACTGCTTATCAAAGGAATCGATGTTTCGATTGGTACAATTTTGATGGGTTTGTACAATAAAGCTGAAGAGCCTGAGTTTTACACAGAAATTGTACAGCAGTTGCCAGACGATTCAGCCTTTTATCAGGAAATAGATTTTACAGCCGGCAGAATTTTATCAGTAGACGACTGTTACAAGTTAGAAGGAAACACATTATTAAAAGAACTATTCTCCAATAAAAAAGGACGTATTTCTGAAATGGTTTCCAACGAAGTCGGAATCAAAAGCGAAACAGCCAGAGAAATCCTTAACTTTTCAGCCCTTTTGGTTGTATCTTATCTAAAAAACAATCTTCAGTTATTAGAAAGCTTAAAACTTCTTCTAGAAGAACAAAAAAGAGAAGTTCTCAACAGTATTCCTCCTGGAATCAAAATTATCCTCGGATTCTCCAACTACGAAACCGTAGAAGACAAAAACCAATCAATCGGAAGATCAATCTTTACCCTTTTCGGACACAATTTCTTTAGTTTCTAAAAAATAAAAAATCCCATTTTACAATTGTAAAACAGGATTCGAAATATAATTTATTTTGAAGAACTAAACGTTTTTCAAATTGATGATTTCTTGTTCGGTCAAAAAGCGCCAGTTTCCTCTCGGAAGATTCTTTTTGGTCAAACCAGCAAATGACACACGGTCAATACGCAACACATTATAATCAAAGTGTTCAAAAATAGAACGTACTACTTTTACATTTGCAGTACGTAATTTTAAACCAATCTCGCTTTTAGGTTCGTTATCAATATAACTTACTTCTTCCACAAAAACTCGGTGACCGTCTAAAACAAGACCCTTAGCGATTTTTTCTAAATCTTCATATTTTAAATTCTTATCTAAAGAAACCTGATAAATTTTAGAAGATTTTTGGTTTGGAAGTGTAAACTTACGAATCATATCGTTGTCGTTTGTAAACACCAATAAACCCGTTGTATTTTTATCCATTCTTCCAATAGGAGAAATTTTTGCATTTGTAGCGCCACGCACCAATTCCAAAACATTGCGATATTCTTGACCTTCGTCTAGAGCAGTAGTAAAGTTTTTAGGTTTATTAAGCAAAAGATATTCTTTCTTTTCAGGAGTCAACACAACACCATCAAAGTTTACCACATCATTCAGTTTTACCAAATATCCCATTTCAGTTACCGGAATGCCATTTACTTTAACATTTCCAGACTGAATATATATATCAGCATCACGACGCGAGCACACCCCAGAATTTGAGATGTATTTGTTCAGACGAATTTCATCTGAAGCCTTTTGTCTTTTTGCCGGCTGATTTTGTTTTCTAAATTTTTCAGCTGCTGCTTCCTGCGCTGCTTTAACTTCAGGCTTCACTTTTTTCGGTCCTTGAGCACGTTTTGGTAAAGCAGGTTTTGGCTTGTTAGAGTTTGGTCTAGAGCTGTTTGGCCTAGAGCCGCCTCTTTTATTATTGCCTTCCTTGTTGTTCATAAAATCATTAATTTGTGCAAAGATAGTTTTTTCCTGCTAATAAATCCTAAGTTCAATGTTCTTAGATTAATAGCTTTGATTTTTAGAGGAATAAGAAGCATCACAAAAAGTGTTTTTTAAACATGATTTCCCGCTTTTCGTTCCAATTTTTTATTTTTTAAAGAAAAAAATAAAAAGATTTCTACTACAAACGAAGTTCACTGAACTCCTATGTAAATAAATGTTAAGTGAAGTAATCGGGGCTAAATCAAACAATTTGCTTCTTTTAAAAATTAGCAGTTTTGCAGTGAGAAGTAATCTTTTTTGAAATCTATATTTGAAGTAAAATAAATCCGCTTAATCTGCCTTATCTGCGTGAGATAATATAAAAAACTTAATAATTAGAAATCAATTCCCGTCCATGCCACAAAACGCTCGGATTAATCAAAACAATGCAACAAACTCCAGATACAATCAGGAATTTAAGAACATTATGAAGCCTCAAGTATTGCTCTTTAGAATCAGATTTCCATAAATAAATTAAAAAGAAAAGCAAGACTCCGTGACAGATATAAAAATAGATGTCCATATAACCCACATCGTAAATGTTTACCAAAATATAAACAGGCAAAATAGTCAACAGTGTTAAAACAGTTATAATTTGCTTTGAGATTTTTTCGCCATACAAAACTGGAATTGTTCTATAATCGCTTACCAAATCACCTTTTAGATTTTCCAAATCCTTTATCATTTCACGAATCAATAAAAGCAGAAACAAGAAAACTGCATGCGCCGAAATCACTACAAAATGACTCATATGATTTTCAATTTCTTCAAACAAAATCTTATTGTAGAAATAAAGTAAAATGGCAAAAAACGGAATAACAGCCAGTACTGCCGACATCAGATTTCCAATAATTGGATACTTTTTTATCTTATGAGAATAAAACCAAATCAGGAAAATATAACCCGAAAAAAACAAAAAAGCCCTCCACGAAACGATAAAAGCCATTAAAGTGGCTAAGAAATTCAACGAAAAGTAAACCGTAAGTTTTGTTTTCTGACTCACCAATCGATCCAGCATAGACTTATTCGGACGATTAATCAAATCCTTTTGACTGTCGTAAAAATTATTGATGATATAACCCGAAGTAATTGTAATTGCAGATGCAAAAACAATTAAAAACAAATGAAAATCAAGTAGAATATCCAGCGCTCTAATTTCTGGTGCTAGAATAAAAATAGCCGACAGATATTGCGCTAAAATGATAATCGGAATATTGTAACCTCTAACAACAGAAAACAGACTAACAATTTTCATTATTAAAAGTTTATGTTGTCTGCTCAGCATAGATAAAATTTGTGATGATTTAGATAAGGGAAGTTAAAAGTTATTTTTGGTTTTAAAAATTTAGAGTTTGTTTTTTAACAATTCTTTAGACCCAAAACCTAACTTCCTAATGCAGGCCAAAGCTTGTTTTTGAGTCATTTCGATTTCTTTAATGTCTTTTTTCTCTACAAAAACTACAGAACCGCTCCACGGATTCGGCGCATCTGGAACAAAAACCGTAAAGTTGTTGTCGTCTATTTGTTCTATCAAAAAAGCAAATTGCAAGCCAGCATCGGTTGGAACTAAAATGACTTTTAAATCTTCTTTCGATTCAATTCCCATAATATTTTCATTCATGCTTTTCATAAACGAATATCCAGGAACAAAACTTAAAATGCCGTTTTCTAGTTTTTGGATTAGATTTTTAGCTTTAGCAGTTCTAGCCAATAAACCAGCGATAAAACAAATCAGAATGATAATAACTATACCAATAAGTTCCTGAAGCGCGATTCCTAAAACATGTACTCTCGGCAGATTATTTACCAACGGCAGCGTAACTTTTTGAATAATGCCGTATCCTTTTTGGATAATAACAAGCAATACAACTAAGGGCGCTAAAAATAAAATTCCTCCTAAAAAAGTTGCTTTGATTATTTTAAAAATACGTTTCATAATAAATGACTCTTTAGGATGAAAACTTATAAAAATCTATTCAAAAAATACTACATGCAAATGTTATTTAGGACAATATATGTTTGTATAACTTCGGCTTTTAAAGGAATTAAAACTGATAAACAACTTCTAGTTTGTAGTCTTTCAGAGAGGCTTTTGCACGTTCTAAATCTTCCGTAAAACCAAGAATATAACCGCCTCCACCAGAACCGCAAAGTTTTAGGTAATAATCGTTGGTATCGATTCCTTGCTGCCAGATAGCATGAAATTGTTCTGGAATCATTGGTTTGAAGTTATTTAAAACAACTTTAGAAAGTTTTTTAGTATTGCCAATCAAAGACTTCATGTCGCCATGCAGGAAGTTGTCGATGCAGATGTCGGTGTATTTTACGAATTGGTTTTTAAGCATCGCACGGAAACCTTTGTCTTTTAAGCTTTCCATAAAAATACTGATCATTGGAGCCGTTTCGCCTACAATTCCAGAGTCTAATAAAAATACAGCGCCTTTTCCGTCAACACTTTGAGTCGGAATACCAGTTGTTTGAATGTTATCCTTAGAATTAATTAAAATCGGAATACTCAAATAGCTGTTCAGCGGATCTAAACCAGAACTTTTTCCGTGGAAAAAGCTTTCCATTTGAGAAAATATATTTTTTAAGTGTAATAGTTTTTCGCGGGTTAGATTTTCTAAAACCGTGATTTTGTTCGCTGCATATTTATCATAAATAGCCGCCACAAGCGCACCGCTGCTTCCAACTCCGTATCCTTGCGGAATACTAGAATCAAAATACATTCCGGTTTCGACATCATTTTTTAGATTTTCTAAATCGAAAGTAACCAAATCCGGCTGCTGTGTTTGTAAAACCTCAAGATAAGAGGCAAAACTTCTTAAACTTTTATTTGATGCAATCGCTTCGTCAGAAGGTTCTTCCGACTTTTTCAAAGCGCCATTGTAAAAGTTATAAGGAATAGCTAGCCCTTTTGAATCGCGGATGATTCCGTACTCTCCAAAAAGTAATATTTTTGAATAAAATAATGGTCCTTTCATGATTTATTTTATGTCTTTCTTAATTTTATTTGGGTTTTGTCTGGTGTCGAAAAGTGACAAAAGACGAACTTCTTGAGTGTTATATTTGTAATAAAGCGTTGTTTGTTTTGAAATTACACATCTCCTAGTTTTATTCCTGCTTGAAAGAGGAAAAGTGTCAGGATTAAGCCTAATTGTTTCAATAATTTTATAAAAATTTGATATAAACTTATCTCTAGTTGAAAGTGAAAATCTAATCTCTAAATATTCTAGTAACTGTTCAAGTTGAAATTTAGAACGACCAGAAAATACAATTCTTCTCATTTCTTGTATTTTGCCATTACATCTTCAAAAAGATAAAATTCACCATTTTCTATTTCTCTTTCAGATGCTTCAATTTCGGCCTTTTGTTCTTCTGTCAAATCATCCCACCAATCTTTCTCTTCTTTTTTAAAAATTTTTCGAATAGATTTCAGAATAGCAGGATTTTCAGTATCAGCTAGTAGCTTTATTAATTCGAGTTTTTCTAATTGAATGTCCATAATCAAAAATTTTAACTAAAGATACGCAAAATTATAATGCAATTGCACCGCTTCCAATTTTGTCGCAAATGTACTGACGATTCTGACAAAATACAACTAATTCGTCCTGAATAAATTGTAATACTTTTTCGGTAACGTTTTCGGGATAAAGCACATGCACGTTAGCTCCTGCGTCAAGTGTAAAACAAACCGGAATCTGGGTTTCATTTCTAAATTTCCAAATTGCATTTATAATTTGCAGTGTGTTTGGTTTCATTAAAATAAAATACGGCATCGAGGTCATCATCATGGCATGTAAAGTCAGTGCTTCACTTTCTACAATTTTGATAAATTCTTCTATGTTGCCACTTTCAAAAATGGAAATTAATTTATCTAGATTTTCGTGTGCCTGCGCAAATCGTCTTTCTGCATACGGATGATTGTGCATTAAATCGTGTCCAACTGTGCTTGAAACTTGTTTTTCGCCTTTATCAACTAATAAAATCGTGTCTTGATAATTCTTGAAATTTTCATGAATACTGTATGGATATTCCACTCCAAATAAATCGGTGCTTCCTTCAATGTTCGCTTGGTTTCCCCAAACAACAACATTTCCTTTTACGCTTCGGCAGGCACTTCCTGAACCTAAACGAGCTAAAAATGATGCTTTTTGGTAGAAATATTCATCAGTCATTTCGGGATTTAAAAGTTTTTCCAAATTCATGAAATTCATTGCCAAAGCCGCCATTCCAGATGCCGAAGAAGCAATTCCTGAGCTATGTGGAAAAGTATTATGCGTATCAATCGTAAAATGATATTCCTTTAAAAACGGCAGATAAACTTCAACTCTTTCTAAAAACTTCTGAATCTTTGGTTTGAAATCTTCTTTTGGTTTTCCTTCAAAAAGCAAATCAAAAGAAAAAGAATTTTGGTTTGCTCTTTTTTCAAATCCCAATTTTGTAATTGTTTTGCAATTATTTAAAGTAAAACTTACCGAAGGATTTGCCGGAATCTGATTGTCTTTTTTCCCCCAGTATTTTACTAAGGCAATGTTACTCGGAGCGCTCCACTCAAAGTTTCCGTTTTCGATTGTTGAAGTATATGGATTTGGAATAAAATCGGCTGCTGTAAACATGAATTATAAAATTTTGGCAAAGATAGGTTTTTCATTTTTCCACCATATAAGTTATATAAGAAAATATGAGCGTTGCGTTTAAATGAACTTACATTACTTATATGGTTTGATATTTTTTTAACGATATAAGTCATTTAAGAAATTATAAGTTGGCTTTGCTAAAATGAACCTACATTACTTATATGGTTTGATATTTTTTTAACGATATAAGTCATTTAAGAAATTATAAGTTGGCTTTGCTAAAATGAACCTACATTACTTATATGGTTTGATATTTTTTTCACGATATAAGTCATATAAGAAATTATAAGTTGGCTTTGCTAAAATGAACTTACATTACTTATATGGTTTGATATTTTTTTCACGATATAAGTCATATAAGAAATTATAAGTTGGCTTTGCTAAAAATGAACTTACATTACTTATATGGTTTAAACTTTTCTTTTGACTATTTTTGACTACAAAATTTGATAAAATGAATAAGTTCGTAAAAATCGCTATAGCTGTAATAATTTGTTTAGCAGTAGGATATTCTGCAAGTTTGGTTACCAGACCAAGTATTGAGACGTGGTATGTAACATTAGAAAAGCCAGTTTTTAATCCGCCGAATTGGATTTTTATGCCGGTTTGGACTTTGCTTTATATTTTTATGGCCGTTGCGGCAGCTTTGGTTTGGGACAAAATAAAGGAGCATACAGAAGAAGTAAAAAAAGCATTGCTTTTCTTCATTATTCAATTGATTTTAAATTCAATTTGGTCTTACTTATTCTTCGGATTGAAAAATCCGATGCTGGCTTTAATTGAAATCATTCTTTTATGGTTGATGATTTACGAAACGTATTTAAAATTCATTAAAATCAATAAAATTTCAGGTTATTTATTGATTCCGTATTTGGCTTGGGTTGGATTTGCAACGGTTTTGAATGCCAGTATTTGGTGGCTGAATAAATAAATAGTTTCAGGTTTCAGGTTTTCTTTGTTTCAGGTTTATACAATGATTCAACTTACTTCAATTTCTTAAACTCTTCATTTTTAGCATAAAGAAAATCCATAATGGCCAAAACATTTGGATTTTCCAGAAGCGTTTTCGATTTCGAATCTGAGTCGCAAAAATCAATAAAAAGTTCCTTTTCTTCGGGTTTTAGTTTTAGGTTTTTGATGAAAAAATCGGGCGGACAATAAGCCATTATAAGTTTTTTAAAGCGATCATCGGCAGGTTCAATTTTTTTCTTCGGCTTACCTTTTAAAGGGAATGAAACTCTAAGAGCTTCTCTAATGGAATTATCACTAACTCCTGTATTCCAGAATAAATCTTTGGCATTTTTACTGATTAATACATCCGCAACATCATCAGCACTAATTTTAATTTTATCAAATTCGACCTTATTTATTACAACTTCATTCAATTCTTCAGGTTTCAGAATCATGTTAACAAGGAGATTGTTGTTCTCAATATCTTTGGCAGTGATTTTTAATCTAGTAAAGAAATAATCTTTCGAATAGAAAATTAAACTGTCCTGCATTTTTACCAAAATAGAGAATTCTCCCAGTTCGTTTGTACGTGTACTCGTTTTAGCCGTTTTATTGATGACTTCGACTTTGTTAAGTGGAATATTCTGCGAAAAGACTTTTCCGTTCAGTACTTTTTCGGTTTGAGAAATACTAAGTTGATAAGTGAAAAAAGAAATTGTGGCAAGTAATTTTACTCTCATAAAAAAGAATTTTAGTTTTTAATTCCAGAATTCAGTTTTTTAAATTCTTGATTTTTAGTATGTAAAAAGTCCATAGTTTCAAGAACATTTAAATTTACCAGAAGTGTTTTGGATTTTGGATCGGCATCGCAGAATTGAAGAAAAAGCTCTTTTTCTTCGGGATTTAATTTTAGATCTTGAATAAAAAAATCTTCGGAACAAGTTTTGGTAATTAATTGTCTAAAATCAATTTTTGGATTTTCCTTTTTTGGATATTCTTCCTTTTTTTTTAATGAGTTGTAAATTAGTTTACCCAAAAGAATAAAATCCAGACTTAACGGATCGGCTTTTACTTCGTAAAAACTTTCAATTTTTAATCCTTCTTTGGATTTATGAGCATTAAGTTTGATTTTGTCTATTTCATTTTTGCTGAGAGAAATCGGTTTAAATACTTGATTAACAATTACTTCATTTAGTTCTTGTGCTTTTGGAATCATATTGACCACAAGATTGTTGTTCTCAATAGTTTCTGAGGTAATTGTTATCCTTTTAAACAAGTAATCTTTGGAGAAAAATAGCAAGCTGTCTTTTGCTTTTACTAAAATCGAAAAGTCCCCCAAAGCATCTGTCGTAGTACTTGTTTTGGCTGTTTTATTGATGACTTCGACGTTTTTTAGAAGTAGATTTTGAGAAATCACTTTCCCATGAAGTGTTTTTTCGGTTTGAGAAAAGCTGATCTGATAAGTGAAAAATGAAATTGTAGTAAGTAATTTTACTCTCATATAGGATTAATTAGTTGAGAGTAAAATTATTAGAATTGTCTTAACGAAAACTTACAGAATCTGTAAATTCTTGTTAATAAGTGCGGTTGAGTTTTTGAACAAATTTGTCTAATTCCCCATTATTAAATAAAACAGGACCGTGACCAAAACATAATATTTTAGCTTTTAACGAAGCCAGTTTTAGAATGGATTTCCTATTTGTTTCTTGATCTGAAGTGAATAAATGAGGAGGTTCATGTAAGCCAACTTTTGTAGTGAGAAGATTCATATTAGTCATAACATCACCCACAATCAAAACACCATCTTTTTCTCTGAAAAAAGAGATATGACCGCTGGAATGTCCAGGAGTTTCAATAACTGTAAATCCGCCAATTTGATCACCTTCTTTTAAAGTTTGAGAAACCAGATGTCCTTTTCCTGCCCAGAAATTCTTCTGAAATTTTGAAATAATATGATTCGGATTTGGGTATTCTGTAATTACATTTCCGTTTTCGGCAAATTCTTTTTCAGGTTCACTGCATAAAAGTGGAATATTCAACGTTTTGCAGATTATTTTACTGCTTCCCTGATGATCGGCGTGAGCGTGGGTTAAGACATGTTTATTTACCGTTTTGTCTTTTAAAGCTTTTAAAATTGTATTTGCTGAACTTCGGATTCCCGCATCAATTAAAACATCTTCAATCATGTAACAATTAATGGCATTTCTAGGAAATAATGAAATTTGGTAAACATCTTTGGCAATACTCTTCATCTTTTTCAAATTTTATTTTGACAAAGATTCGAATTCGGTCTTTCAATCCACTTGATAAATGTTAAGAAATGTCTTGACGGATTCTACTCAGCGATTCCGGCGTAATTCCGAGAAAAGAAGCGATATAAATTAAAGGCGTTCGCTGCATTATTTTGGCTGGAGCCGAAGCTAAAAATGTCTGGTATTTTTCTTTTGCTGGAATCATTTGAAGTTTTAAAACTCTGTCTGCCATGCAAAGGTAATTCTGTTCAGCCAGAATTCTTCCAACTCGTTCCCAATTTGGGATTTCATGATACAGAAACTGCATTTTTTCGAAAGTAATCGAAAGCACTTCGCAATCTTCGATACATTGCATATTCTCAAAAGATGGTGTCTGATTGATAAAACTAGAATACGAAGCAATAAAACCGTCATCAGAGCTTAAATAGGTCGTAATTTCTTTTCCTTCTTTCAGATAATAAACTCGTGCTAATCCTTCAACAATAAAGAAAATCTTATTGCTGATTTTTCCCATTTCTGAAAGATATTCTTTCGCTTTAAATTCTTTATATTCAAAACAAGAAGCGATTGTCTCGATTTCATTTTCAGAAAAAGGGGCAATTGCTGTGATTTGTTTTTGTAATGAAAGATGCATTTTAAAGAATTTCAATTAATTCTGAAGCTGTATTGACAACCACTTTTGCACCGCTGTTTTTCAATTCTTCTTCGGTTCTGTAACCCCAAGTAACTCCAACTGGAAACATATTGGCATTTACAGCCGTTTGCATATCGATATCAGAATCGCCCACAAATAGGATTTCTTCTGGTTTTAAATTCCATTTTTTGCTGATTTCAACCGCTTCAAACGGATTTGGTTTTTTAAGCTCTTCTGTGCTCAAACCAATTGCTGTATCGAAATTATTTGGAAAAATTTCGGATGCTATTTTCTTCGTTAATTCATCAGCTTTGTTCGAGAAAACCGCCATTTTGATATTTTGTGAAGTCAGTTTTTCAAGCAATTCTACAATTCCGTCATACGGTTTTGTTTTCAGTGTGCACATTTCACGATATTCGTTAATCATGCATTCAAAACAAATTTCAATTTGTTCGTCTGAATTATTAGTTGCTGGCAAAGCTTTACTAACGAGATTTCGCAATCCGCTTCCTATAAAATATTGATAAGTTTCGTAAGTATGCGTTGGGAAATTTAGACCTTGAAGTACTTTATTCATCGCATCTGAGATGTCTTCTAATGAATTGACTAAGGTTCCGTCTAAATCAAAAATGATTCCTTTAAATTTCATTTTGTATTAAATATTTTGAGCCAGAATAAACCCGCTCGTCCAGGCATTCTGAAAATTAAATCCGCCTGTAATGGCATCTATGTTTACAATTTCGCCAGCAAAATAAAGATTTTCGTGAATTTTGCTTTCCATGGTTTTAAAGTTGATTTCTTTTAAATCGATTCCGCCAGCGGTTACAAATTCTTCTTTAAAAGTGCTTTTTCCGTTAACTTTAAATTCGGCTTTTGTGAGTTGTGAAGTTAGATTCTGCAATTGGTTTTTAGATAAATCTGCCCACTTCGTTTCTGAATCTATTCCCGAAGCCAAAACCAAACTTTCCCATAAACGATTTGGAAAATCAAAAGGAGATTTTTTAGAAACTGCTTTTTTAGCGTGTTCCTGTTTTAAGTCTTTTAGAATTTTTTCGGCATCTTCGTAATCGACATCATTCAACCAATTGACAAAAATCGTAAACTGATAATTTTTGTCATGCAAAATACGAGCGCCCCAAGCCGAAAGCTTTAAAATTGCCGGACCGCTCATTCCCCAATGTGTAATCAACAAAGGCCCAATTGATTTCAGTTTAGTGTCTTTGACTTTTACTGAAACTTGTGCAGCAACACCAGGCAATTCTTTGATTCTGGAATCTTTGATGTTGAAAGTAAATAGGGAAGGAACGGGGCTTACAATAGCGTGTCCTTGTTCTTGAAGCATTTCCCATATTTTAGGATTGCTTCCCGTTGCCATAATTAATTTTTCGGTAGCATAATTATCCGTTTGTGTATCGATTTTCCAATGATTTTCTTTCTTGAAAATGGATTGTACGCTTTGTCCTGTCAAAACTTTTATGCCTAATTTTTCGGTTGCTTTTAAGAAACAATCGATAATCGTTTGTGATGAATTAGAAACAGGAAACATTCTGCCGTCTTCTTCGATTTTTAATTCAACGCCATGTTTTTCAAACCATTCAATTGTATCTCCTGAACAAAATTGATGAAAAGGTCCGCGAAGTTCTTTTTCGCCTCGTGGGTAAAATTTCACTAATTCATTGGGTTCAAAACAAGCGTGCGTAACGTTGCATCGTCCGCCTCCAGAAACGCGGACTTTAGAAAGCACTTCTTTTCCTCTTTCTAAAATGGCGATTTTCAGTTTCGGATTTTTCTCTGCAATATTAATTGCGGTAAAAAAACCGGCAGCGCCTCCGCCAACGATAATGATGTCGAAATTTTTAATCATATTTTGTTTTTTGCCACGAATTTCAAGAATTGGCACTAATTTTTTTAGCTAGATTTTTTCTTTAACCACAAATTGCACAAATTTTCGCAAATTAATTATTGCATTTAAATTTGTGAAAATTTGTGCAATTTGTGGCAAAAAAACTTTTAATCTGTGGCTATTTTTAAACTTTATATTTTATCTGGATTATCTGAGATAATTCCGTTTACTTGATAACTTTTTACTTTTTGAATATCTTCTTCAGAATTTACTGTCCAAGGTAAAACTAGAAAACCTTTTTTCTGCATTTCGCTTACATTATCCGCATTCAATAATTGAAAATCAGGATGAATGGCTTTTGCTTTTATGTTTTCGGCGAAAGCCAAAGCAGTATCGATACTTTCTTCTGTTAAAACACCAATTGGGATATTTGAGTTTAGTTTTGACGTTTCTTCTAACATATTCCAATCGAAACTCGAAATGATGAAATGATTGTAATTCCAGTTTTTTGTTGCAATATATTCCTCAATCAATACAACAACTTTACTGGCAGTTCCCGAACCTTTTAATTCGATATTGATCAGACATTTTTTATCAACTAAATCAAAAACCTCATTTAAAGTTGGAATTTGGTTTTCTCCATCAATTAAAAATGATTTTAATTCTGCTAAAGTAAAAGTGTTTACAAGACCTTTTCCGTTAGTGGTTCTGTCAATGGTTTCATCGTGAATTACGATTATATGCCCGTCGGCGCTCAAATGAACATCAAGTTCGATTCCGTCTGAATTTAAGTCTAAGGCTTTTTGAAAGGCTTGAAGCGTATTTTCGGGGTCGTAGGCTTTTGCGCCTCGATGTCCAATTTTTAGCATTTGTTGTGAGTTTGACCGCAAAGGTCGCAAAGTTTTACGCAAAGGTCACAAGGATTATAAAAAAAAGTTAGCCACAGATTATCAAGATTAGCACAGATTTTTAAAAATCCTTTTAATCCTAATAATCTGTGGCTAAAAAAAATCTCTCGCAAATTTGGCAGATTTCTTTTTAATTATCTGCAAAATCTGCGAGAGAAAAAATATTGTTATTCTAGTTCTAAAACCAAAGCTGATTTTGGTTCCAATGTAATTTCAGAAGCTAAATCGAATGTTTTTCCTGAAATAACATCTTTTCCTGATTTAAAGTTTTTGATGCTTTCTTTAAAACGGTTTGTTTTTACAACTTGCTCTTTTGCATTGTTATTGAAAACGACCATTACGGTTTTAGCATCTGTATATCTGAAATATACATACGTGTTGTTTTCCGGAATGTAATGCGTCATTTTTCCGAAGTGAATCGCTTCGTTTGATTTTCTCCAGTTGAATAATTTTGAACTGAAATCAAAGAAAGCAGCTTGTTCAGCCGTTCTTCCTTCTTTGGTAAAAGCGTTGTTTTTATCGCCTGCCCATCCGCCTGGGAAATCCTGACGAATATCGGCATCACCACCTTTACCTTTATCTCCGCCCATTCCAATTTCTGAACCATAATAGATCTGTGGAATTCCGCGAACTGTTGCCAACAAAGTCATCGCCAGTTTATATTTTGGCAAATCATATTTAAACTTATCGTTCATACGATCCGTATCATGATTTTCGGCAAAAACCAAAATGTTATTCGTGTTTGGATATAAAAAATCCATTGCAAAATTGTTGTAGAATTTAATCAATCCGTTATCCCAGCTTGGTTCGTTTTCGTTGAAAGCAGAAGTAATCTGGCTTTGAAGCGTAAAATCCATTACACTTGGAAGATTCGAATTGTAGTTTTCAATCGCACCAATTTTGCTGTCTTTTTGCCAAAAAGCCAAATTCGCCTGATTGTGCATCCAGATTTCGCCCACAATATTGAAATTTGGATATTCATTTGTAATCGATTTTGCCCATTTTGCCATGGCTGTTTTATCAGAGTAATTATAAGTATCTACTCTGAATCCGTCAAGATTGGCAAATTCAATCCACCAAATAGCATTTTGAGTTAAATATTTTGCAACTAATGGATTTCTAAGATTCAAGTCTGGCATAGAAGGTACAAACCAACCATCGATACAAACTTCCTGATCGATTTTTGAAGCATGAATATCTGTAATGACTTCACGTCTGTGATGCGTTTGTGTGAAAGTTTCAAACTGATTGAACCATGTTTTAGTTGGAATATCGCTCATCATCCAATGGGTAATTCCCCAGTGATTCGTAACATAATCCATAACCAGTTTCATATTCTTTTTATGCATTTCTGATGACAAACGAGCGTAATCGTCATTTGTTCCGTAACGCGGATCGATTTTGTAAACATCAGATTGTCCGTAAGTGTGATAGGAGTGCTGTTTGTCGTTGTCTTCGCATAAAGGCGTGCTCCAAATTGTGGTTGCACCAAGAGATGAAATATAATCTAAGTTTTTAATAATTCCTTCGATATCTCCTCCGTGGCGTCCGCTTGGATCTTGACGGTTTCCTTTTTCAGTTAAAGAAGCATCGCTATCGTTTTTCGGATTTCCGTTAGCAAAACGATCTGGCATAATTAGGTAAATCAAATCCGATGCATCATAACTTTTTCTGTCTGCAGAATTGGCTCTTCTTTCTTTCAGAAGATATTTTTGTTTAAAGGCAACTTTATTATTGTTCTTGAAAGAGAAAATCAATTCAGAAGCTTTGACATCTTTTGTATCGATGGTTACGAAAAGGTAATTCGGGTTTTCTGTTTTCTCAACGTTTTTAATCACAACATTATTAGAAACGGAAGCTTCATATTGTGAAATGTTTTTCCCGTAGAACATAATTTGCAATTCCGAATTTTTCATTCCGGCATACCAAAATGGCGGTTCTACTTTTTGGATTTGCGCTTTCGCGGAAGCGGAAAACAACAAAACCAACAGGATTAGTTTATAGATAAGTGATGTTTTTTGGTTTTTCATAATTTGTATGTTTTATTTCTTCTGTTCAAGCATCCATTTATAAATTTCAGGTTTTGTTTCGTAGAGATATTGAATCTCATGACCTTCATTTTCTAAACGGGTAAACTTGAAATTATTTTTAGTTTCACAAGATTCAAGGCTTTTTGCAATTCTCTCCGTTTCACTAAATGGAATTTTATCATCGGCAGTTCCGTGAAAAGCCCAAATCGGAATTTTACTGAGATTACATACTCTTGTTAAATCGCTGTCGTTAATACCACCGCAAAAGGCAACAACAGCAGCAAATTTACTTGGAAAATCTAAGGCCGTAATGTAAGCGCCGTAACCTCCCATACTAATACCAGTAATATAAATTCTGCTTTTGTCGATTCTATATTTTGCTTCTAAATCAGCACATAATGTTTCGAACCAATTTTCAGTCGACCAATATTTATTGTCTGGACATTGAGGCGAAGCAATTATAAAATCGAAATTTTGTCCTTTTTCAACCAGATAAGGCAAGCCGTATGTTTTGAGTTTATTCAAATCATTGCCTTTTTGTCCTCCTCCATGAAGATAAATTACAAGCGGATATTTCTTAGTTTCTTTTGAATACTCTTTTGGCAGATATAATAGGTAATCATATTTAGCGACTACTTTCTGTTGAGAATAAATGTTTATGCCAAAAAATATTAGTAAAATTGTCCAAAATGTTAGTCTGTAATTCATTCTCTTTTTTGGGTTCTGATTTCCTGCAAGGTTTCCAAAACCTTGTAGGTATAAATTGAGTAAAACTTTAGAAAACCGACAAGGTTTTGGAAACCTTGCAGGACTGTTGCCTTCATATAATATACCTAACAGGTTTTTAAAACCTGTTAGGATAAGCTTTTTGCAATTTAAAAAAAAGACAAGTAATCTAGGGGGGAAATTACTTGTCTTTGAAAAACTATTTAGTTTCGATAATGCTTATCGCATACCCTCCTCCAGGAGCAGAAAACTGAGATAATTTTGATTTATTTGTTACAGCAATTTTCTTGATTGTATAAGCTTGCGGATTTGTTTTGTAATGCGCATCTTTTGCATCAGCATAAATTGTTGCTGTGTATTTTTTGCCTTTTTCAAGGAAACTGAAATCGATGTTTGAGGTACGAGGGGTTTCTCCGTTTACGTTTCCTACGAACCAGTTGTTTGTACCTTTTGCTTTACGTGCAACTGTGATAAAATCTCCTGGTTCAGCCTCGATATATTTACTTTCAGACCAATCTACCGCCACATCTTTAATGAATTGGAAAGCATCTGGAAAACGGTTGTAGTTTTCCGGAGTATCAGCAGCCATTTGCAACGGACTGTACATAGTTACATATAATGCTAATTGATTTGCCAATGTACTGTTTACATGCGATTTGTTCTCAGGATTCATTTTGCTGATATCCATTTCGAAGATTCCCGGAGTGTAATCCATTGGTCCACCAATTAAACGTGTAAAAGGCAATACAGTAACGTGATTTGGTTTAGAACCTCCAAACGCTTGGTATTCAGTTCCTCTTGCCGCTTCGTTTCCAATTAAGTTAGGATACGTTCTTGCAATTCCTGTTGGGCGAACGGCTTCGTGAGCGTTTACCATAATTTTATAATCAGCTGCTTTTTCGATAGCATATTGATAGTGGTTTACAATCCATTGGCTGTAGTGGTTTTCACCTCTTGGCAAAATATCACCTACGTAACCGCTTTTTACAGCATCGTATCCATTATCGTTCATGAATTTGTAAGCAGCATCCATATGACGCTCGTAGTTACGAACAGATCCAGAAGTTTCGTGGTGCATAATGATTTTTACACCTTTAGATTTAGCATATTCATGCAGCCCTTTTACATCGAAATCTGGGTAAGGAGTCAAGAAATCAAAAACATAATCTTTTGAATGTCCAAACCAGTCTTCCCAACCTTCGTTCCATCCTTCAACCAAAACAGCGTCGAAACCATTTGCGGCAGCAAAGTCAATGTATTTTTTTACGTTAGCATTGTTTGCTCCGTGCGTTCCGTTTGGTTTTGCTTTTGCGAAATCGGTAACACCTAATTGAACCGTTGGATAATCATTTGTGTATGACCAAGAGCTTTTTCCTGTGATCATTTCCCACCAAACGCCTACGTATTTTACTGGTTTGATCCAAGAAGTATTCTCAATTTTTGATGGATCATTTAAGTTATAAGTCATTTTTGAAGCTAAGATTTCTCTAGCATCGTCGCTTACGATAATTGTTCTCCAAGGCGAATGATTTGGTGCCTGCATATGACCTTTATCTCCTTTTGCATCTGGCGTTAACCAAGATTCGAAAACTAAGTTTTTGTCATCTAAATTCAAATGCATACAAGAATAGTCAATCAAAGCAGCTTCGTGTAAGTTGATGTAGATTCCGTCAGCCGTTTTTAACATCAAAGAAGTCTGAACTCCTGTTGGAGAAAACGATTTTTGAGAAACGTTTGCTGTGTATGCTTTTTGAGCTAAACCTCTAATTTCTGATAATTTAGATTTTGTATAATCGTATTCCTGAGTATCGTAATCTCCAGGAATCCAGAAAGCAGTATGATCTCCAGTCATTGCAAATTGAGATCTTTCTTCTTTGATTATAAAGTAAGTAAGGTTCTTTTGCGCTGGAAATTCATAACGGAATCCTAAACCGTCATCGAACAAACGGAAACGGATTACGATTTGTCTGTCGGTACTTTTTTGGTTTAAAGTAACAGCCAATTCATTATAATGATTTCTGATGTGATCTACTTCTCCCCAAACTGGTTTCCAAGTTTCATCAAAAGTTGAAGTTTTTGTATCAGCAATTGTAAAGTCGTTCAATAAAGATTTTTTGTCATCTTTTAGTTCAAGACCTAGTTTACTGGTTTTTACAACTTCTTTGTTTTTGTATTTTAAATTGTACGTTGGAGTTCCATCGTTTTGAAGAGAAAATTCCATTACGAACTTTCCTTCGGGTGATTTTAATTGCTGCGCTTTTGCAACGGTGCTAAACGCAAACAAAATTAAACTTGCGAAAAATAAGTTTTTCATGTTTTTTAGATTTTAGAGAATTGTAATTTAATTAATTTGTACGAGTTTATCAGCCGTTATAGCTTTGCCATTTACTATAATTTCTAAATCCTGATCACCATCTACAGTAAAAGTGGTTTCATTATGATTTACAGAAACTTTTAAAATCTGGTTTCTGAAATTGATTTTAAACGAATATCCTTTCCATTCTTTTGGAATTTTTGGTGAGAAATGCAATTGATTGTTTTTAACACGCATTCCTCCAAAGCCTTCCACGATACTCATCCATGTACCGGCCATTGACGTGATATGACAACCTTCTTCCACTTCTTTATTATAATCGTCCAAATCCAAACGAGAAGTTCTTAAATAAAAGGTATATGCCATGTCCATTTTATCTAGAGCTGCAGCCTGAATCGAGTGCACGCAAGGCGAAAGCGAACTTTCGTGAACCGTAAATGATTCATAAAATTCGAAGTTGCGTTTTAATTCTTCTTTCGAAAAATGATCTTCGAAGAAATAGAAACCTTGTAAAACGTCAGCTTGTTTGATGTATGGCGAACGCAACACGCGATCCCAAGACCATTTTTGGTTAATTGGACGTTGTGATTTATCTAAATCTTTAACCGGAACTAAATCTTTATCTAAGAAACCATCTTGTTGTAAGTAGATTCCAAGTTCTTCGGAAATTGGGAAATACATATTTTCAGCTACTTTTTTCCATTCCTGAATTTCATTCGCCGAAAGGCTAACTTTTTCAAAAACTCTTTTGTGATCTTCAGGATATTCTAAAGCGACTTTTTCGATTTGTTCTGCAGCAAAATCAATACACCATTTTGCGATATAATTGGTGTAGAAATTATTGTTGATGTTGTTTTCGTATTCGTTTGGACCAGTAACTCCCAAAATCACATATTGATTTTTATCTTTTGAGAAAGAAGCTCTCTGGTGCCAGAAACGCGCAATCCCGATTAAAACTTCTAAACCTTTTTCTGGAATATATGAGTAATCCCCCGTGTAACGGTAATAGTTGTAAATCGCAAAAGCAATCGCACCATTTCTGTGGATTTCTTCGTGTGTGATTTCCCATTCGTTATGACATTCTTCACCATTCATGGTAACCATCGGGTACAATGCAGCGCCATTTTTGAAACCTAAATTGTCTTTGGCGTTTTCAATCGCTTTGTCCAATTGATTGTAACGGTAAGTCAACAAGTTTCTCGCAACCTGCTGATCTTTTGTCGCCATGTAAAACGGAATACAATACGCCTCAGTGTCCCAATACGTTGATCCACCGTATTTTTCGCCAGTAAATCCTTTTGGACCAATGTTTAAACGAGAATCTTTTCCTGAATAGGTTTGATTTAATTGGAAAATGTTGAAGCGAATTCCTTGTTGTGCTTTTACATCGCCTTCAATCGTAATGTCTGACATTTCCCAGATTTTTGCCCAAGCATCAATTTGGTTTTGAAGCAAGGTTTCATAACCTAAAGCAACAGCAGATTTAATTACTTTTTCGGCTCCAGCCAAAGTATTTTCGTGGTTTAAAGAAACCGTGTAACCACCAATTTTTTGAATGGATGAGGTTTGTCCTTTTGCAATAATAGTTCCGTAAGTATATTGAACTTTATCTACTGTTGAATCGATTGTAGATGGCGAAATATGAGCATCTTCGCCATTTGCCAAAATCGTATTGTGCATGAAAGTCGTAACCTTGAAATGCGTTTTAAAAGTTTGAGCTGTTACAAAAGCTTCGTTTGTTCCTTTTTTGACTTCAAGAGGTTCCCAGAATTTTTCTTCCCAGTTCGCATCTTCATTGGTTACACCAGCGTCAACGTAAGGTTTGTAAACGATTTTTGCATCTTTATTTAAAGGCGTAATATCGTATTTAATGATTCCGGCTTCGTCTAAATCTAAGGAAAGAAAACGACGAATGTTTACTGAAATTTCGGTTCCGTTTTTAAGAATAGCTTCAAAAGAACGGTTGTACCATCCTTCTTTCATATTCAATTCTCTGCGGAAGTTTCTAACTTCGGTACACGTATGTAAATCAAGATTTTCTTCGTTGATTTCAATATCAATTCCAATCCAGTTTGGAGCGTTAAGTACTTTGGCGAAATACTTCGGATAACCGTTTTTCCACCAGCCTACTTTTGTTTTGTCTGGATAATAAATTCCGGCGATATAACTTCCTTGAAAAGTTTCAGCGGAATAAGTTTCTTCAAAATTGGCGCGCTGTCCCATAGCACCGTTTCCGATACTAAAAAGACTTTCAGACGATTTGACCCTTTCAGCATCAAATCCTTCTTCTATAATTGACCAGTTATCTGGCTTTATATAATCTTGGTTCATCTCTTTTTAATTAGATAATTGGGCAATTTGATAATTAGAAAATGTGTCAATTAGATAATTTGATAATTATTTTTTGACTTTTATCCTTATTAATTGCTTGGTTGTTCTACGTTTCATTTTTATTAGAAAATGCGATAATTGCGCTTTGCAAATTATCTAATTGACACATTTTCTAATTGATTAATTTTTCTACAAAGTCTGCTGTGATCTGTGTAAAATCTTTAAAAATATAGTCAGCTTCATGTAAAATTGTTTCCTCACCAATTCCCACACTTACCATTTCTGCAATATTTGCTGCCTGAATTCCGGCAACAGAATCTTCAAATACAATTGAATTTTTGGGATCAATGTTTAATAATTGAGCCGCTTTTAAGAATACTTCAGGATCTGGTTTTGCATTGCTAACATCGTTTCCGTCAACAATAACGTCGAAATAAGATATGATTCCTGTTTTTTCTAGAATTGGTCTTGCATTTTTGCTTGCAGAACCCAATGCAATTCCCTGATTTTTATCTTTTAGTAGTTTTAGAATTTTCAAAACTCCTGGAAGAATCTCACTTTCATCCATGTCAACTAAATAAGATAGATAATCTTCGTTTTTTTGAATAAGCCATTTGTCTTTGTCTTCTTGAGAAGCCTGAACACTGCCTAATCCAAGTATAATATCTAGAGAACGAACGCGGCTCACGCCTTTTAAAAGTTCGTTGTCTTCAAGTGTAAAATTTATATTTAATGACTGGGCGATTTTCTGCCATGCCAAAAAGTGGTATTTAGCGGTGTCTACAATAACTCCGTCAAGGTCGAATATAAATGCCTTTTTGTTCATCTTAGGGGAAAAAATTATTCTTAATTATATTTTTTGAGAAACGTCGTCAACGTCTTTTACTTTAGAAACTAAAGCTGCGGCGATTAGAAAGCTTACACCGCTTGTGACTAAAGCATAAATGGCATCTCCATTGTAAAGATATTTTACGATTGGGCCTCCGATTAATGCATTTACAATCTGAGGAATAACAACAAAGAAGTTGAAGATTCCGATGTAAACACCCATTTTTTTAGGTGTAATGGATCCTGCAAGTATTGCATAAGGCATTGCCAAAATACTTGCCCACGCGATTCCGATTAAAATCATAGGCAATACAATCCAGTTTTCATTTGGCATGAAGTAAATGGATATCAAACCAATTCCCCCAATAACTAATGAAATGGAATGTGTTGCTTTTCTTCCGATTTTTTTAGCGATATAAGGCAAGAAAAACAAAGCGACAATTGCAGAAACTAAGTTGTAGACACCAAACAGAATTCCGACCCAGTCTCCAGCATCTTGATACTGCTGGCTAGAAGTATCGCTGAGAGGTAATCCGTAAATATGATGCGCTATGGCTGGTGTTGTAAAAACCCACATTCCGAATAATCCAAACCAAGAAAAAAACTGCACCCAGCTAAGCTGACGCATCGTGGCTGGCATTTTTGCAAAATCGCTAAAGATGTCTGTGATTTTTGATTTTTCTTCAGAATCAGAAACCACCGCATTTTGTGGATTTTCAAATTTTGCCAATTCTTCAGGCGAATATTCTTTGGTTGTGAATACGGTTACTAAGATTGAACCAATTAAAACCGCTGCGCCAATGATAAATGACAACGTTAGATTTAACGGAACACTTCCTGGAACTGTACTGTTGGGAACACCGAAATATTTCGTTAAAATATAAGGCAATGCCGAACCAATTACAGCTCCAAAACCAATTAATGAAGTTTGGATACTGAATCCAGCAGTATGCTGATCGGTTCTTAAATTATCGCCAACAAGTGCACGAAAAGGTTCCATGGCAATGTTGAACGAAGCATCCATAATCATTAGCATTCCGGCTCCAACCCATAAAGCAGGAAGTACAGAAATGAAAATATTAGCCTGTGGCATTAAAATTAATCCCACCGAAGCTAAAACGGCTCCCACTAAAAAGAAAGGTTTTCGTCTGCCGAATCTTCCCCAAGTTTTATCACTGTAATGACCAATAATGGGTTGCACTATTAATCCCATAAGGGGAGCAATAATCCAGAACCACGAAAGTTCGTGTACGTCGGCACCAAAAATTTGAAGAATTCTGCTGGCATTTGCATTTTGAAGTGCAAACCCCATTTGGATTCCTAAGAAACCGAAACTCATGTTCCAAATTTCCCAGAAACTTAATTTACGCTTTTCCATTATCGTAATTTGTAAAAATTATACGATAAGCGCTTTGCTTATCAAAACTTGCTGTTTTTTTCGAAGTAAAACTAAAAGCCTTGACGGGCGTAAAATTATAAATTATTTTTTTATATATGCTAATAAAAAAGCCATAAAAATAAATTATGGCTTTAGAATGTATTGATTTTAAGAAATTTAGTCAGTAGATTCTCTTTTTATGAGATGTGTTTCTATAACTTCTGTAATGTAATTTTCATTGTGCTCTTCATCATCATCTTCTTCAGCTTCTATACGTTCAATAAGCATTTTAGCGGCTTTATTTCCCATTTTTTCGCCACTTTGACTTACTGTCGTAATCGTAGGAGTAGAGTATTTTGAAATAATTCCGTCTGTGAATGCGATTACCGCTAAATCTTCAGGAACTTTTAATCCCATTTTGGCAGCTGTTTTGATAATTGTTACAGCAAAAAGCTCATTTACAGCAAAAACAGCATCAAAAGCTCGGTCATGCAAAAGCTGCGAAATCGTAATTTCGCAGGTATTGACATCTTCAATTTTGATAATTAAATCTTCGTTAAACGGAATTTCATTGTCTAAAAGTGCTTTTTCGTAGCCATCGGTGCGGAGTTTTCCAACGCTTACATAATCGACTGTAGTTACCAAAGCGATTTTTTTTCGTCCATTATCAATTAAACTCTGAACGGCTTCATAGGCTGCCGCTTTATCATCAATAATGACTTTATCGCACAAAATGTCGTTTGTAACTCGGTCAAACATGACTACAGGCATTCCTTGATTGATAACTTCGGTAATATGATGAAAATCGCCTTTAAACTGAGTTTCCTTAGAAAGAGACATGATAAATCCGTCGATGCTTCCGTTGGCTAACATTTCCATATTTAGGACTTCTTTGTCAAAAGAATCGTCTGAAACACAGATTACTACACTGTATCCGTGTTCGTTTGCAACCTGCTCGATTCCGTTGATAACAGTAGAGAAAAAGTAGTGTACAATTTCAGGAATAATGATGCCAATACTCTTTGTTTTTCGATTTTTTAAACTAAGTGCAATGTTGTTTGGTTTGTAGTTATAAAACTTCGCAAAAGCCTGAACTTTCAGTCTTGTTTCTTCTCCGATTTCTAGACTGTTTCTAAGTGATTTTGAGACGGTTGAAATAGAAACATCAAGTTCTTTTGCAATCTGTTTTAAGGTTATTTTACGTTTCATGTGATTAGTTGAAAAAAATCTAATTAATAATAAAGGTATCTGATATTTTTATAATTGACAATTTTAACGCTAAAAGATTACAAAAAATAGAAAGTTTTCAACACTACCACGTTTTCGTAAAGTAATAAAAATTGCCTCTGGTCGGACACGTTAATAAATTCATAATTTTGAAATTCGAAGTAAAATTAAAAACTTAACTAACAATCACAAACTCAAACTAATTTAAACAAAAAGTATGAAAACAATTTACAAAAAGTTGTTATTTTTATTCCTATTGTTGCCTTTTAGTGTGTTAGCTCAAAGCACTCTAAACGGGACTGTTGTAGATGCTGCAACAGGTCAGCCAATACCGGGAGTAAATGTAAATGTACAAGGTGCTCCTGGAGGAACATCAACAGATTTTGACGGTAAATTTAAGTTAACAAATCTAAAAAGTGGAGACAAAATTTTGGTTTCATTTATTGGATACAAGACTGAAACCGTAAATTATGCCGGTCAGTCAACTTTAAGCGTTTCTTTACAAGAAGATACAAATCAGCTGCAAGAAGTTGTGGTACAAGTAGGTTACGGAACTGTTAAGAAAAAAGACGCAACAGGATCTGTATCTCAAATTTCAGCAAAAGAGTTTAACAAAGGTATAAACGTAACTCCGGAAAGTTTAATCGGCGGGCGTATTGCTGGTGTTAATGTTGTTGGAGGAGGAGCTCCAGGTGCAAAAGCAGATATTAGAATTCGTGGAGGATCTTCTTTAAGTGCTTCAAATGACCCATTAATTATCTTAGACGGACTTCCATTAAGTAATGCTGTTCCGAGTGGTGCTACAAGTATTTTATCTACAATTGATCCAAATGATATTGAGTCTTTTACAGTATTAAAAGATGCGTCTGCTGCCGCTATTTATGGTTCACGTGCTGCAAATGGTGTAATCGTAATTACAACTAAAAAAGGAACGAAAGGTGGTGTGAAGGTTAATTTCAGCTCTCAAGTAGGTGTCAATACTGTTGCGAATACAGTTGATGTTTTAAGCGCAGACCAATTCCGTAATTTAGTAAATACATTAGGAAACGATGCTCAAAAAGCAACAATGGGCACTGCAAGTACAAATTGGCAAAAAGAAATTTTCCATACAGCCTTAACAACAAACAATAACATCTCTGTAAGTGGTGCTTTATTTAATAAATTACCAGTACGTTTATCTGTTGGAAATGTTGATAATCCTGGAATCTTAAGAAACACTTCTTTTGAAAGAACTACGACATCGATATCGTTAAATCCTGTTTTATTTGACAATCACTTAAAAATTGATATTAGTGGAAATTTATCTTTCAGCAAAAATCAATTTCAAGACGAAGATGCTGTTATTGGATCGGCAATCAGTTTTGATCCAACACAGTCTCCTTACCAAGCGGGTTCTCGTTATGGAGGATATTTTGAATGGTTAGAGCCAAATGGAAACATAGCATTATTGCCTGCTAAAAACCCAGTTGCAAGATTAAACCAAGAAGATAAAAGATCTAAATCTACTAGAAAATGGGGTAATATTAGCGTAGACTATAAATTCCACTTTTTTGAAGATTTAAGAGTTGTAGCAGAAGCTGGTATCGACAGGTTTGACAGCAGCGGATACAACAGACAAAGTACAGAAAGTATTTTAGGGTTCCAGCCAGTTCCTTTTACTTCAGCAGGATATGTGAATTTAGGAAACTACGATACTTATACAGACGATTTACAAAACAAAAACTTAAACACGTATTTCGTTTATACAAAAAATTTAGGGAAACTTAAATTAGATGCTACAGCTGGTTACAACTATCAGTTGTTCCAAAAAGAAAAATACCAATCTGGAGCGCTTACACAGCCAGTTGAAACAAGAAATGAAGATGTTATCACTGATCCAGATATTAACTTACAATCATTTTTTGGTCGTTTGAACTTAGGTTGGGACAGTAAATATTTATTGACTTTAAACTACAGAAGAGACGGAACTTCTCGTTTTTCTGAAGAAAACAGATGGGGTAACTTTATGGGAGGTGCTTTTGCGTGGAATGTTGCTGAAGAATCTTTCTTAAAAGGGAAAGAAACACTTTCTAGTTTGAAGTTAAGAGTAGGTTATGGTACAACAGGACAACAAGATATTTCTGCTCAGTACGACTATTTAAGAAGGGTAACATTGGGTACAATTAATACACAATATGTATTTAATGGTGTTGTTTACAAAACAGCTAGACCTGAAGGATACAACCAAAACATCAAATGGGAAGAATTGGCTGAGATGAATATTGGAGCTGATTTTGGATTCTTAAAAGATAGAATTACAGGTTCGATCAATTACTTTGATAAAAAATCAACAGATTTATTAGCTGACGTATTAGTTCCGGATGGTGCTAACTTAAGAAACCAAGGATTCAATAATATTGGTAACTTGAGAACAAAAGGACTTGAGTTTAGTCTTCAGTCTGACATTATTAAAAAAGGTGATTTTAATTGGAATGTTGCCGTTAATGCTACTTACCTAGATCAGAAGATTGAAAGTTTAGGACAAACTGTTGAAGGTTTTCAAGGTTATGAAGTTGGTGATAATATTAAAGGAGGAAACGGAAATAAAGTGTTGATCAATACAGTTGGATTTGCTCCAAATTCATTCTTCGTTTATGAGCAGTTATATGATGCTAATAAAAAACCAATCGCGGGTGCTTATGTAGACAGAAACGGAGATGGAAAAATTGATGCTAATGACCGTTACAGATACAAGAAACCAACAGCAGATTATACATTTGGTCTGTTCTCAACTTTAAACTACAAAAAGTTTGATTTTACAATGAACTGGAGAGCAAGTTTAGGAAATTACATGTTTGATAACGTAAATTCTAACATGGGTTACTCAGATGCAGCTTTAAGAAGAGATAATGATTTGTCTAATCTTAGTGCAGATTATTTAAATACAGGTTTCAAATTTGAAGACAATGGTACACAGCGTTATTTATCTAATTATTACATAAAAGATGCTTCTTTTATCAAATTAGACAACGTAACTCTTGGATATACTTTAGATAGATCTTTATTAAAAGACGTTTCTTTAAGATTCTCAGCTGGTGTTCAGAACGTTTTTGTACTTACAAAATATGATGGGTTAGATCCGGAGAAATTCAACGGAATTGATGGTAATGTTTACCCAAGAGCAAGAACTTACTTGTTTGGAGTAAATGCAAGTTTCTAAATAGTACATTGAAAAACAAATTTTAAAACATACAAAATGAAAATATCATTTAAATATATATCTTATTTCTTCCTATTTGTTTTAGGAATAAGTATGACGTTTACTTCGTGTACTGACGATTTAAATGTGACGCCAAAGGATGATGATGAATTCTTATCTGAAACTTTCTTTCAGGATCCAGCATCTTATAAGCAAGTTTTAGCAAAATTATACGCAGGTTTATATGTTGGAGGTAATGATGGAGATGGAGATGCTAATACTCCAGGAAGAAACCCTGATATTGCAGGACTTGGAGGGGATTTTAGTAGTTATCTAAGATTGCTTTTTGTAACTCAGGAATTGCCTACAGACGAGGCAGTGATTGCTTGGGCAGATGGTACTTTGCCAACATTAAATACACAAACGTGGTCGCCTGTTAATGAGTTTTTATACGGAACTTATTCTAGAGCATCTTACCACATTAGTTTGGCAAATGAGTTTTTAAGACAAACTTCAGACGATAAATTAAATGCAAGAGGTGTTGATGCTAGCCTAAAAGCTGAAATCGCAACTTTTAGAGCAGAAGCACGTTTCTTAAGAGCTTTTTCTTATGTGAATTTAATGGACTTGTTCGGGAATGTGCCAATTACGACAGAAGCTGACCCTGTTGGATTCTTTTATCCGGTACAAAAATCAAGAGCGGAAGTTTTTGCTTTTGTAGAGTCTGAATTGAAAGATCTAGACAACAGTCTTGCCAACGCAAAAACAAATGAGTATGGGAGAGTTGATAAAGTTGCGGCTAAATTTTTATTGGCACAGATTTATTTAAATTCTAAAGTCTATACTGGCACAGAAAGAAACAATGAAGCGGCTACTTTATGTAGTGAAATCATTAATTCAGGATATACATTTGCAAACGTTCCTTATGCTTATTTGTTCTCAGCGGATAATGACAAAAACGGAGCTCAAAATGAGTTTATTTTCCCAATCATCAGTGACGGAATCGCTATTAGAGCAACTGGTGGAGGAATGAGTTTTATTCTTCACGCCTCTATTGGAGGAAGCATGGATGCTGCTTCAAGAGGTATGGATGGTGGATGGCAAGGAACCAGAACTCGTAAAGAGTTTGTTGGACTTTTTCCTGATGCAACCGCTACGGGAGATAAAAGAGGTACATTCTATACAGATGGGCAAACTTTAGATATTGCTAATATATCGACATTTACAAACGGTTATGCTGTAACAAAATACATTAATAAAAAAGCAGACGGTTCGGCAGCTCAAAGAGCTGATATTCCAGATACAGATTTTCCAATGTTTAGAGTTTCTGATGCTTATTTAATGTATGCTGAAGCAACTTTAAGAGGAGCTTCAACAGGAAACTTAGCGACAGCATTAGGTTATGTAAACCAAATTAGAACAAGAGCTGGTGCGCAGAATATCTCTACTGCACAATTGACACTTGATTTTATTTTGGATGAAAGAGGAAGAGAATTATTCTGGGAATGCCACAGAAGAACTGATTTGATTCGTTTTGGCAAATTTACGGGGGGATCTAAAATCTGGCAGTGGAAAGGCGGCGTTATGAACGGTACAGCTACAGAGTCGTACAGAGATTTAATGCCAATTCCTTCTAAAACAATTCAGGCAAATCCAACTTTGAAACAAAATCCAGGATACTAACACCTAATAGAACTGAAAAATGAAAAATATATATAAAGTTTTAATCGCATTTATTGGTGTATTAGCGGTATCATGTAATGCTGATGCTGTAGACGAAAGACCAATTCTTGACACAGTTTTGGCACCAGAAATTACTGCGCCGACAACAGGACAAAATTATGTTCTTGATGTTGAAAAAGCATCTGAGGAAGTTGCTAAATTTAAATGGTCAGCGGCTGAATATTCTAATACAGTATCGATAAGATACAGCTTGTTGATAGATAAAAAAGGAGGAGATTTTACAGGAGCAAAAGTTCTTGAGGCTACTACCAATAATGTCACTGAAGTATCGGTACTAGCTAAAGATTTAAATCAGGCAGCAATTGATCTTGGAGGTGTGCCAGAAGTAGCGGCGCAATATGATGTAAAAATTACATCAAATGTTTCAAGCGGATTTGTTCAGGTATCAAAAGGATTGATTTCGATTACCGTAACTCCTTATGTTGGAAAAGTTGATTATAAATTCGACGATTGGTATTTAGTTGGAGATGCGTCAGCTTCTGGTTGGGATAACAATAAAGGAAACCAAATTTTATTTAGAAGTGCAACAAATGCAAATGAATATAAATTTACAGGATTCTTCAAAAAAGGTGTATTTAAGGCTATTAAAAACTTAGGAAGCTGGGCTCCAATGTATGGAGGTAAAGATGGATCTTTGATTTATAGAGCAACAGAAGGTGATGCGGATCCTGCTAGTTTTGAAATCGCAGCAGATGGATATTATACTTTTGTTATGGATGTTCAGAAATTAACCTATAAATTAACTCCATATGCAGCAGGCGCAACAGCGACAGTTTATAATACTGTAGGTATTATTGGAGATGCAACTGCTAAAGGATGGGATGCTTCGACACCAATGGTGAAATCTGCTTTTAATGCTCATATCTGGACACTAGGAGTAACATCTTTAAATGATGGAGGAATGAAGTTTAGAGCAAATGATGCTTGGGATGTTTCATGGGGAGGATCTACTGCTTTTTCAGGTGGAGGAAATGGTGAAAATATTCCAGTAGCAAAATCTAAATATCTTATTTATTTTAATGATTTAGACGGAAGTTATGTAATGATTCCTAATCAATAAGACTTCAGTTAATAACTGAAAAAGGGCTATCTCCAGATAGCCCTTTTTTAATCAAACTAACTAATTAGCTAACCACTATTATTATGAAAAGAATTTTACTATCAATTTTTTTATTGATGGCAGTAACTGCTTTTGCCCAGCAGCAAACAGTTGCTTATTCAATAAATCCATCAACATTTGAGGAAACAGCTTCTATTACTATTACTGTTAATGGAAGCAGTGTCAACGAAGCGACCTGGGGAGTTACAGGCAATGCATTATACATGTGGGCTTGGGCTTTTGATACCAATGACACTACGCAAAAAGGAACTCCGGACAATGGTTCTTGGGATGCTTCAACAGAAGCTAGTAGATTTACCTACAATGCGGGTACAGATACATATACCAAAATTATTACGCCAACGACTTATTTTAATACAACAGGAATAGGAAGAATAGGTTTTTTAATAAAAGCTAAAAACGGAAACGGCGATAAAAAATCTCAGGATATTTTGGTTGAAGTTGGTTCTTTTCAGGTTAATTTGACTTCACCAATAGAAAACAGCACCACGATTATTGCTTCAGGAGCAAATTTTAATATAGCTGCAACTAATACAAACGGAACAGCGAACTATACTTTAAAAGCAAACGGAACAACCATAAATACAGCCAGCACAGCTAATTATTCGTATTCGCATACCAATATTACAGCTAATCAGATCTATGAGTTGACGGCTGTTCAAGGTGCAACCACAATTTCTAAGAAGTTTTCAGTAGTCGTAAATCCAAATACGGTTTCTCAGGCTATGCCTTCAGGTTTAGAAGACGGAATTAATTATAATTCCGCTGATGCGACAAAAGCAACTTTGGTTTTAGACGCACCGTCAAAAGATTTTGTTTACGTTGCCGGAAGCTTTAATAATTGGCAGCCAACATTGGCTTATGCGATGAAAAAAGATCCTGTTTCGGGAAAATTCTGGTTGGAATTAACAGGATTGGTTTCGGGCGAAAATAATACGTATCAATATTGGGTAGTCGATGCAACGCCTTTGGCAAATTCGCCTTCGATGGTAAAAACGGCAGACCCATATTCAACTTTGGTTTTGTCTCCTTATGATGACCCATGGATTCCAGTATCCTCATATCCAAACATGCCAGTTTATCCGGCAGGACAGCAATTTGAAGTTACCGTTCTTAAAACAGGACAAACTTCATATAATTGGCAGGTAACCAATTTCGTAAAGCCAGAAAAGGAAAAACTGGTTGTCTATGAAGTTTTGGTTCGCGATTTTGATGCGACTCGTAATTTTCAAAGTTTGATTGACAAGATTGATTATTTTAAAAATCTTAAGATTAATGCAATTCAATTAATGCCAGTAATGGAATTTGAAGGCAATGAAAGCTGGGGGTATAATACTTCATTCCATATGGCTTTGGATAAATTCTACGGAAATTCAAATAAATTAAAAGAGTTTATCGATTTGTGTCATCAGAACGGAATAGCTGTTATTCTTGATGTTGCGTTAAATCATGCTTTTGGAAGAAATCCAATGGTAAGGATGTGGATGAATGATCCTGACGGAGATGGTTTTGGATCATCAACAAGCGAGAATCCTTATTTTAATACGGTAGCAAAACACAGTTACAATGTTGGGGAAGATTTTAATCATCAGTCTGTCAAAACACAATATTATGTAGAAAGAGTAATTAAGCAATGGATTCAGGAATACAAAATAGATGGTTTTAGATGGGATTTGACGAAAGGATTTACACAAGCTTGCACGGCTTCTGATAATTCTTGTACTGATGCTTACCAACAAGATCGTGTAGATGTTTTGAAAAAATATGCTGATTATTCATGGAGTTTAGACCCAACGCATTATACTATTTTTGAACATTTAGGAACGGATGCCGAAGAAAAAGAATGGGCAAATTATAAGATTTCTGAATCTCCGAGTAAAGGAATTATGATGTGGGGGAAAATGACAAATCAATATAATGAATTGTCTATGGGATATACTAGTGACATTACTAGAATGTCAAGTTCAAGCAGAGGATTTACGGCAAATCGTTTAATTGGATATGCAGAAAGTCACGATGAAGAACGTTTGATGTATAAAAATATACAATACGGAGCGTCAAACGGAACATATAATGTGAGAGATTTAAATACGGCGATTTCTAGAATGTCTGCGATTGGAGCTGTTTCTTTATTGGTTCCAGGTCCGAAAATGATTTGGCATTTTGGAGAATTAGGTATGGACGATTCTATTTTTACCTGTAATAATGGTACTGTAAATGACGAATCGGCAACGCTTCAAGGCGACTGCAAGTTAGATACGAAACCGCAGCCACAATGGACAGAAAATTGGCTCAACGATTCTAATCGAAATAAAATTTACAACGATTGGTCCAAAATGATTGCTCTTAAAACAGCTGAACCGGTTTTTTTAGGAACCTCTACTATTAAAAATGCTAATTCTAAGGTTGTAAATATTAAAATTACCAATAGCAATTTAGCTGTCACTCAATTAAAAGATGTTTTGATTTTAGCCAATTTTGATGTTACGGCGCAAAATATTTCAACAGGATTTCCGTATGCGGGAACATGGTATAATTTGATGGATAACACGACCATAAATGTTGCTGATGTAAATGCGCCAATAAATCTACCTCCAGGAGAATACAGGATTTATGGTAATAAAATTGCAAATCTGGCGATAGAGAATTTTGAAAAAGAAAAAACGGTTAGTTTGTATCCAAATCCTACATCTAGCTATTTTACTTTAAATTTTGTGGCATCAAAAGTTGAGGTTTATTCGGTTTCAGGAAGCTTGGTAAAGAATTTCACTTCAAATAGCAATTTAGATCATCAATACAATGTTAGCGACCTGCAGGCTGGTTTATATGTTGTGAAGGCATTTGATGAAAATGGTAATTCGCAGACAATAAAATTCATTAAAAAATAAAAAATTAGGTTGGGTTAAGTTAGGTTAGTGATGAAAAGGGCTGTTCTATTAATATAGACAGCCCTTTTCTGATTTAAATCTTCACTTTTTTTTGTGATTGTATTCTCCAATCACGGCAAAATATCCAAAAGTTCCTAATCCTAAAACAATCAATGGAGTCAGGATAAAAAGGATGATTATGCCAAAGACCAGATCTTCTTGCTGGTCCGATAATAATTTAGGAAGGCCAAACTCAAACACGCAGAAATAAGCGGCCGCAACTGCCAAAATAACCCATAAAACGCCTAAAGCTTGTTTGACTGAATCCATGTTTTAACTATTAAAGATGATTAAATTTATTTTTATTGTCAATGTATATCATTCCTATTACAAAACAAACCGAAGCAATAATAATAGGATACCAAAGTCCGTCAAGGTAAAAATCACTTTTTCCAGCCGCTTTTGCATGTGTCACAAAATAAGTCGATATCGCCGGAAGCAGACCTCCAAAGATTCCATTTCCTACATGATAAGGAAGTGACATCGATGTATATCTGATTTTCGTCGGAAACATTTCAACCAAAAATGCAGCTATTGGACCATAAACCATCGTTACAAATAATACCTGAATAAAAACCAGAAATATTAATTTCCATTCATCAGCAGCATTTATATTGATTATAATCTGGCTTTGAGGTTCTTTGTCCTTAAAAACGGTTTTGTTTTCAATATACGAAGTTCCGTCGGTATAGGTTTTAGAAATTGTGGTTACTGTTGCATTATTAATAATTTCGGTATTTTGAGTAGTCTTTGCTGCGATTTCTGTTTTATTTTTAATTTCTGTTGTTTTATACATAGCACTATAAATAGGTCTGTATAAAAAAATCGCCAACAGCATTCCAAGCATCATAATATATTTTCGGCCGACTTTGTCGCTGAGCCATCCAAAAACTATAAAAAAAGGTGTTCCGATTAGCAATGCAATTCCGAGAAGACTGTCAACTTGAGAAGAGTCGATATTCATAACCGTTTTCATAAAACTCATCGCATAAAATTGTCCGGTGTACCAAACAACACCTTGTCCCATAGTGGCTCCAAAGAGAGCCAATAAAACAAATTTTAAATTGTAGCGGTTTCCAAAACTTTCTTTTAGCGGATTTGTACTTGTTGTTCCTTCTTTTTTGGCTTTTGCAAAAACAGGAGATTCATCCATATTTTTTCTAATAAGATAAGAAACCCCAACCATGGCAATCGACACCCAGAAAGGAACGCGCCATCCCCATAAATCAAAATCTTCTGCAGAAAGTACACTTTTGGTAGCAAGAATCACCATTAGAGAAATAAATAATCCTACCGTAGCTGTTGTTTGAATCCAGGAAGTCCAATATCCTTTTTGCCCTGATGGAGCATGTTCGGCGACGTAAGTTGCTGCGCCACCATATTCGCCTCCAAGAGCAAGTCCTTGAAGCAAACGTAGAATCAAAACTAAAAAAGGAGCAAGAAAGCCAATAGTTTCATAACTCGGAATACAACCAATTAAGAAAGTGGATCCTCCCATTAATAATAAGGTTGCCATAAAAGTATATTTTCGGCCAATGATATCTCCCAATCTACCAAAAAATAAAGCGCCAAACGGACGCACTACAAATCCGGCTGCAAAAGTGGCTAAGGTCGATAAAAATGCTGCGGTTGGATTATCACTAGGAAAAAATTTTGTAGAAATAACCACGGCTAAACTGCCGAAAATATAGAAATCGTACCATTCGATCATGGTGCCCATAGAAGAGGCTGAAATTACTTTCCAAATGCCTTTAGTAGAAGTTTCGCTCATAAAACTGCTTTGTAATCTTGTTAGTAAATGAAAGATAAAATTATAGTTTTACGAATATAAAAGATATTTTTTTATTTAGTCAATACTTTTTTAACAAAAACTATTTATTTGTTGACATTTGCTTTTAACCGCAAAGCCACAAAGAAAAACCGCAAAGGTTCGCAAAGTTTAATTTTAAAAACTTTGCGAACCTTTGCGGTTTAAAAAAAACAGAAAATCTATAGAAAACAAAAAACCCGAATATTGCTATTCGGGTTTTGTGGTACCTCCAGGGATCGAACCAGGGACACATGGATTTTCAGTCCATTGCTCTACCATCTGAGCTAAGGTACCGTTTTGTGCGTATTGCGGGTGCAAAGATAGAATCATTTTCCGTTTATCCAAAACATTTTTTTAAAAAAATCAATTCGTATCTTCGCAACAGCAAAAAATAAGTTATGATTTTAACGGTTGATGTTGGAAATACAAGAATTAAAGCGGCTGTATTTGAGGGTGATACTGCTTTAGAAAATTTTGTTTTTGAGAAAAAAGAACTCGAAAAAAAAATTGAAATAATCTTAAAAAAGTTTCCAGATTGCACTGATTTAGTAGCGGCATCGGTAGGACAAATCGAAAAAGAAGCTTTTTTGACTTTCGAAAACGTCTTAAAAATACATTTTCTGACACATGAAGATGCTTTTCCGTTTGCCAATAAATATGCAACACCGAAAACTTTAGGAATTGACCGTATGGTTTTGGCTGCAGGCGCAGTTTTACAGTTTCCTCAAAAAAACCGATTAGTAATTGATGCCGGAACTTGTATTACCTACGATTTTATCGACGAAAACGACAATTATCTTGGAGGTGCCATCTCTCCGGGCCTCCGTTTGCGATATGAATCAATGCATAATTTTACAGCCAGACTGCCGTTATTGACATTAGAAGCGCCTGTTTCCTATATAGGAAATTCGACCACGCAAGCGATGCATTCGGGAGTAGTCAACGGTTTCGTCTATGAGATTGACGGATTTATCGATGAATATCGCAGACAGTTTTCAAATTTTATCATAATTTTAACGGGAGGTGATGCAGAATTTTTGGCTAAACGATTAAAAAATACCATATTTGCCAATTCAAATTTCCTGCTGGAGAGTTTGAGCCAAACTTATCAATATAAAATCGACAATGATTAAAAAAGTTATAATAAGCGCTTGTCTGCTTATGTCGTTCGTTTCATTCGCGCAGCAAGGTACTGCCTCGCCTTATTCTTTTTACGGAATTGGTGAAGCAAGATTCAAAGGAACTTTGGAATACAGGTCTATGGCAGGAGTTGCAGTAGAACAAGACAGTATTCACCTTAATATCGAGAATCCGGCGAGTTATTCTAACCTTGTATATACCACTTTTACAGTAGGAGGAACTTTTGCTACTTCAAATTTAAAAACCAGTTCTCAGTCTGAAAAAGCGCAAAGAACAACTTTTGATTATTTGGCAATAGGAATCCCGATGGGAAAACTAGGGGCTTCTTTTGGATTGATACCCGTATCTTCTGTTGGATATAAAATTCTTAACGATAATACAGGGACAGAAGGCGCTACAAGTGCACAGCTTGACGGAAAAGGCGGTGTTAATAAAGTATACCTAGGTTTGAGCTACAAAATTATGCAGAACTGGAATGTAGGTGCTGATGTACAGTATAATTTTGGAAAAATCACTACTACAAGTATCGAAGCTGTTACTGGTGTTCAAAATATTACCACAGAAGAGAATACTTCGGAACTTTCTGGAGCGAGCTTTAGTATTGGAACAATGTATCAAAGGAAGCTTTATAAAAAAGTTAATTTGTTTACCAGTTTAAGTTATGCTTTTTCAAGTACCTTAAACTCTGACAA
Source organism: Flavobacterium procerum (assembly GCF_042431625.1). Taxonomy (NCBI): domain Bacteria; kingdom Pseudomonadati; phylum Bacteroidota; class Flavobacteriia; order Flavobacteriales; family Flavobacteriaceae; genus Flavobacterium; species Flavobacterium procerum. The sequence goes on along the minus strand of NZ_JBHLYW010000010.1, from coordinate 331,554 downwards.
CACTAGAACAATTACGGTCAGCGGTGATCCAGATCCCTATACTTATGCGCCAAATTCTCAGGAATTGAAGCTTCCTAGCAAATTAAGTATAAGTGCCGGAATTGGCGAGTCGAGAAAATGGTTAATAGGTACAAGCGCAGTTTTTCAGGGAGAAGGACAATACACAAACTATTACAACCAAAGCCCAAATGTACAGTATGAGAAATATTCTAAATATGCAATAGGAGGATATTTCATTCCTAATTACGCTTCATTTACAAATTATTTCAGCAGGATTACCTACAGGGCAGGATTGAAATATGAGAAAATTGGTTTAATCGTAAATAATGAATCTATTAAAGATGTCGGAATGACATTAGGAGCAGGTTTTCCTATTACAGGGTCTTTTTCAAATGTCAATCTTGGAGTCGAATTTGGTAAAAGAGGTACAGTATCTTCAGATTTGGTTCAGGAAAACTACGTGAATTTTAGCGTAAGCTTCTCGTTTAACGACAGATGGTTTGTGAAAAGTAAATTCAATTAAAACATTTTTTTTACTTTTTTAAGCTCATTACAATTTACTATTTTTGGCAGATGAATTTACCAAAGAGATATAGTCTTATAGTTGTCACAGTTTTTGCTGTGACACTGTTTTTTGGATGTGAGAGTAATTTTAAAGAAGTTCAGAAAATTAATTTCTCTGAATTTGTTCCTGCCAGTGATGCCGATACGGTTAATATCAAATATACAGACTCAGGACGCGTTACGGGTGTTTTGGTAAGTCCAAAAATGCTTGATTATTCCAATCTCGAATTTCCATTTACAGAATTTCCAAAAGGAATAGATGTTACTTTGTATGATAAAAAGCAAAAACGTACCTTTATAAAAGGTAATTACGCTGTTTCGTATAAAAATACCGGAATTATAGATTTAATCGGGAAAGTAAAAATCACATCAGAATCAGGACAAGTGCTGGAAACAGAACAATTGTATTTTGATCAGAAAAATGAATGGTTTTACACCGAAAGGAAATTTAAGCTGACCGATGCAAAAGGTGTTTCGTTTGGGCAGGGAATAGATTTCAGCAAAGATTTTAAAGTAATCAATTCACAGCGTGTAAGCGGTGACATTGAATCATCAGAAGAATAAATATTATGGGTTATTTAAAATATACACAATACGTTTACATCGTTTTTGGGCTTTATTTTGCTTACGATGGTTTTACAAAATTAAACAAGCAAGACGATACTGCGGCTCTAAGTTTTATTATTGCCGGAATGGCTATTTTTATGTTCTTTTTTAGAAGAAGGTTTGTTAAGAAATTTGAAGACCGCAATAAAAAAAAGTAAAAAATGGAAATTAGTATTATAATCCTATGTTTAATACTAGCAGCCTTTTTTTCGGGAATGGAAATAGCTTTTATTTCTGCCAATAAAATTTACCTTGAAATTGAAAAAAAACAGGATAATTTTTTATCCCGTATTTTAACCAGACTTACCAAAAATCCTTCAAAATTTATTGCCGCAATGCTTATTGGAAACAATGTAGCATTGGTGATTTACGGATTTTTTATGGGCGATATTATTCTCGGCTGGATTTCCTATTTCGGTTTTTCGTTTTCAGATTGGCTCAACGTTTTGGTGCAGACGATAATTGCGGCTTTTATTGTTTTGCTGACTTCGGAGTTTTTTCCAAAAGTTTTTTTCCAGATTTATGCCAATTCGCTCATTAAAATTTTCGCGCTTCCGGCGTACTTATTCTACAGGTTTTTTTATTATATCTCGAGTTTTTTTATCTGGATTGCCGATTTTGTCTTAAGCCGATTCTTTAAGACGGAAGGCGATCAGGTGCATTTATTCAGCAGAAGCGAACTCGGAAATTTCATCACAGAACAAATGAGTACTGTTGAAGATGACGAAGAAGTTGATTCAGAAATTCAGATTTTTCAGAATGCTCTCGAGTTTTCAGGAGTTAAGGCAAGAGATATAATGTCGCCAAGAACGGAAATAGTGGCAGTCGATTTGTTTGACAGTGTCAATGATTTAAAAGCGATGTTTATAGAGACCGGTTATTCCAAAATAATGGTCTATCAGAACAATTTAGATGATATTGTAGGTTATGTGCATTCGTTTGATTTGTTTAAAAAACCGCCGACCATAAAATCGGTTTTGATGACAGTCGAATTTGTTCCTGAAACCATTCTTATAAAAGATGTTTTGACATTACTACTCAAAAAACATAAAAATGCGGCCGTTGTTTTGGATGAATATGGAGGTACTTCAGGAATTGTGACAGTAGAAGATATTGTAGAAGAACTATTTGGTGAAATTGAAGACGAACATGATCTTGACGAAGAATTGATAGAACAGGAACTGGGAGACGGCAAATACTTGTTTTCAGCAAGATTAGATGTAGAGTATCTGAATGAAACCTATAAATTGATGATTCCCGAAGAAGATTCATATGGGACTTTAGGCGGATTTATAGTCAACTTTACAAAAGAAATCCCTCAAAAAGGAGAGAAAATTGTAATTGATAACTTTCATTTTGTCATAAAAGAAGCCACTAATAAGAAAATTGAATTGGTTAAATTGACAATAAAAGAGTGAATTTTTTAATTAATGAAAAAAATTGTGTAAAATAAAACGCTAGTTGTATTGTTATTAACTAGATAATTGTATTTTCGCAAACTGAATATAAAATTAACGATAATAAAAATGGCAGTTTTAGCAAAAATTAGACAGCGTTCCGCTTTATTGATAGGAGTTATTGCACTTGCATTATTTGCATTTATAATACAAGATCTATTCACAAGAGGAACATTTGGTCAAAGTTCAAAAGATGTAGGAAGCATCGATGGAAAAGATATTTCATTTGAAGACTTTAGAATTAAAGTTAGTAATGTTGAAAAAAGTGGGCAAGGTATTACTTCCACTGAAGCTGCAAACAGAGTATGGGATGAAGAGGTTTCAATTGCATTATTATCAGCACAGTTTGACAAATTAGGATTGAGAGTAGGTGAAAAACACCTTATCGAAGTTTTAAAAGCAGATCCAAATATTGGTAAAAATCCAATGTTTTTAAATGCTGCAGGAATTTTTGATATTGTGAAATTCAAGGATTATTTTAAAGCAAATCCAGAGGCAGCTCAGTTTATTGCGCAAAAAGAAAAAGATGCTGAATTGAATGCTAAATTTCAAATCTATAATACTTTAATTAGAGCAGGACTTTATACAACTGCAAGCGAAGGAAAATTAAAGTATGAAATGGAAGCTAACAAAGTAAACTTTGCTTATGCAGGGGCACTTTATTCTTCTATTAAAGACAGTGAAGTAAAAATTTCTGATTCAGAGATTATTGATTATATGAAGAAAAACGAGAAAAAGTTTAAAGCAGACGCAACTCGTGAAATTCAATACGTTTTAGTTGAGGACAAACCATCAAAACAAGATGAGGCAGATATTAAGGCAAAATTAACAGCTTTATTGTCAGCAAGACCTGAATACAACGAAAAAACAGGGAAAACAGACACATTGCCAGGATTCAAAAATGCAGTAAACGTTGCTGAATTTGTAAACTCTAATTCTGATATCCCTTACGATTCTACGTATGTTCCTAAAAACGCGCTTCCTGCTGTTGATGCTGATAAATTGTTCAGTCTTCCTGCAGGTGCAATTTACGGTCCTTATGTGTTAGGAAGATATTACGCTATCTCTAAATCTTTAGGATTTAAAGCTGGAGTAAATGCAAAAGCAAGTCATATCTTAATCGGTTTCGAAGGTTCTCAGACTCCAAACCCAAAAGAAAAAAGAACTAAAGAAGAAGCAAAAGCTAAAGCTGAAGAAATCTTAGCTCAGGTTCAAGCAAATCCAGATAGTTTTATGATGTTGGCTTTTACAAGCTCTGATGATTCTTCTGCACAACAAGGAGGAGATTTAGGCTATTTTGGTCCAAATACAATGGTAAAACCATTCAATGATTTTGTATTCAGTAACGGAATTGGAAAAGTAGGTTTAGTTGAAACTCAATTCGGTTTTCATATCATTAAAATTACAGATAAGCAAGACGGAATTCGTTTAGCTACTATTGCGCAAAAAATTGAGCCTTCTGAGGCTACTTCTGATAAAGTGTTTACTTTGGCTACTAAATTTGAAATGAACGCTGGAGAAAAAGATTTTAATGCAGCTGCAAAAGAATTAGGATTAAAAGTTTCTCCAGAAGTTTCTGTTAAGGCTATGGATGAAGCATTTGGACCTCTTGGAAAACAGCGTAACATTGTAAGATGGGCATTTGATAAAGAAACAAGCAAGGGAGATGTTAAGCGTTTTGAATTGGCAAATATCGGTCACGTTATTGCTCAATACAAAGGAGAAAACAAATCTGGATTAGTTTCTGTAACTATGGCAAGACCATATGTTGAGCCAATCTTGAAGAATCAGAAGAAAGCTGAAATTTTAAAAGCTAAAATGACAGGTTCAACAATTGAAGCGGTTGCTAAAAGTGCAGGTGTTGCGGTACAACAGGCTACAAATGTAACGATGGATAATCCTGTACTTCCTGGAGGTGTAGGACAAGAGCCAAAAGTTATAGGTAATGCATTTGCTTTGACAGCGAACAAGCTTTCTGCTCCAATTGAAGGAAATACTGGTGTTTATGTAGTAAAAAACATCAGCACAGTAAAAGCTCCTGCAATTGCTAACCATGCAGCTTACGTAGAGAAAATAAAATCTCAAAGTTCTTCAGATGCAAGCAGAGTTTTACCTGCTTTGAAAAACAATGCTAAAATTGAAGACAATAGATTACAATTCAACTACTAATTTTTAGAAGTTATTTTATAAAGAGAGCCCGAAATACGCGAGTGTTTCGGGCTTTTTGCTTTTAAAATTCTCGTATTGTAGTTAGTGTTTTTTTTTAACAGTTACAAGGTTGATATATGGCGATAATAGAAATTTAATTTAAAAAATTTGTGATATTCAAATTATTACAGTTAATTTGTCCGATTTTTATTTTAACAAAGTTAGTCGTAGTAATTTTCTCTGTTGATTAAATTTCAAAAGAACAATCCAAAACAAAATCTTTTAATAACCAGACAGTTGATGTTTTCTAAGTTTAAGTTTTTTAGAAAAAAGCCCAAGGTTTATACCAAAATTGAGAATCATATTTTTGGTATAATCACGGAACTTTTAAAGGTTAGCAGCACCGACATCAATGTTGATGAATTAGGAGGTAAGTATTATCTTAGTAATGAAGAACAACATTTTAAGGTAACAATTTTAAGCAACGATTATGTTATCAGATTAACCAATACTCGTGATTCTGTTGCTGAAAAATACGATAAAGTTTTTGTTGAAGATGTTTTGAAAGCTGTAAAAGAAGAAAAGCACAGACGAATGGAGCTCGTTTATGATTCGATTACCAACAGTATAGAAAAAATGGCAGAACGTCTTCATAACACGCTTATAGAATCAAACGAACAAGAAAGTCAAGCTGTTCGAAGATTGGAAACCGCCGATATCGAAAACAAAAAAACAAATTTAAACTGATTTTTATAAAATCATTTCCTCATACGTAAGGATAGTTTCGTAACCTCTAGAAACAAAATATTCTTTCGGATTTTCTTTTGAAACAACCATCACAAAGTCGCCTCCCCAGGCTCCAAGACTTTTAATAACGCCCGTAAAATCAGGAAATACTGCTTCTTTTATAGTCTGCATTTCAAGAATATTGCTCAGGTGAATTTCATGTTTCTGTACTGCCGAGGCAAATTCTTTCAATGTTTTTGCATTCAATATTGCAGCTGTAATTTTATTGTTAACAGCAATGCTTTCGCCTAGATTGTGGTTTTTGTGATTGTTGTAAGAGTAAATAGCCGATTTGCTGTTCTGTTTTTTATTCAGATAAACAAAATAAATATGGTTTGTAAAATCGGGTTTAAAATCGACAGGCTTTGCAATATTATCTTTAATCTTATAGATAATTGGAGTGTCGTTTTGGGCGCAAGCAATATCGTAACCACTTCCTCCAAAGCTATTGTTTAACAGTTTAAAAGCATTAACATCAGTCCATTGTGCAATATTGTTGATTAAGGTCGATGAAGTTCCTAATCCCCATTTGCGCGGAAAAGTAAGGTGAGTGTTTGCTTTGTAACCTTCCGATTTATCTAAAAAATCAGAATTTAAACGATACGCTTCATGCAATATACTTATAAGAGTGGTTTTTACAGTTTCGGTTTTAGATTCTGTTTTGTTTATAATGTCGCTGAACAAAATGGTGTCTTCATACCATATATGATTATCGTAATCAAAGCTGGTCCATTGAATTTCCTTGTTCTTCCCATTTTCAATTACCAGATCCTGGCCAAATTTTGTGGGTAATGCAAAAGCATCAGCTCCGTCCAAAACAAGGTATTCTCCAGCGATAAAAAGTTTTCCGTTACTGTAAAAAGTTGCTGACATGCTTGTCTCTGTATTATTATACAAATTCCAATGTTTTAAATTCCAAAGCTAACATTGGGCTTTGGAATTTTATGCATTAGAATTTATTGATTTATTTTCTTAAGTTTTCTATAAATTCAACTACGGCGCTGTGCGAAACGGTTGTTTTCTTAAAGTGTGCTTTTATCAGATGGCGTTCCTCTTCTGTAGCTTCAAACTGATTAATGATGTTGTTGAGATGCATTTTCATATGTCCTTCCTGAATTCCGGTAGTAGTTAATGAGCGAAGTGCTGCAAAATTCTGCGCAAGTCCTGCTGCGGCCACAATTTCCATTAATTCGCTTGCTGATGGTTTTTCAAGAATTTCAAGACTCAGTTTTACCAATGGGTGTAAGGAAGTAAGTCCGCCTACAGTTCCTAAAGCAAGTGGAATTTCGAGCCAGAAAGTAAAAATTCCGTTCTCAATTTTAGCGTGGGATAAACTTGCGTATTGTCCGTTTTTTGATGCATAAGCATGCACTCCAGCCTCAACAGCTCTAAAGTCATTGCCTGTTGCGAGGATTACGGCATCAACTCCGTTCATGATTCCTTTATTGTGTGTTACTGCCCTAAAAGGTTCTGCTTCTGCAATTTGTACAGCCTGAACAAAACGCTCGGCAAATAACTGAGGTTCTGAGATGTGCTTTTCTGCCAATTCTTCTACAGGACAGGAAACTTCTGCTCTCACCAAACAGTTTGGAACATAATTAGATAAAATACTCATAATGACTTGCAGTGCATTATCGTCAGAAAACAAATCCGACTTTTGAAATTCATCTTTTAAAGTTGTTGCAAATTGTTCGAGACAAGAATTTATAAAGTTAGCGCCCATGCTGTCTTTAGTTTCAAAAGTAGCATGAAGCTGATAGTAATTTTCAAGAAGACTTCTTTTGTCTTTTAGTTTTATGTCGAGAATTCCGCCGCCGCGTTGTTCCATATTTTTAGTTATGGATTGCGTTTCTGAAAAGAATTTTGGTTTGATCTGATCAAAAAAGACATGAAGTTTTTCGGCATCACCGTTGAAAGTAAAATGCACCTGTCCGATTTTTTCAGTATCGATGACCGTAGTTTTAAATCCGCCTCGAGTTGACCAATATTTTGCCGCTTTTGAAGCAGCCGCAACCACAGAACTTTCTTCAATAGCCATCGGAATGGTTTTGTATTTTCCGTTGATTAAAAAATTAGGAGAAATACCCAGCGGAATATACAAATTAGTAATTGTATTTTCGATGAACTCATCGTGAAGCTGTTGAAGCTTTTCGTCTGAATTCCAGTAATTTCTTATAATCGTAAGGGCTTCTTCAGGATTTGAAAAATAGGTTTCAGCAATCCAGTTTATTTTTTCTTTTTTGGATAATTTCGAAAATCCGGCAACGGCATTGTTCATTCTCAATATATTAAATAATAATGTTGCGGCAAATATACCATTTTAAGAGTTTTGTTTAAAATCAATTTGAAACTTCAAAATACGCAATCGTTATTTTTTTTAACATTTAACACTTAAAATGTGTATTATGTTTGTTTTTTTTACTAAAATTGGACTCTTTTTATATTTAAAATAATTTCGGATGAATACAAGTAAAATTACTCTAGTTCTTTTATTTTTGATTACAATCGCTTTCGGACAACAGAAAATAACTGTTGAAAGTATTTACGGCGGTGCATTTCGTGCAAAAGGAATGGATGAGCTGCAATCTTTAAAAAATACGAATCAGTACACCGTATTAAATGTAGATCAAGCAGCGAGGAGTATGCAGATTGGGCTTTATGATTTTGCGACATTAAAAAAAATCAATAATTTAATTGACACGAAAGATTATAAGGAGCTTGCAGACGGCATTGACAGCTACACATTTGATGCTTCAGAAAAAAAGATACTAATTGCTTGTAATTCAAACAAAATATTCCGCCACTCTTTTACTGCAGATTACTTTTTGTATGAGATCGCTTCAAAATCATTGACAAAACTGGTTGATTTTCAAATTCAGGAGCCAACTTTTTCTCCTGACGGAACAAAAATTGCTTACGCTAGAGAAAATAACTTATATATATATGATGTAGCATCTAAAAAGTCTACACCAGTTACAGCTGACGGAAAGAAAAATGCTGTAATAAATGGTATTACTGATTGGGTTTACGAAGAAGAATTTGCATTTGTGCGCGCTTTTGATTGGAGTAAAGACAGTAAAAAATTAGCATATATCCGCTTTGACGAAAGTCAGGTTCCGGAATTTTCGATGTCGATGTTTCATCAGGATTTATATCCAACAATTGAGACTTTTAAATATCCTAAAGCTGGAGAAAAAAATTCAGAAGTTTCATTACATATTTTTGATGTTGCAGGAAACGCGACTAAAAAAGTTAACTTAGGGAATTACAATGATTTCTACATTGCAAGAATGCAGTGGACAAATGATAATAATGTTTTATCGGCTCAGGTGTTAAATCGTCATCAGGATAATCTTGACTTGCTATTTGTAGACGGAACATCAGCTGTTGCAAAAGTGGTTTTAAATGAAAAAGATAAAGCTTATGTTGATATTACGGACAATCTTACTTTCTTAAAAGACAACAGTTTTATTTGGACAAGCGAAAAAGACGGTTTTAATCATATTTATGTATATGATAAAAACGGAAAACTTAAAAATCAGGTTACAAAAGGAAACTGGGAAGTTGTTTCATACTACGGTTTCGACGAAAAAACAAAAACGATTTTCTATCAGTCTACAGAAAATGGTTCTATAAACAGAGATCTTTACAAAATTGGTTTAGACGGAAAAAACAAACTTCGTCTTTCTTCAAAAGTAGGTACAAGCGCGGCAACCTTCAGCCCGAACTTCGAATATTTCATCACAACTTATTCTAGTAATTTACAGCCTACAACTTACACGCTGAATGAGGCTAAAAACGGAAAAGAAATCCAGGTTATTGAAAACAACCAGGCTCTTGCCGAAAAATTAAAAGCGTACAATCTTCCTGCTAAAGAGTTTTTTGTTTTAAAAACAGCAAAAGGAAACGAATTAAATGCTTGGATATTAAAACCAAAAGATTTTGATCCTTCAAAAAAATATCCTGTATTTATGTATCAGTATTCAGGACCAGGTTCACAGCAAGTAAACAATGATTGGAATAATAATGACGATTATTGGTTTTTATCATTAACACAACAAGGTTATATTGTTGCTTGTGTAGATGGAAGAGGAACTGGGTATAAAGGAGCAGACTTCAAAAAAGTTACCCAAAAAGAATTAGGAAAATATGAGGTAGAAGACCAAATTGATACTGCAAAAGTTATTGGAACTTATCCATACGTTGATGCTTCAAGAATTGGAATTTTTGGATGGAGTTACGGTGGTTTTATGTCATCTAATTGTATTTTTCAAGGAAATGATGTTTTCAAAATGGCGATTGCGGTTGCTCCTGTGACCAATTGGCGTTTTTACGACAGTGTTTATACCGAAAGATACATGCAGACGCCACAGGAAAATGCAAGCGGATACGATCAAAATTCTCCAATCAATCACGTTGAAAAATTAAAAGGAAAATTTTTATTGATTCATGGTTCTGGTGATGATAATGTTCACGTTCAGAATTCGATGCAAATGATGGAAGCTTTGATTCAGGCTAACAAACAATTTGATTCTCAAATTTATCCTGATAAAAACCACGGAATTTATGGCGGTAAAACACGAATTCAGCTTTATAATAAAATGACTAATTTTATTAAAGAAAATTTATAAATCTAAAAACATTTAATCTTAATTAAACAACGAAACTATGGTAGAAACTAAAGTAAAAACGGCGCATCCAAAAGGGCTTTGGGTATTGTTTGGAACGGAGATGTGGGAGCGGTTCAATTTTTATGGAATGCGGGCATTATTGACTTTATTTCTTGTGAATTCATTATTGATGAAGGAAGAAGAAGCTTCGCTAATTTATGGAGGTTTCCTCGGACTTTGTTATTTAACTCCAATGCTTGGTGGTTTTGTAGCCGATCGTTATTTAGGAAACAGAAATTGTATCTTATTAGGAGGATTATTGATGGCTACTGGACAAATGCTTTTGTTTACCAGTGGAAGTGTTTTTGAGTCTAACCTTGATCTAGCCAAAATCATCATGTATTCTGCTTTAGGCGTAATTGTTTTTGGTAACGGATTTTTTAAACCAAACATTTCGAGTATGGTGGGAAGTTTGTATCCAAAACAAGAAAAAACAAAACTAGATAGTGCGTTTACTATTTTCTACATGGGAATTAACATCGGAGCATTTTTAGGTCAGTCTATTTGTCCTTTATTAGGAGATGTTAAAGATGCTGGCGGAATTAGAGACATTCATGCTTTCAGATGGGGGTTCATGGCAGCTTCTGTCGCAATGTTGTTAGGGACAATTCTTTTTTATGTCTTAAAAAATAAATATGTAGTTTCTCCAGAAGGAAAAGCATTAGGAGGACTTCCTTCTAAAAATGACGCTTCTGATTTTGAAGAAGGAGAAGCGCAACAAGCAAACTTCTCTAATAAAGCTTTAGTAATGGCAGGAATTGCTTTTGTTGCTTTAGGTTTCTTTTTTCACTACGTGGTAGGACAAAATTTGATTTACACATTAATCTATTCAAGTGGTTTGGCATTAGCAGGATTGATTATTTCTGATACTTCTTTGACTAAAATTGAAAGAGATAGAATTATTGTAATCTACATCGTGTCGTTTTTTATTATTTTCTTCTGGGCAGCATTTGAGCAGGCAGGTTCATCTTTGACTTTCATTGCCGATAACCAAACAGATAGGCATTTCTTCGGATGGGCAATGCCACCGTCTATGGTTCAAATTTTTAATGGATTATTCGTTGTCGTTTTGGCTATCCCTTTTAGTATTTTATGGGATACTTTACGAGCTAAAGGAAAAGAACCGATTTCTCCAGTAAAACTTGCTGTTGGTCTAGTTGTGATTTCTATCAGTTTCTTTATGATTGCGACTCAGGTTTCTTATATTGGAACTTCTGGACTTTTATTAGTAAAATGGCTTATTTTATTGTATTTTCTGAACACTTGTGCCGAATTATGTTTGTCTCCAATTGGTTTGTCACTGGTAGGTAAATTATCTCCAAAACGTTTTGCATCATTGTTGTATGGGGTGTTCTTTTTGTCTAATGCATCTGGATATGCATTAGGAGGTACTTTAGGATCTATCTTGCCAGCAACTGGTGATAAATTTGCAAAAGCCAAAGAATTAGGCATCGATCTTCAAGCAGTTTTAGATAAAACAATAACTCCAACAGCAGAGCAATTAGCTTTATTAGATCAGCATCAAATTAGTGCTCAAAATCCAATTTTCGCTGGATTTGAAATCCATAATTTATATGAATTTTTCATGGTATTTGTTGTTCTAACTGGCGTTGCAGCAGTTTTATTGTTCGCTTTAACACCATTGTTAAAGAAATTAATGCACGGTGTTAGGTAAATTATTGAAATAAAAAAAAATATAAAAAACATCAGCTCTGTTATGCTATACAGAGTTGATGTTTTTTTGTTCTTGCTTTAAAAGAAAAGTTTAAAATGAAGCATATTGTTACTTTAGAAGAAATTCAAAATTTTGAAGGTAAGTATCCAAAACAATTGTGGTACTTGTTTTTTGTTGAAATGTGGGAGCGTTTCTGTTTTTATGGAATGCGTGGAGTGCTCACAATTTTTATGGTAGATCAACTTTTTTTGAAAGAAGATCATGCCAATCTGCAATACGGAGCTATTCAGGCTTTTGTGTATGCATTTACTTTTATTGGCGGAATTTTTGCCGATAAAATTCTGGGATTTAAGAAGTCACTTTTTTTTGGTGCAATCGTGATGATTCTGGGTAATCTTTTGATTGCTGTTGCTCCGCAAGATTTGTTTTATTACGGAATTGCTTTTTCTATAATCGGAACAGGGTTTTTTAAACCGAATGTTTCTTCTATGGTGGGCGAACTTTACAAAGAAGATGACGGCAGACGTGATGCTGGTTACGGAATGTTTTATGCCGGAATCAACGTGGGAGGACTTTTTGGAGGTGCGCTTTGCGTTTATTTAGGCAAATATTACTCATGGCAATTGTGCTTTTTAGCAGCTGCGATTGTAATGTTTTTGGGATTGATTACCTTTATTTTTACAAAAAAACAATTAGGGCCAATTGGAGATTCGCCATTACTAGCAATGGAAGCGGGGAAAAGAAAACTTCGTGAAATTGCAGTTTATACGCTCTCTCTTTTGAGTATTCCGTTTATTTTTATAATGGTAAAAAATACGGATTATACCGATTATTTTATGTACACAATTGGCGTTACTGCTATAGCGTACTTTGTTTATGAGCTGATTAAACTGGGAGATTTAAAACTGCAGAAAAAACTGTTTGCGGCTTTTCTGTTTGTGTTTTTCTATCTTCTGTTCAATACAATTTACGAACAGAGTGGTGGCTCGTTGTCTCTTTTTGCAAAAGATAATCTAGATGATAAGTTATTGTTTTTTAGTATAGATCCTAATATCATCAATAACAGTTCGAATACCTTTTTCGTGGTGGTTTTAAGCCCGTTAATTGGCTTGTTGTGGATTTGGATGGGAAAACGAAAAATAGAGCCTAATACACTAATAAAATTCGGAATTGGATTTTTGTTTTTAGCAGCTTCATTTTACATTTTTTATTTGACTCGTTTTTTTGCCGATTCAAAAGGAATCGCATCATTAAACGTTTTTACTATTGCTTATCTCGTTACCACAATTGGAGAGCTATGTTTAGGACCGATTGGAATGTCAATCATTACAAAATTATCTCCGAAAAGATTGTTCGGGATGATGATGGGCTTATGGTTTTTAGCATCGGCTTTTGGGCAATTGTTTGCCGGTAAATTAGGTGCCGAAATATCTAAATCTAATAAAGGAGCTACCTTGCTTTCTAAATTGCAGTCTTATACAGAAGGTTATTATCAGTTGGCGATTTATTCTTTAGTTGCTGGTGTGATTCTGCTTTTAATTTCGCCTTTTCTAAAAAAATTAATGCAGGAAGTAAAATAACTTCAGCGTATTTGGTTTTTACTTAAATTTGTAAAAAATAGTTATCATGAAAAAAATACTACTTATCGTTTTGTTTTTTAGCATTTCTGCCATGCAGGCACAAGATCTAAAATGGTATACAGACGTTAGAGAAGCAATTACAGTGAGTAATAAAGTTCAAAAACCTATGTTGATGTTTTTTACAGGAAGTGATTGGTGTGGCTGGTGTATTCGTCTACAAAATGAAGTTTTAAAAACACCTGAATTTAAAAAATGGGCACAGGAAAATGTAATTTTGGTAGAATTGGATTATCCGAGAGCAGTAGCTCAGACACCCGAAATAAAAAGTCAAAATAACGAACTACAGCAGGCTTTTGGAATTCAAGGATTTCCGACAGTTTTTTTTACAAGTGCAGAATCAAAAGATGGAAGGATAAATTTTAAAGGACTTGGAAAAACTGGATATGTAGCTGGAGGCCCAATGGCATGGCTTAATGTTGCAGAAAGTATCGTGCATCCGAAAAAAATATAAAAAATACATTATTAGAATAACGGAAAACTCCTTACAATTTGTAAGGAGTTTTTTTTGTTTGGTAAGAAAAATCACTCGCTATTTTTTGTATTTTATTTTTTTGATATTTTTTTATAAATAAAAAAACACATAATGTATTTTTTGTAACTTAAAAAATTGGATAATTAAAATATTATGTTAATTTCGTCATGCTAATCTAACCAAAACCAAATTTAGTATGACTAAAAAACTACTTATCCTACTGTTTTTTTTAGGTTCATTTTTTACGCAGGCTCAAAGCCTAGCTTGGAGGACCAACATGACCGATGCTATTGCTATAAGTAATGAACAAAAAAAACCAATGTTAATTTTCTTTACCGCTGCAGGTGTGTCTGACAATCTGCAAAATGAGATATTTAAAACTCCTGATTTTGCTGTTTGGTCTAGAGACAACGTGGTACTAGTAAAATTGGACTTATCTGATTCGTCTGCAGATCAAAGCGAAAAAGAGCAGAATCTGAGATTAAAAGATGCTTTTGGAGTGCAAGATCTTCCTGAAGTTTGTTTTGCAATGGCATCTATTAGAAAAAACAAAACCACTTTTAGCGCACTTGGAAAAATAGCCTATAAACCAGGCGGCGCAAAAGCATGGATTGCAGAATCGAATTTGATTTTGCATCCAGTTGAATAATTAAAATTTAGGTTTCTATTTAATTGATGATATCCCTTTCGTTTTTATGAAAAGGGATATTTTTTTAGCATCTTTTTAAAATTACCGCAAAGGATTGTGTTTTTTTTCGTGCTTTTTTTTTTGGTTTTGATAAAAAAAACTTCTTTAATTGTCAAATCCTATTTTCTTTGGGTTTTGTTGAATTTTTGCCAATGATTTGTGCAATTTGCTAATAATTTTATGCTATTTTAGGCGCGTAAACTTAATCAAACCATGAAATTATGACCCAAAAACTACTTATCCTACTGCTTTTTTTAGGTTCACCTTTTGCCCATGCACAGAGTTTAGTTTGGAAAACTGATATGAATGATGCTATTATGCTGGGTGTTGAACAAAAAAAGCCATTATTGATTTTTTTTACTGCTGCAGGAATGCCGCAGAATATACAGAACGAGATTTTTTCGACGCCAGATTTTGCGGTCTGGTCTCGTGACAATGTCATTCTAGTAAGATTAGATTTATCTGATCAGAATATTTCTAGCACTGCCATGGAGCAGAATGTAAGACTGAAAACTGCTTTTGGTGTAGAAGAACTTCCTCAGGTGTGTTTTGCAATTGCGAGCGTAAAGAAAGGAAAAACGACTTTCAATAAATTAGGTCTTATGCCATATAAACCAGGAGGCGCAAAATCATGGATTTCGCAGTCTAATCTGATTTTAAATCCGGAGTAATAAAATTTAATTTGAAGTATCCCTTTTCCTTTGTAAAATGAAAAGGGATATTTTTTTTCAAACAACTTTCCTCCCAATAAGCAGCAAAGTTTTTTGAGTTTGTTGCATCTAGAATTATTAATTTAGGAGCTATTTTCTGCAACATACGCTCTGCATTTATTTTTGGTGAATTCGTTACAATTACAATATCAGGTTTCTCGTTCGGATAAACTCCTGTACTGTCTATTATTAAAATCTTGCGTCCGTTAAAAAAGAGTAGGTTTTTTAATTTTTCTGTCTTTTTCAAAATTCCAAAATTTGCTGTGACATAAGACTGTAATGCTTTGCTTTTTAGGTTTTCGTTATTTGAAAAAACACGGATATTTTTGCCTGTTTTTTCTGTTATTAAAGTATTTTTTGAAACATTAAAAACTATAAATTCGTTTAGATCTTCCGTTTCTTTTTTCGTATAAATAAATGTAAGCTGCAGGATGCTTATAAAGGATAAAAGCATAATTAGATTATTGTAATTCGGTTTTTTAATCCATAAAACAGAAAAAAAGATAATCAGGTAAAAAAGGGTTAAATAAGAGAAATTAAAACTGATGTCTCTAATTACAAACGATTCTAATGAAGCAACGGCATGAACCATTTGGTTAAGGATAAAGATGCTTTTTTCAAAAATAAAAATCATCCAATCTGGAGGGACAATAAAAATGGCAAGCAATATGACGATGATTCCAGCAATCATAATAAAGGAGAGCAACGGAAGTATAATGATGTTGGTTACAAAAAATAAACCCGGAAATTGATGAAAATAGTACAAACACAATGGCAACGTTCCTATTTGTGCGGCAAACGAAACGGTGAGAGCATCCCAGATATAAATTATAAATTTATTTTTTGGACTCCATAATTTTTTGAATTCTGGTTGCAGCCAAACAATAAAAAATAAGGCGAGATAGCTTAATTGAAATCCGGCATCAAAGAGGAAATAAGGCTGAAAAAGCAGAATCAACAAAATTGATACTAATAAGGTATGATAAATATTCGTGCCTCTTCTGAGGTGAGTGCTGCAAGCAACAAACGAGAACATGACTACCGAACGCAGTACTGCTGGAGATAAACCTGAAATGACTGCAAAAACTGCAAGCGAAATTAATATAGCCGCTAATTTGATGGCAGATCCTTTTTTTGTGTTAGGAATTGGTTTTAAAATAAAGGTTATAAACAACATTATAAAGCCTACATGAAGTCCCGATACAGAGAGTACATGCGTTGCGCCTGAGTATTGATAATCCTGAATAATTTCTGATGAGATTTCCTGCTGTTGCCCTAAAATTAAGGCTAATGTTACATTCATTTCGGCCTTGCTAAAACCTGCTTTTTCTAGGTTTTTTATAATTCTAGAGTGAAATTTCCCAGTATAATACCAAATGTCTTTTTGAATGATCGGACTGATTTTGATTGCTGTTTTACTGCAATACAGCTGTGCGTAAATTTGTCTGTCTGCTAAATACCGACTGTAATCAAACTGGTTCGGATTTTTGTTTGCGGTATTTTTCAGCAATATGGCTTTTATTTTAAGAATGTTTCCAATTAAAAGAACTTTTTTTAAACTGTCCTTTTGTACATTCAATAAAATTCTGCCGGTTACAGTTTTATTTTCAATTTTATTTAGAATAGCAATATAACGGTCATTATAGTCGTTGCTTTTGATTTTTTCTCTAAGTAGTAAAGTGATTTCCTGTGGCTTTTGAAATGCGGTTTCGTAATGAATGTAGTTGTCTTTTTGGAATTTTTCGGTATGAAATAAAAGGGATGCGGATCCGACTGTGACTGAAATTAAATAAACAGCAAAACCGAAGAAGAAAGTCTGCTTTTTTTGATTTCGACTAATAAAATAAGCAACGCAGAAAACCATCAAGCTGCTGAATAAAGCAATCTGAACCCAGAACACAGAAAAATTCTGACAATATGCAATAATTATTCCCGCAATAAAACCAATGGTGACTTTCACCAATGGAAAATCTAATACTTTCATCTGCTAAAAGTATTAAAAATAATGTAAGAAAAGTATTAAAAATTAGAATTAATTGAGAATTCTGTTTACTTGTTCAAAGGCATTTTTATAATAAGTTTCTTTTGTTGAAGAAATTATGACTCCTTTTGAAGTAGAGGAGTGAATAAACTTTATTTCATCGCGTAATACTTCAGTAATAAGGCCAACGTGATTAATTCGGTTGCTTTTATTGGTTTTAAAGAAAATTAAATCTCCTTTTTGAGCATCGTTGAGCGGAATCACTTTTCCGATTTTAGCTTGGTCGTAAGAACTTCTTGGCAGTTTTATGCTTTGGCTTTCAAAAGTTGTAAACACAAGTCCCGAGCAATCAAAACCATTTTTGTTAGTGCCTCCAGCCTTATAGCGAACGCCTAAATTTTCGGAAGCTGTATTGATGAGATTGTTTACGATATACTTGTTTTCTTTTTTGGATTCTTTTGTTCCAGTAACCGACGAAGTCGATTTACAAGAAGCAAAAACAATTAAAAGAACCAGAAAAGATGCTAATTTTTTCAAAGTAATAATTTTAATTCGATTTTAAATCTGCAGTTATAAGTTTTGCAGTCTTTTTACTCGCTCCGGCACCGCCCAGTTTTTGTTCCAGAATATCATAGTTTTTAAGTAGTTTTTCGCGATATTCTGAATCCAAGAGCTTTTGCAGTTCTTCTTTAATGCGTTTTGTATTGCATTCACCTTGAATCAATTCGGTCACCACTTCTTGATCCATAATTAAATTGACAAGCGAAATGTATTTTAAGGTGATAATTCTTTTGGCGATCTGATATGAAATTTCGCTTCCTTTATAACACACTACTTCTGGAACCTTAAAAAGAGCTGTTTCAAGCGTAGCGGTTCCCGATGTAACCAATGCGGCTGTAGAAGAACGAAGCAAATCATACGTTTTATTCGAAACAAATTTGATGTTTTTGTTGCTGATAAACTGCTGGTAAAATTCGAAATCTTGACTTGGAGCACCAGCAATTACAAATTCATAATCCTGAAAATCATCAACAACACTAAGCATTACACTAAGCATTTTTGTAATTTCTTGTTTGCGACTTCCTGGTAGAACAGCAATAATAGGTTTGTCTCCAAGTTGATTTTCTTGACGAAACGAAGCTTCATTAAAGGCAGGCTGATTCTGAATAGCGTCAATTAACGGATGTCCAACAAAATCTACTGAAAAATTATGTTTGTTTTCGTAAAAATCTTTCTCAAACGGAAGAATCACAAACATCTTGTCTACATCTTGTTTGATGGCTTTAATGCGGTTTTCTTTCCACGCCCAGATTTGTGGCGAAATATAATAATGCGTTTTATAATTAAGTGCTTTGGCCCATTTGGCAATACGCATGTTGAATCCTGGGTAATCAATAAAAATAATGACATCTGGTTTAAAATTTGCAATGTCTTTTTTACAGATTTTGATGTTATTTAAAATGGTTTTGAGGTTGAAAATAACTTCAACAAATCCCATAAATGCCAAATCACGATAATGTTTCACCAATGTACCGCCAGCTTTCTGCATAAGATCGCCTCCCCAAAAACGGATTTCTGCTTGAGGGTCTTCTTCGTATAAGGCTTTCATTAAATTGGATCCGTGTAAATCTCCAGAGGCTTCGCCGGCAATGATGTAGTATTTCATGTCGTAATTTTAAAAATGCTGTTTTTTATTGTGCAGCAGATTTTGTTTCACAAAGATAGAATTAAAAAAGTAAAGTTGAGGCAGCCAGAACAACAACGGCCAAAATAACGCCTCTTGCCATGTATTCCTCATTTCGTTTTAGGAGTATTCCAAAAACGGCAAGATCTAAAAGGGTTCCCAGTGTTATGATTTTTCCAAGGTAACCTTGTTGTTTTATTATTTGTATTCCTGATGAAATGTCAAAATTTGTGAAAAATGTAATGAATAAGTAGCTTCCGAGAAGAGAAGTAAAAATTCCGATTAAAAAGCCGATTAGTATGTCTTTAGTCATTTAATTTCCAAGTGTTAAGTTGTTGCATAGTATGATGTGCTGTCAGGTCAAACTGAACGGGAACCACAGAGATGTATCCGTTTTCAAGAGCCCATTCGTCGGTGTCTTCGCCTTGATCTTCATTGACAAATTTTCCTGTCAACCAGTAATAGTCTTTGCCAAAAGGAGTTTGTCGTTTGTCAAATTTCTGTGCATAATAAGCTTTCGCTTGACGACAGACTTTAATTCCTTTGATTTCGTTTTCTTTCAGTTTCGGGAAGTTTACATTCAAAACCACTCCGGGAGGCAGTTTGTTGCTAAGGGTTTCCAGCACTATTTTTCTGATATAAGATTTAATAGGTTCAAAATCAGCATTCCAGTCAAAATCAAGTAATGAGAATCCAATTGCCTGAATCCCTTCAATTCCAGCTTCTACAGCGGCACTCATGGTTCCGGAATAAATTACATTTATAGAAGAATTAGATCCGTGGTTAATTCCAGAAACACATAAGTCGGGTTTTCTTTTTAAAATCTCATTTACAGCCAGTTTTACGCAATCAACTGGTGTTCCAGAGCAACTGTACTCTTCGACAGTATCGCCTTCTTTGGAAATTTTATCTAAAAATAAGGTATTGTTTAGGGTAATAGCGTGTCCCATTGCGCTCTGCGGTTTATCTGGAGCAACTACAATTACGTCTCCGATTGTTTCCATTATACTAATCAAAGTTCTGATGCCTGGAGCAAGAATGCCGTCATCGTTGGTAACTAAGATTAAGGGCTTTTCATTTTTCATAATTAATTAAAAGGATTTTTGCTTTGAAGTGTTTTGAATTTAACACAAATGTAGTGACAGATTTTAGTAGATAGTTCACAAAAAAAACAAATTTTGTCAACTAATGTAAAGAACTTTTTGGTGCAAGAAACATTTTTATATCTTTAACAAAAAATTATAGTAGACTTGGCTTTAGTGGCATAGTTTTTACCGTAACTTAGATAAAAAAATTGATGAATGCTATTATAAAGTTTATGAAAAGAAATTATAAAATACTCATAGCCGTATTATGCTTGTCTCTGACCTTGTTTGCTTTTAAGATGAATGCTGATAAGACAGTTGATCCGGATCCCAATAAAGATAAGACGCTTTTAGAACTACTTGCGTTTGTTATTGAAAAAGGACATTATAATCCTGCAGAAATTAATGATGAGTTTTCTAAAGGAATTTTTAAAGATTATATCGAAGCACTAGATCCTTCAAAAAGATTTTTCCTTCAGTCTGATATTGATGAGTTCAAGCAATATGAATTAATGCTTGATGATTCATTCTTAAACAAAGATATCACTTTCTTTAATCTTACTTATGCGAGATTGATGAAACGTATGGAAGAAAGCAAAAAACGTTATAAGGCTATTTTAGCGCAGCCTTTCAACTACACAGTTGATGAGACTTTTAATGCCGATTATGAAAAAATTCCGTATGCTAAAAATCTGGCTGAAATTAACGAAAGATGGAGAAAGCAGATTAAGCTTTCTACACTTTCTTCTTTGGTTACCAAACAGAAAATAGAGGACGAAAAGAAAAAGAAAGATCCTGCATATAAAATGAAGCCTTTTGAAGAATTAGAAAAAGAAACTAGAGAGAGTTCTTTAAAATCTTTAGATGATAACTTCAGCGTTATTAAAGATTTGAACAGAGATTATTGGTTTTCTGTTTATTTGAATTCGATTATGGCTCGTTTTGATCCGCATACAAGCTATTTTGCGCCAGAAGAAAAAGATCGTTTTGATGTAAACATCAGCGGAAAACTTGAAGGAATCGGAGCAAGATTGACTAAGAAAAATGATTTTACTCAAATTGACGAATTGATTTCAGGCGGTCCTGCATGGAAAGGAAAAGAACTTGAGGCTGGAGATTTAATTCTGAAAGTTGCTCAAGGAAATGAAGAAGCTGTTGATGTTGTAGGAATGCGTCTTGATGATGTTGTGAAAAAAATCAAAGGACATAAAGGAACAATTGTTAAGCTAACCGTAAAAAAGGTTGACGGAAGCATTAAGGTGATTTCTATTGTCAGAGATGTGGTTGAAATCGAAGAAACGTATGCGAAATCTAGTATTGTTGAGAAAAACGGACTAAAATATGGTGTGATTTACCTACCTAAATTTTACATCGATTTTGAAAATAAAGACGGTCGTGATGCTGGAAAAGATATTGCGCTTGAAGTTGAAAGACTGAAAAAAGAGAACATCAACGGTATTGTTCTTGACGTACGTGATGACGGAGGAGGATCTCTTACTACTGTTGTTGATATTGCTGGTTTATTTATAGAAGAAGGACCAATTGTTCAGGTTAAATCTGCTGGAAAAAAGAAAGAAGTTATGTACGATAAGGATAAAAAAATCGAATGGGATGGTCCTCTTGTAATCATGGTAAACAGTTTTTCTGCATCGGCATCAGAAATTTTGGCTGCAGCTATTCAGGATTACAAGCGTGGTGTAATTATCGGAAGTAAACAAACTTATGGTAAAGGAACCGTGCAAAACGTACTTGATCTGAATCAGTTTGTTCGTAATGTAAATTACGGAGATTTAGGAGCTTTGAAAATTACAGGTCAAAAATTCTATAGAATCAACGGTGGTTCTACTCAGCTAGAAGGTGTTCATAGTGATGTGGTTATGCCGGATCGTTATGCTTACCTAAAAATGGGAGAACGCGATATCGATAATGCAATGCC
This sequence comes from Flavobacterium procerum, assembly GCF_042431625.1. Lineage (NCBI taxonomy): Bacteria > Pseudomonadati > Bacteroidota > Flavobacteriia > Flavobacteriales > Flavobacteriaceae > Flavobacterium > Flavobacterium procerum. Next base: position 309,452 of record NZ_JBHLYW010000010.1, on the reverse strand, counting down.
TTGGGATAAAATTGATCCTGCTGATTATAGCACTTGGACTTCAAACCAAAACTTTGGAAGAGCTATTGAAAACAGCCGAAACAGAATTGCACAAAACTCTCAGTTTAAATTAATTGAGGATAATGCAAAATGGATTGATGTTAAAAATAAAGAAAACACCTATAGTTTAAACATTCAGAGTTTTAAAGCAACTCAGGAGCAAGTTGAAAACGAGGGTAAAAAATACAAACCAATCTCAGATTACAAAAACAATCTAGTGTTTAAATCACTTCCTTACGAAGAAGCTGAAATGAAAGCTGATGCTGCTTTGAAAGAAAAGAGAGAAGCTTGGCATCAGGCACTTTCTAAAGATGTTTATGTTGAGGAAGCTTTAAATGTATTGGATGATCTGCAAACAAAAGGTCTGGTAAAAGCTTCGGTTTCTCCTAAAATGAAAAAGGATAAACTAGTTAAGTCTTAAGTTCAAGAGAATTTAATTTGTTTAAAAACGCTCTATAAATTTTTATATTTATGGAGCGTTTTTTGTATGTTTAGCACTAAAAAAAAAATTTTTATGAAAAGGTTGATTGGTCTGTTTTTGATGAGTTTTGTATTATTGTCTTGCAAGAAAGAAAACTTAGAAAAAGAAAATACAAGCAATAATGAAGTCGTTTCTTTTAAAGAGAATTCTACTTCTGCTGGTTCTTTGTATACCGTTGCTTATTTGCCGACTTCGACAACAAAACAGATTGTAAAACATCAATATTATACATTGTCTTATAATGAAAAATTTGAGCAAGCAGAGTGGGTAGCTTACGAATTGAAAAAAGAATACTTAAAAAACAATGACTACAAAAGACCTTATTTTATTCAAGATCCTAAGGTGACAACTGGCTCTGCTGATTGGCGAAACTACAAAAAATCAGGCTATGACAAAGGCCATCTTTGTCCAGCAGGTGATATGGAATTTAGTAAAGATGCTTATGATGATACTTTTTATACATCTAACATTTCTCCTCAGAAAAAAGAATTTAATGCCGGAATTTGGAATAAGATAGAGCAGAAGACTCGCTACTGGGCAGGAAAATACAATGATATTTATGTTGTTACAGGAGGAGTTTTGAAAGATTCGGATAAAAAAATAGGAACAGAAAAAGTCTCTGTCCCTACATATTTTTATAAAATAGTTTTGGCTAAATCAGGAAAAGAACATAAAGCAATTGCTTTTTTGGTTCCTAATGAAGGCAGTGAAAAATCTATTTATGATTTTGTTGTTCCTATTGAAACGTTAGAAAAAATGACTGGAATTGATTTTTTTCCTAATCTGAAAAATCTACAAAGCAGTAAGGACTTTTAAATCGGCAATAGTCGTTGTCGGATTTTCGGCTTTAAAAACAAAGCTTCCTGCAACAAGGACATCGGCACCAGCCTCTACCAATTGTTTTGCATTTTTACTTGTTACACCTCCGTCGATTTCGATTAAGGTTGAAGCATTTTTTCGCGTAATCAAACCTTTTAGCTTTTTTACTTTTGCATAAGTGTTTTCAATAAAAGATTGCCCGCCAAAACCAGGATTTACGCTCATGATACAAACCAAATCAATATCGTTTATTACGTCTTCTAATAAATCAATATTTGTATGCGGATTGATGGCAACACCAGCTTTCATTCCTTCGGCTTTAATTGCTTGCAAAGTTCTATGTAAATGTGTGCAAGCCTCATAGTGCACAGTTAAATTGTTAGCTCCTAAATCAGCAAAAGTTTTTATATAACGATCTGGATCAATAATCATTAAATGAACATCGATTGTTTTTTTGGCATGTTTTGTAATTGCTTCCAAAACAGGCATTCCAAAAGAGATATTAGGAACAAAAACGCCATCCATAATGTCAATGTGAAACCAATCGGCTTGGCTGTTATTAATCATTTCGATATCGCGTTGTAAATTGGCAAAATCTGCTGCAAGAACAGAGGGAGCAATAAGTGTATTTTTCATTGTGTAGTTGTGTGTTGTTTTGTACAAAGGTAGATTTTAACCGCTAAGTGCGCAAAGAATTACGTAAAGTTCGCAAAGTTTTTTTGCCACAGATTACAGGATTAAAATGATTAATCTTTTCTAATCCTGTAATCTGTGGCAAAATAAAACAAAATAAAAAACTCCGGTAATCAGCCGGAGTTTCAATCATCAATCAAAAAACGAACAGTCAATCAAACTGTTGTTTGGGGTAAAATCCCAATTTTAAAATATCTAAATTCCAATTGTTGTTTGGAATTTGGAATTTCAGATATTGAAATTTAATATTGTTATCCTAAATAAGTTTTAAGGATTTTACTTCTAGAAGTGTGTTTCAATCTACGGATTGCTTTTTCTTTAATCTGACGAACACGCTCACGAGTTAGGTCGAAAGTTTCTCCAATTTCTTCAAGAGTCATTGGGTGCTGATCGCCAAGACCAAAATACAAACGTACAACATCTGCCTCTCTTGGAGTTAATGTTTCTAAAGAACGCTCGATTTCAGTACGAAGAGATTCGTGTATAAGTTCTCTGTCAGGGTTTGGAGATTCTCCAGAACGCAATACGTCATAAAGGTTAGAATCTTCACCTTCAACAAGAGGTGCATCCATTGATAAGTGACGTCCAGAGTTTTTCATAGACTCTTTTACGTCATTTACAGTCATGTCTAGTTCTTTTGCAATTTCCTCAGCAGAAGGTGGACGCTCGTTAGATTGTTCTAATAAAGCATACATTTTGTTGATTTTATTGATAGAACCAATTTTGTTTAATGGTAAACGTACAATACGTGATTGTTCAGCCAAAGCTTGAAGAATCGATTGACGAATCCACCATACAGCGTAAGAAATGAATTTAAAACCACGAGTTTCATCAAAACGTTGCGCCGCTTTAATCAAACCTAAGTTTCCTTCATTAATTAAGTCAGGAAGAGTTAATCCTTGATTTTGATATTGTTTAGCCACCGATACAACGAAACGAAGGTTGGCTTTTGTAAGTTTTTCTAAAGCTCTTTGATCACCAGCCTTTATTCTTTGTGCTAATTCTACCTCTTCATCAGCGGTAATTAGGTCAACTTTTCCAATTTCTTGCAGATATTTATCTAACGACGCAGTTTCACGATTAGTTACCTGCTTGGTGATTTTAAGTTGTCTCATGTTTTTGTCTCCTCAATTTAAAGTGTACAGATGGTTATACGTAATAAGATGCGGAAAAGTTACAATTAGTTTGAAAAATATTTAAAAAAAATCCGATACTGTCAAAAAGTATCGGATTTCAGGTTTGTTTTTTTTGTAAAATGCTAATTCACAGTATTATCAGTGACAGTGATAAATTCTTTGATATAAACAGATTTGCCACTTTCTGAAAATCCTTCGAGAATAATTTCGAATTGCCCAGAAATATCAGAAGTATAAAAGCTAAATTTCTGATTTTTGATATCTATATTCGGACTCCATAACAATTGATGCCTGTAATCAGGAATCCTATCGTTTTTGTCTGTGCTGTAATCAGGACGAAAATATTCTTTTTTCATTTCGGGTCTTAACAATTGTGGTCTAGTAATAAAACGGCCTTTTAGTTTTGTGTCATAATTTCCTTCTTTAGAAGTATAAATCAAAAGTCCGTTAAATGATTTCGCGCCATAATAATAAATACCCTTAACAGCATTTACCTTTTCAATATTTTTAGGATTGTAAGCAAAAAGCTCATTTAAATCCTCAATTACAAGTCCGTCAACAACTACAAGTGCAGGCAATGTAGATTCGTAATTTGGATCATTGTCAAAAATATGAATACTGTAATTGTTTTTAGTTTTTGTAAAATAAACACCTTTTACAACTTCTGTAATAGTTTCCGCCATTGTTTTAAATCTGGTATAATCATCTAAAACAAACTCCGTAGATAAACTGCCAAAAAAAGGAAAACTGTTTTTTAAATTAATAATGCTGTCTTTTTTGACATTGTAATAGGCATTTTCAATTTGACTTGAAACGAGTCTGTCTGTAATATTCTTTTTAAAATCTGAGTTGAATTGAAGATTTGCAAATTGCAGTTTCGAAAAGTCTACCGAAAAGTCTTTTTCTACTTCAATTGTGTAATCTTCTTTGTTATCTTCAACTACCTGAACGACAATGTTTGCGCTTGGGTTTGGTTTTTCAAGATTAAAAATAAATCTTCCTTGGTCGTCAGTTTTTGTGAATTTTAATTCAGAATTCTTATCGACTATTGAAAGGGCGATTTTTTTGTTTTTAATGTCAGCGGAAGAAGAAGTGATTTTTCCCGTAATCAATTCACCTCTTAATTCTGGCAATATGAGATCATTATTTTTAAAAGATGCTGCAACAATGTCTTTTCTGTTGTTTTTTGTCTGAGCAAATCCGTTTTTGTTTTGAATCACAAAACCATCTGTTTTTCTCACAGAAAGACTGTATTTTCCGTTTAAAAAATCAGCAGATTCGCTTTTTATGGCAAGAGAAACTTCCTGACGACCGCTGTATGTTTTGTTTTTTAAATCAAAAGAAATAAAACTGCTAGTCATGGGAGAGGAAGCAGTGTTTTCAGTTTGTAAAATCGGTTGATTAGGAGCTTCTTTGTATGGATTTAAGATGTAAAGGTCGATATTGAAAAAATTTTCAGCTTCTTTATTCAGCATCCATTTAGTATATCCAATTAATTTATAATTCCCCGATTCCAGAGTTGTAGGCAGAAAGAAATCGCCATTTCCTGTTCCGTCTTTGAGGAATATTTTATGCGTAAAAACACTTTTTTTATTGCTGTCGACGAGTTGTATATAAGCAGTTTTGCTTTTTGTTTTTGTGCTTTGAGTATTGTTGTCTACACAGAAAAGGTTGTACAATAAAGTTTCGCCAGTTAAATAAGAACCGGCATTTGTACTGATATAAATTGACTCATTTAAGTTTTTGTCGATTCTATTCAGTTCTGTTGACGAATTAAGGTTCTGAGCAGTTAAAATCTGTCCGAAACTGATTAATAAGGCAGAAAGTACGATGTGTTTTAATCTATCCAAAATGAAGGTTTTATGTTTGACGCAAAGGAAGTACAGTCACCGCATTGAATATCATATAAAATAAACGATGGACCTTCTGTAGGGAAGTAACTTCTAGTTCCTGATTCTACCAGTAATACAGCAGTTGGGGATGAGAATGATGGAAAAATGTATTGATCCGCCATATCATCAGGGACAGGAGATGGACATTCAAATGGAAATTCTGGTATAGGTACTCTTGGGAATAAATCTGTAAAACTAAAAAACAAACGTTTTTCAGAATAAGAAGAAACATCGAAAAAACCAATTACTTTTTCGCCTGGATTGTCTACCGATTTCAAATTGCCATAATTAAAACCTGGTTGTGTTTGAGATAGAAGACTTCCCGAATTAGAAATTTCCTGAAGGGTTTCAAAATAAGTATGTGCCGCCAAATTCTGCACATATTGTTTTACCAAAATGCTGTATCTGGTTCTTATGATTGAATTTTTAACATCTATAAATTTGATAGGGAAATCAATTACCTTATCATCATTCAGTTTGCTTGTATTGGTTATGAGTAACTCATTTGATGTTTGGTACATATAACAAGTTCTTGCTTCTACTGTACGATCTATCAACTCAATTCTTTTGTTTATAACAACAGGTTTTTGAGGATAGTATTTAGGAACCACTACCTTGTAAGCTTCGTCATATTCATATCTATAATATTTTGATGAATTGGTGGGATCTGTGCTATTTACTGTAATTTCTACACCTAATTGACCTTTTTTAGTGACAGCATTTGCCTGTAAATTGTCAATTTGGGTTTCATGTGGGAGTTTTTCTGTACTTGAAACATAACTTTTGCCATCTTTTGCTGTTATATGAAGTTGGTATTCTCTTCCTGTACCAGCCTGAAACTGATTTACTGATTTGTACTCACTGGATGCTTCCTGAAAATCATATCGGTTACCCAAATCATCTGTTACATATACAGTAGCACCTGTTTCGAACTTTGGTGTGCTTTCTTCAAGCGTATAAGTTCTGGAGATTTTAATGGTCTGGTTTTTTAGTTGGTTCGTGATTGTCGCTTCTACAACAAGCAGGTCTTCAAATTCATTTGTCTGATAAGAGTATGGAGTTGTGCATCCAAAAATTGATGTTACTAATAATATAACAAGAACTCTAAAGAGTATGATTTTTTTCATAACTATTTAAAATTTAAAATTGTAAGTAATTGTTGGTATCGGAACAGCGAAAATAGTGGTTTTATAAGCCTTAACTTCGCCGTTGTTTGTCACAAAAAAGATTGAATATGGATTGTTTACTCCTAAAAGGTTATAAACTGAAATATTCCAAAAACTATGAGCTAATTTTTTTATTTTATGATTTCCTTCAATATTTAATCCAACATCTAATCTGTAGTAATCTGGTATTCTAAATTTATTACGATCGCTGTAAAGCGTGTATTCGGCTCCGTTATAGTAATATTTTCCAATTGGATAAGTGATAGGTCTTCCTGTCTGATATACAAAATTAGATGAAAAACTGTATCGATGCGTAATTTTGTAGTTCATAACCACACTTACATCATGAGGTTTGTCAAAATTGGTTGGAAAAAACTTTCCGTTGTTTACTTTTTCATCATTAAACTGACTGTCAAGCTTTATAAAACTTCTCGAGTAAGTATAGCCAACCCAGCCATTAAGTCTTCCTATCGATTTTTTCAATAAAAATTCAATTCCATACGCTTTTCCGTCACCTTGAAGTAATTCGGTTTCTAAATCTTGGTTTAAAAGTATCTGAGAACCCGTTTTATAATCTAGTACATTTTTTGATGTTTTGTAATAACCTTCAAGGCTAATTTCGAGATCTTTATAGTCAAGTTTTTTGAATACACCCAAAGAGTATTGCAAACCGCTTTGAGGTTTTACATTTAAGTCTGATAATTTCCAAGTGTCAGTTGGAGACTGTGTTGTGTTATTCGTAAGAAGGTGTATGTACTGATAGTTTTTGTCAAAACCTGCTTTTACAAAAAGGCTTTCATCAATAATATATCGAAGGCCAACTCTTGGTTCAAATCCGCCAAAAGTTTTAATGGTTTCATTGTTGCCATAAGTTTTTTCTTCAACAACAGTTGATTGCGTTTTTGGAACCCCATCTTCATAAACTTTTTGAGTTGATGGGCCTAAAGCAGCAAACATCGAATAACGAGCACCAAAATCAAGCAGCAAGTTTTCGGAAATCTTAAATTTGTCTGAGAAAAATACAGCAGATTCTAATCCTTTTTCTCTGTCAATTTCGACGGGAATAATTATAGATTCTGATCCTTTCGGATATAATTGTCCAGGATTTATTTTATACATCTTGCTGGACAATCCGTAAGTAAATTTGTGATTGCTAAGTTCGCTGTTAAACTTTAAATATCCCTGTGTTTCGTTTATTTTGTATTTTAAAAGAAATGATTCCTGATTGATAGAATTGTAATCAAGGCTGAATTTGTATTCACTGTTGGTGAAATTCAACTCGCTGTTATTTTTTTCATTAAACGCGTGTTTCCATTTTAAGGAAACCAGCCTGTTGCTATATTTATATAGTGAATCTGGAGTAATGTTGTAGGTGTCTTTACTATAATAGCCAGAACCTTCAAGCGAATTGTTTTTGTTTATCTTATGAGTATATTTTGCATATAAATCATAAAATGAAGCTTGGCTGTTTTTTAGATTCTCATCATCTAGAGATTTAAGAATCCAGTCAGAATAGGTTGCTCTTCCTGCAACAAGTAAGCTAGCTTTTTCTTTTACAACAGGAATAGAAGCTGTCAGGTTGCTTGTAACAGGTCCGATACCTCCTTCGCCAGAAAATTTCTCTGTATCGCCATTTTTTGTAACAATATCAAAAACAGAAGATAATCTTCCGCCGTATTCAGGTGGAATTCCGCCTTTGTAAATATCCACTCGGTTAATTGTATAAGGATTTATAGCAGTGAAAAAGCCAAAAAGATGCGACGGATTGTAAATAGTTCCGTTATCTAGCAGCATTAAATTCTGATCTTCTTTACCACCACGCACATTAAATCCAGAAGAGCCTTCTCCAGCACTTTTAACTCCAGGAATAGTCAGCGCAACCTTAAGGACATCTCTTTCTCCTAAAACTAATGGAATTGTTTTAACTCCTTCTGCTTCAATAGTTGTAACTCCGGTTATAGCAGTTCGTACATTTTGGCTGTTTTTACTTTTTACCAAAACTTCATCAAGCTGATTGATTTTTTCAATAATCGTAAAATCTAATGTTCCGTTACTGTAAATCATGATTTTTCGCGAGGCAGCATTATACAAAGCAGATCCAACTTCAATAGTACTAAGGCCAGTCGGAATTTTTAAGCTGTAAAAACCTTCAGCATTTGTAATCGTGCTGATAGGAGTGTTTTTTACCTTCACAGTGATGTCTGAAAGAGGTTTCTGATCTTTCAAATCTGTAATATGTCCAGAAAGAATGTATAAGTCAGAATCTGTTTCTGTTGTTTCTTTTCCGATTAATTCCACAGGAGCTGCAACCGTTTTTTGATTTTTTTGAACCGTATCATACTGTTGAAAGAATATAGGCGCATTTACATTTTTAGAATTATTCAGTTTGCTGTAAATAATGCTGTTTTTGGTTAGAATGATTTTGTTTCTGTCAACAAAAAAATTAAGATCGGTATCTTGTAAAACCTTAGCCAAAATATCTTGAACAGATTTGTTTTCGTAGTCGCCAGAAATCAAAACACTTTTGTCAAACCATTCTTCCTGAAAGTAAAATTTGCAATTGGCAGCGGTTTCAATTTTCTTTAAGACTTCAATTCTGTTGATGTTGCTGAATTTTATGCTAACTGTATTTTGCTGATTTTGTGAATGCGCTAAAAAACTAAAGCCAAAAAATAGTAAAAGGATTGTAAGTATTCTCATTGCGTAATTTTCAAGCTTTAATTGTTAATATAGTTGATGAGTTTTTTCATGAATAAGGAAGGGTTTTCTTTTCTCAATTCCCTATTCACAAAAAAGTAATCATTTATTTTTCTTTTGCTTTCTGGAAATAATACAATGAGATTTTTTTTGTCGTTTATTAGGTTGAATTTATTGTCTTTAAAGAGAATAAATTCATAAGCAGGAACATAGCTAATTAGATCGCTTTCTATTCGATTGATCTTTTTTTTCTCCTTTAGATATTTTATATAGAGAGTTGTTTCGTTTTTTAGAATTATTTCTTCGTAAAAACCACCTTTAAAAATAGTTGGAAGGTCTGTAAGGTTAACAAATTTTTCATTGCTAATTGTAAAACTTTTTATGTTTTCCTTATGCAGGTTGATTTTTGTGCTATTTGCTTCGTCATATGGATTTAAAATCAAATCATCCCTATAAATGTCGTATTTTAAAAGCAAGTCATAATAATTCTGATTATTATAAACTATATTTCCTCTTCTAAAATTATCAACGAGGTAACGATTTTCGTTATTTATAGTTTTATCAAAATTAAGATGAGCTGCGCCATTTTTGATATCCAGAGACTCTATGCCTAAATTTTTATCAAACCATTTGTAGATTTCTGTTTCTTTAGGATTTTGACTCTGAATGCGGTGATTGTTTAGTAATAATCCAATTATTAGAATGAATATGGATTTTTTTTGTAAATTTTTCAACAGATTGAGATTTTATAAGTTCGGTTTTGGTTAGAGCCAAAAGTAACTAAAAAATGTTACTGATATCACTTAGTACTGTTAAATTGTAATAAAATCTGTATTTTTTTATAATAAAAAGATGGTTTGATTTCAAAATTTCGAAAAGAACAAAAAGTAATTTCCTAAATTTCGAAATTCTAACGTTTCATGGCTTGGTGCATTTGTTTTTAAAACAAAAGATCAACTTGAGAATTAATTTTTTCCTGATAATAATCTATTTTTCGAATGGCTCTGTTGAAAAATAAATTTCTTTCCTTAATTCCAGATTGCCCTAAAGGTTTTGAATTGATGATTTGCTGTTTGAAAAACTGATGTACATTTTTACAGCTTTCTTCATTGTTAGTAATAAAATATCCTAAAAGGGTATAAGGAACAAACATCGTTAGTTTTTCTTCAGACTCAATCAGCATATTGTTGTTCAATAGTATCAATTCGTTATAATAAATTGCAAAGTTTGTATTGGGTTTATTGCATTTTTCCTGAATCAACGAAATGATTCTCTTTAAGTCTTTGCAAAGTGCATTTGCACTGTTGATATTGAGCAGGCCTGCTTCGTAGAAATAGAGAATCTGCTGTAAACTGCTGTTAATGGTCGTGTCGTTCCACACTTCATTCACAAAAGTGTTTTCATAAATCTTTTTTAGTTTCTGCATGTATTCTGTAAAAGATTCATCAATTACAAAATTTTCAAAAGACACTTCCTTTTGGTTTGAATTTAAAAGGTTAAGCCAGACAAAAGCCTTGAATTTTGATAAAATAGTGCCATCCATAAAATAAAACAGCGGAATGTCTTTTGCGGAATAAAACAGAATCGTTTTTTCGTTTTTTGTTAACGTTTCGATATTTTCAGCTGACGATTTGAAATATTGAAGCATGTCTTTTAGATTTTCAATCTCAATCGTTTTTTCGACAATCACTTTTTCTTTATTCGAAAATAAACTATCCAATGATATACTGAAATGATTGGCCAGTCTAACTGTTTCGTCTATCGAAAACTTGCTTTTTCCTGAAATCCTTCGGTGTGAGGCATCATAACTGATTTCTAAAACTCCTGCAATCTCATCTATTAAAGAAACTGATTTAGAAATTTGCTGTCTTATTGCTTTTAAAAATAATTCTTGCGACTTCATATTTTTTGTGATAATCGCAAATTTATAAAATTATTTTATTGATTAGCACAAATGGATATGTGAAAATTGCAATAGGTTTGTCCTGTAATTTTAAAAGAAATAATATGAAAAGAATCAATCAAATTATGAGAGTCAAATCTTTGGAAGATTTTCACAAGATGTTATTTATTGGCATTTTATTGTTTTCAGGATTTTGTTTCGGACAAGATAAAGCATCCCAAGTTGTTGATACTTTAGTTGGTAATATTCCATTTAGCCCATCAATGGTTTTTGATGGAAAAGAAGTTGATCTCCATTATTCTAAATGGAAGTCTGAAGTTAATTTAAGAAATGACAGTATTAAGGTTTTTAGTTTGTCTCCGATATCTAGAAGAGTAAACAAGGTAAATGGTTTTGCTCTTGGAGTTGGTCATTATGAAAATCAGAAAATCAAACTTCAAACAATTAATGGGTTAAATGTTGAAGCCAGTCCATCGTCATTGGTTCTTTTTACGATTTCGATTAATGTTCCGTTTGAGTCTATTTTGGTTGGAATAAATGATAATGTTATTAAGAATGTAGCTTTCTTTTATGCAGAAGTTGATACCAATATCAAGATAAATGGTTTAAATATTAGTTCTGGAGGATTTACAGGTGGTGCGGAATTACGAGGTATAAATATTTCGGTAATTTCAGGGATGAATAAAATGAATGGATTTTCTATTGGAGGTATATTGAATACTAAAAGTTTTTCTGGTGTGACTATTTCCGGTTTAGCGAATTTGTCTGATTCAGGAAATGGAATTCAGATTGGTTCATCGAATGTTTCTAGAAGACATAATGGAATTCAAATAGGATTGTTTAATAATTCCAAAGATTTAAGAGGAATGCAATTTGGTCTTTGGAATACAAATGGAAAACGGAAACTTCCTCTTATTAACTGGCAGTTTAAGAAATAAAAAAAGTAACAAATGAAAAAAACACCTGTTTTACTCATCGTATTTAGACTTTTATTAGGTCCAATTTTAATATTGCTTACTTATAATTTTGGTGATGCAATAAGAATAGAATTAATTGTATTGATTTTCTGTGGATTGCTATCTGATATTTTTGATGGAATTATTGCCCGTAAAATAGGGATTTCTTCAGAAAAACTTCGAAGAATGGATAGTCAGACCGATCTGGTTTTTTGGTTATGTGTTGCCTGGTGCTCATGGCTTTTAAATCCAGAGATAATAATTGAAAATGTATCTCCAATTGCAGTAATTTTTATAATGGAAGCATTGACTTATGTTTTCAGCTTTATAAAATTTGGAAAAGAAACTTGTACACATGCATTTCTTTCTAAATTATGGGGAATAACTCTATTGCTTGCCTTTGTTGGAATGATTGGTTTTGGATATTCTGGAATTACTTTTTCTTTAGCAATTATCTTTGGAATAATTGGTCATATAGATGTTTTGCTGATAGTTTTAATTCTTCCGAAATGGACATTTGATGTACCCAGCTCTTATCATGCCTATTTGATTCGTAATAATATTCCTTTTAAAAAGAATAAACTTTTTAATTAAACTTAAACCCCATTTTAAAAATATAATAATTTATGAAAGCTAAATATTTTAATAAATCTGAAGAAGAAAAGCTATTTTTTTCTACATTAAAACAACGAGTTCACGAACAACTTCAGGGTAAGACCATTTCTCATGGAGACACCAGATTTTGGTTTAAAGGATTGTTCTGGACGCTCATCTGCTATTTTTCTTATTCGTTACTTTTTTTGGATTCTACAGGTAAAATAAGTTTTTGGATGTTTTATGTCGTTTTTCAATTGGCTGGATTGCTGATCGGATTTAGTTTTGGTCATGATGCCTCTCACAATACAGCGTTCAAAAATAAAAAGGCGAATTCGGTATTGCATTTTTTTAGTTTTTTAACGGTAGGAATAGATCCATTGCTTTGGGGATTGAGACATATTCGTTCGCATCATTTATACGCAAATGTTGAAGGAAGCGATATTGATATTGATAAAAATCCATTTTTGAGATTAAGTCCAACGCATGCGTGGAAACCTAAACATAAATACCAAGCGTATTATGCACCATTTGTTTACATGTTTACCTTGTTGCATTCTGTTTTCATGAGTGATTGGGTTTATTTATTTTCAAATGAATACGATTGGATGAAAAGAGGTGTTCCTAAAGGCGAATTGTATTTTAGATTCTTGTTGTACAAAGTGTTTTATTTTTCTTTGGTTTTAGTATTTCCTTTACTATATGCTCACTTTTCATGGACTTTTATTGTGTTGACTTATTTAACGGCCAGCGCATTTACTTCTATGGTTTTTATTATTATGCTCGTTGGAACACATTTTTTTGATGGAGCAGATTATCCACAACCTGAAGGTGAATTTTTAGAACATACATGGGCAGTGCATCAGCTTTATACGAGTTGCGACTGGAATGCCGATAAAGGCTGGGCGAGATTCTTAAGTGGTGGATCCAACTGTCATGCAGCGCATCATCTTTTTCCGAATATCTGCCATACCAATTATAGCGAAATCAATAATATAATTGAAGAAACGACAAAAGAATACAAACAACCGTATCACCATAAAACTTTATTAGAAATGATGTTTTCGCATTTTAAACATTTACATAAAATGGGAAAACAAGAAGAGTAAAACTTAAAAACCCCAATTCAAGTAAATGAATTGGGGTTTTCTATAAATAAACCTTTAGTAAACTAAGATCTGATTACTCTTTTTTGTCCTCACGCGGAGGTCTTGGAACAAGTGCTTTTTTAGACACTTTTTCTTTTTTAGTTTTAGGGTCAACTCCTAAGTATTTCACTTGAAAAACATCTCCCATTTTAACGACATCAGCAACGTTTTCAGTACGTTCCCAAGCTAGTTCAGATACGTGAAGCAATACTTCGTTTCCTGGTGCAGCAGTATATTCTACAACAGCTCCAAAATCTAGCATTTTGATTACTTTAACTTCATAAGCTTCTCCCATTTGCGGTTTGAAAGTAATAGAAGCAATTTTTGCTAATACTGCTTCAATTCCAGCAGGATCTGTACCTAAAATTTCAATAACACCTTGCTCGTCAACTTCATTAATTACAATTGTAGTTCCCGTAGCTTTTTGTAATTCTTGAATTACTTTTCCACCAGGTCCAATTAATGCTCCAATAAAGTTTCCAGGAATAGTTCTGGTAATGATTTTTGGTGCGTGAGCTTTTACATCAGCTCTTGGAGCAGCGATAGTCTCAGTTAATTTTCCTAAAATGTGTAAACGTCCATCACGAGCCTGAGCTAATGCTTGCTCCATAATGTCATAACGTAAGCCATCAATTTTGATGTCCATTTGACAAGCAGTGATACCGTCAGCAGTTCCAGTTACTTTAAAGTCCATATCTCCTAAGTGATCTTCATCACCTAAAATATCAGACAATACAGCAAATTTCTCTCCGTCAGTAATTAATCCCATAGCAATTCCAGAAACTGGTTTTACCATTTGAACTCCAGCATCCATCAAAGCCATTGTTCCAGCACAAACTGTTGCCATAGAAGAAGAACCGTTAGATTCTAAAACCTCAGAAACAATACGAATTGTGTAAGGACAATCAGCAGGAATCATATTTTTTAATGCTCTTTGAGCTAAGTTACCGTGACCAACTTCTCTTCTTGAAGTTCCTCTTAATGGTTTTGCTTCACCAGTAGAGAAAGGAGGGAAGTTATAGTGTAAGTAGAATTTCTCTTCACCTTGCTCAGATGGAGAATCGATTTGGTTTGCTTCTCTAGAAGTTCCTAAAGTTACTGTAGCCAAAGCTTGAGTTTCTCCACGTGTAAATAAAGAAGAACCGTGAACTCTTGGTAAATAATCAGTTTCACACCAGATTGGTCTGATGTCTGTAGTTTTTCTACCATCTAAACGAACACCTAATTCTAATACTACATTACGAACAGCTTCTTTATTTGTTTTGTAGAAATATTTAGAAACTAAATCACCATCAGCAGCTAATTCTTCTTCAGTAAATAAAGCTTTTACTTCTTCTTTTACTTCAGCAAATGCAGCGCCTCTTTCGTGTTTAGCTGAACCAACTTTTGCAATAGCATAAATTTTATCGTATGCTGCAGCTTTTACTTTTTTGTAAATTTCTTCGTTTTCTTTCTCACCTTCGTAAGTACGGATTTCTTTTTTACCAAAAGCTTCCTGTAAACGATATTGAGCCTGAATTTGAACTTTGATAGCCTCGTGAGCAAATTTAATAGCTTCGATCATTTCAGCCTCAGAGATTTCTTTCATCTCACCTTCAACCATTGCAACAGAATCCATAGAAGCTCCAATCATCATATCGATATCAGATTTTTCTAATTCTTCTCTACTTGGGTTGATTACTAATTTTCCGTCAATACGTGCTACACGTACTTCAGAAATTAAGTTATAAAAAGGAATATCTGAAACTGCTAATGCTGCTGACGCCGCTAAACCAGCTAAAGCATCTGGCATAACAGTTTCGTCATGAGACATTAATTGAATCATAACTTGTGTTTCAGCATGGTAATCGTCTGGGAAAAGCGGACGCAAAACACGGTCAACTAATCTCATTGTCAATACTTCGCTGTCGCTTGGACGTGCTTCTCTTTTAAAGAAACCTCCAGGGAAACGACCTGCTGCGGCAAATTTTTCGCGGTAATCTACCGTTAATGGTAAAAAGTCTACGCCTGGGTTTGATGTGCGAGCTGAAACTGCTGTTGCAAGAATCATTGTGTCGCCCATTCTTACTACTACAGAACCGTCTGCTTGTTTAGCTAAACGTCCTGTCTCGATTGTGATGCTTCTGCCATCACCTAAATCGATTTTTTCTACAAATAATTGTGGAATCATAAATTTTTTCCTTATTGATTATACAATGGGTTTTAGTTGTGTTGTAGTTGTTGTTGTGTGTAGTTGTTGTTATCTAAAACCCAATGAAAAACCAAACTTTTTTATATGCGTGTAATGTAAAAACAAAAAGAGGCACTTTCGCACCTCTTTTCTATATTGATTATTTTCTGATATTCAATACTTTGATAATCTCACGATATCTGTTGATTTCTTTCTTTTTCAAGTAATCAAGTAAAGCTCTTCTTTTACCTACTAATAGTACAAGAGAACGCTCAGTGTTGTAATCGTGACGATTTTTTTTCAAGTGTTCAGTTAAGTGTGAAATTCTGTAAGTGAACAATGCAATTTGACCTTCTGCGCTTCCAGTGTTTGTTGCACCACCGTGTTGTGCGAAAATCTCTTCTTTCTTTTCTTTAGTTAAATACATTCCAATATTATTTAATGATTTTTATGTATGTCATACAGCTTTTGTAAGACGGGTGCAAAATTAGATTAAAAAAACAGAAAAATCAAAAAAAAATAAAAGAATCTGAAAATAAGACGTAATAAATTTATTTTTAATGATTTAGTTTCGTTTATGCACTTATCATTATCTGCTACTTATTGTTATTGGTAAAGAGAATAGAGCAGATCTTTTGATGCCCCTAAATTTTCCAGGAATCCAATTTCCAGCAGCGTATATAGCTCTTACAGCTTCTTGTCCAGTTCCATAACCTAAATCTTGTATAATTATAGGTTTTGTGATTTTTCCCGTTTCATCAACAACAAAAGTGACATAAATTTTGCCTACAACTTTGTTTTTAAACGCTTCATCTGGAGTTCTGTAATTACGAGCAATTTCTTTGTAAAAGTTATCCATTCCTGTCATAGGAGCTGGTTTTTCATACAATTTTGAATAGGAATATTTTACATCGTTTTTATCCGTACTAATTCCCGAAACCAGATTTCCTTGATTATAGGATTCTGTAAATGTGATTTTGCTTTTTGAATTGTTTCCTTGCCAAATACCTTCTTTTAAACCGTTTTTTATTATTCCTTTTTCTTGAAAGTCTTCATCAGTATCATCGCATTCTCCATTTCCATCAATTACGGTCAATTGATTTTCTTTATTCCAGAATTTTAAGAGTAGTGTTTTAGAAGTTTTGGCTTTTGGGTCAAAAAAGTTTTCTTTCTCAAATTTTGGATTTCCATTTTCATACCATTTGTATTCTTTTCCAGTTTTCCAATCTGCAGAATAAGTAATAATAGCTTCTTTAACACCATTTTCGTAGAAGTGAATAAACGTACCATCTTTTTTAAGAACATCTTTGTTTAAGGTTGTCCCTATCATTTTTTTAGCACCAGATTTGTAAAGTATTATCACTTTATAGCTGTCTTTGTCTACATAATAATCCTCTATAACTCTTTTGTACTTGTGATTTTCTTCTGATGTCTCGCGATACATCGAGTCTAGATAAACAGCTCTTGATTGGTTTTTCTGAGCGGTACTATTTAGAGAGATAAAAACTAAAATAACAAAGAATAATTTTTCTTTCATAGGTATTATTTTTTTTGTAGTAAAAATAACACTTACAGATTTATATGCAATTGTTTGTCATTTTAATTTTAGACTTTTTTTGCCAGTCTGTTTTTCTGTTAAAGATGAATAAGGAGTTTTTACATTGTTTGCATCTACACTCACTCCAGAAATTAAAACACCTTTATCATAGTTATCGGTAAAGGAAATATTCTTAAAGGAATCATTGCCTTGCCAGACGCCTTGTTTTAAGCCATTTTTTATTTCTCCTTTTTGGATTATAAACCCATCACTCTCTTCATATTCGCCATTTCCGTCAGTTACTGTTTGCGTTTTATCTTCATTCCAGTAATTAAGAATCAGGGTTTTAGATTTTTTTGTTTTTGGATCCCAAGAATTCTGTTTCTCAGCTTTTTTGCTCTGATTTTCGTACCAGCTGATTTCTTTGCCGTTTTTATGATCTTCTGTGTAATTTACAACAGACTCTTTTGTTCCGTTCTTAAAATAATAGATAAACTCTCCGTCTTTTTTTAAAACATCCCTGTCCAAAGTGCATCCGGTCATTTTTTTTCTCCCGTTTTTGTAAAAATCAGTTACAACATAGCGCGCGCTTTTTTGAGAATAATTGGTAATTACCCTCGTGTAGACATGTTTGTCTGGAGTTGTTTCCTGATTTAAAGAGTCAAGGAAGATTTTTTTTGAAACAATATTGATTTGCGCAGATAGACTAACCGAAACTAAAAAATACAGTAATAAGAAAATGCTTTTTTTCATTTAGAAACTATCTATTACAGTAAAAATACGTTTTTTTAGAATAATTTAGCAACTTCTTGGTTTACAAATTCTAAAAAACGCTCGTCGGCTTCTGTAAAAGGATCAATAACATGACTGTCGATATCAATCTGACCGATATTAACTCCATTTACGAATAACGGAACCACAATTTCAGATTTAACCGTAAGACTGCAAGCTATATAATTGTCTTGTGCTTTAACATCAGGCACCACAAAATTAGCATTGCTTTCAGCTACCTGTCCGCAGATTCCTTTCCCGAACGGAATTACGGTGTGATCTGTTTCGGCACCAACATAAGGTCCTAAATGGAGTGTTTTGGCTTCATGATTGGCAAAATAAAATCCAACCCAGTTGTAATATTCTACATTTGCGTTTAAAAGCTGGCATACTGCCTGTAGTTTTTCGTCTCTATTTGTATCAGCAGCAGCGATAATCGCGCTTACTCTTGGCTGTAGTTCTTGAAATGTCATGATATAAAAATTTTATACAAAAGTATTTAAAGCTGAAGTCAAAAAATACATAAATTTGAAAAAAAAATCTTTTGAAAAAGTATCTGATTCAGTTTAAACCCTTTCTTAATTTTGTAGGCACTTTCTTTTTGGTCTACATTGTTCTGACAATACTCTATAAATTTTATCTGAATAATTATGGAATAAATGATTTGGATGGAATTACGACTTTTGCAGGGCATAATGTTGGGCAACTTTTAAGTCTTTTAAATTATGAGATTACAATTCAGAAGAGCATTTCTGAGCCATGGCTTGAAGTGATTTTTAAAGGAAAATATATAGTCAGGATTATTGAAGGCTGTAATGCAGTAAGTGTGATTGTTTTATTTGTTTCGTTTATTGCAGCGTTTTCGGGAAAACTCAAAACAACACTTCTTTTTATATTGTTTGGAATTTTGTCGATTCATGTTTTAAATGTAATCCGAATTGCGTTGCTTACAGTACTTATTTACTACTATCCGCAACATTCTCATTTTCTTCATGGGGTTGTTTTTCCGCTCATTATTTACGGTTTCGTCTTTGTTTTATGGCTGATATGGATTAATAAGTTTTCGAAATATGCTGCAAAAAATCAGACAAAATAAATTTAAAATCATAACTGCAATTGCCGTCGTAATGGGTTTTGCAGTAATTCGTGCTTTCGAGAATACGCTTTTTTACGATCCTTTTCTGGAATATTTTGAATCGGATTTTAAAGATAGGCCTTTTCCTGAATTTGATGCTTTTCCTTTATTCTTCGGATTATTGCTGCGATACATGTTAAATTCTGGATTATCTTTGGTTTTGATCTATTATCTATTTTTAGATAAAGAAATACTTAGTTTTAGCCTGTTTTTGTATGTCTTTTTCGGCTTGCTACTTTTTGTTTTTTTCTACACAACACTGTATTTTTTTTCAGATGCAAATTGGTTGCTTTTTTATGTGAGAAGATTCATCATTCAACCCATTTTTGTACTGATTTTTATTCCAGCATTTTATTACCAGCTTCAGTATTCTAAAAAATAACATTTATTTTTGTTTTTTTCTGGCATCATTTTTAATAATTTTGCATTATGAAATTTAAAAAGTGCACCGTATTACTTCTGGCTTTCCTGCTATTGGTTTCCAATATTGGGTTTGCAATTGATGTGCACTACTGTGGTGGAAAAATTGCCTCAGTTTCTTTAAATACAACCGTAAAAGCAGAACCTGAAAAAAAATGCTGCGGTTCTAAAGAAAAAAAGAATTCTTGCTGTAAAGATAAATTAGTTAAGATTGAGAAAAAGTCTGATGACGCGACTCTTAAATTTTTCTTTTTCCAGTTTGAGTTTCCAGCTGTAATTCAGGATTACAAACCGTTTGTTTTTGCTGCTGTATCCAACTTTAAAAACAAAGAAGTTATTTCGTATTATTCTGATGCGAATGCGCCTCCTTTATTCAAATTATACAATCAATACCTATTTTATTCCTGATTTTAATGTTTAGAATCAAGCTTTTTTAGCTTGCGCTGAACTGTTTCTGTTTTTTATAACGAACATGAAACAGTATTTTCTAAATTATTAAAATCTTTTTTATGCAAAAAAATATCATGCTTTTTGTGATGTTTATGCTTTCTGTTTCTGTATTTTCTCAGGAAGATTTGGAGGAAGTAAAAATCACGAAAAAGCAAAAAGGAATAAAAAAATCCTATACGCTTACAGCAAATACATCTGTAATAACCAGTAAAGAACTTCTTAAAGCGGCTTGTTGTAATCTTGCCGAAAGTTTCGAAACCAATCCTTCGATTGATGTCAATTTTTCGGATGCGCTGACGGGTACTAAACAGATTAGAATGCTGGGACTAACGAGTCCATATTTAATGATAACCGAAGAAAATATTCCTTCTGTAAGAGGAGCTTCACAGGCATATGGGCTGTCTTTTACTCCCGGAACTTGGATTGAAAGCGTTCAAATCACAAAAGGAGCCGGAAGCGTTGTAAACGGTTATGAGAGTATTTCGGGGCAAATCAACACAGAACTTTTAAAACCTTTAAATGACATTCCTTTTTTTCTGAATGTTTATGGTTCTACCGATGCTCGTTTTGAGTTGAATACCCATTTCAATAAAAAATTATCTGATAAATGGGCGACAAGTCTTTTTGTTCACGGAAATACACGTGTAGCGAAAAACGACATGAATGACGACGGTTTTTTGGATAATCCTTTAGGAAAACAAATTAATGTATTGAATCGTTATCAATATTACGATCCAGAAAGCGGTATTGTAAGTTTTATCAATTTCAGATATATGAATGATAAAAAACAAACTGGTGAAGTTGATTTTGATAAAGATCGCGACAGAGGAACTACAAGTTACTGGGGTTCTGAAATCAATACAGAACGTTTTGATGTTTCTACCAAAATTGGTTATGTTTTTAAGGATATGCCGTATCAGAGCATTGGATTTCAGAATGCTTTCAACAGCCATAAACAAGACTCATATTTTGGATTAAACCAATACGACATCAAACAAAATAGTTTTTATTCGAATTTGATTTTCAACTCGATCATCAGCAATACAATGAATAAATTCACAACGGGACTGAATTTCTCATACGATCAATATCAGGAGTTTGTAAATACCAACGATTACAGTCGAATTGATAATTCTGTTGGAGCCTTTTTTGAATATACTTACGATAATACCGATAACTTTAGTCTAATTTTAGGCGGAAGAGTTGACAATCATAACAGACTTGGTGTTTTTGTTACGCCTAGATTACATATGAGATATAATCCGTGGAAAAATGGAGTAATTCGTTTTTCTGCTGGAAGAGGAAAACGTTCTGCCAATATTTTTGCAGAAAATCAGCAGTTATTTGCAAGCTCGAGAACTTTCTCAATATTAGACAACAACGGAAAAATATATGGCTTAAATGCTGAAATTGCATGGAACTACGGCTTGAGTTTTTCTCAGAAATTCAAAATTTTCAATAAAAATGCCGAAGCTGGATTCGATTTTTACAGAACCGATTTTCAGAATCAAGCGGTTGTAGATTTAATGCAGAGTCCGCAGGAAGTTGTGTTTTATAATTTGAAAGGAAACTCGTTTGCCAACAGTCTTCAGGTAGAATTTAACTATGAGCTCATTCATAATCTTAATTTAAGAACGGCTTATAAATTTTACGATATTCAGACCGATTACCTTCGTGGTACCTACCAACGTCCGCTTCAGGCAAAACATCGTTTTCTAGGAAATTTAGAATACGAAACCAATACTGTAGATGATAAATTATGGCGATTTGATTTTACATTCAACTGGACAGGAAAACAGCAATTGCCTTATACGGCATCTAATCCTACAGAAGACCAGTTTCCTGATTTTTCGCCTTCTTACGCCGTTATGAATGCACAGGTAACACGAGTTTTTTCTTCGGTTTTTGAGGTTTATTTAGGAGGAGAAAACATTGGAAATTACAAACAGGAAAAAGCTGTTTTAGGAGCCGGAAATCCGTTTGGACCAAATTTTGATGCATCAATGGCATACGCACCTATTTTTGGGCAAATGTATTATGCCGGATTAAGATTTAAAATAAAATAACAATTTTAAAAACTATAATAATAAATAAGATGAGAAATTTAATTTTAATTGTAATGTTCGTTTTTTTAGGATTTTCTGCCCAGGCACAAACTAAAAAAAGTAAAAATTTAAAATATGATACTGAAGTAAACGGTAATTGCGAACAATGTAAAAAACGTATTGAAAAAGCAGCGTTTGCCGTACCGGGAGTAAAAATGGCTTCATGGGATATAGATTCGCATAAATTATCTGTAGTTATGAATGAAGAAAAATCATCGACAACAGATTTGAATAATGCGATTGCAAAGGTTGGTCATGATACCAAGGAAGTTAAAGCAACCAAAGAAGCTTACGATAATCTTCACAGTTGCTGCAAGTACGAAAGACAACAATAATTTTTTAAAGCCCAAGTCTGAACTTGGGCTTTTTTAATAGTTAATTTATGTTTAAAAAATCGCATTTTATTGTGGTTAAAGTAAATTATTGTTACTTTCACACACTTATAAAGCAACCAAAATCATTTTATGAATAATTTCGACTGGACCCAATTAATTAACCCTGAATTTTATATTACTTTAAGCGTTGGAGGTGTGCAGATTGGTCTCTTTATTGTCTTGTTTATCGTATTTGCTGAAACTGGACTTTTTGCTGGATTCTTTCTTCCAGGTGACAGTTTGCTTTTTTTAGCAGGTATTTACAGCAGAGATTTAATTGAGAATGTCGTTTATATTCCAGGGGATTTTATAAATGTATTTCTGCTTTCGACGGCAGTTGCGGTTATGGGAGTTTTGGGTAATATGACCGGATATTGGTTTGGAGCTAAAAGCGGTTATTATTTATTTAAAAAAGAAGATACTTTTTGGTTTAAAAAGAAATACTTACTTCAGTCTAAAGACTTTTTTGAAAAGTATGGAGGAAAAGCTATTATTTATGCTCGTTTTCTGCCAATTTTCAGAACCTTTGCACCAATCATTGCTGGTATAGTGTCGATGGACAAGAAAAAGTTTATGTTTTATAATGTTTTGAGTTCTTTCCTTTGGTCTTTTGTTTTAATCTTTGCAGGACATTATTTATATGGAGTGTTTTTAAAACAGGGAATCGATCTTAAAAAACACATCGAATACATTATTATTATCATTGTTATCATTTCAACGTTTCCGGTTTTATTAAAGCTTTTAAAGAAACGTCCAAAAGAAAATATCTAATAAATATAGAAATACAAATCCGAAGTTAATTGCTTCGGATTTTTTTTGCCTTTTAACGGATTCTGATTTGCCTTAAAACGGTCAATGTAATCTCGTATCTGGTTTTACTCTTTTGACTAAGCAAATGGCCTTAAAATGAAAAGCCTGAAGTGATAACTTCAGGCTTTTTCGATTAAAATCAATAATGAGATTTAAATGTTATTTGAAAACGGCTACGGAAAAAACATTAGTTTCTGTAGTTTTTTACCATTCATTAACCTTATTTGCATCCATTTTCAAGAAAATAAACAATAGTATTGTAAAGCCCCAGAGTCCCGAACCTCCGTATGAAAAGAAGGGAAGAGGTACACCGATTGTAGGGAAAATCCCGATTACCATTGCAATATTCACAAAGAAGTGAATGAATAAAATTCCGGCGACGCAATGTCCGTAGACTCGACTGAATTTTGTTTTTTGCCTTTCTGCCAGATAAATAATTCTTAATAACAAACAGGTAAAAAGTACGATTACAGTTAGAGAACCTGCAAATCCCCATTCTTCTCCAACAGTTGTAAAAATATAATCGGTATGCTGTTCAGGTACAAAACCTCCTTTGGTTTGAGTTCCTTCAAGGAAACCTTTTCCAAGCCATCCTCCCGAGCCAATTGCGATTTCAGACTGGTTGGTGTTGTATCCAATCCCTTTCATGTCAACTGTTTTTCCTAGAAGAATATTAAAACGGTCTCTGTGGTGCTGTTTGAATACGTTGTCAAAAACATAATCAACAGAAAATACAAATGCTGAAATAACAACCAGTAAGATTGTGCTTAGAATTATATTTCTGTCGACGGCCCTTCCTTTAAAATGAATAATGGCCAAAACGGCAAATGCAATTAAAATTACCACATAAGGTTCTAAAATCAAGGTCAAAACAAACAGGACAATAGTTATAAATCCTGTCCAGACATACCATGAAGGCAATCCTTCTCTGTATAATACTATAATGAAAACACTGTAAATAAGTGCACTTCCCGGATCTGGTTGAGGTAGAATCAGTAAAACGGGTAAAAGCATTATAGCCAATGCCTGTACCTGCCTGTTTACTTCTTTTAGATTGATTTGGGTGTCGCTAAGATATTTTGCCAAAGCAAGAGAAGTGGCCGCTTTTGCGAATTCTGATGGTTGTAATGTAAAACTTCCTATTGCATACCAGCATCTTTGTCCCGCAATTGTTTTTCCGAAAGCAAATAAACCAATTAGCGATAGGAGAGAGACTCCAAAAATAATACTGGCATATTTTTCATAAAATTTTCCATCAACAAAAAGCACTACAAAAATCAACGGAATTGTACAGCCAATAAATATAAGCTGCTTTTGGTAGGTTCCTTCTGTTGATAGCAAAGAAGACGAATAGATATTGAGCCAGCCCAAAGTAACCAGCGCAATATAGATAAAGACACTTATCCAATCGATATTATTTTTTACACTTTGATTTTTCATTTGAAATAATCTTTCTTAGTTCTTTTTAGTAGTGTCTATTATTGTCTTTTTAGCTTCGGTTTTTGCTGGTTCTGGTGCTGTTGCTTTAGGTTTAACGATTTTAGCCTGTAAAATAGAATCTTTTGGTACCGATTCGATTTTGCTTGCTTCATTCATTCCTCCTAATTTAGCATATTCAGCAGCTAAACTTTTGTTTAAAACTCTTGTCTCAAGATCGGTTCTAGTAATTTTATGTCTTAAATATTTCTCAATCATCAAGCTGGCAATTGGTCCTGCAACTGTAGCTCCAAAACCTCCATTTTCAATCATTACTGCAATAGCAATTTTTGGATTGTCTTTTGGCGCAAAAGCTACGAATATCGAGTGGTCTTTAAGTTTCTCTCTTTTGCCGTTAATTTTGGCGTAATTTTCAGCTGTACCAGTTTTTCCGCAAATGTCAATTCCATTTACCCTAAGCGCGTAAGCCGTTCCTCTGTTGTATACATCAAACAAACCGCTGATAACAGGAGGGAAATATTTTTTGTCTATTGTTGTTTCGTGTTTTGTCGTGTATTTCGGGTCAATATTTCGGCCTTCTATCTTTTTTATGATGTGAGGCGTATAATAATAACCTTGATTTGCAACTGTAGCCATCATATTGGCAAGCTGAATCGGAGTCATTAGAACCTCTCCCTGTCCAATTGCGTTAGATACGATTGTAGAACTTCTCCATCCTCCGTTAGGATAAATTCTTTTATAGGTTTTGGATGTCGGAATATTTCCTCGTTTACCTGTTGGTAAGTCATAACCCATAAATTGTCCTAAACCGAAACTTTTTACATGGTCACTCCACACATCTACTGCTTTTCCCGGATCTGCATATTTGTTAATTGTTAACATATAAGCCTGTCCGAAATAAGTGTTACAAGAATTATAGATGCCGTTATGAAGCTGATGAGGTCCAAAACCATGACATTTCATAAAACGACCTCCTCCATAACTAAATCCGTGGTGGCACATAAAAGTGGTTTGTTCGTTTATCACTCCTTCTTGCAAAGCAATCAATCCTGTCAAAATTTTGAAAGGAGAGCCAGGAGGGTATTCAGCTAACAGCCCTCTGTCGTAAAGAGGTTTCGCGATAGAATCGTGATATAATAAAGTATAGTTTTTTGATCTTTGTCTTCCGACCAAAATACCTGGATCATAAGATGGAGCAGTTACCAATGCTAGAATTTCGCCCGATTTTGGCTCGATTGCAACAATTCCACCTCGTTTATTGATCATTAATTCTTCTCCATACCTTTGAAGCTCGGCTTCAATCGTCAGGTTAATATCTTCTCCAGCAACGGCAATTGTATCGTATTTTCCTTCTTTGTAAGCGCCGATTTCACGGTTGTATTTATCTTTCTGGATGTATTTTATTCCTTTTATACCGCGTAGAATTTCTTCATAACTTTCTTCTACACCTTGTTTTCCAATTAAATCTCCACTATTGTAGTACGGATTCTGCTCAATCTGTTTTTCATTTACCTGAGTAATAAAACCAAAGATATTTGCGCCGTAATCTGCTTCGTAATCACGAAGAGAACGTTTTTGGAAATAAAAACCTTCGTATTTTCTGATTTTCTCCTGAAAAGCTGCAAACTCATTCTTGTTAAGCTGAGCTAAAAATACCGAAGGAAGACGTGGGCTGTAAACTTTTGCCTTCTCAATTCTCTTATGATATTCTTCGGGAGTGATGCTTAATAATGCGCAGAATTCGGTGACATTTAAGTCTTTTTTTATTTCGCGTGGAATTACCATGATATCATAAGAAGCCTGATTGGCTACCAATAATTTTCCGTTGCGATCATAAATGTATCCTCTTTCTGGATAGTCGTAGACTTTTTTTATTGCATTGTTTTCTGATTTCAGTTTGAATGAATCATCTATAATCTGAAGAAAGAAAATTCGAATCACTAGCAAAGATGCTGCAATAATAATTAAAGTGGGCAGCAGAACTTTTCTCATCGTTTATTAGGCTTAATAAGATAAATTATTATTATCGAAGTGATTATAGTGAAAATGGTACTGAATAAGGTTCGGAGCAAAATGTCCCATATAAATTTAAACTGAAACGCTTCAAGAACAAACAGCACTATATGGTGCAGCAGTACCGAAACCAATATGAAAGAAAATCTTTCTGGTGTCAGCGATTCGTTTAATTTTATTGTCTGATATTCATAACTTAAACCAAAAGAAAATTTAAATATATAAGGCCTATAATAAGCTAGTATAACACAGGCAGTTGCATGTATTCCGCCCGAATTACAAAACATGTCCATTGAAACTCCCAGTAAAAAACTTGAGATAATCAATCCTGTTTTATTGCTGTTTACAGGATACAATATGATATATAAAATATAAGGAAAAGAGCTTATATATCCTAGAAAATTCATGTTGTTGAAAATAACAACCTGAATCGCCAGAAGTATAATGAAACGAAAAATATTTACCAACAAAGCGCTACTCATTTTTTTCTTTGCTTTTGTTTTCTAAATTAATAAGTTCTTCTCTGCCTTCGCTTTTGATGATATAAACATGGCCCAGATTGGTCATGTCATTAAACAATTTAACATTTATAACGTAATAGCTGGTTCCTGTTTTAATGAAAATTTTATCTACTGTACCAATGTTAATTCCTTCAGGAAAAATTACAGATTGTCCCCCGGTTACAATGGTGTCGCCTTTTCTTATAGAAGCTAGTCTAGGAACATCTTCAAGCTGTACAAATCCGGTGTTTTTTCCATTCCAGGTTAAAGATCCAAAATGATTTGATTTTTTTATTTTGGCATTAATCTGAGATTTCATGTTTAAGATACTCACAACAGTAGAATAGTTTGCCGATGTGTTGTCGACAACACCAACAATTCCTAAGCTGTTTATTACTCCCATATCCTGTTTTACTCCCTCGTTTCTTCCAGAATTTAAGGTAATAAAGTTTTCGTGTGAATTGTAAGAGTTATGAATTACTTTAGAAACAATAATATCCGCAGGTTTTACTCCTTTGATTGTATCTGGAAGAGGCATTTTTGAAGTGTCTTCCTTGTTAAATAATAAGCTTTTTAATCTTGCGTTCTCAAGTACAAGTTCGTCGTTTTCGGCTCTCAAATTCAAATATTCGTTCACACGATTAATCTTTTCGTAAACGCCTCCACTTAAAAAATTAGCCGAATTGATTACTCTGCTTCTGTGGAATGAATGGGATTGGATTGTGAGACCTAACGAAATACCTAAAAGCAGCAAAAACAGCAATCGATTGCTGTTTCGTATAATAAAATTAAAAATTTGCTGCATTTCTTGTTTGGTTATTTTGTTTCAGGATATGCTTTTGGTTTCAAATTTTATTAGAGTTAAACGTTTAAATTTAACTCTAATAAAAAACTATGTTTTTGATCTTAAAGCTTATTTGATTAAGATACTTTTGAATTTTGAAATATTTTTAAGCGCCATTCCAGTTCCTCTTACAACAGCTCTTAATGGGTCTTCTGCGATATAAACAGGTAAATCTGTTTTTTGAGAAATACGTTTGTCAAGACCTCTAAGCATAGAACCTCCACCAGCTAAATAAATACCAGTGTTGTAAATGTCTGCAGCCAATTCCGGAGGAGTCTGAGATAACGTTTCCATTACAGCGTCTTCAATACGCTGAATAGACTTATCTAGGGCTTTTGCAATTTCTCGGTACGAAACATCTACTTGTTTTGGTTTACCAGTAAGCAAATCTCGACCTTGAACAGACATATCCTCTGGCGGTCCGTCTAAATCTTCGATAGCCGCTCCAATTTGAATTTTGATTTTCTCTGCAGTACTTTCTCCAACAAAAAGGTTGTGTTGTGTACGCATATAATATACAATGTCGTTTGTGAAAACGTCACCCGCAATTTTTACAGATTTGTCGCAAACAATACCTCCTAATGCTATTACGGCAATTTCTGTTGTACCTCCTCCGATATCTACAATCATGTTTCCTTTTGGTTGCATGATGTCGATTCCAATACCGATTGCAGCGGCCATTGGTTCGTGAATCAGGTAGACCTCTTTTCCGTTTACTCGCTCACAAGACTCTTTTACGGCACGCATCTCAACCTCAGTAATTCCAGACGGAATACAAACAACCATTCTTAAAGCTGGCGTAAACATTCTCTTTTTTAATGCAGGGATACTTTTAATGAACATGTTGATCATTTTTTCCGAAGCATCAAAATCGGCAATTACACCATCTTTCAGAGGCCTTATGGTTTTAATGTTTTCATGCGTTTTACCTTGCATCATGTTGGCTTCTTTACCAACAGCGATGATTTTGCCTGAAACTCTATCACGTGCTACGATAGAAGGGCTGTCAATGACAACCTTATCATTATGAATGATTAAAGTGTTTGCGGTACCAAGGTCTATCGCAATATCCTCGGTCATGAAATCAAAAAATCCCATATATTTGTTAGGGGTTTAAAATGTTATAAATTATTTTGAACAAAGTTAAACAAATTAATGTTTAAAATGACGTGTTCCAGTAAATACCATCGCAAGATTATTTTCATTGCAATAATTTATACTCAATTCGTCTTTTATTGAACCTCCCGGCTGAATTACAGCTGTTATTCCAGCTTTTTTTGCCAATTCTACGCAGTCAGGGAATGGGAAAAATGCATCACTTGCCATTGAAGCTCCGTTTAAATCAAATCCAAATGCTTTTGCTTTATCTACAGCTTGTATTAAAGCATCTACTCTTGAAGTCTGACCTGTTCCTGATGAAATTAGGGTTCCGTTTTTTGCAAACACAATGGTGTTTGATTTTGTGTTTTTACAAATTTTAGAAGCAAAAATTAAATCTTCTATTTCCTGAGCAGTAGGTTCAGTAATAGTAACGGTCTTTAAATGCTCTTTATTATCCGTAATGTTATTTCTGTCCTGAATTAACAATCCGTTAAGACAAGTTCTTACTTGTTTTGATGGTAATTCAACTTCGTTTTGAACTAAAATGATTCTATTTTTCTTTTCTTGTAAAACTGTAACTGCCTCATCATCATATGCTGGAGCGATAACAACTTCACAGAATAATTTGTTGATTTCTTCCGCAGTTTCCAAATCGATTTTTGTGTTCGAAATTAGCACTCCTCCAAAAGCCGATGTTGGATCACAAGCCAAAGCAGCCAAATAAGCTTCGCTGATTGTTTTTCTTGAAGCTAGACCGCAGGCATTGTTATGTTTTAAAATAGCAAAAGTTGGTCCGTCAGTTTTAAATTCAGCAATTAAGTTAACAGCAGCATCAACATCTAAAAGGTTGTTGTATGATAATTCTTTTCCGTGAAGTTTGTTGAATATTGCGTCAAAATCTCCAAAGAAAAAACCTTTTTGATGAGGATTTTCACCATATCTTAAAACTTGTCCGTTAGAAATGCTTTCTTTATAAATTGTTTCGTCTGTGTTGAAATAATTAAAAATAGCACCGTCATAATGAGAAGAAACATTAAAAGCTTTTGAAGCAAATAATTTTCTGTTCTCAAGAGTGGTAGCGCCATTTTGTTCGGTGATCAAGTCCAAAAACAATTTGTACTCGTTCATAGAAGGAACAATTACAGTGTCTTTGAAATTTTTTGCGGCAGCACGGATTAAAGAAATTCCTCCAATATCAATTTTTTCAATGATATCCTGCTCACCAGCACCTGAAGCAACTGTTTTTTCAAATGGGTACAAATCTACAATCACCAAGTCAATTTGCGGAATGTCAAATTCTTTCATTTGCTGCACATCGCTTTCATTATCTTGACGGTTCAAAATACCTCCGAAAATTTTTGGATGAAGTGTTTTTACTCGTCCGCCCAAAATTTCTGGAAAAGCAGTTATATCTTCAACCGGAACTACAGGAATCCCAAGGTTTTTAATGAAATCTTCAGTTCCTCCAGTCGAATAAATGGTCACATTTTGTTCGTGTAATTTCTTAACAATCGGCTCTAAGCCATCTTTAGAAAAAACCGAAATTAATGCTGATTGTATTGTTTTAGTTGTACTCATTGTGTAGTTATGTTTTTCAGTCTGCAAAAGTAGTTTTTTTATATATTATTTTAAAGGAATTAATGTAACAAAATGCTAAAAAAATCTACTGATGAGTAAGTTAACTTTTATTAGGTTTTTATTTCTAAATTATTGAATTTTACTTTATTGAAAAATACAAAAATATGCTTCTTTATCTTAGATTATTAAAAGAAAGTTTAGGCTTTGCCATTAATGCTTTGCGCAATAATAAACTCCGAACTTTATTGTCGCTGTTGGGCGTTACAATTGGTATTTTTTCGATTATTGCAGTTTTGGCGGCTGTTGATTCTTTAGATAAAAAAATCTCTAAAGATTTGAGCAGTTTAGATAAAAATACAATTTATTTAATGAAATTCAATTTTGGGCCTTCAGAAATTCCACAATGGAAGAGAGAACAGTTTCCAAATGTGAAATATGACGAGTATGTCGGATTGAAAAATTCGATGAATAATACCGATCAGGTCGGATATCAGCTTTTTGTGAAGCATGAAACACTGAAATATGATTCAAGAACTGTTGGTGATGTAAATATTATTCCTTCATCTTCTGAAATGGTAGATATCGATGGATTGACTTTTGATAAAGGAAGATTTTACAATGAATCTGAATCGAATTCTGGAACTCCTGTTATTGTTTTAGGATATGAAATTGCCGAAGGTCTTTTTGCGGGAAGTGATCCTATTGGGAAAAATATTCGATTATATGGCCAGCGTTTTACAGTTATTGGAGTAATGGCCAAACAAGGAGCAGGTTTTTTTGGAGATAGCAACGATACATCGGTTTATCTGCCGGCTAATTTTTTGCGTCGAATGTATGGTGATAGTGATGCCATGACACCGGTTATCGTTTTGAAGCCCACAAAAGGTGTTGACATGGACGCTTACAAAGCTGAAGTAGCTCAAAAACTTCGTGCTATCCGCGGTATAAAAGCGGGAGAAATGGATAATTTCTTCATTAATGTTCTTTCTGGTTTTACCGATTTTATTGATGGAATCATTGGTCAGATGAATGTTGTGGGATGGATCATTAGTGGTTTTTCTCTTTTGGTGGGAGGTTTCGGAATTGCGAATATTATGTTTGTTTCTGTAAAAGAAAGAACCAACTTAATCGGGATTCAAAAATCATTGGGAGCAAAGAATAAATTTATTCTGTTCCAGTTTTTATTTGAAGCCATAATTCTTTCTGTAATTGGAGGTATTATTGGTTTACTAATGGTTTGGGGAATCGCATTCGGCTTGACTAAACTCCTTGATTTTGAATTTGTATTGAGTTTTGGAAATATACTTTTGGGAACTGTATTAGCCGCAATTATAGGATTGATTTCCGGAATTCTGCCAGCGATTTCTGCAGCAAACTTAGATCCGGTTGAGGCAATTAGAACAGGGATGTAGTTTTTTTTAAAGTTGCTAAGGTTCTGAGGTGCTTAGATTCTAAGTTTTTAGGTGCAAAGGTTCAGAGGGGCAAAGTGGCAAAGGTTTTTTCTTAGAGATTCTAAGTTGCTGAGATTTTAAGTTTTTTGTAAAATCTTTGTTTTGAAAATATAAATTCCGCAGAAATAAAATATATTGATAGCAACTGAATTTATTAGTTGAGTTAAGATTTATATTGCATATCAAGACAAGAATTCCGTAGGAATGACTCATTTTGTAGCAACGGATTTTAATCCGTTGAAAAATTGAGGGAAATAGTGCATGAGTTCCGGAGGAGAACGAAATGTTTATGGAAAATTGGATATTTATGCATATTTCATCTAATAAAAAAATCCCAAAATTTACTTTTGGGATTTTATGTTTCGAAATAGTCTTAAAAACTATTTTCTAATATCATTATTTTGAATCAAATCGATATATAAGTTGATCTTATCTTTCAATTCTTTTCTCGGCGTGATAAAGTCTAAGAAACCGTGCTCTAATAAGAACTCAGCAGTTTGGAAACCTTCCGGCAAATCTTTTCCTGTAGTATCACGAACAACACGAGGACCAGCAAAACCAATCAAAGCGCCCGGCTCAGAGATATTGATATCTCCTAACATTGCGTAAGATGCGGTTGTTCCTCCAGTTGTTGGGTCTGTACAAAGAGAGATGTAAGGTAATTTAGCTTCAGCTAATTGAGCCAGTTTTACAGAAGTTTTTGCTAATTGCATTAAAGAATAAGCAGCTTCCATCATACGAGCTCCACCAGATTTAGAAATCATTACAAAAGGCGATTTATTTTTGATTGCGTGATCAATACCTCTTGCGATTTTTTCACCTACAACTGCCCCCATAGATCCGCCAATAAAAGCGAAATCCATACAACAGATTACAAGTTCTCTTCCTTTAGATTTTCCTACTCCCGTACGTACAGCGTCTTTAAGATGCGTTTTTTCCATTACATCTTTCAAACGCTCTGCATATTTTTTTGTATCAACAAAATGCAGAGGATCTTTAGAGGTCATGTTTTTATCTAACTCAACAAATTCGTTGTTGTCGAATAAAATTTCAAAATAGGTTGCGCTTCCAATTCGAACGTGAAAATCATCTTCAGGGCTTACGAATAAGTTTCTTGCTAATTCGTCAGCATCAATAATTTTTCCAGTAGGAGATTTGTACCACAATCCTTTCGGAACGTCCATCTTATCTTCTGTCGCGGTTGTAATCCCTTTTTCTTGTCTTTTAAACCAAGCCATTTTTTAAAATTTAAGATTTAAGATTTTAGACTTTAGATTTTAGATTCCAGAAAGAAATCTAAAATCAGAGATCTAAAATTATAGTGTATTCACATTGTTTAAATCAGCAAAAGCTTGCTCCAATCTTGCGTTGAATGTTACTTCGCTTTCACGAACCCATCTTCTTGGGTCATAATATTTTTTGTTTGGAGCATCAGCACCTTCTGGGTTACCAATTTGTGATTTCAAATAGTCAAGATTTTTAACCATATAATCACGGATACCTTCAGTGTATGCAAATTGTAAATCTGTATCGATGTTCATTTTGATAACTCCGTAGCTAATTCCTTCTCTGATTTCTTCAAGTGTAGATCCTGAACCTCCGTGGAAAACGAAATCAACTGGATTGTGTCCTGTGTTGAATTTGTTTTGTACGAAATCCTGAGAATTTTTTAAGATTTTTGGAGTTAATTTTACGTTTCCTGGTTTGTAAACACCGTGAACGTTTCCGAAAGCAGCAGCAATTGTAAATTTAGGACTTACTTTAGATAATTCTTCGTAAGCGTAAGCTACTTCTTCTGGCTGTGTATATAATTTTGAGCTGTCAACATCAGAGTTGTCAACACCATCTTCTTCTCCACCTGTAATTCCAAGTTCGATTTCCAATGTCATGCCCATTTTGCTCATTCTAGCTAAATATTCTTTACAGATCTCGATATTTTCTTCGATTGGCTCCTCAGACAAATCGATCATATGAGAACTGAATAATGGTTTTCCTGTTTCTGCGAAGTGTTTTTCAGAAGCATCTAATAAACCATCAATCCAAGGCAATAATTTTTTTGCGCAGTGGTCAGTATGAAGAATTACAGTTGCACCGTAAGCTTCTGCTAATGTGTGAATGTGTTTTGCTCCAGCGATTCCACCAGCGATAGCTGCTTTTTCTCCGGCATTAGATAATCCTTTTCCAGCGTTGAATTGTGCTCCACCATTAGAAAACTGAATAATTACTGGTGCATTTAATTTCGCTGCAGTTTCAAGAACTCCATTGATTGTGCTTGATCCAGTAACATTTACTGCTGGTAAAGCAAACCCTTTTTCTTTCGCATAATTAAAGATCTCCTGAACCTGATCTCCCGTAGCTACTCCCGGTTTGATGTTGTGTGCCATTTTAATTTTTTTTATAGTTGTTTTTAGTTTTTAGGTTGCAAAAATAAGAATTAATTAGCATTAGAACGGATAATTTATACCAAAATTTAAAACCGAGTGTCCAAAATTGTACTCTTTAAACCATCGGTCTCCCTTCGCATGCGCCGGATTATAAGTCTTAAAGCCTAAATCTAAACGAATAACAAAAAAGCTTAAATCGTATCGTAAACCAAATCCTGTTCCTAAAGCAATTTCATCTAAATCGTTTAAGTTGTTGAATTTTGCTTTCTCGTCTATCACATTATCGAGCACATTCCAGATATTTCCGGCGTCTGCGAAGATGGCTCCTTTGACATCTCCGAAGATTTTAAAACGAAATTCTCCGCTTAATGCGATTTTCATATTTGCCTCATTAAAATCATTTACGGCATTCGTGCTTCCGGGACCTAGCGCGTACGGTTGCCATGCACGGTTATCGTTTGAACCTCCCGAATAATAACTTCGTGAAAACGGAATATAATTAGAATTTCCAAACGGAATTGCAATTCCGAAGAAACTACGCACTGCCAAAACTTTTTCTTTACCAAAATCCCAATGTTTGATGTAATCGAATTCGGTTTTAATGTATTCTGAATATTCTAAATTGAAAATCTCATAATTCCCTCTTGAGTTTTTAGGAAGATTTCCAATAGCTGAAACAGCAGATAATAATGAACCTGCAGATTCGATTTTTGTTCTAAATTGATAAAAATTATTGTCGGCCAAATCCTTTTTGGTGGTTTTGGTAAAAGTGTAGCTTGTTGCCAGAATAAAATCGTTTTCAGTCAGACGAATTCTTCTTTCTTCAATACTTTCTACTTCCTGATATTGTGCGTCGCCAGGTCTTAATGTTGTCTGCTGCGTTAGAACCTGATTGGTAAATTGAGTTGTTCCTTTTGGAATCGTCAGGTTGTTATTGCCATCAACCTCGGCGTTTGTATTATAAGTACTTGCGATATCGTTCAAATCATCATAAGAAGAAGTATATACATTAAAATAGTTGCCAGGATTTAAGTTACGTACAAACTGCGCATTCAATAATTCCAATTTTGCTGTATTGTGGCGTTTTGGTGACCAGTTGTAAGATATACCACCAGTAAAATTCTCTTTGTCAAGACCGATATTTCTTTGTTTAGAAAAACCTGATGTTATTTGGGTAGACGGAATCATACTCTTCGGAATGATTTTCTCTGTTCCGAATGGAAGTAATATTCTTGGAAAATTTAATTTCATATCCAGTCCATATTCCGAAACATTAAAGAAATTATCGTTAGGATTGGCCATATCTCGAGATGACCCGATATTTAAACGGGCAGAAATTTCTAAAGTTTCGGCACGGTTAAAGACATTTCGGATGGTTTGAGAAATACTGGCTCCGATTCCGAAATCTTGTATATTGGAGTGGGTAACGTCAAAAGTGGTTCCGAAACTGTATTTTTTTCTTGGAGTCAAATAAACATTTGCAATCAAGGACTGCGCTGTCGGATCTCGCTTGTCTACTTCATACTGAATAGAAGGATAATTGAAAATCTTTAGATTATTCAAATATCTTGAAGAAAGTGTTGTTCTGAAATCGGCAAAAGTACTTCCTTTAGAAATAAAAATAGCATCGGTTATTGCTCTTGGCTTATATTTTAATTCTTTAAAACTATAAAGATTAAAATTGTTGTAAGAAGTGCTGTCAGAAGGTTTTTTCTTAGCGTTGGCAGAAGAATAATCGGTATAGATGTTTACATCGCTGATTGTATATAGTTTAAAAGGTTCCGTGCGGCTTGAATCTCTTTCCTGAATGTTGTTATTGTTGATAACCAAGGTAACATTGGCCTTGTTTTTTTTGCTGATTGTATCAATGTCAAAAGTCACATAGGTTGGCTGGAAAAAATATGCTCCGTGATTTCTGAAATAGGTAGTGATTCTGTTTTTTTCTTCTTCAAAATCAGAAGTCTTGTACTGATTGCCAGATTTTACAAACGAAGGCTCGGTGTTGGTTTTATACAGCGAATCCAGCGCAGGAGACATAATTTTAGTGCTGATCGTATCGATAATATACGCTGGACCAGTTGTAATATTGTAGTTTATTTCGGCCTTTTTATTTCCGATGCTGTCAATTGTGTAATCGGTTTTAACATCAAAAAAACCATTGTTGAAATAATAATATTTTAAACGAAGTAATGATTTTTTGGTCTTTGATGTGTCGATAATTACAGGTGGTTCTCCTGTATTTTTTAAAAATTCGTGAATTCCCTTGTAATAAAAAGACTGCCCAAGACGGTCTACTTGTTTGGCCGAATAGATTTTTGACATGCGCTCATATTTACCAGGTTTTTTTTTGAATTTTGTCTGATAAGTAGAATCCGGATTTAAGTTAGCTAAATTGTAAAGGTTTAGACGTAGACGATAACCAAGCAGCGTTCCGTTTGGTTTTTGGTACATTTGATTATCAGCCGTTTCGTCGTTTGTCAGTTTTCCATTTACAAGAATATTATTTTTTACGAGAAGGTTTTTTCCATCAGGAACTCTTTTTACAGCATTACAGGCGCAAATTAATATTGCCATTAGAATAAATGCTATTATTTTTGTGGAATTATTTTTCAAGTTTTTTAAAATATTTAATTCAAAAGTACATTATTTTATGGTTAGTAAAAACCAAATAAAGCTTATCTCAAGTTTACATCAAAAAAAGCACCGTTTTGCTAATCAATTATTTTTTGCCGAAGGAGTAAAAGTAATTCAAGAATTATTGCAATCCAATTTTGAATTAGAGCATTTATTTACGACATTAAATGATTTTGAAGAAGTTAAAACTTCAAAACGAACGCTTATTAACGATCAGGAACTTAAGAAAATAAGTGCTTTGTCGACTCCAAATACGTGTCTTGCGGTTTTTAAAATGCCGGCCGAAAATGAAATCATCGATTCTGATTTGATTTTAGCCTTAGACGACATTCGCGATCCTGGGAATTTAGGAACCATTCTGCGTTTGTGCGATTGGTTTGGCATAAAACAAATCATCTGTTCCAAAGAAACGGTCGATATTTTCAATCCAAAAGTTGTTCAGGCTACAATGGGGTCTATCACCAGAGTAAATGTAAATTACTTAGATCTAAACGATTTTTTGAGTAAAACACAATTGCCTGTTTTTGGAACTTTTATGAATGGCGACAATATTTATCAGTCTGATTTACCCCAAAACGGAATCATTATTATGGGTAATGAAGCCAATGGAATTTCATCAGAAATCGAAAAAACAGTCACAACCCGTCTTACAATTCCGAGATTTGGCGAACTTCAAAAAACTGAAAGTTTAAATGTAGCCACTGCGACAGCAATTATTCTTAGTGAATTTAAACGAAAGAGTTAAGATTTTGTTTTAATGAAATGTGAAATTTATTAAAATAGCTCTTGATTTCATCGAATCTATATTATCTGTCCAGGGACTTGCGCCATTTGCAGGATTATCACGGATTAATTCGTCGGTAATTCCGAACATGCCGCGAACAGAAGGAGAAAATATAAAGTATTCTGTAAAAATATCAATTCCGAAACCTAATTCGTAAGCTGCAGTCCATTGTTTTACTCTAAATTTCTGCTGGAAATTATCATCTTGAGACTTTGCGTTGCTAGATAGGTTTAAAGTCGTAGACATACCGCCCAATAAGTACGGACGGATATTTCCGGTGCGCAATGCAGAATATTTTAGCAAAAGCGGGAAATGTATATAAGTACTGTTTACCTCTCTAAGATAGTCGTTTTCAGAATCCCAGTCTCCCGGAAAATACAAATCTCGTTTTGTGTAATACAAACCAGGTTCAAAACGCAAGTTGAAATATTCCTGCAATCTCAAATCTGCAACAACACCAACGTTAAATCCAGTAGTTTTTTTTACCTGAATATCACCGCCTTGAGCTGGAGTTTTGTAATCGAATTTAAAATCAAAACTGTTAAAACCTAAATAGTAGCCAAAATAAACACGTTGTTTTTGCCAGTTTTCGAGGTTAATAATAGGATCTTTGCTAAACATGCTTTTAGCAAATTGAGAATGTCCTTTTGTCGTTAAGACCAATAAAATTAAGATTACAGCTTTTTTCATACTATTTTTTAGAGGCAGAATAAATGGTTGCGGCACCAAAAGTTTGAGGCATTGCCACGACATCTATAAACCCGATTTTTCGCAAAATATTGTTTAAAGCTTCTCCATACGGAAATGCCGCAGCCGATTCAGACAAATAGCCATAGGCATTATTGTCTTTAGAAAATATTTTTCCGATTAACGGAAGAATGAATTTAGTGTGAAATTTATATCCCTGTTTGTATGGAAATTTATCAGGAACAGAGGTTTCAAGTATAACAAAGACACCATTTGGTTTTAGCACTCTTAAGATTTCGGCAAAACCTTTTTCTAGATTTTCGAAATTTCTAACTCCAAAACCTACTGTAATGGCATCAAAATAATTATCTTCAAAAGGCATGTTTTCAGAATCGCCTAAAACGAGTTCAATTACATTTGACAGTTTTTTTTCTGCTACTTTCTTTTTGCCAACTTCTAGCATTCCAGCAGAAATATCCAAGCCGATAATTTTTTCCGCATTGGTTTGTGCTAGTAAAATGGCAAGATCGCCGGTTCCTGTAGCAATATCTAGAATTACTTTTGGCTTTTTGTCTGAAACTATTTTTAATACTTTTTTACGCCATTTAATATCTATTCCAAACGAAATGACACGGTTTAGGTTATCATAATTCCCAGAAATGGTGTCAAACATTTGGGTTACTTGCTCTTTTTTGCCTAGGGCAGATTCTTTATACGGAGTTATTTTTTCAGACATTTTTTTAATTTACGCAAATATAAACAATCTATTGTAACTGTAATTGAGTTTTTTATTTGATAAATGAAATGTTTTTTTTAGGCCTCAAGAGGTAATAAGACACTTAAGTTTCGGCATCCCTAAATTTAGGGATATTTACAAAATCCCTAAATCTAGGGATTGCGCGATAAAGCTTTTATTGGCAACTTTGCTAAAGTAAAAATGATTAAAGTTTAATGATTGATAAACAAGCTGAGACCTAATCAAATGAGTATTTTTTTTGCACTGATAATCATTTGTTCTAGCTGGTAGTTTTGAAAGTATTGTTCTTGGGGGAAATACTATTTATAAAGTGCGAAATACGTTCTTAGGATTAAATTTGTTTTTGGAAATTTTAATTTTCTGCCTTTAATATCTTAGTGGTATTTGTTATTAAAGGCTTTTGAGATTTATCTCAATTTACATTAAATGTTATTCAGTTATTTCAAGTGTTTTTTAAACATTTGTGATTTTTAACAAAACTATTTCTGGAGCAGGTCAGGCCTAAAAAAATCAATCGTTTGCGAAAACATCCTCCAAAAGAGGATGTTTTTTATTTTATTTCCTAATGTAAGTTTCGTAGGTGTAGTCGTAAAGATGCTTTTCATCTTTAAGATTCTCTTCAGATTCTACCAGTTGCCATTCATTTTTGCTGATTTTTGGAAAAAAAGCGTCTGCTTCAAAAGAATGATGAACTTTTGTTAATTCGATAATATCGGTAAAAGGAAGCGCTAGATTATAAATTTCTCCTCCACCGATAACATAAGAATCTTCATTTTCTGGACAAAGTGCAATGGCGTTTTCAATGCTGTCTGTTACAATGCATCCTTCTGGTTTGTAGTCGTTCTGTCTGCTGATTACAATATGCACACGATCTGGTAATGGTTTTGGGAAACTTTCAAAAGTTTTTCTCCCCATAATAATATGATGATTGGTAGTGAGTGATTTAAATCTTTTAAAATCATTTGGCAGGTGCCATACCAATTTATTGTTTTTTCCGAGCTCATTATTTTCGCCCGTCGCTGCTATCATTATAATCATCGTATTCTGGAACTAAATTTTACTTTCATTTTCGGCATTCACTTTCGATTCAAGCTGACTGATTCTTTTTTGCTGCAGGGCAACCAATCGGTCAATTTGTTCTCTTTCCCATTTTTTATTCATAAAACGGTCTGTAATATACACCTTGATAAAATGTAGAATGAATAAAAAAAACCAGATTGTAATTCCCCAAATACACCAGTTCTGAGTTGTTCTTTCGCCAAAACCAAAAAATCGGTTGGCAACAAACAAAAATAAACTTCCTATCAGAAAAAGTACAAAATGAAAATATAGCACTTTTTTTTGCCTTAGTCGTCTTCTGGCGTACTCGTATTGTTCGTGAACTTCTCTTTCCATAAAGATATAAATGAGATTATAAAGTTAAAATTTATTTTGAAAACTCATCATTTTGAAGCTAGAATATTTGGCTAAAAAACGGGTAAGAATTTGAAATACAAAATTTTGCACAGGTTTAATTGTCGAATTGACTAAAATTACGCACTGTTTTTCGCATAATCGTAAATCGGCAAAGAGGTGTTCAATGTTCGGCTGAATTTGTTTAATTTTAACTTACGAATCTAAAAATTAAGTAGTTATGTCTTTGAAAAAACAATTTATTAAAACTAAACCGGTTTGTAAAGTAACCTTTTCTATTGATGCCAAAGATGCCGATTCGGCTGCAGTTGTTGGTGATTTTAATAACTGGAACGTTATAGAAGGGACTTTGAGCAAGTTGAAAAACGGAACTTTTAAAGCAACTTACGATTTGATAAAAGACGGGATTTACGAATTTAAATACGTAATTGACGGAAATTATGTAAATGATCCTGAAGCCGATTTCTACAAATGGAATGATTATGCTGGAAGCGAAAACGGAGTAGTAGTGGTATAAAAAATCCGCTTTAAATAATAAGCGGATTTTTTTATTTATACTGCAACACTTCCTTTAATGGCAGGATGCGGGTCGTAATCGACAAGTGTAAAATCGTTAAAATCGAAATCGAAAATGTTTTTGATTTCTGGATTTAAAATCATTTTTGGCAATGGTTTTGGCTCTCGCGTCAATTGTAGTTCCAATTGTTCAAAATGATTGTTGTAGATATGTGCGTCTCCAAACGTGTGAATGAAATCACCAGGTTCTAAATCGCAAACTTGTGCAATCATCATGGTTAATAATGCATACGAGGCAATATTAAACGGAACGCCTAAAAATATATCGGCACTACGTTGATATAACTGACAGGAAAGTTTTCCTTTGGTTTCTCCTTTTTCAGAATCAGGACTGGCAACATAAAACTGGAAAAATGCATGACATGGAGGCAATGCGGCTTTGTTGTTGGCAACATTTTCTTCAAAAGATTTCTTTGTATCTGGCAGAACCGA
This sequence comes from Flavobacterium procerum, assembly GCF_042431625.1. Lineage (NCBI taxonomy): Bacteria > Pseudomonadati > Bacteroidota > Flavobacteriia > Flavobacteriales > Flavobacteriaceae > Flavobacterium > Flavobacterium procerum. The sequence goes on along the minus strand of NZ_JBHLYW010000010.1, from coordinate 267,565 downwards.
AGGATTCCACGCAGAAACCAGCATTCTTCTGCTGTTCGGATTTGTTTTTAATTCGGTAATCAATTCAGAAATCTGGTCAATTTCTTCGCTGTTCCAGTTACGCCATTGATGACCGTAAACAGGACCAAGATCTCCGTTTGAATCAGCCCATTCATCCCAGATTTTTACTCCGTTTTCTTTTAGGTAATTGATATTAGTGTCTCCTTTTAAAAACCAAAGCAATTCGTAAATGATTGACTTTAAATGAAGTTTTTTTGTTGTAACCATTGGGAAACCCTCACTTAAATCAAAACGCATCTGGTAGCCAAAAACACTTTTTGTTCCGGTTCCTGTCCGGTCGCCTTTTTGATTGCCGTTTTCTAAAACGTGTTTTACTAAATCTAAGTACTGTTTCATTATTCTGTTGTTCTGTTAATTGTTTTGTCGTTTAGCGGTTTTAACGATAAAACATAAAATTATCTTTTTGAAATTTCGTCTCTGATTTTGGCGGCTTTTTCATAGTCTTCCTGAGAGACTGCTTGGTCTAGAAGCTCATTCAATTCCTGTAAAGAATGTTTTGAATATAAATCCCCAGATTGATTACTTTCTTCTTCTCTTCCAAAAGTTTCAGGATTAGAAAGTACATCATCTATTTCTTGTGCACCTGAATCTGTTTCGGCTGTATTTGATTTTAGATAAATCCCCGCCTTGTCAAGAATGTTTTTATAAGTAAAAATGGGAGCATTGAATCTTAAAGCTAAAGCAATAGCATCTGAAGTTCTTGCATCGATGATTTCTTCGATTTTATCTCTCTCGCAAATCAAACTGGAATAAAAAACACCATCAACAAGTTTGTGAATGATGACTTGTTTGACAACGATATCAAATCTTTCGGCGAAATTTTTAAATAAATCGTGTGTTAACGGACGTGGTGGTTTTATTTCTTTTTCTAAGGCAATAGCAATCGACTGAGCTTCAAAAGCGCCAATAACAATTGGTAATTTTCTTTCTCCGTCAACTTCATTCAAAATTAAGGCATAAGCGCCATTTTGAGTTTGACTGTATGAAATTCCTTTTATGGATAATTTTACTAGACTCATATATGTTTGTAAAAAAGGCACTTAGCGCCTCATTTTGATACTTTTTTTGATTGGAAAATAAAGCTGCAATTTTAATCAAAAAATATGGAACAAAAAAGCTGCCTATAAACAAAGATACAACATCTTGTTTTTAGGCAGCAATATTTTTGAAGAGAAATTCTTAAGAATGTTGTGCTTTAAAAGCTTTTAATTTCTCTGTTAATTTAGGTACGATTTCAAAAGCGTCTCCAACAACCCCGTAATCAGCAACTTTAAAGAAAGGAGCTTCTGGGTCATTATTGATAACCACTTTTACTTTAGAAGAGTTGATACCTGCAATGTGCTGAATAGCTCCAGAAATTCCAACTGCAATATATAAATTCGTCGCAACTGGTTTTCCTGTTTGTCCAACGTGTTCGCTGTGAGGTCTCCATCCTAAGTCAGAAACTGGTTTAGAACATGCAGTTGCGGCGCCTAGAACAGATGCTAAATCTTCGATTAATCCCCAGTTTTCAGGACCTTTCAATCCACGTCCGCCAGAAACTACGATATCCGCGTCAGCGATAGAAACTTTGCCAGATACTTTTTCTACAGATTCTACTTTTACGCCAAAATCAGCATCGCCAATTGTTGGGTTAAAATCTTCTGCTGTCGCAGCTCCAGCACTTTCAACAAGTCCGTAAGAGTTTTTAGCCAAACCAAGAACTTTTACATCTGTACTAATTTCTGTAATGTTGAAAGCTTTGTTTGAGAAAGCATTTCTTTTTACTTGAAACGGAGAAGTACCAACTGGCAACCCAACCACATTTGATGCAAAACCAGCTTCTAAAGCTACCGCTACAAGTGGTGAAAGATAAATACTGTCTGTAGTTGAAGAAAGTAAAACCAATTTTGTTCCTTCTTTTTGAGCAGCTTGTTTGATTACATCAGCGTAAGCTTTTGCGTTAAAACCAGCTAATTTGTCATTGCTAACTTTTAGAACTTTATCAACGCCGTATTTTGCTAATTCGCTTACATCGCTAATGTTTACAGTCAAAGCTGTAACAGTTGTTCCTAGTGATTCTGCTACTTTCTTAGCGTAAGAAGCTAATTCGAAAGCAACTTTCTTAAATTTTCCTTCTGCAGATTCTGCATATATTAATATTGACATAATAATTTCAGATTTTAGATTTTAGATTTCAGATTTTTGAAAATTGAAATCTAAAAATGATTATTGATTTTAGATTTTGAAGTGAATCAAATGTTGATTTTAGATTTAGTATTGCGTTCTGCAATCTAAAATCTACAATCTTAAATCACCTTAGCCTCGTTGTGTAATAAATTAACTAACTCGTCTAAATTATCTGCAGAGATTAATTTTACTGCTGATTTAGGAGCTGGTTTTTCGAATTTTACCGCTTTTGTGTTTATTGCTGCGTCAACTGGCTCAAGAATAGTAAGCGCTTTAGTTCTAGCAGTCATAATTCCTCTCATGTTCGGGATACGTAAATCTTTTTCTTCAACAAGACCTTTTTGAGCGCCGATAATTAAAGGCAGAGTAGTGCTTACAGTTTCTTTTCCGCCGTCAATCTCACGTACTGCTTTTACGTTATTTCCGTCAACAGTTAAGTTTGTGCAAGAGTTTAAGAAGTTTGAACCTAAAATACCCGCAATCATTCCAGGAACCATTCCTCCGTTGTAATCTAAAGATTCTTTTCCAGCAATTACTAAATCGTAGCCACCATTTTTAATTACTTCTGCTAATTGTTTAGCAACAAAAAATCCGTCAGTTGGATTTGCATTTACACGAATTGCTTCGTTAGCTCCAATTGCCAAAGCTTTGCGCAATGTTGGTTCAGTATCAGGACCTCCAACGTTTACAACCGTTACATTTGCTCCTTGTTGCTCTTGGAACCAAATAGCTCGTGTAAGACCGAATTCGTCGTTAGGATTAATTACATATTGTACACCGTTAGTGTCAAATTCTGAGTCACCGTTGGTAAAGTTGATTTTTGAAGTAGTATCAGGTACATGGCTGATGCAAACTAGTATTTTCATAAGTATATATTTTGAATTTATTAATATGCTTTTACAAATTTAGAATTTAATTTGGAATAATTATACTATGCATGCATAATATTTTTTCAAAACTATTACGATTTCGCAGATTGTGTGGTTTTGAATGATTTTCATCGGAATCTAAAAATGAAAAAGCACTCATGTTATCTGATTGTTAGGAATTTTTCAATAATTGAACCGTTGACACAGATTGTAGTTTTGTATAAAAAATACTATTTTTTGATTTTGTACGTTTTCATGAATGAATTTTGGAAAAACAAGAATTACACAAATAAATAAAAGTTTGTCTAAAAAATATTTTTAGGGGTTTAAGTGTGGATTACACGTTATTATATCGATTTCGTAAATATCAAAATAAACATAAAAAAGTTAAAAGCTAAAGATGTGCAGCAGTTCGTGCGATTTTAAATTCAATTTTTGCTTTTAAGTTATTTAAAATATTTATTTTTGCTCTTCAGAAAATTCAACATACAATAAAAAATATGAGAACAATACAATTTAGAGAGGCCATTTGTGAAGCGATGAGCGAAGAAATGCGTCGCGATGAATCCATATATTTAATGGGAGAAGAGGTTGCAGAATACAACGGAGCTTACAAAGCTTCAAAAGGAATGCTTGCTGAGTTTGGTGAAAAAAGAGTAATCGACACTCCAATTGCTGAGCTTGGTTTCTCAGGAATTGCAGTAGGTTCTGCCATGAACGGAAACCGCCCTATTGTAGAATATATGACATTCAACTTCTGTTTAGTTGGTATTGATCAAATTATAAATAATGCTGCTAAAATGCGCCAAATGACAGGAGGACAATTTAATGTGCCTATCGTTTTCCGCGGACCAACAGCTTCTGCTGGTCAATTAGGAGCTACTCACTCACAAGCTTTAGAAAACTGGTTTGCAAATACTCCAGGTCTTAAAGTTGTGGTTCCTTCAACTCCTTACGATGCAAAAGGATTATTAAAATCTGCTATCCGTGATAACGATCCAGTTATTTTTATGGAATCTGAGCAAATGTACGGTGACAAAGGTGAAGTGCCAGATGGAGAATATACAATTCCATTAGGTGTTGCTGATATTAAACGTGAAGGAACAGACGTAACTATCGTTTCTTTCGGAAAAATCATAAAAGAAGCTTTTATCGCTGCTGATGAATTAGCTAAAGAAGGGGTTTCTTGTGAAATTATCGACTTAAGAACAGTTCGTCCGATGGATAAAGAGGCAATCTTAAAATCGGTTAAGAAAACAAACCGTTTAGTGATTCTTGAAGAAGCTTGGCCAGTTGCAAGTATTTCTTCTGAAATCACTTATATCGTACAAGAACAGGCTTTCGATTTCTTAGATGCGCCAATTCAACGTATTACAACTGCAGATACTCCTGCGCCTTACTCTCCTGTTTTACTAAAAGAATGGTTGCCAAATGCTGGTGATGTAGTAAAAGCAGTTAAGAAAGTATTGTATAAATAATACGCAAACAAAATATTCATAAAACTTCATCAGACAACTTTGGATTGGTGAAGTTTTTTTTTTCTTCAAAATGAACAAATTAACGCTGCTTCTCTTATATATCGTATTTGCTTTTGCAAATGTTGTTACTGCACAAACTAAGGTGAGTGGAATTGTTTTGGACAAATCTAATCAGCCGATACCTTTTGCGAATATAGTTTTTAAAGGCTCGAATACCGGAATTGTTTCTAATGAAGACGGACGTTTTTATTTGGAATCTCCTAACACTTATACTGCTTTAGTTGTAAGTTCTGCTGGTTTTTCAGATAAAGAAGTGCCGCTGGAAAAAGCAGTAAATTATAATTTTAAAATTGTTTTAGGTGAAGCAGAAGCCTTAAATGAAGTTGTAATTTACACCGGAAAAACCTCTAAAAAGAATAATCCAGCATTGGATATTTTGAGAAAAATTTGGGAAAGAAAACGTAAAAACGGACTTTACCAATTCAATCAATATCAAATGCAGAAGTATGAAAAAGTAGAGTTTGATATGAACACAATCGATAGTGCTTTCATGAAAAACAAACTTTTTAAAGGAATGGAGTTTGTCTTTAATCATGTTGATACTTCTGATGTTACCGGAAAAACCTATCTTCCGATTTTCATCAACGAATCGGTTTATGATGTTTATGGCGATAATAAATTGAAGAAAGTAAAAGAAAACATTACAGGAAATAAAATGTCTGGTTTTAACGGAAACCAACAGATTTTATCTTTCGTAAAAGATCTTTATTCCGACTATAATATTTACGACAATCACCTTAAGTTTTTTGACAAGAGTTTTACCAGTCCGCTTTCGAGAACAGGGATTGATGTGTACAATTATGTCTTGAAAGACAGTGCATTTGTTGATAAGAAATGGTGCTATAATATTGTTTTTTATCCGAGACGAAAGAACGAATTGACTTTTAAAGGAGATTTCTGGGTAAACGATACTACTTTTGCAATTAAGAAAATTAATATGGGCGTAACCAAAAGCGCCAATATTAACTGGGTAAAAGATATTTATATAGAGCAGGAATTTGAAGTAGAAAATGATTCGGTTTTTCTTCTCACACGCGACTATATGATGTCTGATTTTGCTTTGAATAAAAAAGAAAAATCTAAAGGAGTTTATGGAAAAAGAACAACTTTATATCGTAATCATAAATTCAATATTCAGAAACCAGAGAAATTTTATAAAGAAGAAGTCAACTTTATAGATAATGCTGTTTATGAGCGACCGCCCGAATTCTGGGAAGAAAATCGTTTTGAAAAATTAAATAAGGATGAAGCGGGTATTTATAAAATGCTCGACACGCTCCAGACCGTCAAGCGGTTTAAACAGTTGTACAATATTGTCTCGATTTTAGGGAGCGGTTATGTCGAATTTAAGAATTTTGATTTTGGACCTATTTTCTCCACTTTTGGTTATAACGAAGTCGAAGGTCTTCGGTTAAGAGTAGGAGGAAGAACTTATTTCGGACCAAATGATCCTTGGCGTCTTCAGGCTTACACTGCATATGGATTTGATGATAATAAATTCAAATATGGTGTTTCAGGAAAATGGATGCTTGACAAGAAAAGACGTCTTATTATTTCGGGAGGAAATAGACGTGATATAGAACAGATTGGTGCCAGTTTAACCACTACAAACGATATTTTAGGAAGAAGTTTTGCTTCGTCGGCATTGTTTACAACAGGAAGCAACGGAAAACTGACGAATATTAATTTAAGTAACGTTTCTATCGAAATGGAGCCTAAAAAGAATTTTATCGTTCAGGCTGGATTTTCTTATAGAACATTAGAATCGGCTTCACCAACATTTAGTTTAGATTATTACACCACATTGCCGAGCACTGCAAATCCGACGGGAGTTGTAAAAAGTGATGTTAAGCAGTCAGAAGCCAACATTCAGTTTGAATATATGCCAAACCGAAAAACAATTGGTTATGGTGTCGAAAGAGATTTAGTTGACAGTCCATTTAGTCATTTCTTTGTAAATTTCAGCTACGGACTTAAAGGTGTTTTTGAAAGTGATTTTGCATACGAAAAAATTCAGCTTTTCTATAGACAGCCAATTATCATCGGGCCTTTGGGAAGAACCAATATTACAATCGAAACCGGGAAAACTTTTGGTACGATTCCGTTAGGATTAATGAGTGTAATTCCGGGTAACCAAACGTATTTTACGATAGAAAATACATTCAGTAATCTTAATTTTTACGAATTCGTTACAGATCAATATACAACGCTACAATGGAATCATGATTTTGGAGGAAGATTATTCGCCAGAGTTCCATTTATGAGAAAATTAAACTGGAGAGAATTTGTAGGCGTACGAGCGGTTCACGGAACAATTTCTGATGCCAATCGTGCTATAAACGCTTCGGGTTTGCCGTATAATGCACCTGAAAAAGTCTACTGGGAATACCACGCAGGAATTGGAAACATCTTCAAAGTTTTCCGTATTGATTTTTCTTGGAGAGGAAATTATCTGGATATGCCAGACGCTCATAAATTTGCAATTAAAGGGTCTTTTGGGTTTTATTTTTAATTCTTAAAAGTTGCAAAGATTCAAAGTAACAAAGTCGCAAAGGTTTAGATTCTTTGCGATTTTTTTATTGCCACAAAGACGCCAAGTCGCTAAGTTTTGTTTCTTGTTAAATTTTCACGCAGATTTTACAGATTTAAGCTGATCAATTAGATTTAAATAATCTGCTTTATCTGCAAAATCTGCGAGAGATAAAAAAACTTTGCGTCTCTATGTCTTTGCGAGATTATTTGATTATAAGAGTTGCAAAGGTTCAAAGTAACAAAGTCGCAAAGGTTTATATTCTTTGCGGCTTTTTTTATTGCCACAAAGACGCCAATTCGCTAAGTTTTGTTTCTTATTAAATTTTCACGTAGATTTTACAATTTTAAGCTGATGAATTAGATTTAAATAATCTGCTTTATCTACAAAATCTGCGAGAGATAAATTTTGCGCCTTCACGCCTTTGCGAGAGCTTTTTCTGAATTTTAAGACAGATGAATAATAAAATTAAATCAGCTTAAATCTGCAAAATCTGCGTGAAACTAAAACTTTACGCCTTTGCGAGAACTAATTACATTTTCTTAATTTTGATTACTTTAAAAATAATCATCATGCAAGAAGCTATTGATTTTCTTTCGTCTAAAAGTCCAATATTTCTCGAAATAATCGAAAAATATGGCTTACCTCCAATTCCGAAACGTCCGCAAGGTTTTGAGACTCTGGTTTTGTTGATATTGGAGCAGCAAGTTTCAATAGATTCGGCGAAAGCCACTTTCATGAAAATCAAAGCCTATACAACCTGCAATCCAGAAACGATGGTAATCTTGTCTGATGAAGAATTTAGAAATCTGGGAGTAAGCCGTCAGAAAACGAAATACATCAAGATTTTAGCAGAATCAGTCTTAAACAAAGATTTGGATATTGAAAGTCTCGCATCAAAAACAGCAATACAGGTCCGTCAAGAACTGATCAAGCTAAAAGGTATTGGCAATTGGACAATAGATATTTATTTGATGTTTTGCCTGCAAGAGCCTGATTTGATTCCGCTTGGAGATATAGCAGTTATAAATACAATAAAAGAATTATTGAATATTTATGATAAACAAGAAATGGAAAATCATACAGAACAATGGAGCCCTTATCGTTCTTATGCGACTTATTTGCTCTGGCATTATTACCTGAAAAAAAGAAATAGAAATATTACCTATTAAATGCTTGTTTTTTAAATCTTATACAGATAATTTAACCTTGTTTTTTATTGTAAAAATAGATTCTTTAGTTATTTTTGCAACCGAAATTATAGAAACAATAAAAAACGAAAATGACCGCAGACAAATTAACGACTTTCGACGTATTGATCGAAATACCAAGAGGAAGCAGAAATAAATACGAATACGATTTTGAAATCAAAAGAATGCGTTTTGATAGAATGTTATTCTCTTCAATGATGTACCCTGCAGATTACGGATTTATTCCTGAAACTCTTGCTTTAGACGGTGATCCACTTGACGTATTGGTTTTGGTAAACGAACCAACTTTTCCTGGATGTGTAATGGAAGTTAAGCCAATCGGTGTTTTCCACATGGCAGATGACAAAGGTCCAGACGAGAAAATCATTTGTGTGCCAGTTTCAGATCCAATCTGGAATTCATTAAATGATCTTTCTGATATCAATCCTCACTTGGTAAAAGAAATCGAGCATTTCTTTCAAGTTTATAAAGATCTTGAAAACAAAAAAGTAGATGTTGAAGGATGGGGAGACGTTAAGGAAGCTTACGACATTATTGCTGAGTGTACGAAACGTTTTGATGATATTGAAAATAAACCAGCAGGATTATTTAGCATTAAATAATTTAGACAGCATTTTATTATAAAAAAAGCAATACTCCGTCAGGAGTATTGCTTTTTTGTTTAAATTCGTTTCAGTTAGATTGTTGACTATTAACCAAAACCATTAATAATTATGAATGCATTTATGATTTACCTGCCAATAATTATGGCAGTTTTAGGATTACTTTTCATGGGAATAAAAAGGACTTGGGTTTTAAAACAAGATGCTGGAGACGGTAAAATGAAAGAGATTTCAGATTACATCTACGAAGGAGCCTTAGCCTTCCTCAAAGCCGAATACAAACTATTAACCATATTTGTAATTATTGCTAGTTTAGCTTTGGCAGGAATCACTTTTATTCCAGGTGTAAAAACACATTTATTAATCGTAATTGCATTTATTTTTGGTGCATTATTTTCAGCTTATGCTGGAAATATCGGAATGAAAATAGCAACTAAAACAAACGTTAGAACTACTCAAGCTGCACGTACAAGTTTACCTCAGGCTTTAAAAGTATCTTTTGGCGGAGGAACTGTAATGGGCTTGGGTGTAGCTGGTTTAGCTGTTTTAGGTTTAACAAGCTTCTTTATCATTTTCTTTAATCTTTTTTCTGATGGAGTTTGGAAAGATACTGAGACGATGACCGTTGTTTTAGAAACTTTGGCAGGATTTTCATTAGGAGCAGAATCAATCGCTTTATTTGCTAGAGTTGGAGGAGGAATTTACACAAAAGCGGCCGATGTTGGTGCCGATTTAGTAGGTAAAGTAGAAGCTGGAATTCCAGAAGATGATCCTCGTAATCCAGCAACAATCGCAGATAATGTGGGAGATAATGTGGGCGACGTTGCAGGTATGGGAGCCGATTTATTTGGTTCTTACGTAGCAACAGTTTTAGCAGCGATGGTTCTTGGAAACTACGTGATTAAAGATATGGGCGGAAGCATTAATGATGCTTTTGGAGGAATCGGGCCAATTTTGCTTCCAATGGCAATCGCTGGTTTCGGAATCTTATTTTCTATAATCGGAACAACATTAGTAAAAATCTCAGATGATAATGCCCGAGAAGCACAAGTACAAAAAGCACTAAATATAGGTAACTGGGTTTCGATTGTTTTGACGGCTTTTGCATGTTACTTTTTGGTTGACTATATGTTGCCAGAAACAATGCAAATGACGTTTTTTGGAGAAGGAACTAAGGCGATTTCTTCACTACGCGTTTTTGGCGCTACATTAGTAGGTCTAGTAGTCGGTGGCGCTATTTCGTCTGTAACCGAATATTATACAGGATTAGGAACAAAGCCAGTTTTGGCAATTGTTCAAAAATCATCTACAGGAGCTGGAACAAATGTGATTGCAGGTTTGGCGACCGGAATGATTTCTACTTTTCCAACGGTATTATTATTTGCTATTGCCATTTGGGTTTCTTACGCTTTAGCAGGGTTTTATGGAGTAGCATTAGCAGCTTCAGCCATGATGGCAACAACAGCAATGCAATTGGCAATCGACGCTTTCGGACCAATTTCTGATAATGCTGGAGGAATCGCAGAAATGAGCGAATTACCAAAAGAAGTGCGTACGAGAACCGATATTTTAGACTCGGTAGGAAATACAACTGCAGCGACAGGAAAAGGTTTTGCTATAGCTTCTGCCGCCTTAACGTCATTAGCTTTATTTGCAGCTTATGTAACCTTTACAGGAATTGATGGAATCAATATTTTTAAAGCTCCAGTTTTGGCAATGCTCTTTGTCGGTGGAATGATTCCAGTTGTTTTTTCTGCTTTAGGGATGAATTCTGTTGGAAAAGCGGCAATGGACATGGTTTATGAAGTTCGTCGCCAATTCAAAGAAATTCCAGGAATTATGGAAGGAACCGGAAAACCAGAATATGGGAAATGTGTAGAGATTTCAACCAAAGCCGCTTTACGCGAAATGATGCTTCCCGGAATATTAACTATCGGTTTTCCAATCGCTATTGTTCTTTTAGGGAAATTGGTTTACCCGCATAACAATCAGTTAATTGCTGAAATGTTGGGAGGATATATGGCAGGAGTTACAGTTTCTGGCGTTCTTTGGGCAGTTTTCCAAAACAATGCAGGAGGTGCTTGGGACAACGCAAAAAAATCTTTTGAGGCAGGTGTGATGATCAATGGTGAAATGACATACAAAGGTTCTGATGCGCATAAGGCAGCGGTTACTGGAGATACTGTTGGTGACCCATTTAAAGATACTTCTGGGCCTTCAATGAATATCTTAATTAAATTAACCTGTTTAATCGGATTGGTTATTGCTCCCATTTTAGGAGAAGGTCATGCGCCGTCAGATATCGCTGCAAAAGCTTCTTGTTGTGCCAAAACAGAGATGCATGCCGGAATTTCTAAATGCGGAGATATGTCTGGAATGACAAAAGAAGAATGCATTAAAATGTGTAAAGAAAAAGGCTGTTCTGAAGAAGAAACGGCTAAATGTTTAGCTCATTTCGATACTACTGGAAAATACCAAAAAACAGATTGTTTTGATACGAGCAAATATGAAAAAGCATCTGTTCGTGTTGAGGTTAAAAATATAAACGGAAAAACTACTGGAACTGTTACTAAAACAGAAAATGGTAAAACAACCACAGAAGTTTTTGAAGGAACTGAAGAAGAAGTTCTAGCAAAAGTTGAAGCTGCGAAATAACAGCTTTGTCAAAGTTTAAAATTTTGACAAAGATTCTTAAAACGAAAAATGCCTCTAAAATTTTAGAGGCATTTCTTATTTAGTGTAAATGTGAAATTAATATTTTAGAACAACCCGTTCAATTCGGCATCAATTTTATTAATGATGTTTCCTAAATCTTCAGGATTATCAACAAAATTAATATTGTCAACATCAATAATTAATAATTTTCCTTTTGTGTAGGTTTGAATCCAGGCTTCGTATCTTTCGTTCAAACGGCTTAAATAATCGATAGAAATAGAGTTTTCATATTCGCGTCCGCGTTTGTGTATCTGCCCAACAAGATTAGGAATTGTACTGCGCAGATAAATCAGCAAATCTGGCGGTTTTACAAGTAATTCCATTAATTCAAACAAAGAAGTGTAATTTTCAAAATCCCTGTTTGTCATCAAACCCATCGAATACAAATTGGGCGCAAAAATATAGGCATCCTCGTAAATAGTCCTGTCTTGAATAACTTTTTTACCGCTCTCGCGAATTTGCTGTACCTGACGGAAACGGCTGTTGAGGAAATAAATCTGAAGATTAAAAGACCAGCGCTCCATTTGATGGTAAAAATCATCAAGATAAGGGTTGTCAACTACATCTTCATAATGAGGTTCCCATTTAAAATGTTTGGCTAATAATTTAGTCAAAGTTGTTTTTCCTGCGCCTATATTTCCTGCTATTGCTATGTGCATTACGGTGTTACGATTTTATAATTTGTGATATCTGCAGATGTAAAAATAGATAAAATTTGGTCTTTGTAATAGAATTTGTCAAACGATTTTTCTAAAATTTTAATTTCATAAAATGTGTCAGAATCCGCTTTCGTATTAGTCGAAAAATAGATTTTATTGCCAACGCTGAAGAGATATTGAGAGGAACTTACGATTTCAATTTTGTCAAATTCAGGAATTTTGCCCAAAGTCGTAATTTTTCCGAAAATATCACAAGAATACCATTGTTTTTTCTTGTCAATCCAATAAAAAGTATTAAAATCGGTCTGATAATATTTTATAGGTTCTGTTAGCGGAATAGAAACAATCTTGTATTCATTTTTTAAATAATCAAAAAGGCCAATTTGCTGGTTAAGCGTATTGTAGATCCACAATTGGTTTTGAGTCGACATTCCGGCGGCGCTGGCATCAATCGGATTTGGGTTTTGCGAAAAATTGATTTCGCTTATTTTGTTTAATTGGTTGTCTAATAAGACGATACTGTTGAAATCTTCATAGAACAACACAATCTTCAAAGGATTCTGTAAATCGACTCTTGTAATTTTTCCTAAAGAAACATTTTTATATTCAAAAACTTCTTTTCCTTTTATTTTACTGAAAACATTGTTTTTTATCTGATACAAATAGCCGAAAGAATCATAACCGCAAAATACATCTGCAGTAATGGCTTCATGAGAAATAAGAACCGGACTTATGCCTGAGTTTTGCGATTGTGAGATTGCAGAGGTCAGGAAAAGAAATATCTGTACTAAAATTTTGGATGATGTAAAACGCATCTTGAATCGGTTTTCTGGAGAACCAAATTACAAAAAACCGCCTTAGAAATTGTTTTTTGAGGCTTAAACCTTTTTCAATCGTAATAGTCTAAATTGTAGACAGTTTTGTCTATGTCTTATACCTATTGATATATTTAATTTTTACGATTGTAAAATTAATAATACATTTGAGTGTAGGTTTTATTGAATTTACGAAATTAAAAAAACAGCAAAATGAAAAAGATATATTTTTTCCTGACTTTGGTTTTTACAGGAATACAGGTTCAGGCTCAGAAAGATTTTCAGGGAATGGCGGTTTACGAATCAAAAACGCAGGCACCTAAATTTGAAGGAATGCGTGCTAATCGTGATATAACACCCGAAATGCAGAAAAATATGGAAGAGCGTATGAAACAAATGCTCGAAAAAACATTTATTCTCAATTTTGATAAATCCTCTTCAATTTATAAAGAAGAAGAAAAACTTGATGCTCCTGGCCAGCAAGGCGGAATGCGTATTATGATGAATTCGTTTATGGGCGGCGGTGGCACATTTTATAAAGATGTAAAAGCCAAAACCTATACAGTTGATAAAGAATTTATGGGAAAAGAGTTTTTGGTTGTCGATTCCCTGCCAAAACTGAATTGGAAACTGGAACAGGAAACCAAGCAGATTGGCGGTTACACTTGTTATAAAGCAACGGCGGTAAAAGAAGCAAGTAAAACTGATTTTAGAAATTTAAGACCTAAAAACAACGACGATAAAAAACCTGAAGACAAAAAAGAAGATCCGAAGAAAACATCTGGAGAAACCAAAACCAATTTTCAGGATAATTTTGAACTACCAAAAGAAATTGTAATTACGGCCTGGTATTCGCCAGAAATCCCGATTAATCAAGGGCCAGAGAACTACTGGGGACTTCCTGGGCTAATTTTGGAAGTAAACGACGGTAGAACGACTATTTTATGTTCGAAAATTGTTTTGAACGCTAAAGACAAAGCCACAATTAAAGCGCCAACAAAAGGAAAAGTGATTTCTCAGAAAGATTACGACGAAACGGTAATCAAAAAAATGGAAGAGTTTAGAGAAATGAACCGTGGACGTGATGGCGGTCCAGTAATGATCAGACGTTAATTTTTAGCATTTCATCTTTTAGTTTTTTCCATGAAAAATATATTTGCTTTCGTTGTTTTCCTAATGACGAGTATGACTTTTGCCCAAAGCATCCGTTTTGATGGTTTTATTCAAGACGAACAAAAAAATCCGCTGGAGATGGCCAATATCATGGCGATTAATAACGGTACAAAAGCAATGGATTCGTACGGAATCACCAATGACAAAGGCAAATTTCAGCTGACTTTAAAACCAAATACTGCTTATACAATAAAAGTAAGTTACCTCGGAATGAAGTCTAAGGAAATTCAGGTTTCTACCAAAGGTGAAAACATGATTCAGAATATCGTGCTCGACGGCACAGGAATAGAACTGGAAGGTGTAGAAATTGTTCGGGAAATGCCTGTTTCTATAAAAGGAGATACTATAGTTTACAATGCAGATTCTTTTAAATCGGGAACCGAAAGAAAGCTGGAAGATGTTCTTAAAAAGCTTCCTGGAGTTGAGGTAAATGCCGACGGAGAAATTGAAGTTGAAGGCAAAAAAGTCAGCAAATTGATGGTCGAAGGAAAGGATTTTTTTGACGGAGATACTAAATTAGGTGTTAAAAACATTCCTGCAGATGCTATTGATAAAATTCAGGTTTTAAGAAATTACAACGAAATAAGCCAGCTAAAAGGTTTAGAAAACGACCAGGATAATCTGGCAATGAACATCAAATTAAAAGAAGGAAAGAAAAACTTTTGGTTTGGAGATGTGACAGCCGGAACTGGAGTAGGAGAATTGGACAGTCGATATATTATCAATCCGAAGTTATTTTATTACAGTCCAAAATACAGCATCAATTTAATTACCAATTTTAATAATATTGGCGAACTTCCTCTAACGGCACAAGACTATTTTAAATTTACAGGAGGCTTTAAGAATATGATGAAAAAAGGAGGCAGTAATTTTAATGTTTCCTCAAATGATTTAGGAATTTCGCTTCTGCGAAATAACCGCGCCAAAGAAATTGAAACCAAATTCGGAGCTACAAATTTTTCGTATTCTCCCACAAAAAAATGGACTTTAAGCGGTTTTGGAATTCTATCGACTTCAAAAACAGATTTAGAAACCAAATCACAGACGACCATTTTAGATTCTGGCGACCAGCAGAGACGAGAGGAAGAGACGCATCAGAAAAATAATTTAGGGCTTTTTAAATTAAGTTCAACCTACAAACCTAACGAAAAGTTTCAGTTTGATTATGATGTTCTTACCAAACTGACCAAACAGGAAGAAGATTCAGACTTACTTCGTGAGCAGATTGTAAACAGTGTTTCTGGTTCAGAAACAATTTTTACGACAAAAAAACAAAATCCAACCTCGATTAATCAAAATCTGAGTTTGTATTATACACAAAGCAGTAAAAATATTTTTGCATTTGAAATGCAGCATTTGTATCAAGATGAAAATCCTTTTTACAATGCCAATCTGCGCACATTACCCTTTGTGTTGACGGATTATGTTTTAGGTCAGCAACGTAATGACCTTAATCAGGATCGATTTGTAAAAACCAATAAAATAGACACCAAATTGGATTACTATTACATGGTAACTCCAAAAAGCAACATTAATGTTACGGTAGGAAATACTTATTCATACCAAAACTTTAATTCACATATTTTTCAGATTTTGGATAACGGAAACCGAAACGACCTTGATGACTCAGAAAATAACAATGATGTTGATTATCGTTTTAACGATGCTTTTTTAGGATTTCATTATAAAATCCTTACCGGAAAATTTACTTTGACTCCAGGAGTAAGCGTGCATTCATACCAAATGACAAATGCACAACTCGGAACCGATTTTTCTCAGAATTTTGTAAAAGTGCTTCCTGATTTCTTTGCATTGTATCAGATTAAAAAATCAGAAACATTAACCTATAATTTTTCGCTTACGAATGATTTTACTGACATCAACCAATTGGCGGCAGGAAAAGTTTTGTCAGATTACAGTAGTTTGTTTCATGGAAATCGTTTTTTAGAAAATGCTACATCACAGGTGCATACGCTTCGATATTTCAAATACAATATGTTTAATTTTGAAAATATTTTTGCCAATGCGACTTACACTCGAAAAGTGGATGCTATAAAAACCAAAGCTGATTTTGACGGAATTAACCAAACTTCTGTTCCATACAACTCAAATCTGGCTGATGAAACTTTTATCGGAATGGGAAGTTACGGACGTTCTTTCTTGAAAAATTATAAAGCATCTGCAACTGCGAGTGTTAATTGGTCAAAATTCAATAATATTCAAAATGAAAAATTGGCCACTACCGAAAGTTTTGTTCAGAATTATACCGTAAAGGCGTCTACAAATTATAAAAATCTCCCTAATATTGAGTTTGGATATAATCTCATGATCAATAAGTATAGCGGTTCGACTTTTTATACAGACAAGCCTTTTGCAAGGTTGGATTATTATTTCCTGAACAGTTTTGCTTTTGTTTCGGAGTATGAATTTTATCATTATTACAATGGAAACAAATCCGTTGACAATGAGTACGATTTTTTGAGCGCAAGCTTGATTTATCAAAAAAAAGACAGCAAATGGGAATACAAAATTTCGGCCACAAATCTTCTGAATACAAGATATCTTAACGATGACAACTTTACGCAGTTTTCTACCAGAGTTTCACAGTACACAGTACAGCCGCGGTATATAATTTTCTCTATGAAATATAATTTATAGTATTTTCTTTACATGTATTTTGCGATTTTCTGATTGATTTCGGTTTGAATGAAATATCTTTACAACCGTTATTAATCACCAAAATATTTATTATGCGCAGTTTTGTATGGAGTTTTTTAATGTTCTTTTCATTTGTATTCATTTCTTTTTCTCAGACTATCGAAAAAGGGACTTACATTACTACTGAGAAAGGACAGCAGGTTAAATTAAACTTATTGGAGAATCATAAATTTGAATTGGTTTTCTTTTCTGGAGAATATGAAATAAAAGGAGATTCGCTTTTGTTCGTTAATAAAGAAACTGATAAAAATGTTTTTGACTTGGATTTTAAAGTTGATAAAAAAGCAAAAAATATTAAAGTTACATTTTTAGACCCTTCTTATTATTCACTTTACATCGGGACACAGAACGGGACACAGCCAGTTTCGTATCAAAAACTTTCAGACATTCAAAGTAAGGTTAATCCGAATTATGAGCAGATTGATTTGACTTTTGAAATTGATCGAGCCGACTTTTTATATTTAGTAAATGAAGGTTATTATGGTGAAAAAACTACACTTTCTAAATTTGAACTTCCAAAAGATGTTTCTGAGATTAAAATTGCTTACAATCCGAATTTAATGGGAAGTTTGAATCTTACAGGAGTTTTTGATAAAACAACAAATCAGCTTAACATATCTGAAAAAGCAGGAAGAAATCCGTTGGTATTTATAAATGAAAAAGATGTAAAGCCAGAAAAAAAATCCAAAGTAATACCGCTTGAGAGTCAGGTTTTAACGAACTGGACTTATCCAGGAAAAGAAACAACTTTATTAAATGAGGATTTTGGGAACAGTCCAATTATAGACAGCGACACTGCCACAACTACCGTTGTAGATTCATACGCGCCAAGCCAAATTGATTTTAAATTAAAGATTGAAAACAATTTAAAAAGCGCTTTGACATCTACCAAAAAAAGTGACAATAAATATTTAGTAATTTATACGGATAGTCAAAATGCTGCTGCAAAAACCGAATTTGACGCTTTTATAAAAAATCAGGAAAAAGAGGTCTCTTATAATATGTATGACAAATACAATGCAATGTTCGATCGTTTTAATTACTACTTAGCTGGAAAAGAGGATAAAAAATGGTTGAAAAGCAATAAGATTGACAGCGAGCCAAGTATTGTAGTTGTAAACAGCAATGGAGATATTTTGGCAAAAGCAAAATCTACACTTTCGAACAGGCAATACGATTTTTATTATTATGGAGAATTCTATCGTAAGCTTCAACGTGTTAATGCTTTAGTTGTACTTAACAACACCTTTAAGAATCAAAAAGCTTCAGATGCAGATTTAATTAAAGCTTTTAGTTTTACTGCTGCTTTAGAGTTATTGTCAGAATATGATTTAGAAAATAGTAATGAAGCAGATTTTGCAATGACTAAAGTTACTTTGGATAAAAAAGAAGTCTCGCAAGCTTGGAAAAAGCTGATAGAGGCGCATCAAAAAGATACTAAGCCAGACATGTATTTGGTAGAAACTATTGTAAAAGAAATCAAAAATCAAGGGTTTACAAAACAACTTTTTAATGAAGATAGGATTTTGAATGACACTGATTTCTTAGCGATAGATTATTTGTTGAAACACGCAGTTGGCATTGAAGAAAAACGTCAAGAGTTTATTTCTAAAGAAGATGAAATTCATTATTTAGGAAATATCTATACAGAGATTTCTTCTGCCTTACAACAAAATTTGTATGTATCTAAAGATGGAGTTTCAGGAGAAATCAACAAGGATAAAGTAGTTTCGATTTATAAAAAGATAGTAAGTTCAGGAAATGGAAATTTTGATTCGTACCGAAATTATTTTGACTTTATGAGCCAAATCGAAGAAAAAGACGGTTCAAATACCGCTTTCTTAAAAGAGTTCAGCGCTTATTTTGACACACAGCTTACTTCAGAAAAAGAAAGTCCGATAGAAAGGCTCGATGCTCTTTTTACAAATTTGGATTCTTCTTCAAGTTATTCTTATGATGGATGGAATTCGTTTAAGGATTACAATTCTAGTTTATGTAATACTGCGGCATGGTCGGTGGTGTTGAAGCCTCAAAATAGTGTTTTCTTAAAAAGCGCAATTAAATGGTCTGAATATAGTTTGGTTGTAACTAAAAACAATCCTTATTATTTAGATACTTTGGCGCAGCTTTATTTTAAGGACGGACAAAAAGAAAAAGCGTTAGAAACGCAGACTCTGGCTGTAAAATTCTTGAATGTAGATGTTGATTTCCAAACGGCTGATGATATTAGAAATACATTGGAAAAAATGAAAAAAGGGACTTACTAAAATCCCTAGTTCATAAAAAAAGACCCGGCAGGATTCAAATTCTGCCGGGTTCTTTTTTACTTTTTAATAGCAATCATTAATTTTATTTGATAATCATCTATAATCTTTTTTCCTTTTTTAACTTCACCATTCACATTTAGATAGGTAATTAAAATTTTGTATTTGGTGTTTTCTACCACTTGAGTTACTTTCTCATCAGTAGAATTGACTGAAAAAGCCCCGTTTTTATTTATAAAATCAATAATCGGCAGCTTAATTAACTCGCCATTGATTTTCAAGGCAATTCCATATTCTTTTCCTTTTGTCGAAATCGAATACGTTTTACCTTCTATTTCGGTACATTTTTCACAGTCAAAATCATTATTGCTCGAAGTTCTAAAAGAGATATCATAACCATGAATGTTTTCGACCTTATCTGAGTCTTCATAATAAGCAAAATAGATTTGATTGTCTTCGGTTGCTTTTGTAGCATAATACGGAACATAAGTATAACCTAAAGCTTCCATTATTAGATCATCACTAGGAGTTTTTTCTTTTTTTAGAAGCGCTTCAAGCTTTGTTTTGGCGTGCGGAATCATGATTTCGACACCATAATTCTCATTGAGAAAGTCTACGATACTGCTTAAATTTTTTTCTTCTTCAAAAGTTAGTTTTTTCGAGGCCGGAAATTTCATATAACTTTCAAATCGAGAAAGTTGACTGTATTTAGAAACAGAATCAGCGCTCTGCGGTCCGGCAATAGACAACAATCCCGCGAGACACATACTGATTGGAATGAATTTTATTTTTGGATTTTTTTGAATTAAAAAATAACCAACAACAACTGTTAGCCATATCGATAATAAGAAAACGTAGTAACGTTCATGCGTAAATCCGTAAAGGTTTATTCTGTATAAAATCGCCCAGAAAAGCAATCCCAACAATGGAATCAGAAGAAAGTAAAACCAACGGTTAAAGCTTCTCATCCATAAATTGCTGTTTTCTCCTGCAATAGGATGAACTAGTAAAAAAGAAAGAATTCCGAAAATGGCAAATACCAGAACAAGATAAGAAACCCAGCCAACAGGAAGCGAAAGGGTTACTAGGATTTTTGTTTCGTAGCAAAGTAAAATAACAAGATAAAGGCTTATTAAAGGCAGTAGCACATACTGAGTAAAGTTTTTAAGTCCTTTAGGATAATTTAAGACCAAAGGTGCATCGTTGTTAGCCGTTTCTGGAACACCGCTTAAAAAGAAAGTAGTGTTAAAAATCCCAGTGATAACCAAAAATACGTGTACGTAGATGTTTTTGTAAAATTCCACATTAAAAAGCTTGTCAACCGCTAAAATTGCAAGTGCCAGACCGCAATACAAAACAATGCTGTATAAAACGGACGTAAGTATTCTAAGAAAAAGTTGTTTGTTGAACTCCCAAAATTCGTCCTGATTATAAGCTTTTGGTAAAAAACCTGCAAACGAGACCAATAAGTGGAAAGCAATATTAAGCACAAAAAACTGTTGTACCTCTACATCTGTAAAGTCCTTATGAAAGCTGAAAATAAAAAGCGTGGTAAGACCGCCAAGTATTAGACTAGTTGCATAGCGCAAAAGAATATTCTTTTTTGCTGCCGAAAAAAATAAACTAACAGATAGAAATAAAACCAAACATAAACAGCAGCTCATTAAGGCTTTTATATAAAATTCTTTGTCAGGATCGCTGTATTTTAATTCGTTGAGAATAATAGCAAAAACAGTTCCTGTAATCGCAGTTACGATTTCTAATGGAAATCTGAATACTGTTTTTTGAGCTGCTTTTAATACATTTTTGATGGAGGGGAATCGACTCATTTATTTATTAGGTTATTTCGGATAAAGGAAATTAAAATTCATTTAAAAAACAAATAGAGATAATTGATTTTTGTTCTTGAAAATTTCTAAGTAAAAACAGTATTTTGATTTAAAATCTATAGTTTTAATAAGGATTAAAGTGAGTTTTTTTGCGAAAATTGCTTAAGTTTGAATACTAAAATTTAAACTTATGAAAAACAAATTGATCCTTGGTTTACTTGTTTCGAGCAGTTTTGCTTTTGCTCAAGCGGTTAAAAAACCATTAGTTACGGCAATAACTGAAAAAGATCTTAGAACAGATATGTACCAAATGGCTGGCGACCACTTTAATGGCCGCGAAGCAGGTACATTAGACGAATTAAAAGTTTCGATGTGGCTGGCCAATAAAGCTAAAGAAGCCGGAATGTCGCCAGCTGGTGATGATGGTACTTTTTTTCAGTTTTTTGATATGTACAGACATCAGGTGACCAATAACACCAAATTTAAAATCGGCCAAAAAGAATTTAAACTTTGGAAAGAAGTTTTGGTTGCAGAAACTACTAATACTTCAGTAAATGCTCCACTAATTTATTTGGGAGCAGCAACTAAGGAGTCTATTGAAAAAACAGATATCAAAGGAAAAGCGGTAGTGCTTTTGGCTTCTAAAGAAGGAATTGCCGATGACATTTCCCTTTTTGACAGACGTTATCCAGGTTTGGTACGAAATAAATATTATGATTTATTAGTTAAAAAAGGCGCTGCAGCCTTGATTATGGTTACAGATGAATTGGCCGAAAAAAGCTGGTCTCAGGTAGAGCCTCAAATGACAAGAGGTATTTACGGAATAGAAGGATTTCGTGATAAATTGACTGAAACTATGCCCGTTTTTTGGTTGCATAACGACCAGCTGGATTTTCTGAAAAACACGAAAGAAAATTTAGTGGCACAGGTTTTTTCAGAAACATATAAATATCCTTCGGTTAATATTGTGGGAACAATTACTGGAACTGATCCAAAATTGAAAAATGAATATGTGCTTTTCAGCGGACACCAAGACCATGACGGAGTACGCCAAAAATACGGTCAGGATTCTATCTATAATGGAGCCGACGACAATGCAAGTACTTGCGTGGCTATGTTGGCCATTGCAAGAGCCTATAAAAAACAGCCAGGAAAAAGAACAGCTTTGTTTGTGTTTCATGGCTCAGAAGAACGTGGTTTATTAGGTTCAAGATGGTATTCTGCACATACAACAGTTCCTGAAAAAGATATTATTGCGGTTTTAAACGGTGATATGATTGGAAGAAATGATGTAAATCAGGCAGCATTATTAGGGTCTAGTTCTCCTCACGAAAATTCATCAGATTTAGTAGCGATTGCAAAAAGAGCCAATGACGAAGGCCCTAAATTTGAATTGGATAAGCTTTGGGACAGACCAGAACATCCGGAGTATTTTTATTTCCGTTCTGATCATCTTCCTTATGCGAGAAGAGGAATTCCGTCTGTTTTTTACACCAGCGTACTTCATAGTCAATATCACACTCCAATGGATGAATCTGAAAACATTGATTACGTAAAACTTCACAAAATGACAGAATGGATGTATCGCACAGGATGGATTTTATCTAACGATCCTGGCCGTCCTAAAACGTTGCCAAATGTAAAATTGGAACGATAGAAAATATTAATTTGATTCTAATTTAAGACGCGGATAAAACGGACTCGCTATCGCGAAAACGCGGATAAAACCGGATTTTTAAATATTTCAATCAAATTTATACTAGATAAAAAGGCTTTCTAAGATTTTTAGAAAGCCTTTTTTTGGATATAAATAATCATAATAATTGTAAAAATAAACTAATAAAAAAATCCGTTTTTATCCGCATCTTTACGAAGTAAATCTGTTTCATCAGCGTTCAATATGTATAGATTTTAAATAGAAAAGGCTGTCTAAAAATAATAGACAGCCTTTTTATATTTTGAATTTAGACTGAATTACAATCCAAATGCAGTTTTTACTTGGTCAACAAAATCAAGTTTTTCCCATGTAAACAATTCAACTGTAACAGTTTTTTCGTTTCCGCCTGGAGCAGAGAAAGTTTTAGTTACTGTTTCTGGTTTACGTCCCATGTGTCCGTAAGCAGCAGTTTCGCTATAAATAGGATTTCTTAATTTTAATCTTTGCTCAATAAAGTAAGGACGCATATCAAAGATAGCTTCTACTTTTTTAGCGATTTCACCGTTAGTTAAGTTTACTTTAGAAGTTCCGTAAGTTTCAATGAAAATTCCCATTGGCTCAGCAACTCCAATAGCGTAAGAAACCTGAACTAAGATTTCGTCAGCAACACCAGCAGCAACTAAGTTCTTAGCGATATGGCGTGTAGCATAAGCAGCACTTCTATCTACTTTACTAGGGTCTTTTCCAGAGAATGCACCACCGCCGTGAGCACCTTTTCCACCGTAAGTATCAACAATGATTTTTCTTCCTGTTAAACCAGTATCTCCGTGAGGTCCTCCGATAACGAATTTTCCTGTTGGGTTAATATGGTAGTTGATTTTATCGTTAAATAAATGAGCGTGCTCTGGGTTTTTAGCGATAATTCTTGGAATCAAGATTTCGATGATGTCTTTTTTGATTTTAGCCAACATTGCAGCTTCTTCATCAAAATCATCGTGTTGCGTCGAGATAACAATCGCATCAATACGAGTTGGTTTGTTATCGTCGCTGTATTCTAAAGTTACCTGAGATTTAGCATCTGGACGTAAATAAGTTATTTCGTTATTTTCACGTCTTAAGATTGCTAATTCTTGTAATAATTTATGAGATAAATCAAGTGCCAATGGCATGAAGTTTTCAGTTTCGTTTGTAGCGTAACCAAACATCATTCCTTGGTCACCAGCACCTTGCTCTTCTGGCTTAGCTCTGTCAACACCTTGATTGATATCTGCAGACTGCTCGTGAATTGCTGAAAGAATTCCACAAGAATTCGCCTCAAACATGTATTCACTTTTAGTATATCCAATTTTACGGATTACCTCACGTGCAATTTGCTGAACATCAAGATAAGTATTCGATTTTACTTCACCTGCCAAAATTACCTGACCAGTTGTAACTAAAGTTTCACAAGCTACTTTTGAATCAGCGTCAAATGCCAAAAAGTTGTCAATTAATGCATCCGAAATTTGATCTGCAACTTTGTCTGGATGCCCTTCACTAACAGATTCTGACGTAAATAAATAAGCCATAATAATGATTAAAATTAAAATTAAGCGAGGAGAAAAATTGCAAAAAAGGCTAAAGGAGAGTTGCTGCTTTAGCATTTTTTAATACCGAAACTAAAACTTTCCAGTACTCATAACGAACCATTTCATTATGAAGAGGTTGCAATCAGTTCAAATTTTTCCTCTGTATTCGCGTGCAAAGGTATAAAACCATTTTGATTTGCAAATTAAAGTTCAACTTTTTTTATTTTTTATAGCAGAAATTTAACATTAGCATAGTATTTTGATGGGGTAATAGAAATTATTTTGATTTTTGTTTGGTGGTTTCAAAAAAAGTTCTCAAATTTGCCAAACAAACGAATAAGAAAAATGAATCTAATTATTAAAAATATGTGCTGTATGATGTCGGATTTATCCGCAGAGCGCGCTATTGTTTAGTAATTAAATCTAAAAATAACAATAAGACCTCTGCCCAACAGCAGAGGTTTTTTTATGTAATCAAAATAATAAATCAAGTATCAAAATGAAAAATTCAGCAGCAAATAAAATGATGATGTGTTGTAAGATGCCAATGTGTATCCCGTCCTGCTGTTGCCGAAAGTGAAAGATAGAATCTTTGTTATAGTTTCAACTATAAGCCCTTTTGGTAAGCCATCCGAAAGGGCTTTTTTTATTTCATTACTTAAAAAATTAAAATCATGAAAACACTAGATATAAATACAATCGCATTTCAATACTTATTAAGAAATAATTCTTTAAATAATAATGCTGAAGAATCAGCAGAAACAGTAAAATACAATCCAGAACAGCGCATTAAAACTCAAAAATCATTACTGTTTCATTTGTATGATCTTGAAGAAGAAGCGGAAGATCTCTCTGCTTAAATCAGATTCGTAAATCAATATCAATATATAAACGTATTAACAATACCTAAAAAACTAAGAAATCATGAGCACACCAAAATTTTCAACAAACGCACTTCACGCAGGACACGATGTTACTAAAAATGCAGGAACTAGAGCAGTACCTATTTATCAGACATCATCGTATGTTTTTAATAATGCCGATCATGCGGCTAATTTGTTCGGACTTGCAGAAGCGGGATTTATTTATACAAGATTAAATAATCCGACAAACGATGTTTTAGAACAGCGCCTCGCAGCACTTGAAGGCGGAATCGGAGCTGTAGTAACGGCTTCTGGAGCGTCGGCCATTTCGACTACTTTATTAACTTTGCTAAAGGCTGGAGATCATATTGTAGCATCGAACAGTTTATATGGAGGAACTTATAATCTTTTAAAAGTTACGCTTCCAAGATTAGGAATTACAACCACTTTTGTAGATCCTTCAAATCCAGAGAATTTTACTAAAGCTGCAAAAGAGAATACGAGAGCCTTCTTTGTGGAGTCTCTTGGGAATCCAAAATTAGATGTTTTGGATCTAAAAGGAATTTCGGCGCAAGCCAAAGCATTCAAAGTGCCATTTATAGTAGATAATACAGTTGCGACGCCTTATTTATTGAACCCAATTAAATACGGTGCCGATATTGTAATTCACTCCTTAACTAAATATATCGCTGGAAACGGAACTTCATTAGGAGGCGTTATCATTGATGCTGGAAATTTTGATTGGGCAAACGGAAAATTCCCTGAATTTACTGAGCCATCGGCAGGTTACCACGGATTGGTATATCATGAAGCTTTAGGAAATACGGCTTTTATTGCAAAAGTACGAATTGAAGGTTTACGTGATTTTGGTGCTGCTTTGAGTCCGTTTAATGCTTTTCAGATTATTCAAGGATTGGAAACACTTCCAATTAGAATCAAGAAGCATAGCGAAAATGCTTTGGCTTTGGCTGAATGGCTAGAGAAACAAGATGAGGTTGTTTGGGTAAATTATCCAGGACTGAAATCAAATAAATATTACGATTTAGCTAAAGAATATCTGCCAGAAGGACAAAGTGGAATTATCACTTTTGGATTAAAAGGAGGTTTTGATGCCGCTAAAAAAGTGGTAGACGAGACGAAATTATTCTCTTTGCTCGCCAATATTGGTGATACTAAAT
The DNA here is from genome assembly GCF_042431625.1 of Flavobacterium procerum. NCBI lineage: Bacteria > Pseudomonadati > Bacteroidota > Flavobacteriia > Flavobacteriales > Flavobacteriaceae > Flavobacterium > Flavobacterium procerum. The sequence continues at coordinate 241,147 of NZ_JBHLYW010000010.1, read as the reverse complement.
CACTGATTATTCATCCAGCCAGCACCACGCATCAGCAATTGACAGATGAGGAACAAATCGAAACAGGAGTTTCAAAAGATTTGATTCGCCTTTCTGTCGGAATTGAAGATCTCGAAGATTTGATTGCTGATCTTGAAGCTGTATTTGTAAGCGTAACGCAATCGCAGTACAGCATAAATAAAAACTAGGTTTTTTTGTTTTTTGTTTGAAAGATTGCCTTTAGCGAGTGGTTTTGCTAAAGGTAATTTTTTATGAAAGACACCATTATAAATTAAACCATATAAGTAATGTAAGTTCATTTAAATATTTTTTGCGTTACAAAGCCAGACGCACTGCGGTGCGTCTCTACAGTACATTTTTTCAAAAATGAACTTACATTATTTATATGGTTGAAAAAAATTAAAAATTATGTCAAAGCTTAAAATAAATATCATTCTTTTCGGAATTGGAAATATCGGAAGTACTTTGATTAATCAGATTATTGAAAGTCAGGAGTTTTTTCTTCAGAGTAAAAACGTCGACTTTCATTTTCCAATAATAACCAATTCGACGGTTGCTTTTTTTGAAAAAGAAGGAGTGGGATATTCTTGGGAAACCAATTTTCTGCAATTGGCCGTGCCGTTTAAAGTGGAGGATATTATAGAATTTGCCAAAGAAAACGAGTTCGAAAATCTGATTGCCGTCGATGCTACTGCCAGCAATGAGTTGGTTCGCCATTACAATACTTTGATTGAAAACGGATTTAATATTGTGGCAGTCAACAAAAATGCAAATACGCTTCCGATTGATTTGTACAAAGAAATTCGTGAAAATCTTAAAAAACACGACAAAGAGTTTTTGTATGAAACATCGGTAGACACCGGAATTCCGATTTTACAGACTTTAAGGGATTTGTATTACGCTGGCGAGAAAATCACAAAAATCAGAGGCGTTTTTTCAGATAATCTGAGTTATGTTTTTAATAGGTTTTCTGAAGAAGATGTTTCGTTTTCTTCTGTATTGAAAGATGCAAGCTTGCTCGGTTTAATGCGCTCCACTTTTAAGGAAGATTTATCAGGAAACGACACAGCGCGAAAACTTTTGATTCTGGCGAGAGAAATAGGAAAAGATTTTGAACTTTCTGATGTCGAAATTCTTCCTTTTATAACAGAAAATCATTTGGAGAAAAATGGAGTACTGAATAAAGATGCACTCGATAAGTCTTTTAAAATCGCCAAGATTACACAAGCAGAAAATCATGTGCTTCGCTATATAGGAGAATTTGATGCCGAAAAGAATTCTCTTACAGCCAAGCTGGTTTCTGAATCGGTAGATTCTGCAATAGGAAAACTAAACGGAGGTGATACGGTTTTTGAAATTTATACGCAATCATATGCCGATATTCCGATTGTGATTCGAAGTGCGTCTCCATGTAAACAGGCAATTTCGAGAGGAATCATAACAGATATTTTGAAAATTGCCGAAAAAATAAAGAATAAAGAAGCCGTGTGGCTTTAAAAGTGTAAATGTTTTTAAGATTGTTCTTTGACAGAGTGATACTGGATTGCTTATGAAACGCTGGTTTTTGTAGGTTTTTTACTCTTAGTTGCCATTTTTTGAATTTTGTAAGATGTTTTTTAACGATAAAAAGCACTTTTTAACGATTTTTGTAATTAAATTCCTGAATTTCATTTGTATAATAAAAAAAATATTTGCATATTTGTTATACCCAAAAACTACTAGAAATCAAATGAACTTGAAAGTCAACAAAATGTTTTATGCCATTTCGGTTATTACCGAGGTAGGGGTGTCTATTGCTTAAAAGAATTGTAAGAAACAAATTTTATATGCAAAGCCTCCCAAAATAATTTTGAGAGGCTTTTTAAATTATTAGAAATGCAGAATTTTTTAAAAATAACAAAGTATAAATCACAGATGAACAAATCCGTACAGGTGAACAAGATGTTTGCTGTCGCATTTATTTGCGCACCCGTCTGATGATACTAAAAGTATAAATGAGTTTAAAAACTTAAACCCTTTTGGTATCTGAAATTCCAAAAGGGTTTTTTTATTCCCGAAACGGATTTAACAAAAACATAAAATAGAAATAAAGATTATAAAACAACTACTAAAACTTAAATATCATGAGCACATTGAACTACTTAGCAAAAAAGATTTCTAATTTGAAAAACAAAAGGACAAAAAGAAACAATCCGCCGCCTACAGAAGAATTGGCGCACCCAAGATTTGGCATGAATGGAACAGCTGAAAATGCGACCAAAAAAACACCGAATTCTTTATTGTTTTTGATGTATTCAAAAGAAAATGAAACGCTTTTTATTTAAAATAGAAAGTGACATAAATTAGGGTAAAACCTGCTTAATTTTACTGGGCAAATTGTTCGGTAATTTTTTGCATACAACAGTTTCTCGTTGAATTATATTTAAGAAATCGATCAATCAGTTTCGATAAAATTTGCTTGTTTGAGAAATTAGTAGTTAATTTGCACCGTTAAGTTCAAAAACGTATTGAAAATGTTATAAAGAAAGGAGGAGGGATTAGACCCGATGAATCCTTAGCAACCCTTCGTTAATTCGAAGAAGGTGCTGCATTCTACCACGCCCAACGTGGAAAGATAACAACAAGAATTTTTCTAGTTTTACTCTAGACTTTCTTTCTAATATTTCCACATACAAATCAAAAAAAATAGATTTGAAAATTGGAAAATAGACCAAGTCCCATTATAATTCAAGATTTCATCACAGAAAGTGGTGCAGTTTTTCATTCCCTGCCTTTAAATTTTACGCTTGCCGGACAGCCTCTGCACAGCGCACCTATTGTTTTGGTTAATCACGCATTAACTGGAAATGCAGAAGTGACTGGCGAAAATGGCTGGTGGAGCGATTTAATTGGCGAAGGAAAAACGATTGATACTGCTGTTTATACGATTCTGGCTTTTGATGTTCCTGGAAACGGAAACACTTCTTTTATTGTAGAAAATCATCTTGATTTTACGGCTAGAGATGTGGCAAGGATTTTTATTGAAGGATTGAAAATCTTGAATATAGAAAGACTTTTTGCCATTATTGGCGGATCTGTCGGTGGTGGCATTGCTTGGGAAACTTTAGCTTTAGCGCCAAATATCACAGAACATTTAATTCCGATTGCGAGCGACTGGAAATCGACAGACTGGCTTATTGCAAACTGTTTTCTTCAGGAGCAGATTCTTAACAACTCTTCTAAACCTATTGAAGATGCTAGAATTCATGCAATGTTGTGTTACCGTTCTCCTGAATCATTCAAAGAAAAATTTCAGCGCACCATAAATCAGGATCTTTTGATTTTTAATATCGAAAGCTGGTTGGCGCATCATGGAAAAAAACTGCAGCAAAGATATCAGCTTTCGTCTTATAAGCTCATGAATCAGCTTCTTAAAACAATTGATATTACTAGAAATACGCAGAATTTCGAAAATCTATTATCTAAATCCAAAGCTTCAATTCATATTATCGGAATCAATTCAGATTTGTTTTTTACAGCAAAAGAAAACAAAGAAACCTACGTGGAATTGAAGAAGTTTAAAGACAATGTTTTTTACAGCGAAATTGATTCGGTTCACGGACATGACGCTTTTTTAATCGAGTACAAACAATTAGACTATTTACTTGCCGGCATTTTTAAGGCAGAAACCATAAAAAAATAAAATGAAAGTATTAAAATTTGGAGGTAAATCATTATCAAACGGAGAAGGGCTTAACAAAGTTGTCTCAATCATTACAGATAAAGTAAATCAAGGCGAACAGATTGCCGTTGTGGTTTCTGCACGCGGAAATGCTACAGACGAATTGGAGTTCATCTTGAGTATTGCTGCAAAAAACGGTAGTTACAAAGAATTGCTTGAAAACTTTAAAAAATACCAGATTTCAGATTATCCGCAGGTAGATTTGTCGGAAGAGTTCAATGTATTGGATAAGCTTTTTGAAGGTGTAAGTCTTATCGGAGATTACAGCAACAAAATCAAAGATCAGATTTTGTCTAAAGGAGAATTGCTTTCGGCTAAATTATTGACTGCTATTTTGGTTGAAAAAGGAATTCCAGCCAATTTTGTGGATACTAGGCATTTGCTAAAAACCGACTCGAAGTTTGGTGATGCACAGCCTTTGGAACAGCTTTCTAAGAAAAACGTAATTAATTATTTTAAAGAACATAACGGGAAAACCGTAAATATTGTAACAGGTTTCATTGGTTCAAACAACAACAACGACACCACAACTTTAGGGAGAAACGGAAGTAACTACACCGCTTCTCTAATTGCAAATTATTTAAATGCGGAAGAGTTACAGAACTTCACGCATGTTGACGGAATTTACACTGCAAATCCTGATTTGGTTGCAGATGCGAAGAAAATCGAATTTTTATCTTTTAACGAAGCAAACGAATTGGCGAATTTTGGGGCAACAATCCTTCATGCCAAAACGATTATTCCGTTATTAGAAAAAAATATTCCGCTTCGAATTTTAAACACTTTCAACCACGAAAACAGAGGAACTTTAATTACTTCAGATTCAACAAAAGAAGGAATCAAAACGCTTTCTGTTTTAGAAAATGTTTCGCTTGTAAATCTAGAAGGACGCGGATTACTTGGGAAAGCCGGAGTTGATGCCCGTATTTTTAAGGTTATGGGAGACAATAATATTTCGGTAAGTATTATTTCGCAAGGCTCTTCAGAAAGAGGAATCGGTTTGGTTGTGGCTACAGAAAAAGCAACAACGGCAATGGTTGAATTAGAAAAAGAATTCGAAAATGATTTTTATTCTAAAGATGTAAACCAGATTACAGTTACCGATAATGTTTCGGTAATTTCGATTATTGGCCAAGATTTGAGCACTTTCCACAAGCCTTATACTGCTTTGATTAAAAATAAAATTGTCCCGATTTTATTCAACAATACCGTTACAGGAAAAAACGTGAGTTTGGTAGTTAAAAAATCAGAACTAAATAGAGCTTTAAGCGTAATTCACGGAGAAATTTTCGGAGTTTCTAAAAAGATTAATATTGCAGTTTTCGGTCACGGATTAGTTGGTGGTACTTTAATCAATCAGATTTTGGAATCTGAAGCAGCAATCGAAAAACGTAAAGGAGTAAAACTGAATGTCTTTGCGATTGCAAATTCTAAAAAAGTGCTTTTAAATAAAAATGGAGTAACTGCTGACTGGAAAAATGAAATTCAGAAAGAAGGAAGAGAATATACTATTAATGATGTTATCGCCTACGCGAATGAGCATCATTTAGAAAACTTGATTGCGATTGATAATACGGCAAGTGCATCGTTTGTAGAAAATTATATTTCGCTTATAGAAAGCAGCTTCGATTTGATTTCTTCTAATAAAGTAGCCAATACATTGAGCTATGGTTTTTACAAAGAAATCAGAAAAGCTTTGGAAGAAAACCAAAAGAATTATTTGTACGAAACCAACGTTGGTGCTGGATTGCCGTTAATCGACACAATTAAACTATTGCATCTTTCAGGAGAAAACATCACTAAAATCAAAGGAGTTTTCTCTGGAACATTGAGTTATTTGTTTAATAATTTCTCTGCAAAAGACGCGCCTTTCAGCGAAATCTTGCAAGAAGCTATTGACAACGGATATACAGAACCAGACCCGCGTGAAGATTTATGCGGAAATGATGTTGGAAGAAAATTATTGATTTTGGCTAGAGAATTAGATTTGCAAAATGAGTTTGAAGAAATCTCAATTCAGAATTTAATTCCGGAACACTTGCGTGAAGGAAATGTTGCAGATTTCTTATCGAAACTAAAAGAATTTGATCCAATTTATGAGAAAATAAAAGCAGAACAAAAGCCAAACCATGTTTTAAGATATATTGGTGAATTGTCTGGAGATTTGCAGAACGACAAAGGAAATTTGGAAGTAAAATTAGTTTCGGTTCCATCAGATACAGCTTTAGGAGGCTTAAAAGGTTCTGATTCGTTCTTCGAAATTTACACAGAATCGTACGGAGATAGACCAATCGTTATTCAAGGAGCTGGTGCTGGTTCTGCGGTAACGGCAAGAGGAGTTTTTGGAGATATTTTGAGATTGTCCGATAAAGAGTAAAAACGATTTGTTGATAAATAGGAAGAAAGAAAAATCTTAACTTTACATTTTTAATAATTAAATATAAAGTATGAAAAAGATCTTCATTTTGTTATTGTTTTCAAATATTTTGACTGCTCAAATTTCTAATGTTGTTAGAAATAAAGACAGTTATACACAGGAAGTTTTTCCTTATAAAGGAATTCGAGCAATTCAAATAGATGAAGTCAGTTCGGTTGGGAATGAGGACAATGTGTTTATCTTTTCAAAAATCGAAAAGAATGCTATTCCTGACAAAATGTATTTTCAAAGATTTACAAAAGTCAATGGCAAATGGATTGTAAAATCTATTATGGAAGTAAATCATAACGGAATCATTTCTGCTTGGGGTAGCAGAAAAGCATTTTGGGATTGCAATAAAGACAAAAGCATTGACGGTCTTTTTATTTACGGACTTTATGACAAAGATTTTAAGCAACAATCTGTTCATTTGATTTTTTCGCAAAAAGATCAATTTTATACTATAGAAGCAAGTGTTTCAGACGATTTTAAAACGGATAAGTTCTCTGATAATTTTAAAACATTAGATGGAGAATCGAAAAAACAGGTTTTAGAATATTGGAATAAATTAGACAAAAAAGACAAATAACTTAGGAATAAATACCATGAAAGTAACTTTAAACAGAGTAAACGACGCATTTCATTTCAAAGTAAAAAATGAGCGCGGCCATATAGTTGACGTTGACAGCAGAGCCGAATTTGGCGGAAGCGATTTAGGTGCAAGTCCAATGGAATTGGTGTTAATGGGTGTTGCAGGATGCAGTGCTATTGATATGATTTCAATCTTAAAGAAACAGCGTCAGGAAATCACTTCTTTTAACGCTGAGGTTGAAGGAACACGAGTTCAGATTGAAGAAGCAAAACCTTTTAAAGAAATCGATGTGATTTTCTATTTAGAAGGAGAAATCAATCCGGAAAAAGCAAAAAAAGCAGCGCAACTTTCTTTTGAGAAATACTGTTCAGTTGCCAAAACAGTTGAGCCAACAGCAACCATTAGCTACAAAGTTGTCCTGAATAACGAAGCTTTGTAAAATTAGAAAATGAGTTAATTAGAGAACTGTTCAATTAGGAAATTAGATAATTAGAAAATGAACAATTCTTTACTGTTTGAGTTTTGATTTTAACACATAGTAGCAACTTGAAACGTTAAACCTGAAACTTGAAACAAAAAAAACAAAAACAAAACAACACAATGAATACAGAAGAATTTGGTTTTGAAACACAAGCCATCAGAACACAATTAGAAAGATCACAATATTTAGAGCACTCCGTTCCATTATACTTATCATCAAGCTTTGTTTTTGAGGATGCAGAGGACATGAGAGCTTCTTTTACAGAAGAAAAAGAAAGAAATATTTACAGCCGTTTCAGCAATCCGAACACTACAGAATTTGTAGATAAGATTTGTAAAATGGAAGGTGCCGAGTCTGGTTATGCTTTTGCTACCGGAATGGCCGCGGTGTATTCTACTTTCGCAGCATTATTAAATTCTGGAGATCATATTGTTTCTGCGAGCAGTGTTTTTGGTTCGACTCACGCTTTGTTTATGACCTATTTTCCAAAATGGAATATCGAAACTTCGTATTTCGAAATCAATAAACCGGAAACAATCGAGAGTTTCATTAAGCCAAACACTAAAATATTATACGCTGAATCTCCGACAAATCCTGGTGTAGATGTAATCGATTTAGAATTGTTAGGGAATATTGCTAAAAAACACAACTTGATTTTGATAATCGACAACTGCTTTGCAACACCCTATTTACAACAGCCAATTAAATTTGGAGCACATTTAGTGATTCATTCTGCTACTAAATTAATAGACGGACAAGGGCGTGTTTTAGGCGGAGTAACAGTTGGAGATGCAGAATTAATCAGACAGATTTATTTGTTTTCTAGAAATACGGGGCCAGCGTTAGCGCCATTTAATGCTTGGGTTCTTTCAAAAAGCTTAGAAACATTGGCAGTTCGTGTAGACAGACATTGCGAAAATGCTTTAAAAGTAGCTGAGTTTTTAGAAAGCCATCCTAATGTAAACAGCGTAAAATATCCGTTCTTGAAATCGCATCCGCAATATGAAATCGCTAAAAAGCAAATGAAAGCAGGTGGAAATATTATCGCATTCGAAATTAAAGGCGGTATCGAGGCAGGAAGAAAATTCCTGAATGCAATCAAGCTTTGTTCGCTTTCTGCAAATATTGGAGATACGAGAACGATAGTTACGCATCCGGCATCTACAACACACAGCAAATTGTCTGAAGAAGATCAATTGGCAGTAGGAATCACACAAGGTTTGGTCCGTGTTTCAGTAGGTTTAGAAACTGTAGAAGATGTTATTGCTGATTTGAAGCAAGCACTTAGTTAGTTTTAGATTTTCAATCACTTAGTGTAGGAAACGATTTTTAACTGTAGATTTATTACTGTTAAAAATCGTTTTTTTTGTTTTGTTGTTCGTATATATAAAAAGTATATTTTTGTCAAAAAAAGAACCAAAATAAATTATTTTTAACCTTTAAAATTATAAATAAAACATGAATAAATCTACTTATATTCTGGATCAGAAACTGCTGGTGTCAGGAGCAGTTCGATTTCTAAACTACCTATTAGATAATATTTTTATCCTTATACTGGTGTTCATTTTTGGCTTTGTTATGGCAATCGTAGCGAGTCTTTTTGATATGAATGGATTATTAATTTGGCTTGATACGATTGGCGATTTAGAAGGCAGGGTAATTTTTATATTACTTGCAGTTGTTTATTACACGGTTACAGAAGGTCTTATGGGACAGTCTTTTGGTAAGCTTATTACAGGTACAATTGTCGTTGATGAAAATGGAGAAAGGCCATCTTTTGGAACAATTTTTAAAAGAAGTCTTTGCAGGATAATTCCTTTTGATGCGCTTACTTTTTTATCAAGCTCAAGCAGAGGTTGGCATGATTCGATTTCAGGAACTTATGTAGTTAACAAAAAAGCTTTGGCGGAAGAAGTTAAAATATTTAAAGAATTTAATTTAATTGGACAAAATGAAGTAATTTGATAGGATTAGTAGAATTTAACTTTTAATTCTGTCATTTCTCATTTAAAAAGTCTATTTTTGTTCTCTAATAATTTGTGTTAGTTTGATTAAGGAATAATCCGAAATCTATCCCGATAGTTGAGGGAACGGCAATCTAAAATGTAAAAATGCTTTCAAAGAAAACGAAATACGGAATAAAAGCTTTAACCTATCTGGCCAGACGAGAAAATAATGAACCTGTACAAATTGCTGAAATCGCTAAAAGTGAACATATTTCAATCAAATTTCTGGAAAGTATTTTGCTGTTGCTTCGAAATTCCGGTTTTCTTGGAGCCAAAAAGGGAAAAGGAGGCGGTTATTATCTAATTAAAGACCCGAAAGATATCAGTATGGCAAAAGTCTACAGAATTCTTGAAGGACCGATCGCATTATTGCCATGTGCAAGTCATAATTTCTACGAAAGATGCGATGATTGCGATGATGAAACAACTTGCGCGGCAAGACGCTTAATGACCGAAGTTCGCGATAATACACTTAAGATATTAGAAAGCAATTCTTTAGCAGATATCGCTTTTTAAAAAAAATAAACCACATAAGTAATATAAGTTCATTTTTCAAGCTTTGCGCAAAGTCTAAAATGAACTTATATGGTTTAAAAAAATGTCTTAAAATATCAATTTATATCCTACCATAAAAAGCATTATGGCAATTGCATTTCTAAGAAATTGATCTGGAACTTTACCACTCAATAAGCTCCCGATGAAGATTCCTGGAAGTGATCCTAATAATAATTGTCCCAATAAAATTAAATCCAGATTTCCCATAGAAGCGTGTCCAACTCCCGCAACAAGTGTTAACGGAACGGCGTGCGCAATTTCGGTTCCAACCAAACGAGGTGTCGGTAAAAGCGGATAAAGGAAAAATAAAGTTACGGTTCCAAGTGCTCCAGCTCCGATAGAGGTCAATGTTACGGTAGCTCCTAACAAAACACCAATTCCGATAGTCAGCATATTTTGAGTGGTGCTTTCGCTATGAAACTTGTCACCAGCGTGTTTCTGAGAAAAATTTAAAAGTTTCTTTTTAAAGATAATTGCGACAGACGTAAACAATAAAGCCCATCCTAAACTAACTTTTATTACACGATTTATAGTTTCAATATCTGTTTTGATGCTGTTTAAAATCCATAAAGTTATAAGGGCTGCCGGAACGCTTCCTAAAGTTAGCCAGCCTGTAATTTTCCAATTGATATTTCCTTTTTTGTTGTGTACAAATATGCCTCCAGCTTTTGTAAATGCTGCATAAAGCAAATCGGTCCCAACAGCTTTTGTTGGAGGAATACCAAACCATAATAAAATAGGAGTCATAAGCGAACCGCCGCCTACACCAGTTAAACCAACAATAAATCCGACAACTAAACCTGCGATTACTAGTCCTATTTGAAAATCCATATGATAAAATTTTTGCCAAAAATAGGAAGTAATTTATAATAATCCTATCGATTTGGTAGACTATTTGTTAAATATTTTGAATAAGCTCTTTAAGGTAATGTTTATCAGTAGATTACTTATTAATATGTTTTTTGATATTAAGCTATTTTTAATGCTAAAATGTAAGTTTTGTATTAATTGTTTGGGTTTCAGTAGTTTTTTAGACTAAAAAAATCCATAAATCGCTTTGTAATTTATAAATAAGTATTATTTTTGCATAGTAATCTACTAAGCCGATAGGATAATAGGTTTTTAGAGTAAAAATATTAAAATGAGTTTAGCAACAGTACAGACCTTATTAGAAAAAACAAAAGACTTCTCTTTGGAAGAAACTTTGCATTTTTTAGCTGAGGAATATCCAAATCAGGTTACTTTTTCAACTTCATTTGGACAAGAAGATCAGGTAATTACTGATTTTATTTTCAAAAATGATATTGTAGTCAAAGTTTTCACTTTAGATACCGGAAGATTGTTTCAGGAAACGTATGATGTCTTTCATAGAACTTTAAAAAAGTATAAAAAGCAGATTGAAGTTTATTTTCCAGAAGCGGCATCAGTAGAAAAACTATTGCAGGAAAAAGGACCAAACAGCTTTTACGATTCGGTTGAAAACAGAAAAGAATGCTGTTTTATTAGAAAAGTGGTTCCACTGAGAAAAGCTTTGGCAGGAAACTCAGTTTGGATTACAGGTTTAAGAGCAGAACAATCGGAAAACAGACAAGATTTAAATTTGTTTGAATACGACGGAAACTTCGAAATCATCAAATTCAATCCGTTGCTAAAATGGACTTTAGAAGAAGTTGAAAATCATTTGAAGGAGTTTAATGTTCCTCAAAATGCACTTCACAAAGAAGGTTTTGTAAGCATTGGATGCGCACCATGTACAAGAGCCATTTTCCCCGGAGAAGACATCAGAGCCGGAAGATGGTGGTGGGAATCAAGCCATAAAGAATGCGGGCTTCACAGTGCTAAAAAAGAATAAAGAGAATAGAATAAAGAATATAGATTTAAAGTTCCGGAGGAACGATTCATATTGTAACGCCGGATTTTAATCCGGGGGAGATGTGGATAAAAACAATAGATTTTTATCCGTTAAAGAGAGAATAACGAGAATAGAATAAAGAGTGGAGATTTTTAGATCAGGGAACTTGAAACCTGAAACCTAAAACTTGAAACTAAAAAATATCAAACAAAAAAACAATGAGTTCAGTATTAAAAACAAACGCTTTAGAGAGTGAAGCGATATACATTTTCAGAGAAGTAATTTCACAGTTTGACAAACCGGTTTTACTTTTCTCAGGAGGAAAAGATTCTATCACATTAGTGCGTTTGGCGCAAAAAGCATTTTTCCCTGCTAAGATTCCGTTTCCTCTTTTGCACGTTGATACGGGACATAATTTCCCTGAAACAATTGCTTTCAGAGATAAATTGGTAGAAGAATTAGGTTTAGAGTTGATCGTTCGTAATGTTCAGGATGCTATTGATGAAGGAAAAGTGGTAGAAGAAACAGGAAAATATTCTAGTAGAAACAGCTTGCAGACAACAACACTTTTGGATGCAATTGAAGAATTCAAGTTTGATGCTTGTATTGGTGGTGCGCGTCGTGATGAAGAAAAAGCAAGAGCGAAAGAACGTATTTTCTCTGTTCGTGATGATTTCGGACAATGGGACGAAAAAAATCAAAGACCTGAATTGTTTGATATTTTGAATGGAAAAATTGAAAATGGGCAAAACGTTCGTGTTTTTCCAATTTCAAACTGGACAGAATTAGATGTTTGGAGTTATATCGAAAAAGAACACATCGAAATTCCATCAATCTATTTTTCACATAAAAGAAAAGTTTTTTTGAGAGACGGTTTAATCTGGTCACATTCTCCTTTTGTGTACCAAGAAGAAGACGAACAAATCGAAGAAAGAATTGTTCGCTTCAGAACCGTTGGAGATATGAGTTGTACCGCAGCAGTTGAATCTTACGCAGCAACAATTGAAGAAGTTGTAGGCGAAATCAGAGAATCAACGATTTCTGAAAGAGGAGCCAGAATCGATGATAAACGTTCTGAAGCGGCGATGGAAAAAAGAAAACAACAGGGATACTTCTAATTCAATTAAAAATCGAGAATTAAAAATTAAAAGTTAGAATCAAGAGAACAAAAACATACAGATTTAAAAGTTTCGAGAGAACATGAAACCTGAAACTTTAAACCTGAAACAATATATAAGATGGACGTTTTAAAAATAGCAACAGCAGGAAGTGTAGATGACGGAAAAAGTACTTTGATCGGGAGATTATTGTACGATACAAAATCATTGACGACTGACAAAATAGAAGCAATCGAAAAAAGCAGTAAACAAAAAGGATACGATTATCTTGATTTTTCTTTGGCAACTGACGGATTAGTAGCAGAAAGAGAACAAGGAATTACGATTGATGTTGCGCATATTTATTTTTCGACTGCGAAGAAAAGTTACATTATTGCCGATACTCCGGGTCACGTAGAATATACAAGAAACATGGTTACAGGAGCTTCGACTTCTCAGGTTTCTATCATTTTAATTGATGCCAGAAAAGGAGTTATTGAGCAGACTTACCGTCACTTTTTCATCAATAATTTATTGAGAGTAAAAGAGGTAATTGTTGCCATTAACAAAATGGATTTGGTTGATTATTCTGAGGAAGTTTTCAATAAAATCAAAGCCGATTTCCAGGCATTAAATGCAAAAAGTACTTTCAAAGAGCAAAACGTAAGTTACATTCCGTTAAGTGCAATCAACGGTGGAAACGTTGTGGACAAATCGGAGAATATGCCTTGGTATGACGGACAAACTGTATTAGAACATTTAGAAGGATTACATGCTTCTGATGTTTTTGAAGCAGGAAAAGCACGTTTCCCAGTTCAAACCGTTATTCGTCCAAAAACAGAAGAATACCACGATTTTAGAGGTTACGCTGGAAAATTATACGGAAACTCAATCAAAGTTGGAGATGCCGTAACGGTTCTTCCTTCTTTAACCGAATCAAAAGTATCTAAAATTCACTTTTTCGATAAATCATTTGACGAAGCTGTTGCAGGTTCCTCAATTACAATCGAATTAGAAAATGATATCAATGTAACAAGAGGTGATATGATTGTAAAATCAGATGAGCTTCCAAAAATTGAAAAAGATATTACCACAACAGTTTGCTGGATGGACAGCAAAAAACTGGTTCCAGGAACAAAATATTTGGTACAACACAATACAAACAGAGTTTTAGCAAAAGTAGAAAGCATTAAAAATACAATTGCTACAGATTACTCTGGAACGACAGAAGCTTCACAATTGGCAATCAACGAAATTGGAGAAGTAACGATCAAATTAAGCAAACCGTTATACTTTGATTCATACAACGAAAACAAATCAAACGGAGCTTTCATCTTAATTGATACAGCAACAAACACAACAGCAGGAGTAGGTTTCATTAGATAGTTTGTAATTTTTAGTTGATAGTTCTACTGTCAACAACCAACTATAAACAATCAACAACTAACTACAAACTAAGAGAAATGGAAAGTTTTAGAACAGAAATAGAAAATCCGGTAGTTCAGAAGGAGATTATCGAATTAGAAAAAAAGATTCATTTATTCCGTGGAGGAAAAATTGATGATGAGCGTTTTCGTAGTCTTCGTTTAGCGCGTGGAATCTACGGTCAGCGTCAGGAAGGCGTTCAGATGATTCGTATCAAATTGCCTTACGGTAAAGTGACCAGCGAGCAATTGGTGCGTATTACTCAGGTTTCTGATGAATATTCTACAGGGCGTTTGCACATTACAACGCGTCAGGATATCCAGATTCACTATGTGAGTTTAGACAGAACACCAGAACTTTGGGCAGATTTGGCTAAAGATGATATTACACTTCGTGAAGCTTGTGGAAATACAGTTAGAAATATTACAGGAAGCGAATTAGCTGGAGTTGACGTAAACGAGCCATTTGATGTTTCGCCTTATGCACACGGACTTTTTCAATATTTGTTAAGAAACCCTATTTGTCAGGAAATGGGGCGTAAATTCAAAATTTCGTTCTCTTCTTCAGACGAAGATACGGCTTTGAGTTACTTGCACGATTTAGGATTTATTCCGAAAATTAAAGACGGACAAAAAGGTTTCAAAATCATGTTCGGAGGAGGTTTAGGATCTCAGCCAGCACATGCAGAATTGCTTTCAGAATTCGTTCCTGTAAACGAAATCATTCCAACAGCAGAAGGAATCATTCGTATTTTCGACAGATACGGAGAGCGAGCAAAAAGAATGAAAGCGCGTATGAAATTCTTAATCAAAGAAATGGGAAGAGATGTTTTCCTTGATTTGGTTGAACAAGAGAAAAAAGCCATTGCTTTTGAGACATACGAAATTGATACAACTGCTTTTGATGGTCCAATTCCAGAACCATTATTAGAAGTTCCGCAAGTTACAATCGAAGATACAAAAGCGTATGAAGCTTGGAAAAATTCGAATGTAATCAAGCAGAAACAAGACGGTTATTACGCTATCGGAATCAAAGTTTTATTAGGAGATTTTTATACGGATAAAGCGAGATTATTAGCCGATTTAATTAAGAATTACGGAGCAAATGAATTACGTTTTTCATTGCGTCAAAATATTGTAATACGTCACATAAAAGAAGAGAATTTACCTTTCTTTTATCAAGAATTAGCGAAGTTGGATTTTGTTCAGCTAGGATATAATTCAGTTGGAGATATTACGGCATGTCCGGGTACTGATACTTGTAATTTGGGGATTGCAAGTAGTACCGGTATTGCAGAAGAATTAGAAAGAGTTTTAACGGCAGAATACCCTCAGTATTTAAACAACCGCGAAATCGAAATTAAAATTTCAGGTTGTATGAATGCCTGCGGACAACATAATATGTCTGCAATTGGATTCCAAGGAATGTCTATCAACTCAGGAAAACTGGTAGCTCCGGCTCTGCAGGTTTTACTTGGCGGAGGAAGATTAGGAAATGGCGCTGGACGTTTTGCTGATAAAGTAATCAAAGTGCCTAGTCGTAGAGGTCCAGATGCATTGCGTACCATTTTAAATGATTTTGATGCTAACGGAAGCGGACAAAAATTCCTTGATTATTATGATACAAAAGGAGAAAAATATTTCTACGAAATCTTAAAACCTTTTGCAGATGTAACCAATTTAACAGAAGCCGATTTTGTGGATTGGGGTAACGCAGACAATTACGTAAAAGCAGTTGGAGTTGGCGAATGTGCCGGAGTAGTGATCGATTTAGTTGCGACTTTATTGTTTGAAGCTAAAGAGAAATTGATCTTGGCTCAGGAATCTTTCGACGAGAAAAAATGGTCAGATGCAATCTATCATGCTTATGCTGGATTTGTAAATGGAGCAAAAGCATTGTTATTGTCAGAAAACCAAAAAACAAATCACCACGCAGGAATTGTAGACTTGTTTGATACTGTTTTCATCGAAACTAGTAAAATTGAATTGAACTCAACTTTTAAAGACTTGGTTTACCAAATCAATAAAAATGAACCATCTGAAGCTTTCGCTAAAGATTACATTGCTCAGGCAGTAGTTTTCTTTGACAAAATCGAAACTTTCAGAGCACAGGAATTAGCAAATGCATAATATAAAACCCAAAATAACTTTAGTTGGTGCAGGTCCGGGCGATCCCGATTTACTGACGCTGAAAGCTGTAAAAGCATTGGCTGAAGCAAATGTGGTTTTGTACGACGCTTTGGCCAATGAAGAAATTCTGGATTACGCACCCAAAAATGCCATCCGAATTTTTGTTGGAAAAAGAATCGGAAATCATGCTTACACGCAGGATCAAATCAATCAATTGATTGTAGATAATGCTTTGACATACGGAAATGTAGTTCGATTAAAAGGCGGAGATCCGTTTATTTTTGGAAGAGGAAGCGAAGAAGTGGAATTTGCAGAAAGTTTCGGAATAGAAACCATAGTAGTTCCCGGAATTTCATCTGTAGTTGCAGTTCCTGCAAGTCAGGGAATTTCAATCACAAAAAGAGGAGTTTCAGAAAGCTTTTGGGCAATTACGGGAACAACTTCTGATAGGAAATTATCTTCAGATATTGCCTTATCAGCGAAATCATCAGCAACCGTTGTGATTTTGATGGGAATGCACAAATTGCCTCAAATAATCGATTTGTTTCAAAAAGAAGACAAAGGAAATTTGCCTGTTGCGATTATTCAAAACGGAACAACCACAGAAGAAAAAGTAGGAGTTGGAACAGTAAATTCGATTTTAGAAGTTGTAAAACAAAAAGAATTAGGCTCACCAGCGATTATTGTTCTTGGAGAAGTTGTAAGAGAAAGCAATAAACTGAAAGGATTCTACGAAGAATTTCTATCAAAAGAAGAAATTCGATAGAATTATGTTCCGTTAGGAACATCTCATCGGTAGAAAAAATGTTTCCAATTAATATTAATTTTCCGTTAGGAACATCTCGTAGGTTATTCTAATTTTGATTAGAAGAAAAAAGATTAACATGGAACAAAACGAATTATATCCAATATTTCTAAAGCTTCACAATTTAAATGTATTAATTGTAGGCGGAGGAAATGTAGGTCTGGAAAAGCTTTCATTCTTGCTCAAGTCAAGTCCAAATGCAAATGTTGAGGTCGTAGCGCCAGATTTTCATTTAGAAATTAAAGTTTTAGCCGAAAATCATCCTTCAATTAAATTGACGGAAGCGAAGTTCAAAAAGAAAATGCTTAAAAAACGTCACATGGTAATTGCCTGTACAGACGATTTGAAAGTGAATAAAAGAGTTTACGAATTGTCGAGAAAACGTTATTTGATTTGCAATATCGCCGATACGCCGGATTTATGTGATTATTATTTAGGCGGAATCGTAACAAAAGGAAATGTGAAAATCGCCATTTCGACAAACGGAAAATCGCCAACAACGGCAAAGAGATTGCGTGAGTTTTTCGAAGAAGTAATTCCGGAAGATATCAATCAAATGGTTGAGAATCTGAATGAATACCGAAAAACCTTAAAAGGCAATTTTGAAGAAAAGGTTAAAAGAATGAATGAGATTACCTCTTCATTAAAAAATAAAGAATAACAAAAGTTCCGAAGGAACGATTTATATTGTAGCGTCGGGTTTTAACCCGATGGACACATAGAATTGAATAACGTCGGAATCAATCCGATGGATGAAATTTCGAAAGAAATGAATGATAAAAATCATTGATTAAAGAATAAATTATTCGTTTCTTTGTATTATTAAGAATGATTATAAACAACAACATAATGATTAAAACAGATATACTTATAATTGGAGCAGGACCAACAGGTTTATTTGCCGTATTCGAGGCAGGATTATTAAAATTAAAATGCCACATTTTAGATGCATTGCCTCAACCAGGAGGACAGCTTTCAGAATTATATCCTAAGAAACCAATTTATGATATTCCTGGATTTCCAGAAGTTTTAGCCGGAGATTTAGTTGACGGATTAATGGAGCAAATCAAACAATTTGAGCCAGGTTTTACATTAGGAGAACGTGCAGAAACAGTTGAAAAGCAAGAAGACGGAACATTCATTGTAACCTCAAACAAAGGAACTAAATTCCACGCGCCGGTTATCGCAATCGCAGGAGGATTAGGAAGTTTCGAGCCTCGTAAACCACTTATCGAAGATATCGAGTTTTATGAAGATAAAGGAGTAAAATACTTCATCAAAAATCCTGAAAAATTCAGAGACAAAAGAGTTGTTATTGCAGGAGGAGGAGATTCAGCATTAGACTGGAGCATCTTCTTGGCAAATGTAGCTTCAGAAGTAACTTTAATCCACAGAAGAAATGAATTCAGAGGAGCTCTTGATTCTGTAGAAAAAGTACAGGAATTAAAATCAGCTGGAAAAATCAAACTAATCACACCGGCAGAAGTTATCGGAATCAACGGAGCAGAGCACGTAGAATCTTTAGATATAGAAGAAAACGGCGCACACCGTAAAATTGATTGCGACTATTTTATTCCACTTTTCGGATTAACACCAAAATTAGGTCCAATCGGTGACTGGGGATTAGAAATCGAGAAAAATGCCATCAAAGTAAACAATGCATTAGATTACCAAACCAACATTCCAGGAATCTTTGCTATTGGAGACGTAAATACATATCCAGGAAAATTAAAGTTAATTCTTTGCGGATTTCATGAAGCAACTTTAATGTGCCAGGCGGCATACGGAATCATCAATCCAGGTAAAAAATACGTATTGAAATATACAACAGTATCAGGAGTAGACGGTTTCGACGGAACTCGTAAAGAAGCACCAAAAGCCGTTGTTAAAGCGATAGTCTAAGTTGCTAAGACACTAAGATTTTTATATAGAAAGCTCAAACTTTTATAGTTTGGGCTTTTTTTATTCTAAATTGTGCGTGATTTCAAACAAGATTTCGAGTGCTTAATGTTGATTATTAGTATTTTAAATAAATCAGAAAAATGTAATTAATCAAAGTAAATAGGCTTCATTATTAAAACATCTTCAGTAAAAACATCTTATAACCTTAACATCTTAGCAACTTCAAGTTAATATTAGTCATTTAGAAGCTTAGTAGCTTTGCATTAAAATGAAAAAATAGTTTTCAGTATTTGAATAACCAGTTAAAAAGTGGTAACTTTAAGAAAGTATTAAATAAATTATCTATTATGAACAATTGGAATGAAGAAAAACTACTAGAAGAAGAGGCAAAAATTGACAATGAGATGAGCATGGCAGATAAGGAATTTACAGATCATCAGGAAGTCATTGATACATTTCTAAAATGGGACAGAAGTTTTTAAATAAACCATCTGATTTATTGAACGATACATTCATTTTTTGAGTGGAAAAGTAAAAAATAGAAAGCCTAAACTTTAAATGTTTGGGCTTTTTTATTCCGTACATAAAATCTCAGTAGCATAAAAATAGAATAGAAAAAATTCTGTACGCAAAAAAAACTCCAGCGGAGCGACATATTATAGATGTGTCGCTCCGCTGGGCTTTCATTTGGTTTGTTAATCGTTTTCTATAAATATTATGCTCCTCTGAAGCTGAACTATTGATTAAGCAAAAAAACGCAAAGTAAATCTCAATTTTTTTATAAAAAACAAAACATATGAAACATAGCCAGTGGTTTCAACCACTGGAACACAACGAATAGATGCAACGCATAATCACAATACGTTCCCCGTGGTTAAAACTCTGGGATATATTTGAAAAATAAGATCCGAACTTTAAACTTAGTAACTCAGTATCTTAGAGTCTCAGCATCTTTAAAAAAACATTTGCAAATCGAAACCCTATTTCATACCTTTGCACTGTTCTTAAAATTATTGTCAGTTATCACGAAAGGCGGAGGGATAGACCCGATGAAACCTTAGCAACCCTTTATCATAAAGAAGGTGCTAAATTCTACTTTATACGACATTTTCTAGTATTAAAGATAGATAACACAAATACATACTCGTATTTCTCAAAACTTTTCCAGACAACATACAATATTACTGAAACAGATGCTGTATCAGGAGCGAATCATTGGCGCATTTTTGCAGTCAATAGTTCCCGCTTTCGCCTATATCTCTCCATTTCATTACGAGGATACCGGCTCAATCGGGGCTAATGAGCCAGTAATAGTGCACTTTTGGAATTTATGTAAAAAAATATCGAAGGTAAATAGAGCCTTCAAAATTAAAAATAAAAAAAGCTTTGTGCCTTAGCGCCTTAGCGGCAAATACAACATGGCAATTACGATAAAAGAAGCAATAAAAAAAAATATCCTAATCCTAGACGGAGCAATGGGAACAATGTTGCAACGCTATAATTTCTCCGAAGAAGATTTCAGAGGAGAGCGTTTCAAAGATTTCCCGCATCCGTTAAAAGGAAACAACGATTTACTATCTCTAACACAACCGCAGGCGATCCGCGATGTTCACGCTGCGTATTACGAAGCTGGCGCTGACATTGTAGAAACCAATACCTTTTCAGGAACAACAATCGGTATGGCCGATTATCACATGGAAGATTTGGTTTACGAGCTAAATTACGAATCGGCTAAAATCGCAAGACAAGTAGCTGATGAGTTTACCGCAAAAAATCCGGAAAAATCACGTTTTGTAGCCGGTTCAATCGGACCAACAAACCGTACCGCAAGTATGTCTCCAGATGTAAACGATCCGGGTTACAGAGCCGTAACATTTGACGATTTGAGAATTGCGTACAAACAACAGGCAGAAGCCTTAATGGATGGTGGCTGTGATTTACTTTTAGTAGAAACGATTTTTGATACATTAAATGCAAAAGCAGCACTTTTCGCTATCGAAGAAGTAAAAGAAGAACGCAATCTTGATATTCCAATCATGGTTTCAGGAACGATTACAGATGCTTCAGGAAGAACACTTTCCGGACAGACTGTTGAAGCGTTTTTGATATCCGTTTCTCATATTCCGTTATTAAGCGTAGGATTCAATTGCGCTCTTGGAGCCGATTTGCTGAAACCGTATTTAAAAACATTAGCGCATAATACAAGTTTTAATGTTTCAGCACATCCAAATGCAGGATTGCCAAACGCTTTCGGTCAATACGATGAAACACCAGAACAAACTCAGGCTTTCATTAAAGAATATTTAGAAGATAATTTAATCAATATCATTGGAGGTTGTTGCGGAACAACTCCGGATCATATTCGATTAATGGCTGAGGTTGCAAAGGATTATAAACCGAGAGTTGCGCCGGTTTTTGAATGATGATCTAATGAAGGTATTAATTGCTAATTATGAGTTTAGAGAAACAACCTTATAGCGAACTTATCGATAAAATTGGTAGTTTGTTGCAACAGGGAAGGCAACAAGCTGTACAATCAGTCAATACAATTTTGGTGCAGACTTATTGGTACGTAGGTCAGCACATTGTAGAGTTTGAGCAAAAAGGAAATGAAAAAGCTGAATACGGAAGTCAATTATTTGAAAGGCTTTCAAAGGATTTGGTACAAGCCTATGGTAAAGGGTTTAGTAGATCTAATCTTTTATACATGCGTAAGTTATATCTATCGTTTCCAATAAGTGAGACACTGTCTCACTTATTGACTTGGAGTCATTATTTTGAAATTTTAAAAGCTGACTCGGAATTAGAAATTAATTTTTATGCTAAACAATGTCAACATGAACGTTGGAGTGTAAGAGAATTAAAACGTCAAATGAAGAGTTCATTGTTTGAAAGATTAGCTTTGAGCAAAGACAAAGAAGGCGTTTTGAGATTGGCTAAAGAAGGACACATTGTAGAAAATGCAGAAGATTTAATTAAAGATCCTTTTGTATTGGATTTTTTAAATATTCCTGAACAACATCAATATTTAGAAAATGAACTGGAAGAAAAAATCATTTCCAATTTACAGCAGTTCATTATGGAAATGGGAAAAGGATTTGCGTTCATTGGCAGACAATACCGAATGAGCATTGGGGGAAAACATTTTTATTTGGATTTGCTTTTTTATCATCGAATATTGAAATGTTTTGTTTTGGTAGATTTGAAAAGAGGCGAAATTGATCATCAGGATATTGGTCAAATGAATTTGTATCTGAATTATTTCAAAAAAGAAGAAGCAACTGAAGGAGATAATGAGCCAATTGGTATTGTATTGGGAGCACACAAAAATCATATTTTGGTTGAATATGCTACTGATAGTATTACAAACAAGGTTTTATTGAGCAAATATCAATTGTATTTACCAGATAAAAAAACGCTTCAGAATCAATTGGATAAATTGCTGGAAGAATAAAATAATAAAAATTAAAATTCATAAATCGTCTTGTGAAACCGAGACCGCGTGAGGGATAGAAGTGAAAAGCCCGCAGTCTCGTCTTTTGACGAGACGAGGACTTGTAACGGATAGCCCGACCCGGAGGGACACGCCCAAAATATTTAAAAAAATAATAGTTTTTTAAACCTATCGATTCTGATAGGTTTGAATTAAAAAAGAAGAAATACCTACAAGGTTCTAAAAACCCCGCAGGAAAGAAATAGAATAAAAAAAACTTAGAACCTCAGTATCTCAGGATCTTAGTAACTTAGAAAAAAATGACAGAAAAAAGAAGAGACCTTGTATTATCAGGATTAGAACCGTTGATTATTACGCCGGAAAGTGTTTTCGTGAATGTTGGTGAGCGTACAAACGTAACAGGTTCAAGAAAATTCTTGAGATTAATCAAGGAAGAGAAATATGACGAGGCGCTTGATATTGCAAGACAGCAGGTGGAAGGTGGAGCACAAATCATCGATATTAATATGGATGAAGGAATGCTTGATGGTGTTACCGCGATGACTAAATTTTTGAATTTAATTGCGGCAGAACCAGATATTTCGAGAGTGCCAATTATGATTGACAGTTCGAAATGGGAAATCATTGAAGCCGGTCTTAAAGTAGTACAAGGAAAAAGCGTTGTAAACTCGATTTCGTTAAAAGAAGGCGAAGAAGCTTTTATTCATCATGCGAGATTAATCAAACGTTACGGCGCGGCGGCAATTATTATGGCTTTTGACGAAGTTGGTCAGGCCGATAATTACGATCGTCGTGTGGAGATTTGTCAGCGTTCGTATGATATTTTGGTGAACAAAGTTGGGTTTCCTCCGCAGGATATTATTTTCGATTTGAATATTTTCCCGGTTGCAACGGGAATGGAAGAACATCGCTTGAACGCTTTGGACTTTTTTAGAGGAACAAAATGGGTTCGTGAAAACTTACCTCACGCGCATATCAGTGGTGGAGTGAGTAACGTTTCGTTCTCTTTTAGAGGAAATGACACGGTTCGTGAAGCTATGCACTCGGTGTTTTTATACCACGCGATTAAAGAAGGAATGACAATGGGAATCGTAAACCCAGAAATGTTGACGATTTACGATGATATTCCGAAAGATTTATTAGAACACGTTGAAGACGTAATTTTAGATAGACGTGACGATGCTACGGAACGACTTTTGGATTTTGCAGAAAATGTAAAAGGCGAAGCAAAGAGCGATGAAAAAGTAGTTCAGGAATGGCGTTTTGGAACTGTTCAGGAGCGTATTACACATTCATTGGTAAAAGGAATTGATGCTTTTATTGAAGAAGATGTTGAAGAAGCACGTTTGGCTGCGACAAAACCAATTGAAGTTATTGAAATCAATTTGATGACAGGAATGAATGTGGTTGGAGATTTATTCGGAAGCGGAAAAATGTTTCTGCCTCAGGTGGTGAAATCGGCTCGTGTAATGAAAAAAGCGGTGGCTTATTTACTGCCATTTATCGAAGCGAGCAAACAAGCGGGAGACAAACAAGGAAACGGAAAAATCCTGATGGCAACTGTAAAAGGCGACGTTCACGATATTGGTAAAAACATCGTTTCGGTGGTTTTGGCGTGTAACAATTATGAGATTGTAGATCTTGGTGTTATGGTGCCTCCGGAAAAAATTATTTCGGCTGCGATTGAACATAATGTTGACATTATTGGATTAAGCGGATTGATTACGCCTTCGCTTGACGAAATGGTGTATTTGGCCAAAGAATTAGATAAACAAGGAATTAAAATCCCGATTATGATTGGTGGGGCAACGACTTCGCGCGCGCATACGGCCGTGAAAATTGCGCCTCAATATAGAGAAACTGTAATTCACGTTAACGATGCCTCTAGAGCCGTTACTGTTGCAGGAAACTTGTTAGATCATAATAGAAAAATATATGCGGCAGATATTCGTGCAGAATATGATTCTTTTAGAGAAACATTTTTAAATCGTTCAAGAGATAAAAACTTCCTGACGATTGAAGATGCCCGTAAAAATAAATTACCATTGGATTGGTCGGAATATACACCAACTAAGCCTAAAGTAATTGGCAAACAAATTGTCGAAGTTGAATTGGATGTTTTGGTTCCATATATCGACTGGACGCCGTTTTTTCAGACTTGGGAATTGTACGGAAAATATCCGGCAATTTTAACGGATGAGGTTGTGGGAGAACAAGCGACATCTGTTTTTAACGATGCTCAGGCAATGCTGAAAGTAATTCTGGAAGAGAAAAAACTAAAAGCAAAAGGTATTTACGGAATTTTTCCTGCGAATCAGGTTGATGATGACGATATCGAGTTACGTGATGAAAACGGAAAAGTGTTGGAGAAATTCTTAACGCTTCGTCAGCAGTCACAAAAAACAAAAGGTGCACCAAACATCGCATTAGCTGATTTTATTCTGCCAAAAGACAGCGGAATAGAAGATTATATGGGAGCTTTCTGCGTAACAACTGGTTTTGGTGTAGATGAATGGGCGGCGGAATATGAGAAAAACCTAGACGATTACAATTCAATTATGGTTAAAGCGCTTGCGGACCGTTTTGCTGAGGCTTTCGCCGAATATCTTCATGAGCGAGTTCGTAAAGATTTCTGGGGTTATGATTCAGAAGAATCTTTAACCAACGAAGAATTGATTAAAGAAAATTATAAAGGAATTCGTCCGGCTCCAGGTTATCCAGCTTGTCCGGATCACTTGGAAAAACCAACGATTTGGAAACTTTTAAATGTAGCCGAAGAAATTGGAGTTACGTTGACAGAAAGCATGGCGATGTGGCCAGCTTCATCGGTTTCAGGATATTATTTCGGAAACCCGAAAAGCCGCTATTTCGGACTCGGAAAAATAAAAGAAGATCAGGTTGTAGATTACGCCAAACGACGCAATGTCCCAACTGATTACGCAATGAAATGGTTGAATCCTAATATAGCAGATTAAAAGAAAAAGTTTCAAGTTTCAGGTTTCAGGTTCGGACGTAACTTGAAACTTGAAACTTAGAAAAACTTGAAACAAAAAAAGATGAAAGTAACAGAACATATAGAAAACGCCAAAGGAAAAACATTATTCTCATTTGAAATCATTCCGCCTCAAAAGGGAAAAAGCATTCAGGAATTATACGATAATATTGATCCGTTAATGGAGTTTAATCCGCCGTTTATTGATGTAACAACCTCTCGTGAAGAGTATATTTATATTGATAAAGGTAATGGACTTTTAGACAAAAAACTGACTCGTATGCGTCCGGGAACGCTTGGAATCTGCGCTTCTATAAAACATAAATACAATGTAGATACGGTTCCGCATTTGCTTTGCGGTGGTTTTACCAAAGAAGAAAC
The DNA here is from genome assembly GCF_042431625.1 of Flavobacterium procerum. Classification (NCBI taxonomy): domain Bacteria; kingdom Pseudomonadati; phylum Bacteroidota; class Flavobacteriia; order Flavobacteriales; family Flavobacteriaceae; genus Flavobacterium; species Flavobacterium procerum. The sequence goes on along the minus strand of NZ_JBHLYW010000010.1, from coordinate 215,339 downwards.
CGAATACGTGTTGGTTGATTGTCATTATTTAGGAATCAACAACGTGATGGCGCTTCGCGGAGATGCTATGAAAGATGAGCAGTCTTTTGTGCCGAAAGCAGGAGGAAATCATTACGCAATTGATTTGGTTAAACAAATTAAAAATTTAAACTGCGGACAATACCTTCACGAAGTAATCGATACCGACAACAGAGCAGATTTCTGTATTGGAGTTGCGGGTTATCCTGAAAAACACTTAGAATCGCCATCTTTACAATCGGATTTAAAAAGATTAAAAGAAAAAGTAGATGCAGGTGCTGATTATGTCGTAACACAAATGTTTTTTGACAATGCTAAATATTTTGCTTTCGTAGAAAAAGCAAGAGAAATGGGCATTACAATTCCGATTATTCCTGGAATTAAGCCAATTGCGGTTCAAAGGCATTTACAAGTATTACCACAGATTTTCAGAATCGATTTACCAGAAGATTTAATCGATGCTGTTGATAAATGCAAAAATAATGCTGAAATCAAACAAGTCGGAATCGAATGGGCGATTCAGCAGTCATTAGAATTAAAAGCCGCTGGAGTTCCGTTTTTACACTATTATTCAATGGGTAAATCTGAGAACATCCGCCAGATTGCAAGTCAGGTTTTTTAGTTTTTTACTTGATATAATGCGTGTTTTGTCATTTCGACGAAGGAGAAATCTTCGCAAGTAACTCTGCAAAGAGAATCCAATCTTTGTCGAGCTTCTCGTGGAGATTTCTCCTTCGTCGAAATGACAAAAACAAACGTTAATTGGAATCTGACCCCAAGCAATAACAAATTGCTAAAGGATTTTGTTTAATTTAGAAGTTTAAATTTTCGAGTCATGAAACAAGAAGAACTACAAGCGATAGCCTCTCAATTAAAACATCCATCGGGAGAAAAAGGAATCGAAATGGGAAATATGATGAACGAAACAAACATCAATATGACCAAACATTCGATTCTGAATCTAAATATGTCAAACGAAAACCGAATTCTGGAACTAGGCCACGGAAACGCAGGCCACGTAGAATTTTTGTTTGAACAAGCCGAAAAACTAAAATATTACGGTCTGGAAATGTCGGAACTAATGTTTCAGGAAGCACGTCAGATCAATCGAAATTTTGTTTCTCAAAAACAGGCTTTCTTTTCACTTTATGACGGAAACGCAGTTCCGTTTGAAGACGAATTATTTGATAAAATATTTACTGTAAATACGATTTATTTCTGGCAGAAACCCGAAGAATTACTTTCGGAAATCTACAGGGTTCTAAAACCAAACGGGAATTTCTGTTTGACATTTGCCGAAGAAGATTTTATGAAAAAACTGCCTTTTACGCAATTCGAATTTGAATTGTACAGTACCGAAAAAGCGCAGGAATTAATCAAAAAATCAGATTTTAAAATCGTTTATACCGAAACACAGACAGAAGAAGTAAAAAGCAAAACCGGCGAATTGGTCGAGAGAGCTTTTACTACTATTGTGTTGGAGAAATAGATTTTTTTTGCCACAGATTACACAGATTAAAAAAGATTTTTTTCTTTTGCCACTAATTTCACAAATTTCCACTAATTAATTTGTTCATTTTAAAATCTGTGTAAATCACTTTAATCTGTGGCAAAAAAAATCTTCGCAGTTTTTTGAGTACTTTCATTCCTTATTATTAATCTTTTCTGATCTCAAATTATGGAAGTTAAGAAAATCAATTTTTTGCAGAGTTACAGCAGTATTTTATGGCTTCTTGGCGGTATCATAATCGGAAGTATTTTCGGATTGGTATTTGGAGAAGATGTACTGATCATAAAACCGTTGGGAGATATTTTTCTGAATTTACTTTTCACAGCCATTATTCCGTTGATTTTTTTCACTATTGGTTCTTCGATTGCTAATTTAGAACGAACAGAAAAATTAGGGAAACTGTTTGTTATCATGATTCTCGTTTTTCTGGCTACGATTTTGATTTCAGCAATTGTAATGATTTGTGCCGTTTATCTTTTTCCGATTCATGAAGATATTGCTATTGCAAAAGTTCCATTTGAAGAAGTAACATCAGGATCAGCTGGAGATCAGATTGCAAAACTGCTTACAGCCAATGATTTCTTCGAATTATTGTCTCGAAAAAGCATGCTGGCATTGATTATTTTCTCTTTTTTAGTTGGTTTTGCCACATTACAATCAGGAGAAAAAGGGAATGCTTTCAAGAGTTTCTTAGATTCAGGAAACGAGGTAATGAAACAGCTTTTGAATATCATCATGAAATCTGCACCAATAGGTTTGGGAGCTTATTTTGCTTATCAAGTTGGAGTTTTTGGGCCACAATTACTAGGAGTTTATGCAAAACCAATGGCGGTTTATTACGGAGCCTGTATTTTTTATTTCTTTGTGTTCTTTAGTTTATATGCGTTTGTTGCTGGCGGAAAAAAAGCTTTTAAAGTTTTTTGGAGCAACAATATTACGCCATCTCTAACAGCAGTGGGAACTTGCAGTAGTATTGCCACTATTCCAGCCAATTTAGAAGCAGCACAAAAAATGGGAATTCCGGCACACGTACGCAATCTAGTGATTCCGCTTGGAGCTCCTTTACATAAAGACGGTTCGAGCATGTCGTCCATCTTAAAAATAACTTTTTTGTTTGCTATGTTTGGGAAAGATTTTTCAGATCCTATGACAATTCTGCTCGCTTTAGGAATTACAGTTGTAGTTTCGATTGTAGAAGGCGGCATTCCGAACGGAGGTTATATTGGTGAAATCCTAGCCATAACAGTTTACGGTTTTCCGATGGAACAAGCGCTTCCGGTTGCGATGATTCTTGGAACTTTGGTTGATCCAATTGCTACTCTGTTAAATGCCAACGGAGATGTAATCTGTTCTATGATGGTTTCCAGATTTTCTGAAAAAACAAAATGGTAACTAGATTTTAAAAATCCCAAATCTTAAATCGCTCCGCATGTTCGCTATCGCTCGAGTCCAAAATCTGTGCGAGACCAAATCAGCAGTTCTTCAAATAAAAAATTATATAAAATCTGTTTTCATCTGAGTCAATCAGTATGAAATCTAATACTCTATACTATGAATTCAATATTACAACACGATTTAAATAACTTCGAAAATATCTTAGAAAAGGCAAAACTACAAGGAGTCGAATTTTTGAATAATCTAGAAAATATTTCAACTTCAAACAAAAATACAATTAATCCTAAACGAAACTTGAACGAATTAGGTTTAGGTTCCGATGAAGCTTTAAAAGAGTTTAAAGAACGATTAGCTCCTTTATTGGTTTCATCACCAGGACCTCGCTATTGGGGGTTTGTTACGGGCGGATCGACTCCAGCTTCTATCGCTGGTGACTGGTTAGCATCGATTTACGATCAAAATACACAGTCTGTAACATCTCAGGGAGGAAATTCGGCTTTAATAGAATTTGAAACGATTAATTTACTGCTGCAATTATTAGAACTTCCGGATTCATTTTTGGGCGGATTCGTTACGGGCGCAACAATGTCTAATTTTACCAGTTTGGGAGTTGCCAGACAATGGTTTGGAAAACAGTTTGGAAAAGATTTTGCTAAAAACGGAATCTCTGAAACCATCAATATTTTAACAGCGACTCCGCATTCTTCTTCCGTAAAATCATTGTCGATGTTAGGAATCGGAAGCCAGAATTATACGGTTGTAAAAACAATCGAAGGCAATCGTGAAGCTTTGGATATTGCCGATTTAGAAGAAAAAATAAAGGCCTTAAACGGAAAACCTTTTATCTTGATTTCTAGTGCAGGAACTGTAAATACAGCCGATTTTGATGATTTTAAGGCAATTTCTAAACTAAAAGAAAAACACAATTTTTGGTGGCATATTGATGGTGCTTTTGGCGGATTTGCTGCTGTTTCAGAAAAATACAAACATTTGGTAGAGGGTTGGGAAGGAGCAGACAGCATTACAATTGACTGTCATAAATGGTTGAATGTTCCTTATGAAAGTGCTTTTTATTTAATTAGAAAACAACATATAAATCTGCAGATTGAAACGTTTCAGAATTCAAATGCTCCCTATTTAGGAAATGCTTTAGAAAATTTTAATTACTTGAATGTAGTTCCAGAAAATTCACGCCGTTTAAGAGCCTTACCGGTTTGGTTTTCTTTGGTGGCGTACGGTAAAGAAGGTTTTCAGGATTTGATTGAAAAAAGTACGCTTTTGGCACTCCATTTCGGAAATGCTCTTATTGAACAAGATCATTTCGAACTCCTTGCACCAATCCGATTAAACAATGTTTGTTTTACTTTGAAAGGAAACGAAAATCAGGATAAAGTAAATGACTTTCTAGTAAAATTAAACGATACAGGAAAAGTATTTATGACACCGACTTTTTATCAAAATAAAAAAGGAATACGCGCTTCGTTTGTAAATTGGAGAACCACCGAAAATGATATCAAAATTGTAATTGAAGAAATGAAAGCCGTGTTTTCAGAATTAATTTAAAAAACAAAAGAGCCTGTTGAAAGGAAAAACAGGCTCTTTTTAACTAACACAAAAAAAAACAAAAAACAATATTCAAGAATGAATAATCTTAAATTCTATAGGTAAAAGCGATGGTTGCAATGCGATTATCCAAATCGTATTTTTTATCAAGGCTTGTCTGCGCAATTACAGATTTGATGTAAAAATTATTGGTGTTGAAAATATCAGTGACATTAAGTTTGATAGTTCCTTTTTTTGCCAAAACCTGTTTCGAAATTCCGATGCTGAAATCAAAGAAGGCATCACGTTGGTAAATTCCAAGATTAGATTTCGACTGGTATTGCGCATTTGCCTCGGCTTTAAGGGTTTCGGTAATAGTAAATGAATTTTGAACATTCAGATTAACCGTCATAATAGGGTCAATTGTAGAGCTGTTAAGTACATTTGCCATAAATTTATTTTCGAATACATTAAAAAGCGTGTTTACAGACCACCATTTGCTAAGCTCAGAACTATTGGTAATGTTAATGCCGTAATTATATGATTTACTAACATTGATTTCGGTAGTAACGGTTGTATTGGCGTTCGGGTCGTAATTATACACTTCTGTAAAAACATCTTTTGTTTTGTTAAAATAAACCGATGCCATAAAACTGCTTTTCCAAGCGTAGCCAATTTCCATTGCGTTTGTAATTTCAGGAACTAAATTTGGATTTCCCTGCGAATAATTAAAAGAGTCATCATAAAAACGAAACGGATTCAGGTCAAACTGGCTAGGTCTGTTGATTCTTTTACTGTATGAAGCATGAACCGAATGGCTGCTTGTTAATTCGTATTTTAACGAAATGCTCGGAAACCAGTTCAGATAATCGTCTTTATGTGTTTCATTTAAGGTCTTCTGATTGATGTCAATTGCAGTATATTCGCTTCGTAAACCACCCTGAATATTCAGTTTATCCAACTGATATTTGTAATTGATGTAAGCTGCATAAATCTGTTCATTGTATTCAAAATGATTGGTCGAATTAAAATCGATTAGCCACTGATTGTTTTCGTTGTATTCATAAACAGAAGGGTTGTCATTGTTTTTGATGCTACCTTTGAAACCCCATTCTAACGATTGTTTTTCTTTAATCGGATTTACAAAATCTATTTTTCCGCTAAATACTTTTAATTGAGAAGGAATAAAGCCTCTACGATCATTGACAGTTGCAGATGAAGCTGTGTTATCGGCACTTTGAAACTGGTTTGATCTAAATTTTGAAGTTTCGTATTCAAAATCAAATGCTAGGGTTTGTCCTTCTTTATCAAATTTATGAAGACCCGAAAACGCGTAGGTGTAATCATTCCATTTTTCTTTGCTGTTATTATAAGTTACGGCGTCAAAAATAGGTTGATTTGCAGCATCAGTTAAGAAATTAGTTCCGTCGGCCATATTTTGATAGCTACCGATTTTCGCATCTACATAAAACTCTAAATTGGTTTTTGGTGAAACTTCATACTGCGTTCCGATTTTAAAATTGTTAGAAGTCAAAGGTTCGTCTGTGATAGAAGTTTGATTATTCTTTGTCGCAATTTCTTCGCGCGTAGCATCGGTAAATTGAGTTTGGTTGAATTTTTTCTTTTCCTCTTCACCACGGAAAGTATAACTGTAATTACCGAAAACGCCCCATTTGTCTTTATTGTAATTTAAATTAAAACCAGCACTGTTTCTGTTTTTTCTACCTCTTCCGTAACTGGCAAACGCAGTTCCTTTTAATCCCGAAGCATTAGGTTTTTTTAGAATGATATTGATGATTCCGGCTTTTCCCGCAGCATCATATTTTGCAGAAGGATTTGTAATTACTTCTATTTGCTTAATATTGGATGAAGCGGTCGATTTTAAATAATTGGCCAATTCCTTTTGCGAAAGCTGTGTCAGTTTTCCGTTAATCATAACCGCAACGCCTTGCTGTCCGCGCAATGATAAATCGCCATCTTGTGAAACCACAACTCCTGGTGCGCGCGAAAGCACATCTAGAGCCGTACCGCCATCAGATACAATGCTGTTTTCTACATTAAAAACAAGTCTGTCTGATTTTTGCGTGTACAACACTTTCTTTTTTGTCAACACAACTTCATCTAAAACATTTATGCTCGTTTCGATGATACTGTCTTTTTCTTTTTCTTCCTGCGAGAATCCATATACCGAAAAAGCAAGCATAATGGAGGTTATTAAATTTTTCATGCTGTTTAATTTGCTATCCTAAATTTTGTTTAGAATAAAATCCTGAGTTTTAAGAATTATTGAAGAACAAGCTGTTCTAGTTTTTCTGAAATTCTTTTTCGAAGATTTAGAAGTTGATTTAAAATAGCAGAAAAAGCTTTTTTTATTAAAAGGAGTATATAAATCATGACGTGGCATTTTGAAGTTTCTGATGCCAAAGATAATAACTATTTATAATAAGTCTAAATAAAAATAAAATTAATTTGAATACTATTTAGTAAGCGATTGAAAAAGAGAGTTTAGCAAGTTTTAAAAAGGAAATAATTACCTATTAAAAAAGCGATTTGTTTAGAAACAAATCGCTTTTTTATGTAAATGATATCGTAAAATGGCTGTTTATTTGGTGATTTCTCTAAAAACAGCTTCGAGGTTTTTATTCTTTTGATTGAGTTGCAAGGTTTTTAAGCCGTTTTCGCTTGCAAAATCAAAAATTGCTGGACGCATATCTTTTTCGGTAACAAAAGTAAGTTCCCAAGTCATGTCATGTGTATTGACGTATGAACTGATATTTTGAAGTTTAGCCAGTAGTTGCTCTTCAACTTTGTAGTCAAATTCGACTTCAATAACCTGCTCTTTGCTTGCGGCAACTAAATGATCTAATTTATTGTCGGCTACAATTTGTCCTTTGTCAATAATTATGACACGGTCGCAGATGGCTTCAACTTCCTGCATAATATGTGTTGAGAGAAAAACAGTTTTATTTTTCCCCGCATTTTTAATCACATTTCTAATTTCCATTAACTGGTTCGGATCCAGACCAGTAGTTGGCTCATCCAAAATCAAAACCTCAGGGTCGTGTAGCAAAGCATTTGCAAGTCCTACACGTTGACGGTAACCTTTAGACAATTGTCCAATCTTTTTATGGCTTTCTGGTGTCAGTCCTGTCAGTTGTATAACTTCTTCGATTCTTGATTTCGGAACTTTATAAACATCGGCATTAAAAGCCAAATACTCACGAATATACAAATCCAAATACAGCGGATTATGCTCTGGAAGGTACCCAATTGATTGTTGGACTGCTTTTGTATTTGTCATGACATCGTGACCATTTACAAGGGCCTGACCTTCGTCTGCCAGTAAATAAGTGGTCAAAATTTTCATCAAGGTAGATTTGCCGGCTCCGTTTGGGCCTAAAAATCCAACAATTTCTCCTTTTTGTATAGAGAACGAAATTGAGTTTAACGCTTTTTGTGTTCCGTAACTTTTTGATATGTTGTTTACTACTATCGACATGACTTTTTATTTACTGCAAAAATAAACAGAAAATAATTCTAACCACAGTATTTTATATTTTAAAGTAATCATAAAAAAAACTTAAAACCCTTAATTCACGGCATCGTTATTGTTAAAGGAAACTTAAATTCAACAAAAATAAATTAAACATGACAAAAAAAATTTTAGTGATGGCTCTTTTAGCTATCGGTAGTTTTGCAAATGCACAAAAAGGGACAATCTTAGTTGGTGGAAACATTTCTTACGCTTCTGAAAAAACAGAATTTCAATTTAGCGAAGAAAAAGTTAACTCATTTACTTTCTCTCCAAAAGTAGGTTATCAGTTCCACGATAACTGGACAGTTGGGGGTGAATTTGCAGTAACTTCTTCTACAAACGATAACGGAAATGTTGAAGAAAAACTTAACGGTTTCAAAATTGGAGCATTCGTACGTTACTCTGTGCCGTTGAACCAAACTTTCTCTGTTTTCGCAGATATGGGAGTTGGTGCTCAAAACCAAAAATACAAAGAGTACGGTCCAGGAAACAGCTTTTTCAAATCTAAAGCAGATGGTGTTTACGCAAATGTAACTCCAGCTCTTTTCATCAACATGAAAAAAGGTTTTGGTCTTAACTTCAGCATTGGAGGTTTAGGATTCGAAACTTTAAGCTACGATAACAATGGTGCTGATGTTAGTAATTTCTACTTCAATTTCGGTCAAACATTCAATATCGGAATTTCTAAAAACTTCTAGTCTTAAGTTTTATAAATTCAATTTCAGAAAAGCATCTGCATCAGCAGATGCTTTTTTGTTTATTGTAAGAATTATGTTAAAGAATATGTAAACTTTTCTTTTAAAATATTGTTAGTCAAAACTTTGTAAATGTGGTTTAGAATAGTTAGGGAATAACGGCATTATTGTTGCGAAATACTTACAAAATTTTAAACATATACAATTATGAAAAAAATGTTACTTATTCTTGCGTTAGCTTTATGTGGTTACGCAAATGCTCAAAAAGGATCTGTTTTGGTTATGGGAAATGTATCGTACAATTCTCAAAAGAATTCAGGTTTCAATTCAGAAAATAAACAAAACGGCTTTGGTATCCAGCCTAAAATCGGGTATCAGTTTCATGAAAACTGGACAGCAGGTATTGAAGGTAATTTTATAAATGTTAAACAAACTTCTTTTGAAGGAAGTCAATATAGAGATAAGGTTTATGGCTTTGGTGGATTTGTACGTTATAGCAAGCCTTTAGGTTCTATTTTTTCTGCCTATGCAGATTTGGGTGTTGGTTATCGCAACAGAAAAGAAACATTTACAAGTGCAGTGGGACAAACTTATAATGATAGCAATGGATTTTATGCGAGCGTAACTCCCGCAATTTTTATTGATATTTCAAAAGGTTTTGGTTTGAATTTTAATATTGGCGGATTAAATTATTCGTCTTTGGATAGTGATAGTGCAACTGGAAGTAGTTACAAAACAAAAACATTTGGATTCAATTTCGGACAATCGTTTTCAATAGGTCTTTCAAAAAACTTCTAGACTTAGGTTTTACATAAACATGAAAAAAAGCGCTTCAAATTGTAGCGCTTTTTTTTGCTAAAGATTTTTTGAAAACTAAAGTTTGTTGTCTAGCCCCGATAGCAGCGATATCCTTTTTCTGGCTTCTTTAGACAGAAAAAGATATAGCGGATAGCGGGACAAAACGTACTTTTGAAAACGTAAATTTTCTGCTTCAAATTAATCTGTTGCCCTATTTTTATTGAATATTATCCTAAAATAAAACGTATTTTTGACCTTTAGATGAAAAATCTAAAATCTAAAATCAGAAATCTAAAATTAAAAAATGAACTGGGAACAACTTTTATCATTAAAAAGACAAGGCGATACAAGCAAAAGATTACGTGCAGAACAAGATGATACACGTTTAGGATTCGAGGTCGATTATGACCGAATTATCTTTTCGGCCGCATTTCGTTCTTTACAGGATAAAACCCAGGTTATTCCGCTTTCTAAAACCGATTTCGTACATACCCGATTGACGCACAGTCTTGAAGTTTCTGTTGTAGGAAGATCTCTAGGGCGTTTGGTCGGAAAAAAAATCATCGAAAAATATCCCTATTTGAAAGAAGCTCACGGTTATCATATGAACGATTTTGGAGCAATTGTAGCGGCTGCTTCTTTAGCACACGATATAGGAAATCCTCCTTTCGGGCATTCGGGGGAAAAAGCGATTGGAGAGTATTTTTCGAGTGGAAAAGGATTAAAATACAAAGACAAACTTACCGCAAAACAATGGCAGGATTTAATTGATTTTGAAGGAAATGCCAATGGATTTTCGGTATTAACAGCAAGTCGTCCAGGAATTGAAGGCGGACTTAGGATTTCGTATGCGACTTTGGGCGCTTTTATGAAATATCCAAAAGAAAGTCTTCCTAAAAAACCGACCAATAATATTGCAGATAAAAAATACGGTTTCTTTCAGACAGACAAAGTTTTCTTTGAAGAAGTTGCCGAAGATATGGGCTTGATTCCAAACAAAGAAGAAGGTGATTTAGGGTTTGAAAGACATCCTTTGGCTTATTTGGTGGAAGCGGCCGATGATATCTGTTACACTATTATTGATTTTGAAGACGGAATAAATCTCGGTTTGGTTTCTGAAGATTATGCTCTTGAATATCTTATTAAACTGGTAAAAGATAATATTGGTATTGAGAAATACAATATGCTAGAAACCAAAGAAGACAGAATTAGCTATTTGCGTGCTTTGGCCATCGGAGCTTTGATTAATGATGCTGTTGATGTTTTCATTGAAAATGAAGAAGCAATCTTGGCAGGGAATTTCCCTTTTGCTTTAACAGAAAAAAGCAAATACAAAGCGCAGATGGACGATATTATTAAGTTAAGTATCGATAAAATCTACCAGAGTAGAGAAGTGATTGAGAAAGAAATAGTTGGCTATCAAATCATTCAGACTTTATTAGATAAATTTATAACAGCGTTTAATAATAAATATGATGGGAACGCGTCAAATTACGATAAGCTGATTCTAAAAATGCTTCCCGAAAAACATCATTTAGAGAAAGGCAGTTTGTACGAGCGCCTGCTTCATATTTGTCATTATGTTTCGCTTCTGACAGACGGAAATGCACTTGAATTGTACGAAATGATCAGTGGACGCAAGAAGCGTTAAATTCCTTAAAAATGTATATAAGAAAGGAGCTATCTCAAAAAGACAGCTCCTTTCTTATGAATTGTGATAAGCAAACTTATCAGAAATATTTATTATTTGAAAGCATAAACCAAACCAACTCCCAGTACTTGTCTTAACTGCATTCTTGGTCCGTCATTTACCTGTGTTTTGCTTCCTGTTGTAGGGTCAACTACATCTTTTTTTGTTTTAATATCATCGTCATAAATCAAATGAACGCCAATGTTTGCTTTTACATAAGCATTTACAACCAAATCCAAGCGCGTATCATAATCGATATCTACATTTCCGAATTTGTTTAAGTAATCGGTATAAAGACTTAGTCGGTTTTCGTAGAAAACATTTTTATAAACCTCGCTTTTCATGTAGCCAGTAAAAAGAATACCAAATTCGGCTTTTACTTTCTGACCTTCTTCAATCAGAATTTTTGTGTCTGGATTTAAAGGATCAGAGATGTAAGTTGCTTTTTTAACACCAAATGCTCCTTGATTGGCAAGATATTGATCTAAAACCAAAGTTGTTTTTAACGTAATAGGAGAGAAATAGAAAGTTCTGTTTTTTTGTTTGTTAGAATTTTCAGCTCCAGCTCCCAGAAAGATATAAGCAGGTGCAAAAGGTTTGGAAATCGCAATATCTCTGTTAGGATAATTGTAACCGTTTGTAAATTGAGTATTGAAATTCAATTTAGATGAATAATACCAGTTTGAAGCAGTATCTTTTCTAAAACCGTATGTAGAGTTAAACTGAACGGCATCATCGGTTTTTCGTAATTCAATTCCGTCCTGCTTATTTAAACCATATTTTACAATAAGTTCGTTCACCCATTTATGATTGTCTTTAACATAGGTTCTATTAAATTCTCCCTTAAATAAGCCTGAAATAGAACTTGTTCCCCCCGCGCTCCAGTTTACAAAAGCAATCTCTGAAATATCAAAACCAAGCTGATTTCTTTTGGTCCAGTTAGAAGGCGGTTTTGGCGCTTGATTGGGACTTAAAGTGGTTTGTATAATCTGGGCAAAGTTATTAGAAGTACACAGAAGCAATAAAAGCAAAAGGGTAGAACGCAATAATTTCATTAGGCTTATTTTAGTTTTTTTTTGGCGCTGCAAAATACTTATTTTGCTTCGTTTGAAAAAAGATTTATTAAACTTTTAACGTCGACATTACAAATTTGTTGCAACTCGTTCACTGTTCCATGTTCGATGAAATGGTCAGGAATACCTAAAAGTTGCATTTTGTTTTTATAATTATTTGATGCCGCAAACTCTAAAACTGCACTTCCGAAACCGCCGTTTTTTACGCCGTCTTCAATTGTAATAATAGATTCAAAGTTTGTAAAAATATGATGTAATGTATTGTAATCTAAAGGCTTTATGAACGGAAAGTCATAATGGGCGATGTTTTCAGGATTAGAACATTCGTTAAGAGCAGAAATAACATTATTGCCGATAGTTCCTGTTGATAAAACAGCTGTTTTTGTTCCGTTTTTCAAGCAGGAAGCTTCTCCGATTTTAACGGTTTTGTACCGTCCGAAATTATTTACTTCCCAGTCTGCAACGACTCCACGTCCCCTCGGATATCGAATTGCTATAGGATTATTCAGACTTAATTGGGCAGTGTACAATATATTTTGTAGCGCTATTTCATTTATAGGTGCATAAATAATCATATTCGGGATTGATCGCAGGTATGCAATGTCAAAAACGCCATGATGTGTCGCACCATCTTCGCCTACCAGACCGGCTCTGTCAAGGCAAAATATTACAGGTAGATTTTGCAGTGCAACATCATGAATAACCTGATCGTAGGCACGCTGTAAAAAAGTCGAATAGATATTGCAGTAAACCGTCATTCCTTGAGTTGCCATTCCGGCAGCCAGCGTTACGGCGTGTTGTTCTGCAATTCCGACATCAAAGGCGCGTTCGGGAATTTCTTCCATCATAAATTTTAAAGAACTTCCGGATGGCATTGCAGGTGTAATTCCGATTATCTTTTCATTTTTTCGCGCTAAATCCAGAATCGTTAGGCCAAAAACATCCTGATATTTTGGAGGCAGGTTTTCTTCATATTTTATATGAATTTCACCAGTTGAAGCATCAAATTTTCCAGGAGCATGATATTTTACTTGATTTTCCTCAGCTTGCTGTAAACCTTTTCCTTTTGTAGTTACAATATGAAGAAATTTAGGGCCTTTTATCTTTTTAAGTCGATTTAATTCTTCAATCAAAAGCGGTAAATCATGACCGTCAATTGGGCCAGAGTAATCAAAATTTAAGGATTTGATAATATTGTTCTGCCTCGGATTTTTTCCGGTTTTAACCGAAGTCAGATATTTTTTTAAAGCTCCCACGCTTGGATCAATTCCAATGGCATTATCGTTTAGAATCACTAGAATATTAGCATCGGTAACTCCCGCGTGATTGAGGCCTTCAAAAGCCATTCCGCTGGCAATTGATGCGTCGCCGATAACTGCAATGTGTTCTTTTTCGAAATCACCTTTTAAACTGGAAGCAATCGCCATTCCGAGTGCTGCAGAAATAGAAGTAGAAGAATGCCCAACGCCAAAAGTATCGTAAATGCTTTCGTCTCTTTTTGGAAAACCAGAAATTCCATTAAGCTGTCTGTTAGTATGAAAATTTTCTCTTCTTTCGGTCAAGATTTTATGTCCGTAAGCTTGGTGTCCAACATCCCAAACCAATAAATCATCAGGAGTATTAAAAACGTAATGCAAAGCAATAGTCAATTCGATTACACCTAGACTTGCACCCAAATGGCCTTCTTTTACAGAAACTACATCAATAATAAATCTGCGTAGTTCCTGAGCCAGTTGAGTTAACTGCTCTTCTTTTAAAAGACGTAAATCGGCTGGATTGTATATGTTCGAAAGTAAATCGCTTTTCATTGTAAGGAAAAAAGCAAATTTACGGTTTTAAATTTAATTTCTTCTTGCGTCTTATTTCAATAAAATAGGTACAGAATATTGCATTCTGATTTTTTTTCCGTTTGATTCGCCGGGTTGCCATTTCGGACATAAATTCAAAACCCTGACGATCTCTTTTTCCAAAGGCTCTTCAACGGCTGGAGAACATTCAAGAAACGAAACTGTACCATTTTTTTCTACTGCAAAAGCTAGAGTAAAATTGAGTTTCCAATAATAGACGCCTTCCGGTTTTTTATATTCTTTCATGAAGAAAGTATGAAATTGATCGATGCCACCCGGAAATTCAGCATTTAAATTTGAAGGCGGTTTTGTGGTTTTTGGAGCATCCTCTTTTTCTACTTTCTCCGGTTTTGAGGTTTTTTCCTTGACAACTTTTTCTTTGGCAGTTTTTTCAGAAACTATCGGAGTGGATTTTCTAAATTCAATTTGTTCAGCTTTATTAGTTGCTGATATTGTTTGGTCTGATTTTTTATTATTTGCAGTCTTCTCTAAAACAGTTGATTTCTTTGTTGTAGAATCTACTGCAACTTCAATACTTTTGGCATCTTGTTTTTTATCTTCCTTATTTTGACAGCTAAATACAACTGTTATAAAACCTGTGTACAGTATTAGTAAAAACGATTTGTAATACTTTGTAGGAGCATTTATTTTATGTTTTTTTTTCATTATTGAATTGTGATCGGTAAAGTGTAAGATGACCGTACAGCACGATTTTTAAGTTTTCCCGGAATCCAAGTTGGAGCTGCTTCTAAAATTCTGATTGCTTCTTCTCCAATTTCTTTCGGGGTATCCTTAATCGGGTTAAAATTACTCAAACTTCCATCTTCTTCGACAACAAATAAAATAAATATTTTTCCACGATACTTTTCTGTTTTATCGGGAGCAACATAATTTTTATTGAAAAAATCGTAGAATTTTTTCATGCCATTTTCAGGAACAGGAAGAACATCCAAGTCATTTTGATTGTATATAATGTCGTATTTGAAAGATCCTCTTTCATCAAAACGAGGAGGTGATAGCACAATCCCCATGGTAATCCTCTCGTCGCGTTCTTTTTTAGGTTTTTTAGATTCTATCTGATGGCCATAGCAGGAAGAAACGACTTCTTCATCATCTTGAATTTGCCCTATGTTATCAACAATTTCTATTTTATCAATCTTATTTTTGTTTCCATCTTTATCTGCACAGCTAAACAGAGTAGTTCCCATTGCAATGAAAAGCGCAAGCAAAAACATTTTATGATACTTTGTTTGCATATACAAAACCTGACTTGGAATTTGAATCTGGATTGTCTGTAATTGCGAATCTTTAAACCTGCCACAAATTCTTTCATTCTGATTTTGAATGAAAAAATGCTGAATTTCTTCAGGAAGCATAACAGAAAAATCAATAACGGTTTTAGAACAGTTCATACAGAAACGACCATCCCCAGTCGGTGTCATCTGGTTCCAGTCTTTCTTACACGGTTTCGGTATCGTTATTTTGTATTTGCTTTCCATTTGAAATCTATTGAACTTCGTCTTGATTTATTTCCTGAATTTTGACTGCTGTTATCTTTGAGAATTTCCTTTTTCTTCTTTTCTCGTTCAGGCTGTCTTTTTGTATTGTAACCAATATATTGTAATAGTTTATTGTTGTTTTTCCCTCTTCCTGACCTGGACTCCATTTGGGAGTGGTTTTTAAAACCCTTAAAAGTTCATCGCCAGTTGCATTGCCAATATCGTTGATTATTTTGAGACCTCCCATTGATCCATCTTTTTCAACAGAAAACGAGGCCTGAATAATACCCTCACTTTTTTGGGCTTTTCTAGGGAGTTCAAATCTATTTTGTATCATATCATAAAACTTTTGAATTCCACCTGGATAACTGGGCAATATAGTAAGTAAGCCTGCGCCACCTAATATGTAGGATTCGTTATTATAAATTGGCTCTGTCACTTGTATTACTTTAGGTTCTTCAACAAGGCATCCTATTGTAAGGTTAATATTCGTTTTAGACTTTTTGTGTTGAGAAGGTTCTTTGTATAGAGTATCTTTTAATGATGAGTTTTTATCAATAATCTTTGTTTTTACAGAATCCTCAACAACTTCTACAGTATCAATTTTTTTCTTATTTCCGTCCTTATCTTGACAGCTGAATAAAGTGGTTCCCATTGCAATAAACAATGCTAATAAAAATATTTTATGATAATTTGTCTGGGAGTATAAAACTTGACTTGGAATCTGTATTTGTATAATCTCAAGTTGAGACTTTCTAAATCTCCCGCAAATCTTTTCGTTTTGATTTTGAATAAAATAATGCTGAATTTCTTCTGGAAGCATAGACGTAAAATCAACAACCGTTTTAGAACAGTTCATGCAGAAACGGCCGTTTTCGTTTGGCGTCATTTTGTCCCAGTTTTCATGGCACGGTTCAGGAATTGCTATTTTATACTTTTGCCCCATTATTTGGCATTTAATTTATCTGACTTATACTGTTATTCTTTTCGGTTACCCGATTAATTGAAACTATTTTTGAAAACTTTCTGTCTTTTCTTTCAGTATTCAAACTGTCTTTTCCTAAAACAATATTCATTCTAATAGTATCAGGTATTGGTTTTCCATCAATTATCTTTGGCATCCATTTTTTTGAATTTTGCAAAACCCGAATAATTTCTTCTCCTGTTTGGTGGCCAATATTATCAAAAACCTTAATTTGTTCTAAAGTTCCGACTTTATTCACCACAAAAGAAACCTCAATTTCTCCAGTAACTCGTCTAACCTTTTTGGGAATCTGAAATTCATTTTTAATAAACGTACCAAATTTCTCAAACCCGCCCGGATAATCTGGAGATATCTCTATACTTTCATAGGCTGGGACTCCAGTGAGGGTTTCAGAATAATAACTATAGCTAGATCCATTAGCTGTTCCAGGTATTTCGTTTATATCTTCTAATCTACTGAATAGAGGAAGAGCTGCTTTTTTTGATAGACTATCTTCACTGTTAGATTTGTCAAGATTTTTTAGAGAATTGTCTTCTACCACTTCAATTTTATCAATTTTCACTTTGTTTCCTTCATTATCAGCACAACTAAACAAAGTCGTTCCCATTGTTATGAATAACGCCAGTAAAAACATTTTATGATAATGTGCCTGAGTATATAGAATACGACTTGGAATTTGAATTGTGATAGTATCTAACTGGGATTTTCTAAAATGTCCACAGAACTTTTCGTTTTGATTTTGAATAAAATAATGCTGAATTTCTTCTGGAAGCATAGACGTAAAATCAACAACCGTTTTAGAACAGTTCATGCAGAAACGGCCGTTTTCGTTTGGCGTCATCTGATTCCAGTCTTCCTGACAAGGTTCCGGTATAGTTATTTTGTATTTTTTATCCATGCTCGAATTTCAAAAATTAAATGTAATAAAAATAATGTGTAAAGTTTTACTTTTGTAGTTATGATAAATCCTTTCACCGACGAATATTTTATGAAAAAAGCTTTGCAGGAAGCTGAAATAGCTTTTGATAAAGGCGAAATTCCTGTTGGAGCTGTAATTGTCGTGGCTGATAAAATTATAGCACGAAGTCATAATTTGACAGAATTACTAAATGATGTTACTGCCCATGCCGAAATGCAGTCGATAACAGCTGCAGCCAATTTCCTTGGCGGAAAGTATTTAAAAGATTGCACGCTTTATGTAACGCTCGAGCCCTGTCAAATGTGTGCTGGAGCTTTGTATTGGAGCCAGATTTCTAAAATCGTTTTTGGCGCAAGAGACGAACAACGTGGCTTTTTAAATATGGGAACAAAACTGCATCCAAAAACGACTGTGGTTTCTGGCGTAATGGCAAATGAAGCTGCCGATTTAATGAAACGTTTTTTTCTCGAAAGACGAAAATAATCTGAAATCATGACAGACTTTTCAACAATAAAAAAACTTTTTGGAATTACTGAACCTAACGGTTTTTACTGAAGATGAAATTCAGTATTCATTTCAACATAATAAGACTGTTTACTTTTTTCTCTTTTTTGGTCTTTTTTTCTTAAAAAAGAGACTTTCACGACCAGCACAAATTGTCCAGCTTTTTCCACTTCCTAGATACATGTCAATAAATTCGTTGTCAAAGAAAATAGCTTTTTCAGGGTCTAATTTATCATTTATTTTATCAAGTAATAATTCCGCGGTGGTTTCACCCATTCCTGGTAGCGGCTTTTCTAAATTCGTAGACTCTGGTCCCAAATAGTAGGAAATAGCATTTTCAGTTATTGGAATATTCTGGCTTTGCAAATAACGTAAAGCATCTATTGCAAGTGAATTCGAGTAGGCAAAAATACTGTCAAATTCAATATTGGATTCAAGGAAATTTTTTAGTGCAGTTTTCACATCGTCGGTCTCAAAACTAGCTGTTTTTATAATAAGAGATGAATCAATTCCTTGTTTTTTCATGATATGGTCATATCCACGGGCATTTTCAGAAATAGCTCTAAATTCAGTTTTTCCCATAAGCCATGCTGTTTTTCTGTATCCATTATGTACCAATTCCTCGTACCTGCGATGCCCGATAAGATACTCGTTAATATTCAGAATGCCAATGTCATATATAGTTGCCTTCTTGTCGAATATAACGATAGGAACACCTCTTTGTATCAATACTTGGCAAATATAATTATTGGACCTTTCATCACAGGGACTCAAAATGATACCGTCGACCTTAAAAGCTTCCAGCTGAAAAAGGTTTTCCCTTTCCCTTTCTGCGTTTTTATAAGATTCCAGAATTATAATTTTATACCCTAACGGATCAAGGGTTTTTCGTATTCCTCGAAGTACTTTTGCAAAAAAAGGGGTTGTTACTTTAGGTACAACAAAGCCAATATTTTTAGTTTCTGAAGATATATCAAAGGTTTGGATATCTGGATTGTAACCCAGTTTCTGACTCAAATGATCAATCTGATCTTTTAAATAGGGGTCAATACTTTTAACATTACGAAATGCTTTTGATACAGTCGAAACTGGTACAGATAAACGCCTAGCAATATCTTCTATAGTAACGGGTTTCATATGCTTTAGATTGCTTGTAAAAAGTTAATTGTAAAAATATTAGTTTTAATTAGGAGTGTAAAATTACCGTTAAAAAACTTTTGGTAAATTTTAAACCTGATTTCTTCTTTGACAAAATACATAGAAAAGCAGTAATCTTAACATTGATATATTGTCGTATTCAAAAAAGCAATCAAAAAGATAATGGATTGATTTTTCAATAAGCCAACTAAATTTGTTTTAAAGCTATAGATTAAAAAGTTTTTAAGGATTTTTTTTAAACAAATCTATGGATTTGAAGTTCATAGTCTGGTTTGCAGACTGAAAGTTTGGGAAACTTAATTTTAACCGAAATTTGCGCAAATTAATTTGTGTAATTTTGTGTAATCTGTAGCAAAATTTAGTTAATTATAAGTTATGGATAGCCATTTAAAATATATTAACTAATGTTGTCTCTTTTGACAGAATAAAACTTTCGGCTAATTTATGACGGACTTTTCAACAATAAAAAAACTTTTTGGAATTACTGAACCTAACGGTTTTAGTGAAGATGAAATTCAGATTATAAAAGACATTTTCGGAGATCTTCCAAAAGCTTTCATTGATTATTATAGCGAATTGGGTAAAATCGAAAATCTAAATAATACACAGGATTCTTTAAACAAACCAGATCAATTTCAATATTTTAAACATAATGATTATTTGATTTTTTATGCTGAAAATCAAAGAGTTTGTGTCTGGGGAATTCATAAAGACGATTTGTCAAAACCGAATCCGCCTGTGTATATGAGTTATGATGAAAAAGATTGGAAACAGGAAACAGAAACTTTAACGGATTTCTTTGAAGCTATGGCTTTTCTTCAGGCTGGTTTTGCGTTAGAATATACTGCTGAATGTTTTTATGAAATAGAGGATAAGGATTTAAAAGTGATTGTTGAAAAGTATAAAAACAAAGGAGTTTCTTTTGCACAATGGGCAGAAGGCATCAGCTTCTATGGAAATCATGACGATGAAGTAATTATTGTAATGAGTAATGAGCAGCTTTTTTATTCGTCAGCAAATGCGGAACATTTTGATGAGCTGGATAAAGTTCTCTCAAAACTTGGAACAGAGCTTTGAGTATTCTCTGTTTTCTAAAAAAACTGTTTTAAAACAAATATGCCATATAGACACATATAAATATCATGAAGGAATTAAAACAAACAATATTATAAAATGTGTTTTCAGAAAAACCTTTTTTTGAAAGCATTATTTTGACGCTAATTCCTAGTGAAAAAAGCAAAATAAGGCAAGTGTAAAATTGAATTCCACTGCTACTTAAGCCACTAGAAAGCATATCGGTATAATCTTTTGTCTTGGACTTTACTTTTGTTGTAAATTTAAATAATAAAGAAGTTTCGATGAAAACATCACTTTCTTTAATGCGCTCTTTTGCCGTAGAAAAAGTAAATCCTTTTTGTGTAAAATAATGATAAGAAATTTTTTGTTTAGACTTCCCAGAAGTTTGGACATAATAATGTATTATTTCATCATTAGTTTTTGAAGTGGGAAAAACGTAATAATCGGCAAAAGCGATCAAAACAAAAAAAGATATCACTCTTATTAGATATATAATAACGTTTTTGTTTTTTATAATGAATTCATTTTCAGAAGAATATTTTTGGGAGGTGCTTGCCATAATACAGAATTTAGAAAGTAAGAAATATATTGTTTTTTTTAAATCAAATAATAAAAAACTTCAACAAAAGTTAAATAATCTTTCCTAGAGAATTTTCCTCTTAAAGGATTCTGAAAATAGTTTACTTTTATAATAATTTAATTTGTTTTTTGCTGTTATGGCATTAATAGTAATAAGATTAAATTACTAGTTTATTAACCATTAACTCTAGATAAAAGTGAAAGCAAAAGGTTTAGTTCTCGTTTTTTTTGTGTTCTTTATTTTTCAATCCTGTGGAAGAAAATCTGCTGCAGATTTCAATTCCGATTTCTCATTATTTAAAGATTACATTACCAGTTTCACAGGCGGAATTGTTTCTGCAGATTCTGATATTCGTGTGGTTTTGGCTTTTGACAAAAACGACTGGAAACCCAATCAGGAATTAGATGACGATTTGTTTGATATTTCGCCAAATGTAAGAGGGAAAATCGTGGCACTTTCGACTAATACCTTAGCTTTTATTCCAGAGAAAAAACTAAAAGCAGGAACAGAATATCAGGTTACTTTAAACCTCGATAAGCTAACTGCTATTCCGAAAGAAAAGGAAAAGGAACTTTCTAAATTCAATTTTACAGTTAAAACGGTAAAACAAGATTTTACGATTAATACGGGCGATATTCAGTCGTACAGCAAAGAATATCAATATTTGAACTGCACTTTAAAAACGGCAGATAACATTGATTTGGAGACAGCGACAAAATTAGTCGAGGCCAAACATAATGGAAACGATCTTAAGATTAAGTTTGATAAGAGTCCGACTGTCGGTAAAGAATTTCATTTTATAATTGACAGTATTCAGCGTCAGTCAGAAGCTTCAAATTTGGAGATTATTTATGACGGAAATGATTTTGATATCGAACAAAAAGGACAAATCGATTTCCCGATTACAAGCATCAACGAATTTAAAGTCGTAAAAGTTGAAGTTCCAGACGGAAACAATCAGCAGGTTTTAATTAATTTCTCCGAACCTTTAGAAAAAGGTCAGGATTTTGCGGGATTGGTTTCAATTCAAAATACTAATAATCTTAAGTTTTCAACTCAAGGAAATTTACTAAAAGTATATTTTACAAACCAGAATGCTCCTAAAAAAGAAGAGGTAAACCCAGTAGCAGTAGAAGAACCTGTTGCAGTTGCAGTAGATTCGGCTGCAGTTGTTGTAGATTCGGCCGCGGTAGCTGTAGATTCAGTGGCTGTAGTTGCAGAAGAAGCTGTCGAATATGTACCAGACGAAGAACCAGAACAAGTTATTACGGGCGAATTGTTATTGGAAGTTTTTCAGGGAATTGAAAGTCAGTACGGCAAAAAACTCGAAAACAATTATACTGAAAAAATCTCTTTTGATCAGATAAAACCGAGCATCCGCTTTGTTAAAAACGGAACGATTTTGCCAAGTTCAAATAATTTGAAACTGAATTTCGAAGCCGTAAATCTGAGCGCTGTGGATGTAAAAGTCTACAAGATTTATAAAAATAACATTTTGCAATTTCTTCAATACAATGAATTAAACGGCGGACAAAACCTTAAAAAAGTAGCACAACCAATTGCCAAAACCACACTGAATTTAAGGGAAAGCACGCTTGTAAATTTATCCAAATGGAATACGTACGCTTTAGATTTATCTAAAATTATAAAACCTGAACCAGGAGCGATTTATAGGGTTGAATTTGTTTATAAAAAGAAATATTCTCTTTATAAATGCGAAACATCAGATGGTAATGATGACGAAACAGAAGAGGAAGAAGTGGATGAAAACGATGTAAACTACAGCGGAAACTCTTACGACGATTATTACTATTATGATGATTACGATTGGAGAGAAAGTCAGGATCCTTGTACAGGTTCGTATTATTATAATGCGAGAATTGCGACTAATATTTTGGCGTCAGATTTAGGAGTTATTGCCAAAAGAGGCGAGAATAAATCGTATTTGTTTGCTGTAAATAACATTGTTACAACAGAACCGATTTCGAATGCAAGAGTAGATTTATATAATTTCCAGCAGCAAAAAATAGCTTCAGAAGCGACAAGCAGCGAAGGTATTGCATCTTTTCAATTGGATAAGTTCGCATATTTCGCTATTGTGACTTTGGGCGATCAGTCAACTTATGTGAAATTGGATGACGGACTATCGTTATCTGTCAGTAATTTTGATGTTGCGGGAGAGACTTTGCAAAAAGGCTTAAAAGGGTTTATTTATGGAGAAAGAGGCGTTTGGCGTCCAGGAGATAATTTGTATCTGTCGTTTATTTTGAATGATGCTGCAAATAAACTTCCGAAATCACATCCGATTAAATTCAGATTGAATGATCCGAATGGGAAAACAGTTTATCAGACTGTTCAGAAAACAAACGATTTAAACCATTATGCCTTTACAGTGCCGACAAACCAAGATGCGCCGACAGGAAATTGGGAAGCGATGGTAAGTGTTGGTGGTGCTAAATTCTATAAGAGCATTAAGATTGAAACAATTAAACCAAATCGTTTAAAAATCAAAAATACGTTTAGCAGAAAAACACTTTCGGCTTCGTATCCAAATACAGACAATCTGGAAGTAACATGGCTTCACGGTGCGATTGCTAAGAATTTGAATGTAGAAATGCAGGCTAAATTCTCCCAGCAAACAACCACTTTTAAAGGATACGAAAAATACAGTTTTGATGATTTAGCCCGTCAGTTTGGTACAGAAGAAATTAATGTCTTCTCTGGAAAATTGAATGAAAGCGGAAAAGCTTCAGTAAATATTCAGCCAAGACTACAAGGTCAGGCGCCGGGAATGCTTCGCGCTTCATTCATTACCAAAGTTTACGAAGAAGGAGGCGATTTTAGTACAGATGTAATGTCAACGACTTATTCTCCGTATAAAACCTACGTCGGGATTAAAACGCCTGAACTGAACAGGTATAGTATGCTTGAAACCAGAACAAACAATCGTTTTGAAGTCGTTACAGTTGATGAAAACGGCAGACCAAAATCAGTTCGTAATCTCGAAGTACGAGTTTACAAAGTGGATTGGAGATGGTGGTGGGATTCTTCAAGCGATAATTTATCAAATTATAACTCGTCGAATGCAACGACTTCATACAAAACTTTTGTTATCAATACTGATTCAAGCGGAAAAGGAAATTTCCAATTTGCTTTAAGTGATGAAGAATGGGGACGTTATTTAATTCGCGTTGAAGACGGAGAAAGTGGTCACGCAACCTCATTAACAGTAAATATCGACTGGCCAATCTGGTCTGGAAAAACAAGAAACAGAGATGCTTCAACAGCTAGTATGTTAGTTTTTTCTACTGATAAAAAGAATTATGCTGTTGGAGAAAAAGCGCAGATTTCTTTCCCTTCAAGCGAAGGCGGACGTGCGTTAATCTCAATCGAAAATGGATCAAGAGTAGTGCAGACTATTTGGGCAGAAACTAAAAACGGAGAAACGAAAGTTGAGGTTCCGATAACAGGAGCAATGGCACCAAACGTATATTTTAATATTACGTTGCTACAGCCTCATGCTTCAACGAAAAACGATTCGCCGATTCGTATGTATGGAATTGTTCCTATTGAAGTGGTTGATAAAAACACGATTTTAGCTCCAACATTAAACATGCCTGACGTATTAAGACCAGAACAGCCTTTCACGGTTAAAGTAGGGGAGAAATCAGGTAAAGAAATGACTTATACAATTGCTGTTGTTGACGAAGGTCTTTTGGATTTAACTCGTTTTAAAACACCAAATGCATGGGATAGTTTCTATGTTCGTGAAGCTTTAGGTGTAAAAACTTGGGACGTTTATGATGATGTAATTGGCGCATATGGCGGAAAAATAAATCAGATTTTCAGTATTGGTGGTGACCAAGATTTAGGTGGTGGAAAAGCTAAAAAAGCAAACCGTTTTAAACCAGTTGTATTGTATTATGGCCCATTCAAATTAGGAAAAGGAGAAACAAAATCACATCAATTAAAACTTCCAAAATATATTGGTTCAGTTCGAACAATGGTTGTGGCTGGCGACGCTAATACAAGTGCTTACGGAAGTGCAGAAAAAGCAACTCAGGTTAAGAGTCCGTTGATGGTACTGGCTTCGTTGCCAAGAAAAATTTCGCCATCAGAAAAAGTGACGCTTCCAGTAACGATTTTTGCAACTGAAAACAAAATCAAAAATGTAACAATTCAGGTAAAAACCAGCAACGGATTAAAAGTAGTCGGAAGCGCAGTCCAAAGGTTAAATTTTGCACAGCCTGACGAAAAAATGGCGTATTTTAATTTGGTTGTAGGCTCGGCTACCGGAATTGCAAAAGTTCAGGTTGTAGCAACATCAGGAAGTGAGAAATCTACTTATGATGTTGAAATCGACATGACCAATCCGAATCCAGTTACGAGTACCTTTACCGATGTTGTTTTAACGCCAAATAGTTCAAAAACAATTTCATGGAAAACATTTGGAATCGCTGGAAGCAACAAAGCAAGATTGGAAGTTTCGTCTATGCCATCAATGAATTTGAATGGAAGACTGCAGTTTTTAATTCAGTATCCACATGGTTGTGTAGAGCAGACAACTTCATCTGTCTTCCCACAATTGTATTTAGGCGATGTGGCAGATATAGACACTAAGCGTAAAGATTTGATTCAGAAAAATATTGCGGCCGGAATTGCAAGATTAGGGAATTTCCAATTATCAAATGGCGGTTTGCCTTATTGGCAAGGTAATGCAATTGCAGATGATTGGGGAACTTCTTACGCTGGACATTTCTTGATTGAAGCAGAGAAAAAAGGATATGTACTGCCAATAAACTTCAAATCAAAATGGTTGTCGTATCAACAGAAAGAAGCGAAACAATGGCGTTTTGAACCGAAATATGGAAATGATTTAGCTCAGGCATATCGTCTTTATACTTTAGCTTTAGCTGGAAATGCCGATTTATCAGCAATGAATAGATTGAGAGAAACAAAAGACATTTCGAACGAAAGTATGCTTCGTTTGGCAGCGGCTTATGTTTTGGCAGGTCAAAAAGCTGCAGGTCAAAGTTTGTTTTTGAAAACGAGTATTGACGGAAGTTCAGACGGTTACAGTTATTACTATTATGGTTCTAACGAAAGAAATAGAGCGATGGCTTTGGAGACAATGCTTCTTTTAGACCAAAAACAAAAAGCATTTGTAACCGCTTCGAAATTAGCAAAAGAAATGTCAGCTAATCAATGGATGAGCACACAGACAACGGCTTACTGTTTGTATGCAATGTCGAAATTTGCGGTTAGCAACGGCCCAAAAGGAATCAATATCCAGTTTAATAAAAACGGAAAAGGAGAGGCAATAAATACAAGTAAGTCAGTCGCAGATCGCAGTTTGTCTGTTGCTTCTGGCACGAACAGTATCACATTGAAAAACAATAAAGCCAATACAGTTTATGTTCGTGTATTGAATACAGGAATTCTGCCAATTGGACAAGAAAATGCAGTTCAAAGTGATGTTACGGCTTCGATTGTTTTCAAAGACAGGAAAGGTACTGTAATCAATGTTTCCAGAATAAATCAGGGAACAGAGTTTGTTGCAGAGGTTACGATTAAAAACCAAAGAGGGGAAAGAATTCAGAATGTCGCTTTATCGCAGATTCTGCCTTCAGGATTCGAAATCGTAAACACTCGTTTCACAGATTATGGAGACGCTGTAAACAATATCGCCGATTATATCGATATCCGTGATGACAGAACGAATTTCTATTTTAGTATGGCAAGCAGAGAAACAAAAGTTTTCAGAATATTGCTGAATGCATCGTATCTAGGAAATTACTATTTACCAGGATTGCAATGTGAAGCCATGTATGATAATACTTTCTTAGCTAGAACAAAAGGATTCTGGGTTGAGGTTGTGAAGTAAATTTATTAGCCACAGATTTGTATATGAAGAATGGAAAAAAACCTTTTAATCCTTGTAATCTGTGGCTATAAAACTTTGTAAACTTTGCAAAAAAATAAAGTTTCCCGCAGATCAAGCAGATAAAAATGAAATCTGCCCAATCTGCGGAATCTGCGAGCAAAAAAACTTAGCGCCTTTGCGGTTAAAAAAATAAGCATTGAAAAATAAAATTAAAGCGTTTTTTCAGCGCATTATAAACTGGATAAAAAAGAACAAGATAAAATCAGCAATTGCATTCCTGCTCTTGCTGATTTACTATTTTTCGATACCCCGAACTTTATTCAAAGAACCTTACTCAACAGTTATAGAAAGCAAAGAAGGAGAATTACTCGGAGCCAAAATTGCTCGCGACGGACAATGGCGTTTTCCGGCTCAGGACAGCGTTCCGGATAAATTCAAAAATTGCATTGTTTATTTTGAAGACGAATATTTCTATAAACATCCAGGATTTAATCCCGGAGCGATGATTAATGCTTTTAAGCAAAACAGGAAAGCAGGAAAGGTAGTTCGAGGAGGAAGTACATTGACTCAACAGGTTATTCGATTATCTAGAAAAGGAAAAAACAGAACCTATTTCGAAAAAATCATCGAAATCATTCTAGCAACAAGATTAGAATTAGGATATTCTAAAAATGAAATTCTCGAAATGTACGCAGCGCATGCTCCATTTGGAGGAAATGTTGTAGGATTAGAAATGGCTTCGTGGCGTTATTTTGGCGTTCAATCGAATCAATTATCGTGGGCAGAGAATGCAGTTTTGGCTGTTTTGCCAAATGCCCCAAGTTTAATTTATCCGGGAAAAAATCAAATAAAATTACTCAATAAACGAAACCGACTTTTATTAAAACTGCATCAGGAAGGTATTATAGACAAGCAGACTTACGAATTGTCGATTGAAGAACCTCTTCCCCAAAAACCTTATGATTTGCCACAAATCGCTCCGCATTTGCTTCAGAGAGTGGCTAAAAACGAAGAAGGAACAAGAGTAAAAACTACAATTGATTATGCTTTACAAAATCGTGTCAATCAGATTGCGAGGTATTATTACAATCAATACAAACAGAATGAAGTGCATAATCTTGCAATTTTGGTAATTGATGTTCAGAACAGAAATGTGATGAGTTATGTCGGAAATTCTCCAGCAGACAGCGACCACCAAAAAGATGTTGATATTATTGACGCACCAAGAAGTACAGGAAGTATTTTGAAACCGCTTTTGTACGGCGCGATGCTCGATGATGGCGAATTGTTGCCCAATACTTTAGTAGCAGACATTCCAACACAGATTTCAGGATATACACCGCAAAATTTTAATCTGACATTTGACGGAGCAGTTCCGGCGCATCGTGCGTTATCGCGCTCGCTGAATATTCCAGCCGTTTTGATGTTGCAGGAATTTAGTGTAAATAAATTTTATGAAGAACTGCAGAAGTTTAAATTGAAGAATATTAACAAAACACCCGATCATTATGGTTTGTCACTTATTTTGGGTGGCGCCGAAAGTAATTTGTGGGATTTGTGCAGAACATACGCCAATTTATCTTCGACATTAAATTACTTTACAAAACATCAGGCGAAATACAGAACGAACGAATTTACAGAACTAAACTATAAAAACGATTTTAAGCCCGATTTTGGCTCAGAAACCAATCAAAAGAATATTTTGGGCGCAGGGTCAATTTGGCTGACTTACAACGCAATGGAAGAGGTTAATAGACCAGAAGGAGATGAAGCATGGAAATTTTATGATAGTTCATTGAAAATTGCGTGGAAAACCGGAACAAGTTTCGGAAATAGAGATGCTTGGGCAATTGGAACCAATTCAAGATATGTGGTTGGAATTTGGGTAGGAAATGCTACAGGAGAAGGAAGACCAACCTTGACAGGAGTAACCAGCGCAGCGCCAATTTTATTTGATGTTTTTAATTTACTGCCAAGACAAAGATGGTTTGATACGCCTTATAAAGATTTGGCAGAAGTTGAGGTTTGCCGATTAAGTGGTTATCTGGCAAAAGACAATTGCCCTAAAATCAAACAATGGGTTCCAAAAAAAGGAAAATCGACTAAAGTTTGTCCGTATCACCGAACGATTCATTTGGATAAAACAGAACAGTTTCAGGTAAACAGCAGCTGCGAAAGTATAGATAATATAGTGACAAAAAATTGGTTTGTATTGCCTCCGGTTATGGCGTGGTATTACAAAAGCCAGCATATAGAATATCTGCCACTGCCACCATTTAGGGAAGGCTGTGAAGGAACGCAAACGATAACAATGGATTTTATTTATCCAAAAGCCAATAGTAAAATTTACCTAACGAAAGATTTTAATAGTAATGTTCAGCCTGTTATTTTAAAAGTGGCTTATTCTGAAAGAGATAAAGAATTGTTTTGGTATGTAGATGATGTTTATAAAGCTACAACCAAAACCTTTCATGAACTGCCTATTACCCCGACAACAGGAATACATTATATTACAGTTGTAGATGCTTCAGGGAATGAAATTAGACGAAAAATTGAAATTGTGAGGGAATAATTTTATTGTATCATATTAAACTTTTGGTACGCTTTTTCATTTTTTGTTAGACGTAAAGTGAGCGAAGTGGTAAAGCCTTTATATACAGGTGTTTTTTCGTTATTGTATGGGAAGGAATATCCAAAACCTAAATCAAACCGATTTAAAAAAGTAAATCCGCCTATTGCATAAGCGTTTTTATTAGAGCTTCCTGTTTTTATAAATAGCAATTCCTTGTTGTAGGATAAATGTATATCAGGAAGTCCATAATAATTTCCGTTATAACTGTTTGTGACTCCGTATCCCGCGCCGAGAAAGAGTTTGTTTTCATCTTTGCAGTCCAAACAAAATTCTAGTCCTCCAGTTAGGAGGCTTTTATTTGCTATTGAATAGTTTACATAAAAAATAGGCTCAAATGTAAAATCAGATTTGGTGTTTTGAGCATTTGTATTGAAAGAAAATAGGGCAATCGTTAAAAAATAAACTGCTAATTTTCCTGAATATGATTTGTGAAAATTGGTAAAAAGCATAATAGAGTATTAAAATTTCCATAAACATATTTAATTATAAATAATTTAATAACCCTATTAAGTTTTTTTTCTGTCATTATATGACAGAAAGCACTTTGTATGAAATAGTAAGAGAAATATTCTTAAGAAAATGATTGCCTAGCCCAGATAGAAGCGGTATCCTTTTTCTGGCTTCTTTAGCCAGGAAAAGATACAAGCGGATAGCTGGAAATTGCTCTTGATTAAAAATATTTATCCACGAATTATACAAATTATCATAAATTAATTAGTGCTCATTCGTGTAATTAGTGGCAAAAAAAAAGCCACAAAAAAACCGCCAATCTCACGAAAGGCGGTTTTTATTTTATTCTGAAATAACATTTCCTTTATTATCGTAGAAATGGTATTCTAAGTACGTGTAAGCGTCACGAGGTATGATTTTCACCCATTTTTTATGTTCAAAAAACCATTTTGAACGTAATGATGGAAAACCTTTGCTGAGGTATGCAGCCACAAACGGATGTGTATTAAGCACAACTTTATTGTGGGTTTTTAAAAGTCTTTCTAAATCAGAGGTAATCTTGTCAATTATTAAGATTGGCGCTTCAATTTCGCCATTGACTTTATCAGGATCTTCTTCTCTGGTTTTTATATTAACTTCTGGTCTTACGCGCTGTCTTGTAATCTGAACAAGTCCAAATTTACTTGGCGGTAATATTTTATGTTTTGCTTTATCGTCGCTCATTTCTTCTCGCAAGAAGTCGAACAAGACTTTCCTGTTTTCTGGATTAGACATATCGATAAAATCAACAACTATGATTCCGCCCATATCTCGCAGACGTAATTGTCTTGCGATTTCTGCTGCAGCAATCATATTCACTTCCATGGCTGTGTCTTCTTGGTTGGTCGCCTTGTTAGAACGGTTTCCGCTGTTTACGTCTATAACGTGCAGCGCTTCGGTATGTTCTATGATAAGATAAGCACCTTTACTCATGGAAACAGTTCGGCCAAATGAGGTTTTGATTTGTCTCTCTATATTGTATTTCTCGAAAATCGGAGTGTCATTTGATTGATAAAACTTAACAATCGATTGTTTTGAAGGAGCAATTTCTTGCAGATATTCCTTCGTTTGATGGTACAACTCTTCATCATCTATTTGAATACCGCTGAAGGTATCGTTGAATACATCTCTTAATATCGAAGAAGCTCTGTTAAGCTCTCCTAATACTTTTGATGGATGATGAGCAGTTGGTAATTTTTTACACATTGCAGACCATCTGCCAAGCAGGTTCTGCAAATCTTTTTCTAATTCGGCTACGTTTTTGCCTTCGGCTACTGTACGAACAATAACACCAAATCCTTTAGGTTTGATCGATAGAACAAGTTTTTTTAGACGATCCTTTTCTTTTTTGTCTTCTA
This sequence comes from Flavobacterium procerum, assembly GCF_042431625.1. Taxonomy (NCBI): domain Bacteria; kingdom Pseudomonadati; phylum Bacteroidota; class Flavobacteriia; order Flavobacteriales; family Flavobacteriaceae; genus Flavobacterium; species Flavobacterium procerum. The sequence continues at coordinate 184,151 of NZ_JBHLYW010000010.1, read as the reverse complement.
TTTTTTGAGAAATAGAAACACGATCAGAGAAAGGAACTAGAACGATAAATCTTCCGGCAAGAGAAAGCTCAGCACTTATTCTTGGGCCTTTGGTTGATATAGGTTCTTTAACTACTTGAACTAAGACAGATTGATTGGCACTTAAAATATCAGTAATGATGCCATCTTTGTCAATCTCTTTTTCAAACTGAAAGGTTTTTAGGGAGAAATCTTTTAATTTACCTGCGCTTACAAGTTTTATGAATTTCAGCTGAGAAGCTAGATTTGGACCCAAATCGTGATAATGTAAAAAGGCATCTTTTTCGAAACCTACATTCACAAAAGCAGCATTAAGTCCAGCAACGGGTTTTCTGATTTTGGCAATAAAAATATCACCAACCTGAAAGTTGCTTTTTTCTTCTTCTTTATGTAATTCAATTAGTTTTCCATCTTTTAATAAGGCAAAATCTACTGCTTCAGAACTAGATCTAATGATTAATTCTTTATTCACACTGTAAATTTTTATCCAGACTTTTAGTTTCAGGTTTTAGGTTTCAAGTTTCAAGTTTTGCAACTCATAACTCATAACTTATAACTCATAACTGAATTGTAAGGATGGATTAAACAATATTTTTAACAGGTATTAACCCGGCTGGGAAAGTTAAATTTCAATTTTCAAATTCCAAATCCCAATCTAAATAGGTGTTGAGACCTTAATTTTTGGATTTTGGATTTTATTTTTTGGAATTTTTTAAATTTCCCAAATTTCAATGAACGTTTAAAAAGAAAAAAGTAGTTTAAAACTACTTTTTCTTTTTGTGGCGGTTAGCTCTCGCTCTTTTCTTACGTTTGTGAGTAGCTACCTTATGTCTCTTTCTTTTTTTACCACTTGGCATATCGTGTCAGATTTTATGTTAATTAATATTATTTTGCTTCGTTGTTGGTTTTAACTCCTTCTACAAAAACTTTTGCAGGTTTAAACGCAGGAATGTTGTGTGCAGGAATTTTGATAGTTGTGTTTTTAGAAATGTTTCTTCCAGTCTTTTCAGCTCTAGTTTTAACAATAAAACTACCGAAACCTCTTAGGTAGACATTGTCTCCAGTTTCTAATGAAGTTTTAACTTCTTCCATAAAAGTTTCAACTGTTGCTTGAACGTCTCCTTTTTCAAGACCTAATTTCTCTGAAATTTTCGCTACGATATCTGCTTTCGTCATTTTCTTTCCTATTTTATTTTTATAAATGGTGTTTTATTTTTTTGAGTTTGCAAATATAGGAATTAAAAAAACAATTAATCAAGCTAATTCGTTAAATTTTAATCACATAAACATTTACTTTTGTATTATAAGTATTTTGCAATGAATTTTCATAACATATTGATAAAATGGTATTTACAGAATAAGCGTGATTTGCCATGGCGTAAAACGACCAATCCTTACCATATTTGGCTCTCAGAAATTATGCTCCAACAGACACGTGTTGCTCAGGGAATGCCTTATTTTTTTTCGTTTACGAAGGAATTTCCTACGGTGAAAAATTTGGCAGATGCTTCAGAAGAAAAGATTTTAAAACTTTGGCAAGGATTAGGATATTATTCAAGAGCCAGAAATCTTCATAAAACCGCTCAATTTATTGCAAATGACTTAAATGGTGTTTTTCCGGATTCATATAAAGAGCTGCTAAAACTAAAGGGTGTTGGTGAATATACTGCAGCGGCGATTGCTTCTTTTTCTTATAATGAAGCGGTACCAGTCGTTGACGGAAATGTTTTTAGAGTGCTTTCTCGTTATTTTGATATCGAAACCGATATTGCTTTGCCAGCTACTAAAAAAGAATTTACGGCCTTGGCAAAAGAGCTCATTCCTGCTGATAATCCTGCGGTTTTTAATCAGGCGATTATGGAGTTTGGAGCGCTCCAATGCGTGCCGAAAAATCCCGACTGCACTATTTGTGTTTTTAATGAAAGCTGTGCGGGACTTCAGAAAAAGAAAGTCAATCAGCTTCCCGTAAAATCGAAAAAGGTAAAAATTACAAATCGGTATTTCAATTATTTGGTTTTGGAGGACGTTTTAGGAAATACTTTTATTCAAAAAAGAACATCTAAGGGAATTTGGCATAATTTGTATGAATTTCCGCTTCTTGAAACCGATAACATAGCCGATTTTGATTTTGTTTCTCAGAATGCGCAACAATTTTTCTCTCATTATACAATCAATAGTATAGAAAAATGCAACGATTCTGTTGTCCATAAATTATCGCATCAGCATCTTACGATTCAATTCTGGAAAATTAAGATAAAAGATATAATAGAAAACGGAATTGATGCCGAAAAACTAAAAACGTTCCCTTTTCCCATTGTTATTTATAATTTTATAGAAAATATGGAAATTAAGACCTAACGATATACATAGGCATAGAAAAGTATTCGCAAAAAAATGGCAAAAAAGAAACCAGCAATAGCCAATTCGCAAGCAGATTTTGCGGCTATTGGACTTTTCTCTTTTTTTAACGCGTAAATCAGAAATCCAAGAATCGGGATAAAAAATGAAAGAATTTTTACTATTAGATGTAAATCGGAACTAGATTTATTATAGTCTGAATTGTATGCCATTTTTGTTAAATTATAAGGTATTGAAACGAGTTGCAAAAGTAGTCTTTTATTTACAAATTATTAATAGGATAATCAATTTTTATCAGTTAGAAGCATTTAGATAGTTAACAAAGGCAATTTAGCACAAGAGAAAAGTCAACTATTATATGAAATATTGAAGCTAAGTATCCTTAATTTGTAATTTTATAGAAAAGCAAGAATTAATTTGCTAAAAAAATGTATCTTTGGTAGAAATACCACAAAAAACTATGAATGGAACATTAAATAAAGTGATGCTCATTGGCCATTTGGGCGATGATGTGAAGATGCATTATTTTGATGGAGGCAATTGCATTGGACGTTTTCAGCTGGCTACAAATGAAGTTTATATTAATAAGAGTACTAACGAAAAAATTACTTCAACAGAGTGGCATAATTTGGTTGTACGCAATAAAGCTGCCGAAATCTGTGAAAAGTATCTTTCTAAAGGAGATAAAATTTATGTTGAGGGCCGTATAAAGTCTCGCCAATGGCAGGCCGAAGACGGAACAACAAAATATACAACCGAAATTCAGGTGACTGAATTTACATTTCTTACGACCAAAAAAGAAACCGTGAATCAGAAGTCAAATCAGGAGGCCGATTCAGCAAAAAATGCTAATTTTGATACATCAAACGAAAGTTTGCCTATAAACGATCTTCCGTTTTAGCTATGTTTAACTAATTTTTCTTGATTTGGACCCAGAGCCCAGTTTATTTTTTACTACTAATCCTGACAGCAATTTTGTAATTGGTTTTGTCGCAATTTTTATTTTGCTGTTTTTGTCAGCTATCGTTTCTGGTGCCGAAGTGGCACTTTTTTCATTATCTCAAAAAGAAATTGATGATACGTTGGCAGAAAATCTTTCTAAAGGTAAAATAATATCGAATCTTCTCGATAGACCCAAAAAACTCTTGGCAACATTACTAGCCGCAAATAATTTTTTCAATATTGGAGTAGTCATATTATTTGCTTTTATAGGACAAGATATTTTCTCGGGCGTGAGTTCGCCAGCTTTTAGATTTATTCTCGAAGTAATTTTGGTAACCTTTCTGATTTTGCTTTTTGGAGAAGTGCTTCCAAAGGTTTATGCAAGCCGAAACAGTCTTAAATTTGCCAAACGAGTAGCCTATCCAATCGCCTTTCTTGATAAATTACTCTCTCCAATTAGCTTGCCGATGCGAAGCGTTACCTTATATTTGCAGAATAAATTGGGGAAACAGAAAAATAATTTTTCAATCAACCAGCTTTCTCAGGCGTTAGAATTGACAGATTCAGAGGGAACTTCGACAGAAGAACAGAAAATTCTAGAGGGGATTGTATCTTTTGGAAATACAGACACTAGGCAGGTAATGAGTCCGAGAATTGATATTTTTGCATTGGAAATAACCGAATCATTTTCTGAGATTTATCCAAAAATAATCGAAAAAGGATTTTCAAGAATTCCGATTTACAGAGATAATATTGACCAGATTGAAGGCATTTTGTTTGTCAAAGATTTGCTTCCACATATTGATAAGAAAGATTTTGACTGGGCATCCTTGATTAGAGAGGCTTTTTTTGTTCCGGAGAATAAAAAACTGGACAATCTATTAAAGGATTTTCAAGGGCTTAAAAGCCATTTGGCAATCGTGGTTGATGAATATGGAGGAACTTCTGGACTTGTTTCGCTCGAAGATGTAATTGAAGAAATAGTAGGGGATATCAGCGATGAATTTGATGATGAGAATCTGAATTTTTCGCAGATTGATGAAAAGAATTTTCTCTTTGAAGGAAAAATAAATCTGAAAGATTTTTACCGAATTGTAGATGTAGACGAAGACCTTTTTGAATCTCGCAAAGGCGAAGCAGAAACGCTTGCTGGATTTATTTTGGAAATTTTAGGAAATTTCCCAAAAAAAGACCAGAAAATACATTTTAAAAATTGCGTTTTTACTGTGGAAACTGTCGACAGAAAGCGTGTAAAACAAATAAAAGTAACATTAGAATAAAAAATGTTTAGAAAAGTAATTTTTGCTGCCGCTGTTGTTTTGGCAGCGACTACCGTAAGTTGTAAAGATGATGTGGTGCCAAAACCAGCAGGATTTTTGCGTTTAGATTATGCTGAAGCAAAATATATGAATTTTGAGAATAATTGCCCGTTTTCATTTGAAATGAATGAAGAAGCAGTTATTAAAGGAGAAAAAGACTGCGGTTTTGCGATTACTTATCCTAAAATGAAAGCAACGATTTATTTGACATATAAACCGGTAAATAATAATATTGATAAACTTTTGAGAGATGCTCAAAAACTGACTTATGAGCACGTAATCAAAGCAGATGATATCTTGGAACAACCGTATTTAAATCCGCAAAAAAAGGTATACGGAATGTTTTATCAGGTCGACGGAAATGCAGCAACAAATTCACAATTTTACGTTACAGACAGTACAAAACACTTTTTGATTGGATCGGTTTATTTTTATGCCAAACCCAATTTCGATTCGGTTATGCCGGCAGTAAGTTATGTCAAAAACGATATGCAGCGTTTGATGGAGACGTTGAAATGGAAATAAGAATAAAAATGGCGTTCAAATCTGAACGCCATTTTTTATTTTTGAATTTAAAAATTAAGATTTAAAATTCGAAACTTTATATGTTTTTCCGTCTCCGGTTTCTTGAACCGCTTTTGTTAAAGACTCAGAATTTTGGATTGTTTTATCAAAACTTACGGTTGCTGTTTTTTTGTCAAAATCAACCGTTGCTTTGTCAACTCCGTCAAGATTAGCTAATTCTTCTTCGATTGTTTTTGCACATCCAACAGCGCAAGTCATTCCGTCGATTGTGAAACTTGCAGTTTGTAAATTTTCTGCGGCAATTGGTTTGTGTTCTTTCGGAGCGCTTTTTTCTGCATTTACAACCTGAAGGCTTTTGTCTGCTTCTTTTTTACAGCCAACCAATATTAAACCAGCAATTGTTGCGGCGATTAAGATTTTTGAAATTTTCATTATATATAAATTTTAAATTGCGAATTATGTTACTGCAAAATTAATAAAAAGAGAGCCGTCAGTTCGCAAAATAATTACAAATTTGTAGTAAAATACGATTTATGGAAACAAAACAGCTAAAGTGGATTTACTTGTCGATTCTTTCTCTTATTTGGGGAAGTTCTTTTATTCTGATAAAAAAAGGACTGATTGGCCTTACCGCTATTCAAGTCGGTTCGTTCCGAATTATTTTTGCAGCGCTTTTTCTGTTGATTGTAGGTTTTAATAGTCTAAAAAAGATTTCTCGGCGCCAATGGAAATTTGTTGCCCTTACGTCGCTTTTCGGTACTTTTATGCCAGCTTATCTTTTTGCAATTGCAGAAACTCAGGTAGAAAGCTCGATAGTGGCCATCTTAAATTCGCTAACACCTTTAAATACTTTGGTTTTAGGGATTTTAGCTTTCGGAATTCAGTTTCAGAAACGACAGGTCATGGGCGTGTTTATTGGTCTTATTGGATGTTTGCTGTTGGTTCTGAGCGGAGATTCTTCAGGAGGAAGTCAAAATTACCTTTACGTTTTATTGGTGGTTGTAGCAACGTTGAGTTACGCCATCAATGTGAATTTGATTAAGAAATACCTGCACGATTTAAATTCAGTCAGCATTACTACGGGAAATTTTACGGTTTTGCTTCTTCCGGCTTTGATTATATTGAGTACAACTGATATCGGTCAGAGAATAAATTTAGAAGAAACCCGACATTCTATATTTTTTGTCATGATTCTCGGGGTTTTAGGAACCGGAATTGCAAATATTCTCTTTTTTAAGCTGATACAAATGTCATCTCCTGTATTTGCAACGTCTGTAACTTATTTGATTCCGATAGTGGCCTTTTTCTGGGGATTATTAGACAACGAAATGCTGACGCCGATTCAGTCAGTAGGTGCATTTGTTATTCTAATCGGAGTTTACTTGTCAGCGAAAAAGTGAGGGAGTCTTGTTAACTAAACAAAATTAATCAAGAAAAAAGGCTTTATCAAAGTCCAAACTTTGACAAAGCCTTAAAATATCTTAGAAACTTAGTGACTTAGAGCCTTAGCGGCTTAAAACTACAAGAAATCCGCATCAGAAACACCTTCGTTGATTTTAATTTCAGCTATTTTGATATCCAGTTCGAAACCAATGTTTTGAACCAAATTATAAGGAACTTTTACTCCTTTTACTTCTCTGTAATCTTTAAAATTAGTAATTTGTATTACTGATTTTCCGCCTTGCTCACGAACTTTAGATTCCGCAACTTTCAAACCTGATTTAATGTCGTAATAATAAGTTGTTTTGCCATCTTTTATTGTGTAGGCGTCGCTTCCGTTTATTGGTTCGATGCTGTCTACTTTTAAATCGGTGCGTTTTACCAATTGTAATTCTTCAAAAGGAGCGGCATTTGCTTTCATTTCTTTAAGATCTTCTCCTTCTAAGCTTTTTCTTTGTCCTTGTTGTTCAATATAAGCGCCTTTATCATTTACAACCTGTTTCATTATCGTCATTGTTCCCATAGATAATGACACCATCATTTTTCCTTTTGAGTCTAATTTAGATGTAAAAGTCAATGGAGCAGGAGCTTGCGGAATCGAGGTGCTACCGTTCATAAATAATGTTTTTGCAGCAGAGACCGCTTTTTCTCCTCCAATAGCTTTTATGTAATTTTCGAAAACGGTTTTAGCGCTAATATCTTTTGGAGCATCTTTTTTAAGAGCCGGTTTATCAACAGGACTTCCGTATTTGTCAAAGTAAGAGATTGGAATCTGCAGTTTTTCTAAGCCAGGAAGCACATCAGAACCTTTTCCAACGATTACAATACGCATATTATCCAATAAAAAATATTTGTTGGCAACACGGTAAATGTCGTCAGCAGAAACATTGTTGATGGTTTGAATGTATTTTTCGTAGAAATCTGCCGGAAGTTTTTCTGTTTCAATGTTTAAGGCATAACGTGCAACAGCCTGCGGTTTTTCTACCTGCATTACAAATCTTCCAATATAACCTGCTTTTACATTTTTGAGAACATCAGCATCAACTTTTTCAGTTCTGATTCTTTTGATTTCTTTGATAAATTGTACGACAGCACTGTCGGTTACTGTATTCCTAACGGCAGACGTAGCTTTAAATTTAGATACATATTTGCTGCTTCCAATGCTAGAATTAGCTCCGTACGTCCAAGCGTGCTGTTCGCGTAAATTCATGTTTAGGTAACTGTTGAAATCACCTCCTAAAATCTGATTTGCAATTACTGCAGGGAAGAAATCAGAATCGCTCATTTTTAAATTTACAGTATTTACAAGCGAAATTTCGGACTGAACAGCATTTGGCATATCTACAAAATCAATTTGAAGTTTTGCTGCATTTGCTGGGTCGGGATAATTGTTTTTTGGTGCGGTCTGTTTTTTCCATCCACCGAAAAGTTTCTCTACAGAACTTTTGATTTCTTTAAACTTAACATCGCCGATAACAACTAAATATGCATTTTCAGGAACAAAATAAGTATTATAATTGTTTTGAACATCATTTAGTGTAACGTTGTTTACAGTCGCTTCTGATAAAAATTCTCCCGCTGGATGGTTTTTTCCAAAAGCCAAAACATCAACTACACGGTTTGCAATTGCTGGAACGCTTTTTTCGTCTGCTTTCAGTCCTTCCAATAATTTTGCTTTTTCTTTGTCAAATTCAGTTTGCGTAAAATTGGGTTGTAAAGAGCCTTCTGCCAAAAGTTCTAAAACGCGTCCCGAATATTTAGAAAGTGAACTTGCATAAGCGCCTTGAGCAGTAAAATTGATGTTGGCTCCGTAAAAGTCGATTTCTTCGTTAAAAGCTTCTTTAGTGGTTTTTTTTGTGCCATTTCCAATTAAGCTGCTGGTCAATTCATCCACACCTTTTTTGTTTCCTTCTGTAAAAGGAGCATTGTCAAGAGTAAGATTAAAGCTTACACGAGGCAGTTTGTGATTTTCAACAACCAAGACCTTCATGCCGTTTGCTAGAACAAAAGTCTGAGGTTTCTTGATGTTAACAACTGGCGAATTGCCCGGTTTTGGTTGTGGTCTGTCTTGTGCTTGCATAATTCCAGTTAGGAAGGAAAGGATTAAAACTGTATATAATTTTTTCATGATTCGATATTCTTAATTTTGAACTTTTGCTGAAGGAATATAATCTAAAACTAAACGCTGATTTGGGTTCAGGTATTTTCTGGCTGCGTCCCTAATTTCTTCTCTCGTAATAGAGTGATACATTTCGATTTCGGTATTGATTAAATTTACGTCTCCGTAAAGCAAATAATACGAAGCTAGGTTTTCTGCAATTCCTTCTACACTTGCATTCGCGTTTACATAATTGTTATCGAATTTGTTTTGTAGTTTTTGATAATCTTTTTCAGAAATCAAGTCAGTTTGGATTTTTACGATTTCTTCATCCATTTCTTTTAAGATGTCGGCTGTTGTGTTAGGAGCCATTGGCAAACCGTACAAAATATACATGCCGTAATCCTCTTGACTGAAACCGACTGCGCCAATTTGAAGCGCCATCTTTTTGTCGTCGACTATTTTTTTGTATAATTTAGAGCTTTTTCCGTCACTTAAATAGGATGAAATCAAATCTAAAATACGCGCATCTCTTGTTTTCATTGACGGTGTTCTGTATGACGCTACAACCATCGGAATCTGAATGTTTGGATCTTCATAACTCGCTTTTATAGTCTGAGTAATCGGTTCTTCTGTAAAAGTCTGTTTTTTTACTTCTGCGCCTTTCGGAATTGGCCCGAAGTATTTCTGAATCCATTCTTTGGTTTTGGCTTTGTCAAAATCTCCCGCAACGACTAACACAGCGTTGTTAGGAGTGTAGAATTTTTTATTGAAAGCTTGGAATTCTTCAAGTGTTGCGGCGTCCAAATCTTTCATCGAACCAATAGTAGTCCAACGGTACGGATGGTTTTTGAACATATTCTTTTTAACTTCAGGCAGAATATTTCCGTAAGGCTGATTGTCGTAACGCATTCTTTTTTCTTCTTTAACGACTTCATTCTGCGTTTCAACACCTATTTTATTGATAATCGGGTGCATTAATCTTTCTGATTCCATCCATAAACCAAGCTCAAGGCTGTTCGATGGAAAAACTTCATAATAATAAGTCCTGTCGTCGCTTGTATTGGCATTGTTTACGCCGCCGTTTGCAGTAACGATTTTCATCCATTCGCCACGTTTGATGTTTTGTGTTCCTTCAAATAAAAGATGCTCAAAAAAATGCGCAAAACCTGTTCTGTCCGGACGTTCGTCTTTCGAGCCTACATGATACATCACCGACGTTACAACTACAGGAGCTGATGAATCGTTGTGAAGAATAACATGCAATCCGTTATCTAAATTGTATTCTTCAAAAGCTACTTTTTGGGCATGAGACACGCCGCCAAGCATTAATGCAGCACTTAACATCATTATTGATTTTTTCATAAAGATTAATAATTTTTAATATTCTACAAACAGTAGGTAGACAAGAGTCGATTTTAGTTACATCAAAAATAGTTTTTTTTACTTATGATTTGATGTTTTACCTTTATTTTCATTGTAATTTAACAGTCTTTTACTTTAAAATATATTGGTTGTAAGAAGAAAAATGCTTGAAATGCAGTGATTATAAGCTTAAAAATATTTTTACGGCTATAGATTGCACAGTAAATTATTAGTTGTATATTTGCAACCTTAAAAATCAATAAATCAATTTGGTATGTATGCAATCGTAGAGATAGCAGGGCAACAATTTAAAGTAAGCAAAGACTTAAAGGTTTATGTTCACCGTTTGGCTAATGAAGAAGGATCAAAAGTTACTTTTGATAAAGTTCTTTTGTTAGATGATAACGGAAATGTAACTTTAGGCGCCCCAGCTATAGAAGGTGCTTCAGTAGAAGCTAAAGTGTTACAACACTTAAAAGGTGATAAAGTTATCGTTTTCAAAAAGAAAAGAAGAAAAGGATACAAAAAAAGAAATGGTCACAGACAATATCTTACACAAATTGTAATTGAAGGTATTACTGCAGCTGGAGGAACTAAAAAAGCAGCAGCTAAAAAAGCGGTTGTAGCAGAAGAAGCAGCTACTGAAGAAGTAGAAGCTCCAAAAGCAAAAAAAGCAGCAGCTCCAAAAGCAAAAAAAGAAGCTACTAAAGAATAATAACAATATTTAAACTCATACGTCATGGCTCACAAGAAAGGTGTCGGTAGTTCGAAGAATGGTAGAGAATCAGAATCAAAACGTCTAGGCGTTAAGATTTATGGTGGACAAGCTGCTATTGCTGGGAACATCATCGTTAGACAAAGAGGTTCAAAACACAATCCAGGTGAAAACGTTTACATCAGTAAAGATCACACGCTACACGCAAGAGTAGCTGGAGTTGTTAAGTTCCAAAAGAAAAGAGATAACAAATCTTATGTTTCTATTATCCCATTTGAGGCATAATAAACACAAAGATTTACTTTTTATAAAAAACCCGTTCTGAAAAGATCGGGTTTTTTGTTTTTAGTGATTTTGATAAGACTTTAAGACTTACATTTGTTTTGCCTCTTTAAATAAAAAAGTTTGAAAAAGATCTTGTTATTGTTTTTGCTGTGCTGTCTTGGTACTTATGCAAACACTGCTTCAGAAAATAGTGTAAATCATCTAAGTTCGTTAAATGAGAAACAAAGAAATATTTTATACGAATTTGAAGTTTTAAAAAGAAACGGATGTAAAGCAGATCAATTCTGGCAGGAAAACAAGAATGAGTTTCCAGAATTTGATGCTAAAACTCGAGACGAATTAGCACAGCAGATTTTTGAAAACTCTACTATAGTTTATAAGCCACAGAAAAACTCCAAAGTTCAAATTTGGATGAAAACCCAATTGCTGACCAACTGGATGTTTTATTTGTCGGCGTTTATAGCCATTTGTGCAGTTATTGCACTTTTTAAAAAATATTGGAGTTTGCTAATTGGGTTTCTTTTGAAACGTCTAGAGCCTATTTTGAGGTATTTGTTTTCTCCTTTATTGTTGACTTGCGAACTGTTTGCAGTAGGAATTGCTTGCGTCTTTTATGCGGTTTCTATTGAAGATTTTGTGATGCGAACCGTAATTATCCATTTAGGATTATTCTTGTTATGGAGTCAGTCGACGGCTTTGTTTACCAAGGAATATTGGGTCAAAAAATATGTTTTTGAGATAGAAAGTAATTTCTGGGGAAAAGATGCTTGGGAAACCATAAAAACAATATGCCTGCCGGCTGTTTTGGTTACATTGGCACTTTGGTATGTGTTGTATAAAGTTCCTGCCGATGTTTTTTATAATTATGAAATTGTGATATCAGGAATTGCTTCTGTTTATGCATTGCCTTTTTGGCGTATAGTAGAAAAATATATTTATCCGGTTTTGTTTCCTTTTAAGAACGAAGGTTATCGTGCAAGAAGTATTGATTCGCTAGGAGCATGTACTGTTATTGCTCTTGTTTTAACAGCTATCCTTGTTTTGCAATGGAATGCTGTCTTTTATAATGTAATTGCAGCATTTATAAGTTTGGAGATTTTTGTCTTTTTGATTCTGTCTTTAAAAGAAAATCATAAGTATAATTTAGCGAACTATTATTATCTGCAGTTTATTACAGTTCTTTTTCTCGTTTTAGTTTTTCTGTATAGTTGTCAGATCAACTCAAATGAAATAATCTGGTTTTCGTTGATAGGAAGCTGTCTGTTTATAATTCTAAAATATTTCGAAATTTTCTCTTTCTTTTCTAGCTGGAAAAGAGGCAAAGCTTGGGCTTGGAAACTATTAGGGCTTGCTGCTTTATTATGGGGTTTAGGAAAGTGTATTCTCTATGTGTCTAAAGTATTGTATAATATCTGATTTTTAAAGTTGTTTCTTTGCGTGCTTTTGGATATATTTCTCTAATTCTTTTCCTTCAAAAGTTTTATGATTGATTTCAAAGTATACTTCATTGTCGATATTCTGTTTCAAATATATTGTTGTTTTAGGCGCTTTTTCTTCGATTTCTATTTCGATCCATTTTTCAGCTCTAATATTTTCAATGTATTTTGCATTTGAAGAATTTACAATCTTGCAGAATTCAATAATTTCATTTTTGTTTAAGTCAAAATGGAATTCTTTGTAAAAATCATAATTTATTTTATTCCATTCCCAGTTTCCTGCCCCGCTACTTATTTTGATTATCTTATCTGTATTTATTTGAGCTTTTTCGGAAGTGTCAAAAGAGGCTTTTTTGTAATAAAAAATGTTATAAATAGACAATAAGAATGCTAAGTTCGCAATTATTATTGCTGTAATTATAGCAATTTTTATTCTTTTGAAGGCCATTTTTATTATAGCTTTTAGAATTTTTGATTTGAAAAAAGGAATTTGGGCTCAAGCATCAGTGAACAGACGAAGCAATTTCCAAAATTAGGAATTTAACCTCAGTATTTATCTTTTGTTTCATTCAAATCTTCCGTTTTATGTCCAACTTTTACTTTAGGATTTTCTCCTGTGCCCGTAACCGTTATCGGAATTCCGAAGATGCCAAAAGGAGGAAGGCCTAAACGCATTTTTAAGTTCAGTTTTCCATCAAGGCTTGTTGTTCCTTCAATTCTTGGTCTAAAGCCCGCAAATTTGAATTTAAATCGCTCGATAGTCATGATGTTATTCTTAACTGTAGTTTTTATGTCAACTTTAGAAACATCCGGATTTTTCATTGATTCAGAACCTGTTTGTTTGCTTACGGCATTAAACATTTTCAAACCTCTGATTTTTACATCTTTTACAGAAAGTATTCCCCCGCCGACGAGAGAAGGATAGACAGGATTCATGTTGCCGTTTAATTTGCCTCGCAGTTGATAATCAAGAGAAACAATTCCATGTGCCTTTTCTGCAGCACTTGCCATTTTTCTGAATACATCAATTTCATTGTATGCTCTTTTAATATCAAAATCAGATGCTTTAATTTTGTAATCGAAATTAGCATTTTGCGTATTAACAGCCTCATAACTTCCGTTCATGACAACATGGCAACCAATTAAATTAAAACCAGTTTGCTGCATCGTAAGTTTGTTGTTGTTTATTTTTAGGTTGCCTCCTGCATTTTCGATTTTCAATTTGTCAAAATAGACTTTTTGAGCATTCGCAATAAGTTCTAAATCAAAATTATCAGGAATTATAATTACTCCAGACTGCTTAGTTGCGCTCTTTGATGCATGAGTGTTTGGGGTATTGTTAAACATAAATTCGTCTACATTAAGATATTTCGAAGAGACAGTAAACGAACCTCTCAAAATTCCTTTTCTTCTTGTAGCGTAGTTAATTGCGTTTTGCAGATAACCATTCATTTTAAAATCAGATTGCCCGTAAGATGCCAAGAAGTCGTTAAATAAGATTTTATCCTGATTAATTTTGAAAAGACCATCTCTTATGATGAATTTTTGAGGCAGAAACTCTGATGCAATTCCAATGTTTCTAATTTCCAGAGTTCCTTTATTGTTTAGTTTGTCGTAATTTCCATTTATGGCATCGCTTTGCTTTCCTTTTAAGGCTAAATCTGCTTTTATAAAACCATCTAAATTCAGTCCTTTATGAGAGAAAACTTTATATATTTTTTTTACATCAAGTTCACCTTTTGCTGTAACATCGTAATGTAAATCATCAAAATTGTTTAATAGAGCCTGAACAAAAACGGGCTTTCCTTCAAAGGTAAATTGAGCCGGTTTAAGGTTTAATTTTAGGTCTTCAAAAGTTCCTTTTTTGTTATCGATTGTTGTTTTAAACTCAATATTCGTAATAGGATTAGGATAATAACTGGTTTTTACAAATCCTTTTTTCAATTCTATCGAGCCATTTGCAATTGGAAACAGCTTGTTTTTCCTGTCAAATTTCCCCTTAGCCTTAACATCTCCAACCAAATTTCCTTTTAAGGTTAAGCCAGGAACTCCTAATCCTTTATTGAGTTTTTCAAGATCCATTTTGGCATTAAATTCAGCATCTACTTTAGGTGCATCTATTCCTTCTAGGTAAAATTTCGATTTGAAATAATCTTCACCGACATTTAAAGATAAATTGGCAGCATTTACAATTAGTGAATTGGGTTTTAAGGAAGGAAGTTTGCTTTTGATTTCAACATTTAAGTCCGAAATCGGAAAATCGCTATTGTCGTAATTTATAAAACCATCTTCTATTTTTAAATCGAAATTTAAATCAGGTGCAATGTTTTGTGATGCGATATATTTTCCTTTTAAGGTTAAAAGCAGATTGGTATTTCCTTTTAGATCCGTTTTAGAAAGCCAAGTAACATATTTTGGAGGGAACGCTGTAAAAACATCATACAGCTCGCTATCATCAGATTTAATAACAAAATCCATGTTGTAGCCGTCTTTTAAGAAGTCAAATTTGCCTTCAAAATCAACTGACAACTGATTGATTTTTAAATTGTTTTGCTGAAAAAAGAATGATAACGAGTTCATGTTGACCTGAGTAATAAGATCAGCATCTACTTTTTTATTCATTAAGTAAGGTTCATTATCATAAATAATATTCAGCTTCTCGATTTTTGCTTTTGAATGAAGGTCAAATACAGCTTCATTTAAATCGCCTTTTCCTAAATAATCGAAACCTAATGCGTCAAAATGCACTTTTGTCGATTGATCGTCATAAATAATTTTACTATTTAAGATTTCTATTCGATCAAGTTTTAAAGCTGTGTTGGTGCTGTCTTCTGGTTTGGACTCCTGTGGTGTAGATTTATAAACGTTGTAATTTGCTTCGCCGTTTGGGTTCACTTTTACATTGATAAAAGAATCTGACAAATAGATTTCATCAATTTTTGCTGATTTACTAAAAATTAAACTTAGAACATCAATACCAAAAGAAACCTCTTTTGCTGTAATAAATTTTTCATTTTTATAGGGTGCAGAACCATTTAATTGTAAGTCGGTCAGGGTTAAAGTCAGCGATGGAAAGTGACGAAAAAATGAAACAGAAACGTCAGAATAATTAAGTTCTGCGGTTAAACTTTCGTTTGCTGTTTTTTTAATTTTTTCTTTAATCTGATCGGCAAAAAGAATAGGAGTTACAAAAAGTAATGCTAAAATTACGGCAAACGTAATTCCTGTGTATTTAGCAATTTTTAATAAAAAAGGTTTTGATGTAATTTTAGACATATAGGCTTAGATGCGGTATTTTAATTGATTTTTGGGGGTAATGCAATAAAAAATTTAGGAGCTATCCGTGAACGGTTTCGTTTTTACCATAATTGGTAATAATTGAGCCTTCATATTCAATCCACTCTTTCCAGCGTTTGTCAATATCAATATTGTCTTGGTATTTTCTGGCGAATCCTAAAAAAGTGGTGTAATGTCCGGCTTCAGAAATCATTAAGTCGCGATAGAATTTAGCCAATTCTTCATCTTTAATATTTTCAGAAAGTACTTTAAAGCGCTCGCAGCTTCTGGCTTCGATCATAGCCGAAAACAATAATCGATCGCAAAGCGCATCTCTTCTGCTACCGTCTTTTTTCATGAATTTAAAAAGCACATTCACATAATGATCTTTTCGTTCGCGTCCCAAAGTAAGTCCGCGCTCTTTTATGATGTTATGGACCATTTGAAAATGCTCTAACTCTTCTCTTGCAATTACGAGCATTTCGGTTACTAATTCTTCAATTTCAGAATTGTAGGTTACGATGCTGATTGCATTCGAAGCGGCTTTTTGTTCGCACCAGGCGTGATCGGTCAAAATTTCTTCAATATTTGATTCGACGATATTTACCCAGCGAGGGTCTGTGGCTAATTTTAGTCCTAACATGACGGCTTAATTTATGTGCTGCAAAATTAGTCTTTTTTTACAACCAAAAGTCAGTAAAAATGGTGCAAAAAAGTTCAAAAAAGCATTATTTTGTAAAATGAAACCAATTACAATGGAACGGCTTAAAAAACTTTTAATTATAGGCTTTGTATGGCCCGAACCAAACTCGTCTGCGGCAGGAGGAAGAATGATGCAGTTGATTTCTATTTTTCAGGAAAATAACTTCAAAATTACTTTTGCAAGTCCGGCGCTCGACAGCGAATTTATGGTTGATCTTTCTGCTTTTGGAGTTGAGAAAAAAGCAATTGAACTCAATAATTCAAGCTTTGATGATTTTGTAAAAGAACTCGGTCCTGAAGTTGTCTTGTTTGATCGTTTTATGATAGAAGAGCAGTTTGGGTGGAGAGTTACAGAAAATTGCCCAAAAGCAATCCGAATTTTAGATACAGAAGATTTGCATTGTTTGCGTACGGCGAGGCAAAAAGCGTTTAAAGAAAATAGAAATTTTGAACTTCTGGATCTATTATCTGAAGAAGTAGCAAAAAGAGAAATCGCCAGTATTTTACGTTGCGATGTATCTCTGATTATTTCAGAATTTGAAATGAATATTCTAAAAGACGTTTTCAAAATTAATGAAGAGTTGCTTTTTTATCTTCCGTTTTTGGTTGATGAAATGAAGGAAGAAGAGCTGCTGAAATTGCCTGCTTTTGAAGAAAGAAAAAACTTTGTTTTCATCGGAAATTTTCTTCATGAACCGAATTGGAATACCGTTCAGCATTTAAAAGAAGCCATATGGCCTTCTATAAAAAAGGATTTTCCCGAAGCTGTTTTAGAAGTTTACGGAGCTTATCCTTCACAAAAAGTGTTGCAATTGCATCAACCCAAAAATGGTTTTTTCATTAAGGGAAGAGCAGAAGATGCAAATGAAGTGGTAAAAAATGCGAGAGTTGTTTTGGCGCCTATTTGTTTTGGAGCGGGTCTAAAAGGGAAATTATTAGAAGCCATGCAATGCGGAACGCCAAGTGTAACCACAACTATTGGTTCTGAAGCCATGCATAATAATTTATCATGGAATGGTTTTATTGAAGACAATCCAGAGGAATTTTCAAAAAAAGCAATAGCCTTGTATCAAGATGAAAAACTATGGAAACAAGCTCAGAAAAACGGAATTGCAATTATTAATGAATGTTATCAAAAAAGCAATTATTCAGTTCAATTGATTTTGTTGGTAAATTCACTTTTAATAGATTCTGAAAGTCATCGCCTGCATAATTTTATGGGGAATCTGTTGCAACATCACGCCTTTAAAAGTACGATGTATATGTCCAAATGGATTGAAGCGAAAAACAAAAATTAAGCGTCCATTTTTCCAAATCCAACAGTTTCACGATAAATCTGCGGCGAAACATCGGCATTCGTTTTAAAGAAACGGCTAAAATAATGTTCGTCGTCATAACCTAATTCATAGGCGATTTCTTTGACCGTTTTGCTGGTTAGATAAAGCTCTCTTTTGGCTTCAATAATGATTCTTTCCGAAATTAAATCGGTTAAAGTTTTGTTGAAATAATTCTTAGACAATTTTGCCAATGCTTTTGGCGAAATATTAAGCAAATCAGCATAATTTCCAGCTGAATGTTTGGTTTTGAAATTGAGTTCAATCGCATCTTTAAGATTTTGAAGAATAACAGGTTCTTTAGCATCTGGAACCGATTTCATTTCTTCAAGTTGTTCTGTTTTTAATCGTGAAGCGGTAATTAGGAATATTTTCAAATACGAAATAAGCAATTCATATTGCGCCAATTCTGCATTTTGAATTTCAGCTTTCATTTGGTCAATCACCATTTTAAAAGTCTGTTCCGCTTGTTCTGTGACCTGAACATACGGAGGCTGATAAATATTGTTGAACAAAACGCCGTTACAAGAAACCTCTTTTTGATGCATGTGAATACAATAAAAATCAGGATGAAAATGAATCGCGATTCCTTCAATCGGCTCTTTTACACAAAGCATAAAAGGCTGATAAGGCGAAAAGGCGAGAAGCGAGTTTTCTTCAAAATGATGCTCTGAAAAATCTGATTTTACTTTACCTTTTCCTTTCGTTACCCAAATTAAAGAGTAATAATTGTTTCGCTGTAAATGGTCAAAATGGCTGTTGTCATCAAAGGGTAGAATTTTAAAAGCCAAATTCCCATTCTGCGGATTTATTAAAGTAAAAACATTTGGAGCGCTCATATTCGGTTTCATTTTTGAAAATATAAAGATAGTCATGAAATAAATTCACAACTATCTTTATAACTTGTTTTTTGTTGTCTAGATTAGTTTTGTAATTCTAAGTTAGAAACTTTTGGAAAGTCAATTTCTGTGTTTGCTACGTTGTTAAAGTAGTTTGTCAAAACATTTAAAGCAACATGAGCGATAGTTTCTGCAATTTCAGCATCAGAAACTCCTGCGTTTTTCGCTTTATTTACATCTTCGTCGTTTACTAAACCACCTTTACTGATTAATGTTTTAGCGAATTGTAAAATCGCTTCTGTTTTTGCATCAGCAGAATTTCCTTTTCTTGCAGCTTCTAAAACTGCTGGATCTGCTTTCACTAATTTTTCCCCAATAAAAGTGTGAGCTGCTAAACAGTAATCACAAGAGTTGCTTTCTGAAACTGCCAAAGCGATCAATTCACCAGTTTTTGCACTTAATTTTCCGTGGCTCAAAGCGCCGCTTAAGTTCAAATATCCTTCCAAAACTGCTGGAGAATTCCCCATTGTTCTCATCATGTTCGGAACAATGCCTAATTTTGCTTGCACAGCGTTGAATAAATCTTTAGTTTTTCCTGTTACTTCTTCTGGGTTTAATGCTGTTAATCGTGTCATTTTATTTAATTTTTAAAGTTGTTATTTGTTGTTGTCTTTTGACATTACAAAGTTGCAACGATTACAGATTTTAGAACATGGAGGATTGACGCTATGTGATGGACAATTTTCCCTTGCTATTTTTTCAGGAGCTATTCCAGCTTTCCGTTTCAAGTCCTCACCGCAAGCCCTTATTTTTCTAAGCCATAAAACGAGCTTCCGTTGGTCGCTGTTTTCTGGCAAGAAAAATAAGGGCTTGCGGTTCCGGGCTTTCCACTGCAATCTGGGCTAGGGCACTCGGTTTCATAAGAATGTTTTCGTTTAGCTTCGGAGAAGCGAAATGTTTATAGAAATCATATTTATTATCGGAGGTAAGCTCCAGCGGAGCGAAATGTATTTTTGTACAATTTTATATATTTCGCTCCGCTGGAGCTTTTTTTTTGTCTGAATCATTGAATTTCTATAAATATTTTGCCCCTCTGGGGCAGAACAAAATAAATATGTAAAAAGAAAAAAGCCGTTCCTTGGAACAGCTTTTCAAAATCATATTTTATAAAATTTTACTTCAAAACACCTTCAACAGCCTGAATAGTAGTAGCATGATAACCCGATTTTGCTTTATGAAAAACCTGTTTTGCCCAAACTTTTCCTTCGGGAGTTTTAACCATTTCTTTATAAAGCATCATTACAGAACCCGTTCTGCTTATTCCAATTAAAAATTGCTCAATTGCAGGATAAGCCGTTTTGTATTGATGACGAATTGCCTGAACGAACCATTGACGTTTAATGATGAAATTCCCGCCTTTTGTAAAGTTGAATTCTTTATCAATCGCTTCCATTTCCTTAACTGTAATATCAGCAGGTAAGTGATCTATAAAATGCTGTTTTTCGGCAGTAGTCGTGATTTTTTTGCTTAAACCCACAACTCCAGTTTCTCTCCAGCTTTTTTGAATTGCATCAATAGCATCAAATTCTGCGGAACTTACTGGAAGAATATTCGATGGAATTCCAGGTTTGTAAATCCAGTCTTCTAATTTGATTTTATCAGCTAAAGCTTTGTCTCCTTTAATAAGATTTTCATTTAAGTACTTTACAAAATCTTCAGTTGTGATAGATTGAAAAGCATGAGAATCAAAATAATTCTTAATGAACGGATCAAATTTGTCACGTCCAACCGCATTTTCAATAACTTTTAAAAACGCATATCCTTTAACATAAGGAATTTGGCTGATTCCATCGTCGGGATTTCTGCCAGTTAAACTAACTTTTAATCTCGTATCTGGATTTGTATCTCCGTATTCAGCAACATTATCAGTCAATTCTTTGTTGGTGATAACATTTTGCATGTCAAATTCTTTTTTTCCAAAGATTGCCTCGCCAATTCTATGTTCAACATAAGTCGTAAAACCTTCGTTTAACCAAATATCATCCCAAGTTGCGTTTGTAACTAGATTTCCGCTCCAACTGTGTCCTAATTCATGCGCTAACAAGCTTGTTAACGAACGGTCTCCAGCAATTACTCCTGGAGTTAAGAAAGTCAAGTTCGGATTCTCCATTCCGCCATAAGGAAAACTTGGAGGCAAAACCAAAACATCATAACGTCCCCAACGGTAAGGACCGTATAATTTTTCAGCTGCATTTACCATTTTTCCTAGTTCAGCAAATTCGTAAGCCGATTTTTTCAGCATAGATGGTTCTGCATAAACTCCGGTTCTATTATCAATAGCTTGAAATTCAATATCTCCAACCGCAATTGCCATTAAATAAGATGGAATGGCTTTCTCTTGTTTAAAAGTATAAACCCCAGTATCATTTTTCTTCTGCGGATTTACAGCACTCATAACTGCTAATAAATCTTTAGGAACTGTAACTTTTGCATTATAAGTAAAACGAATTCCTGGAGAATCCTGACAAGGAATCCAAGTACGTGACCAAACGCTTTCTCCTTGAGAGAACAAGAATGGTTTCTTTTTGTCTGCTGTCTGCTCTGGTTTAAGCCATTGTAAGGCTACAGCATCTTTAGTAGTGCTGTAGTAAATGTTTACTTTGGTTGTATTTGGCTCGATTGTAATGTGAAGCGGTTTTCCGTGAAATTCAACTTCTTTTCCAAGTTCAAATTTGGTTTCTTTTTCGTCGTCTCCAAGAGTAACTTTTGTAATGTCTAAAGTGTTTTCGTCGAAAATGATTTCGTTTCCTTTGCTGCTATTGGCAATTGTCCAAGACGCTTTTCCTGAAATAATTTGTGTATCAAAATCGACTTTGATATCAAGATCAAGATGTTTTGCAACGGCAAGTTCTGGTTTAGAGTAACTGTGCTCGTCGACAACAGCTGCTGTTTTTTCTGTTTGTTCTTTTTTCTGGCAGGCAATTGCTGTCAGAAATAAAGTGACAAGAATTAGTTTCTTCATTTTATGAGGTTTTGAATTTGAGGATGAAAATTAAATAAAAAATCCCGTTTTGAATAAACAAAACGGGATTTAATTATAAAATTAACAACGATTACGCCAACATTGTAACTGGGCTTTCGATGTATTGTTTTAATGTTTGTAAGAACTGAGCACCAGTTGCACCGTCAATTGTTCTGTGGTCACAAGCCAATGATAACATCATTGTGTTTCCAACTACGATTTGACCGTTTTTAACTACTGGTTTCTCAACAATTGCACCTACAGAAAGGATTGCAGAGTTTGGTTGGTTGATAATTGAATTAAATTCAGTAATACCAAACATTCCAAGGTTAGATACTGTAAAAGTACTTCCTTCCATTTCTTGTGGCCCTAATTTTTTGTTTTTAGCTCTTCCAGCAAGATCTCTTACTGAACCACCAATTTGAGATAAACTCATGGCATCAGTAAATTTCAATACAGGAACTACTAATCCGTCTTCAACAGCTACAGCAACACCAATGTTTACGTGGTGGTTGATGATGATAGCATCTTCTTTCCACTGAGAGTTGATTTTTGGGTGTTTTTTCAATGCTAATGCACAAGCTTTAATTACCATATCGTTGAAAGATACTTTTGTATCTGGAACGCTGTTAATGGCAGCTCTTGCCTGCATTGCTTCGTCCATACTTACTTCTATCACTAAGTTGTAGTGAGGTGCGGTAAATAAAGATTCAGAAAGGCGTTTTGCAATGATTTTACGCATTTGAGAATTTTTGATCTCTTCTGTGTAAACCTCACCAGCAGGAACGAATACTTTTGGTGCAGCAGGAGCAGATGCTTCTTGTTTAGCAGCAGGTGCTGAAGAAGTAGTTTGAGCCTGAGCAGATGGAGTAAAGTTCTCGATATCGCTTTTTACGATACGTCCGTTTTCTCCAGATCCTTTAACTTGGTTTAGTGAAATTCCTTTATCAGAAGCGATTTTTTTAGCTAATGGAGAAGCTAAGATTCTTCCTCCGTTTGAAGTTTCAGCAACAGCTTCTGTGGCTTGAGCAGCGGCAGGAGCGGTTTTTGTTTCTTCTGCAGCAGGAGCACTTGCAGTTGCAGCGCCTCCAGCAGTAAAGTTGTCAGCAATTCCAGAAATATCAGTTCCTGCAGGTCCGATGATAGCCAATAAGCTGTCAACAGGAGCAGTGTTTCCTTCTTGAATTCCGATGTATAATAATGTTCCAGCATTGAAAGACTCAAACTCCATAGTAGCTTTGTCTGTTTCAATTTCTGCTAAAATATCTCCTTCAGCTACAGCATCACCAACTTTTTTCAACCAGCTAGCTACTGTACCTTCTGTCATTGTATCGCTCAAACGAGGCATAGTCACCACTACAACTCCTTTTGGTAATTCAGCCGCTTTTGCAGGAGCAGCAGTTTCAGTTTTTGCTTCAGCAGCAGGAGCATCCGCTTTTGGAGCTTCGGCAGCAGGAGCGTCACCACCAGCTAAAAGAGCAGAGATATCTTCTCCTTCTTTACCAATGATGGCTAATAATGAATCAACTGGAGCAGTTTCTCCAGCCTGGATTCCGATATGTAAAAGAGTTCCTTCGTTAAAAGATTCGAACTCCATAGTTGCTTTGTCTGTTTCGATTTCAGCTAAGATATCACCTTCGCTTACTTTGTCGCCTACTTTTTTAAGCCAAGTTGCTACCGTTCCTTCCGTCATTGTATCGCTCAAACGAGGCATAGTTACTTTAATTGCCATAATTCTTATAATTTATGAGGTGTAAATGGATAGTCTTCTTGTGCGTATACTACGTCGTATAATTGTTGTAAGTCTGGGTATGGAGATTCTTCAGCGAATTTCTGACATTCCTCAACTAAGTCTTTAACTCTTTGGTCAATTACATCGATTTCTTCTTGAGTAGCATATTTTTGATCCAAAATCACGTCAAGAACTTGCGTAATTGGGTCAATTTTTTTGTATTCTTCAACCTCTTCTTTAGAACGGTATAATTGTGCATCAGACATAGAATGTCCTCTGTAACGGTACGTTTTCATTTCAAGGAAAGTTGGTCCATCACCACGACGCGCTCTTTCGATAGCTTCGTGCATAGCTTCAGCAACTTTTACAGGGTTCATTCCATCAACAGGTCCGCAAGGCATTTCATAACCTAAACCTAATTTCCAGATGTCAGTGTGGTTTGCAGTTCTTTCTACAGAAGTTCCCATTGCATAACCGTTGTTTTCAACGATAAATACAACTGGAAGTTTCCATAACATAGCCATATTAAAAGCTTCGTGAAGAGAACCTTGTCTTGCAGCACCATCACCAAAATAAGTCATAGTAACACCGCCAGTGTTAAAATATTTGTCTGCAAAAGCAATACCAGCTCCCACAGGAATTTGAGCACCTACGATTCCGTGACCACCATAAAAACCGTGTTCTTTAGAGAAAATGTGCATAGAACCTCCCATACCTTTAGAAGTTCCTGTTGCTTTTCCTAAAAGTTCGGCCATTACGTTTCTAGGATCAACTCCCATACCAATTGGCTGTACGTGATTTCTGTAAGCAGTAATCATTTTGTCTTTAGTCAGGTCCATAGCGTGAAGTGCTCCCGCTAATACAGCTTCCTGACCATTATATAGGTGTAAAAAACCTCTAACTTTTTGTTGAATGTATAATGCTGCAAGTTTGTCTTCAAACTTTCTCCAAAGTAGCATGTCTTCATACCACTTTAAATATACCTCTTTTGTAACTTCTTTCATCTGAATTCTTTCTTTTGCTAAAGTTGTTTGTGTTATCGATTATTGTGCCTGTAACGCAAAATAGTTTCCTCCCACAAATTTGCGCCCGAAAGGTCGGGATGCAAAAATAAGACATTAGATTTAAGAACTAAAATTTAAAAGCTGTTTTTTGGCTTTTTTTTACAAGAACTTTTTATCAAACATTAATGGAAGCAAATTTTTGAGGGATGCCGATTTGTAAACTTCGCCAATTTCGCCCATGAAATAGATTTCTATAGAAGTTTCCTGCTTTATTTCGTATTCTGCAATTGACTGTCTGCAGGAACCACATGGCGGAATTGGTGCCTGTGTCTGGTTATTGTCTGAGGCAGCTGTAATGGCCATTTTTAAGATTTTCGCTTCTGGATACATACTTCCAGCATAAAAGATTGCAGTGCGTTCTGCGCATAATCCGGAAGGATAAGCCGCGTTTTCTTGATTGGAACCTAAAACTACTTTTCCGTTATCCAGCAATATAGCTGCGCCAACTCTGAATTTTGAGTAAGGCGCATAGGCTTTCTTTCTAATCTCAACTGCCTGATTCATTAACTCCTGTATGTCTTGAGGAAGTTCTTGTAAATTTTCAAATATTGTAAATGAGGAGTTTATGTTTATTTCTTTCATTTCTTTTTATCGGAAAAAAAATCCAAATTCCTGACAAGCAGAAATTTGGATTGTATATTCTTAAATTAATTAATTTTTTAATAAGTTTCGTATTTGTCTCCAAAGTTAAACGTTAAAGAGAAACGAAGCGTATTTTCTAACGGATTTTTAACTTTAGAAGCAGAGAATAGATAAGAAACATCTACCTTAATAATGTTGTATTTGAATCCTGCTCCTAGTGAGAAAAATTGTTTTGCTCCTTTTTCAGGGCTTTCATGATAATATCCAAGTCTCATTGCAAAAGAGTCCTGATACATATATTCTCCTGCTACGCTATATGTGATTTCTTTCATTTCTTCTTTGAAGCCGCCAGGAGCGTCTCCAAACGATTTAAAAATTCCCGAAACCCATCCTGTATCATTGTATTTTTTATAGTTTGCATCTGTAGCTTGCTGTACAGTAATGTCTTCTGGGTCATCAAAATCTCCGTCACCATTTCCGTCTACCGCAGTTCCGATTCCGGGAGGCGTTGGAACCAAAAGCTTGGTCAGTTCGGCACTTACGCTGACCTTGTTGAAATCATCTAAAATGAATTCAAAACCACCTCCAAGTCTTAAATTGGCTGGTAAAAAGTTTGAACTTATGTCGTCGTTGTCGTAACTTATTTTAGGGCCTAAATTCTGAAGGTTGACACCCGCTCTCCATCTTCCGTTAAAATCGCTGTAAGCAATTTCTTCAGACTGGTAAAAAGCAGCAACATCTACAGCAAAAGAACGAGCTGCTTTTGCATCTACATCTTCTGAAGCTACTTTTAAATTTGAATTGATAAATCTTGCGGCAACAGCCATTGAGAAAGTTTCGCTTAGTTTTAATGAATAAGAACCGTCTAGGGCAAATTCATTAGGATTTACTTCTCTTACGGGTTCGTTCGGATCGCCTGTCTGTCTCAGCTCAATTCCTCCAAAACCAAAATAGCGGAAGCTTCCTGCGAACGCGCTTCGGTCATTGATTTTGTTGTAATAAGTTAGCTGACCAAGTGAAATGTCTGTTGCTAAATCTGTTAAATAAGGAGTGTAGCTTATAGACAAGCCTTGTGCATCTTCTGCAAATGCATATTTAGCGGGATTCCACTGTTGTGAAAAAGCATCTGATGAAGTAGCGACACCCTGATCGGCGAGACCAGCAGCTCTAGCATCTGCAGCGACTAGTAGGAAAGGGACTCCTGTTGTAATAGGCCGCGATTCTTGGGCTTTTAAAATATAAACTGTAAAGAAGCAAATTAGTAAAAGTGATATTTTTCTCATTTATTTGGACTAATGTATTGGTGATGCAAATATATAGATTATTATAAAATGACAAGCTTTTCGTATTTTTCTGCTTTTTTATTTGTTAAATTCGATTTAACGGTAAGTTTATAAATATAAACTCCTTTTCCGATTCTGTCGCCAAAATCATCCCTTCCATCCCATGTAATTTCTCTCGATAAAAAACCTTCAGTCGTAACTGTTTGGTTTTTCGTCCAGACTACTTTTCCGGTAATCGTCATTACCTGAACTTGTACATCCAGCGGTTCGTACGGTCTGTTATGGGAAAACCAGAATTCTGTATAAGTCGAAAAAGGATTTGGATAATTAAGAACATGCGACAATGTTAAAGATTCGTCTCCGACAACCGTAAACTGAATCTCGCTTGTAACCGGATTATTGTAAACATCCCAGGCTGTAAAACTTATGGTATGCAGTCCTGGTGCCAGATCGCGCAACGGAAAACGTAAATTTCCGTTGGTGTAATCGTCTAGTTTTGTTTGATAATAATCATTTAAAATATAAGGGTTGCTCACATCTCCATCTAAAATTGCAACTATATCATGTCCGATGCCACTTGCTGTATTTATTCCGTTTTCATCTTCAAGGAAAGCCAAAAGAAATGGTGATTCATTGGTGATTCCTCCAGACACAAAAGTTTCATCATTCATATATAACTTAACTTTCGGACTTATATTGTCCTGAGGTGCATTTTCGTTAATTCCTCCAATTTTTATACTGGTATTGTGACCGGACTGATTTTCTAGAGTTTCATTTTTCTTGGAATAAAAACTGATTCTTCCATTGTCTAAAGGGATTCTGATGTCTCTTGGAACAACAAAGCTAAACTCAAACTGGCCATTGGTTACAGAAGCGTTTCCTCTAAAAATAGTTTCGCCTAATGTTTTAAACTGCATAACGGGACTGTTGCCGTCGTTGTTTAAGGTAGAGGTTGTAATCATCTTATCGAAAATAGCCGCCGCGAGTTCTCCGTTATAATTGCTCAAAAGCGTATTGTTTTCATCTGTAATCTCACCTGAGATTTTCATTTTTGCTAAAGATTTAAAATCTGGAATAGTTTGAGAAACGTCAATGTCATTTACTTTGGTAAGATTGATTCTCGGTTTCGGAATGGCAAGCATTAAAGCTGGATCGCCGATATAAAAAACGACATTGCTGGCAGAACTTGGGGTTTCATTTTTCGAAATTCGAAGCGCCTCCGCTATAGAGGTGTACTGATTTGAGCCGTAAGATAAAAGGTTTCTGCTTAAATTGTCATTGAAGTTTTCAGCATTAAATTGTCCAATAGATCGAATGGTGGTTAACATTGAAATGGCGCCGCCTTTTGGATTCCAAAATGTATATTCCCCTGCGGTCGGTCGCGTTGGGTCGTCAAATCGCGAAAATTCACAAGTTATAGTTATGAATAAAGGATATTTGTATTGATTGTTTAGATTTTGTCCATCGGATTTTTCCCAAATCCTTTCACTTGCAAGACCGTCTTCGCCACCATGTCCTAAATAATTAAATACTAAAGCGCCTTTCTCAAAAGCATCAAAA
Source organism: Flavobacterium procerum (assembly GCF_042431625.1). Lineage (NCBI taxonomy): Bacteria > Pseudomonadati > Bacteroidota > Flavobacteriia > Flavobacteriales > Flavobacteriaceae > Flavobacterium > Flavobacterium procerum. The sequence continues at coordinate 156,256 of NZ_JBHLYW010000010.1, read as the reverse complement.
AAATCGGTTCTGGCTTTTGGGTAACGTGATCCTCCGGCAGAAGCTTCTTGAGTATAGGAATCAAGAAATATTTTGTCGATATTAAAAAAAGGTTTTTCGGTTGCAATGACATCTGCCAGATTATTTTGTCTTGACTGCAGTGACGCGTCTGATGCCTGATCAGAATCATCGCTTATCAAAACAAAATTATTTCTCCAGTTTCCATATGATTTGGAATCGTGATATTCTAAGACTTTATTAACCATTTCTGCTGCCTGTGAGTTGTCTGAAACCAGCATTCGTCCTACGGCAATATCAATTCCTCCAAAAAATGAAGTTACATTTCCTTCGTCGGCATCCATCAGTCCGTAAAAATCATCAGATGCAAAAGAAGATTCTCCAGTGCTGGTGCTATTTAAAGCATGATAAATTGGTACAATATTGGTGTTATTTGAGATTCTGTCTTTGTAGTCGTAAGAAGCGTCTCCAAAAAGATTTATGTATTTTATTCTCTTTTCGTTAGAAGAGGCATTTTGATAAAGATATCTAATGCAGTTCCTAATGGCGGCAATATCCTGTTTGCCAGAAGAGAATTCCTGATAAATATTTTCGAGTGTAATGACTTTTACAGTTAAGTTTGAATAATTGCGATGAAAAGCCGCTAGCCTTTCTGCTTGAGAAGCTAACGATTTAGGAGTGATAATGGCATAATCGAGATCCTGAAAACTGTTTTGAGAGTTTCTTAAAAGAGTCCCTTTTAGATTCTGATTTGCAATTTTAGGTTGATTATCTTTTAAAGGAGTATAATAATCGGCAGGGTCTATAGCTATATATTTTCGCACTTCTCCTAAAGTTGCCTTAAAACTAAAAGAACTTTGATTGGCATTTTCTATACGTATTATATTATATAGGTCTGTAACATCCCAAACTTGCGAAATGGAAGTTGCATTTCCGATAGTGTAATTTGCGATTCCGGTAGAGGAGCCTGCGGCATCATACTGAAACCTGAATTGTTTTCCTGTTCCTAGAAGCTTTCTTTTTGCAGTAAGATTTATATAATCCAGATAGCCTTTTGAGCCAGGAACACCATTATTATTGTATGTTAATTTTATTTTTACAGTTTCAGATCCTGTAAAAGTAGTCCCAGAAGATAATTTTCCGTTGTAATATTTTATTTCAGAATTGGTAGTTAACGAATTGAAATTGATGGTTCCGATGTTTTGCCCGTTTGCGCTTACTAAAAAAGAAGTAGGAGTGTAAGCGGCAGAGGCCGCATTAAGTTCAATTTTTACAGGGACTGATGTTTCGATATTCGGAAAACTAAATGAAAATTCCTGTTCTTGATTGATTTCAAAAGATTCTCCTAGCCATTGTCTTCCTAAATGCCCGATATTCGTTTGGTCAATTTCATGAAATTGATAGTCATCAAACGTGTTCAGCTCTAAAGAAGCATTGGCAGAAGGCTGTGTGAGGTTTCCTATCCTTTTTCCGTCACCACCAGCTGTAGTGATGTAATAATACGATTTTGTGTCGTATAAATTAAGGTTTGTCTGGCTTTCAGTACTCCAGTTTTCAGCTCCTTCGGCGTAGAAAAGGATGTAGTCTTCATTGTTAAATGTGCCGTCGTTTTCTCCTATAACTTGAATAGCGTTTTCGGTAAGGTCCTCTGGGTAATAAGTGTTGTTGGCCAGCGGTAGCATTCGTCCGCCGTTTCCGTAGATTTTGATTCTTCTAGGGTCGGTTTTGGTAGGGTCAAAGCCAAGACTTTGTAAAAAAGATCTCGAAATCCTATACACTCCCGATTTTTCAACATAAAAACGATACCAATCTCCCGAAGCAAGAACGGAGTTGTAAACCGCAGCTGTTTTTTGAAAAGTAGAAGCGGTAGCGCTTCTTGCTGAAGAAGCACTAATCTGATATGAAAATGACTTGATTCTTTTAAAGCTGTTTCCTTCTTTTATAATAGGAGAAAGTAGTAAAAAAAGTTGCCTGTTTTCTCGAGACAGAACGCTTTTTAGCGTTTCGTTTGGTTTTTCGGGGATGTTGTTAAGGTTTAAATCTCCCAAATCTGCAACCGAAACAGTTTCGTATAATACATTAGAAATTTGCACTGATCCGCCGTTTGCAGCGTTCGATTGACTCAGATTAAGCATGAGGGAGATACTCTTTTTGGTAAAATCGTATCGAAAACCGTTGCCTGTGAAATAAGGAATAATCGTTTTGTAATCGCCAAAACTCATCTCTTTTTTTGCTTTCCAATCTATTGTGAAGCTCCCATTTATCTGGGAAAACGACAAGATAGGGAAGAGGAAAAGGTACACAAATAGAGCTTGTTTCATAGTTCAGAAAAACGGGATTAATTTAAAATTATTTTGATTAGTAAAAATATATTATTTCATGTTATAGTAAATAATAAAAAGTATATTTTTGCGTTCGTAACTATAGGTTATTTTCTGGTAAAAAACAGCTAAATAAAATTATTAGAACAGATGTTGCTAATTAAATGTTAATTATTATATTGCAGCACCTAAATTTATCACCTAAGAATGAGTATGAAAGTAAACAAAATTGTAGTCTTGCAGTTAATGATGTCAGTAGTATTGATGTTGGGCACGGCTAGTTGTAGCAAAAAATCGAGTTCCTCTCACGCTTCACGAGCGACTGGTTGGGATGTAGACAGTCAGAATGGAACTGCTGCTAGAAATGCAGGTAAAAAACAACAGGCTGGCCCTGGTTTGGTTTTTGTTGAAGGAGGTACATTTACAATGGGTAAAGTACAGGACGATGTTATGCACGATTGGAATAACACTCCGACTCAACAGCACGTTCAATCATTCTATATGGATGAAACCGAAGTTACTAATGGTATGTACTTAGAATACCTAGAATGGTTGAAAAAGGTTTTCCCTCCAACAGAAGAAAATTACAAGAATATTTACGAAGGAGCATCTCCTGATACTCTTGTTTGGAGAAATCGTTTAGGATACAACGAAACGATGACAAACAACTACTTAAGACATCCGTCTTATGCTAATTATCCAGTAGTTGGTGTAAACTGGATTCAGGCTGTTGAATTTAGCAAATGGAGAACTGACCGTGTAAATGAGGCAGTTTTAGAGAAAAACGGATACGTTAAAAAAGGTGCTAAAACACAAGACGTAAGCGCTGAAAGTTTATTTAATACAGAAGCTTATCTTGCATCTCCATCTACAACTTATGGTGGTAATGAAGAATTAGTATTGAAGAAAAGCCCAACAGGAAGAAGGCTTAAAAATGGTGAAGAACAAAAAAATGTTTATGCACAACGTTCTTCAGGTATTATTTTGCCTGAGTACAGACTTCCTACTGAAGCAGAATGGGAATATGCAGCTGCAGCTGATGTTGGACAAAGAGAATACAATATCTATAAAGGACAAAAGAAATATCCTTGGTCTGGAGATTATACACGTTCTTCAAAACGTAAAAATAGAGGTGATCAATTGGCTAACTTTAAACAAGGAAACGGTGACTACGGTGGAATTGCAGGTTGGTCTGATGATGGTGCAGATATTACTAATGCTGTAAAAAGCTATGCTCCAAACGACTTCGGATTATACGATATGGCTGGTAACGTAGCAGAATGGGTTGCCGATGTTTACAGACCTATTATTGATAACGAAGCTAACGATTTCAACTATTTCAGAGGAAATCAATACGCTAAAAATAAAATTGGTAAAGATGGTAAACTTGAAATTATCAATAAAGATAATATTCAATATAAAACTTTAAGTAACGGTAAAAAAGTTGCGACTAACTTACCAGGAGAAATTGCTCAGGTTCCGGTTGATGAAAATGAAACGTATTTGAGACAAAACTTCAGTACAAGTGATAACATCAACTATAGAGATGGTGATAAACAATCTTCAAAATATTTTGACTTTGGAGATTCTGAGTCTGGTGCAAAAGCTGACCAAGCAATGTATAACTCTCCTAAGCACAATGTAACTGTTGATAGTTTAGGTCAAATGGTTAGAAAATATGACAACTCTAGTAAACGTACTACATTAATCGATGATAACGTAAGAGTTTACAAAGGTGGATCTTGGAGAGACAGAGCTTATTGGTTAGACCCTGCTCAAAGAAGATACTTCCCTCAGGATATGGCAACAGATTACTTAGGATTTAGATGTGCTATGTCTAGAGTAGGTTCTAAAACTGAAAGAAGAAAATCACCAAGGAATTAAGATTTAGAATTCTAAACATATAAAATTCCAAATTCCAAAACTGAATATTCAGTTCGGAATTTGGAATTTTTTTATTGTTTTTTTTCTAATTTTATAAAATGAACAAAAAAGATAAAAATGAATATTCAAGGCATTCATAACCTGTTTTTACAATGTAAATCGCTTTCAATCGATACACGTAAAATTGAAAAAGATTCTATGTTTTTTGCTATAAAAGGCGAGAATTTTGATGCTAATACTTTTGCAAAAGATGCTTTAGATCTTGGAGCTTTGTTTGTTGTTATAGATAACGAAAAGTATTTTATTGACGAAAGAACCGTTTTGGTTCAAAACAGTCTAGAAACGCTTCAGGAACTTGCAAAATTCCATCGTTCTTATCTTGCTCTGCCAATTGTTGCTCTAACGGGAAGTAATGGAAAGACTACAACAAAAGAGCTTATAAATGCTGTATTGTCTAAAAAATACAATACAAAGGCAACTGTTGGCAATCTAAACAATCATATTGGAGTTCCCTTGACTTTATTGTCTTTTACCAAAGAAACCCAAATCGGAATTGTAGAAATGGGAGCCAATCATCAAAAAGAGATTGATTTTTTGTGCAATATAGCCCAACCCGATTTTGGCTACATAACCAATTTTGGAAAAGCACATCTTGAAGGTTTTGGAGGCGTACAAGGTGTAATTGCAGGGAAAAGCGAGATGTATCATTTTTTGAGAGCAAATGACAAAACAGTTTTTGTAAATCTTGATGATGCTGTTCAGGTTGAAAAATCAAAAGATATAAAAGCGTTTACTTTTGGGTTGAATAATGACGATGCAGATCTGAATATTCAAAACATTCAGGCAGATCCATTTGTGGCTATCAGTTATAATGATTTTAGTATACAATCGCATCTAATTGGCCTTTATAATGCTAATAATATAAATGCAGCCACCGCAATAGGTTTGTATTTTGAAGTTGTACAAGAAGATATCAAAAGTGCCATAGAAAATTATATTCCGGCCAATAACAGATCTCAAATGATGAAAAAAGGATCAAATGAGATTATTCTTGATGCTTATAACGCAAATCCAAGCAGTATGGCAGTTGCAATAACTAACTTTTTGCAATTAGGAAGTTCAAATAAAATTATGATACTGGGCGATATGTTTGAGCTGGGCGACGAAAGTGCTGTTGAACATAAAATCATCGCAGATTCATTAAAAGAACAGACCAATTCGGTTTGCTATTTAATTGGGAAATTTTTCTATGAAAATAAAACCGAAAGCAAACAAGTATTCTTTTTTGAAACCTTCGACTCCTTTGCAGATTATATTAAAACACAGCAGTTTCATGACAATACCATCCTGATTAAAGGGTCGCGTGGTATGGCGCTGGAACGTACATTAGAATATATTTCTTAAAAGCTAAAGCCATTCTATTTTTAGAATGGCTTACTTTTTTTAGATACTCATCAAAAATCCGATTAGGTTTTCTTTTTTGTTTAAACCAAGTTTTTTACGAAGTCTGTAACGTGCTAGTTCAACACCTCCAGTTGAAATATTCATGATTTCTGCGATTTCTTTTGTAGACATATTCATAAGAAGATAAGTCGATAAATCGAGTTCACGGGGCGAAATAGTTGGATATTTTTCTTTTAAGCGTTTCAAGAATTCAAAATGCACATTTTTGATGTGTTTTTCTAAATCCTTCCAGCTTTTATCGGTGTTTACTTCTTTTACAATGCTTTTATTTAGTTTGCTGACCTGAAATTTAGTAGAATCATCAAGAGCTTCGACGTCTATTTCTTTTAGTTTATGGATGATTCCATTCAGGATTTTGTTCTTTTTCACGACTTGAAGTGAATTGTTAACCAGTTCTTTGTCTTTGGCTAGAATTTTGATCTGAAGCTTGTCGTTTTTTAGTTTTTCGATTTCTTTTTCTAAATCATATTGTTCCTGTCTGATTTTCGATTCTTTTTCCAGATACAATCTTCTTTGTTCGATAGTTTCGTAATATTTGTTTTTTCTGATTTTCATTTTAATGCGATTTGAAACAACGTATATCGCGATGATTATCAAGACGAAATAGCATATAAAAGCTAAAAAATGACGATACCAAGGGGGAGAAACTGTAAAAGATAAGGTTGATGGGTCAGATTGAATTCCGTAGCTGTTTCGTACCTTTACATTCATTGTGTAATCTCCCTCTCGAAGGTTGGTGTATTCTTTTATCGAAATGTTCGACCAGTTGCTCCATTTATCGTCAAAAGGTTTTAACTGATAGGAAAACTCAACATTTTCAAGATTTTCATAAGTCGGTGATGAAAAGGTGAATCGCACATGATTTGCTGCATATCTGATGCTGATTTTTTCAGTCTTTTTTTGATTGTTGCCTAAAATTATGGTATCGCCCGGAAAAGAAAAACTACGAATAAAAGCTTTCGGTTTTGTAACAAAGTTGTTTTGTACAGCCGAATCGTAATGAGCAAGACCATCTGTTAATCCGATAAAAATGTTTTTTGAATCGATAGTATTTACAGATAGATAATTGCTTACTAGATTTCCGGTAAGACTCGAGAAAGGAGCAACTATATTGATGTATTTGTTGTTTCGTTTCATTAAAACCCCAAGAGATTCATCATAAGCATACCAAAGATTCGATTGAGAATCTTCATTTAACGCATTTATGATAGGAATACTTTTGAAAAGTGAAGTCAGGTTTTTGTCTTCGTAAAATAAATCCTGTTCTTCAGAATATTTATAAAAATGATTATGTGTCTGAAAATAAATTCTGCCCCTAATTTTCTGCAGGCTTCCTATTGATCTAAACTTCGAAGTGAGCTGGTCGATTTTTTTAATTGATGAAAAATGACTCAAATCATCACTTAATGCCATTTTATAAATAGACTCGTCTTTTTTAAGCCAAAAATAAGAATTGTCAAGTTCAAAACTGTTAGATGATTTGTCAAAACCTGCGACTTGATTTTTAAAAACCAGACCATTTGCTGTTTTTTGAAAAATAGCGAAACCATCATAGTTAGAGCCAATAAAATAATCCGGATGATTTGGTATTTTCTTAAATCCAAAATAACCTTTTGAATCTATAATTCGGGTTACATGTCCTCCGTTTATGACCAAAGCTCCGCGGTTGTTAGAACAAACTAGTTCGTTTCCGATTATCTGTACATTCCAAGACTGTGCTGTTGTTCCTTCGACAAGTTTAAAAACATCTTCTTTGAAACTGTTGTTCCATGCGTGGTAAAAAACACCTTGATTGGTAGCGACATAGAGATTTCCTTGGTAAACGACAGAAGCATAAACAGTACTGAGGTTGTAGCTAAAACCGAAATATGTAAAAGGAGAGTTCTCATTTACATAGGCGATTCCGTTGTCTAAGCCAAGCCAGAGATTGTTTTTATTGTCAATAAAAGAAGTTAGAACAGTGTTGTTTTGAAGGCCTTTTTTGCGATTGATATGCTGGATTATTTTTCCGTTAAAATCACAGATGATAATACCGTCTAGAACTGAATTTAAGACGATGAATTTGTTATTTATGATTACGCCTCCAAGCGAATTGTTTTTTTTGACAAAAGTATTGGCATCAGTATTCCAAGGCTTAATCGTGTTATTTTCATAAATAAACAAGCCTTTTTCGAGTGTAATGATTAAGGTTTTGTTTGGAGCTAAAGCATACATTCCCCAGATTTCGGTATTGTTTAGGGAAGTTGTATTTGGAAGCGCATACAATTTTCCGTTATGGTACTCTAAAATTCCTTTTTCGATATCCTGAAAGTAAAGCTTATTGTTTACGGTGAAAGAAAACTGAAAACGTTTTGGCGCTTTTAGGATAGTTAATTTTCCATTTTTGAAGATATAAGCTCGCGCAAAAGACTGAAAAACAATCTGATTGTCTATAGAGTGAATTTTCCAAATAAAATCGATGATTTTGATTTTGTTCTTGTCGACATATTTTGAAAGAGATGTATAAGAAAGTATTCCTTTTTCGTTAGGTTCGAAATAACCGAATTCGTTGTAACCTCCAACATAAACCTTTCCCGATTGTTCAATTTTTAAGCATCGTACCGAGGTCAAATTTGGAAGTGGATATTTACGCCAAGAAGATCCATCAAATTGTAACAAGCCATTGTTGTTTGCAAAGTAGAGATTTCCATTGCTGTCTTGTCCGATATTCCAGTTTTGTGTTCCTCCTTTGTATTCGTTTCGTTTGTAATTTCTTACATCTGGAAGGCCTGTGTTTTTTACTTGTCCAAAAAAAGTAATTGAGAATAATGTAAAAAAAGTAATGTAAAAATATGATTTTTTCAAATTCATGATATTTTAAAACATTTGGTTGCTTTTAGGTTTAATTCTTTTATTCATAGTGTTTTATGAGTTGTTTGTCGGTACTATTTCGTTATAGTTTGTGCTTTTTTTAATAAAAATACACAATAAAAGAACATTGTAGTGTTTATTTAATCAATTAACATTTCAATAACATTGTTAAATTTTATTTCAACTAATTGTTAATGAGTTTTTTATGAAAAAAATGATGTGTTTTTGTAATATGTAAAAATTAAATTTGATGTGTTTTTGTAGTGAATTTTAATTGCCGATACTAAAAAATTAACATTATTATTGCATCAAATTACTAATTAATTAACCAAAATTTTTAGAAAAATGAAATTAACAAAATTACTTGTTTTTTGTATTTCGTCTTTGTTATTCTCGATTGTCGCAGTGGCTCAGGATGTCACAGTAAGCGGAATGATAAATGATGAAAGTGGGATGCCTGTTCCGGGCGCTACAGTTTTATTAAAGGGTACAAATAAATCTACTGCATCTGATTTTGATGGTAAATTTCAGATTACTGTACCTTCTAATGGAACGTTGACTGTTACTTTTATCGGTTATGCTACAGTAAATGAAGCTGTAAATGGAAGAACAAAAATTACTATTCAATTAAAACCTGAATCACAATCTTTAAATGAGGTTGTAGTTGTGGGATATGGTACACAAAAGAAATCAGTTGTTACAGGAGCAATTTCAAGTGTAAAAGCTGCGGATCTTGAAAAAGTGCCAAACGGGCGTGTTGAGCAATCATTACAAGGTAGAGTTGCTGGTGTTACTGTTGCAGCTACTTCTGGACAACCTGGTGCAGCTTCTAAAGTTCGTATTAGAGGTATAACTACTTTTAGAGAAGGAGGAAATGATCCTTTATGGGTGATTGATGGAATTGCAGTTGATGCCGGCGCAATTGGTTTTATTAATCAATCTGACATTGAATCTATCGAGGTTCTGAAAGATGCAGCTTCTGCAGCCATTTATGGTACTCGTGCTGCAACTGGGGTTATCTTGGTTACGACTAAAAAAGGAAAATCAGGAAAACTTTCTGTAAACTACAATGGTTTCGCAGGAATTGCTGGTCCAGCAAAAAGATTAGATCTATTGAATGCGTCTCAATATGCAGCAATTATGAATGAAAAGTCTTTGGCTGATGGAGGTTCAATAAAATATGCAAATCCAGGATCTTATGGAAAAGGTACAGACTGGCAAGATGCAGTTTTTAACGATTCAGCTTTTAGATATACTCACGAATTGAGTATTAGTGGAGGAAACGACAAATCTACCTTTTATGCTTCTTTCGGAATTCAAGATCAGGAAGGTATTGTTGCGACTGATATTTCAAATTATTCAAAGAAAAACTTCCGTCTGAATTCTACACACAAACTTTCGAACTACTTTACTTTTGGACAAACTTTTGGCTACACACACCAAAAATCAACAGATTTTGGAAATGTTAATAATGAGTTTGGAGGAGTGTTAAGCTCGGTAATTAATTTAGATCCTCTTACTCCATTAGTAGAAACAGATCCTGTTCTGGCTTCTCAAGGTTATTACACATTTGCAAATGTTGTTAGAGATGCCAACGGTAATCCTTACGGAATTTCTCCTGTGGTGCAACAAGAAATGACAAATCCGTTAGCTTTTATGCAAACTAGATTAGGAGGTTTTAACTGGTCTGATGATTTTGTTGGAAATGCCTATTTGGAGGCAAATATTACAAGTCATTTAAAATTCAGAACTACACTTGGAGGTAAATTAGCTTATTGGGGCAAAGAGATGTTTACTCCTGTTTTCTACCTGAATCCGAATATGAAGGTAGATAGAAACAATTATAGTCAGGATAACGAAAAAGCATTTGCTTGGAATATAGAAAACATTCTTACTTATTCTAATAAATTTGGGAATCACTCAATTAATGCTTTAGCGGGACAAGGTGCTTATGTTGAAAATATTGGAAAAACAATTGGTACTACATTCTATGGTTTGCCAATTACAAGCTATAAAGACGCTTCTTGGAATTTTAATCTTCCACAAGATGATATGGTTAGTAGAGCAAGTGATAAAATAGAACATAAATTATCATCTTTATTTTTCCGTCTCAACTACGATTACAAAGAGAAATATCTATTTACTGGAATTGTTCGTCGCGATGGTTCGACACGATTTGGAGAAAATAAGAAATTTGGAGTTTTTCCTTCATTTTCTCTAGGATGGGTAGTTTCGAAAGAAGGCTTCTGGAAAGAAAACAACGTAGTTAATACTTTAAAAATACGTGGTGGCTACGGAGTTGTAGGGAATGATAATATTTGGGATTTCAAATATAGAGGTTTAGTAGTTGGAGGATACAATTACTCTGTCGGAAATGAAGGAACAATTACTACAGGTTACGGAAACTCTACTTTGCCAAATGCTGATTTAGGATGGGAAGAGACATCTCAGACAACTATTGGCCTTGACGCTAGACTTTTAAGTGACTTTACGCTTACTTTAGATTATTTCAAAAAGAGAACTACTGGAATCTTAAGAGACGTTGTTATTCCTGGTTACGTTGGAGTTGTTGATGCACCTGCGGCAAACATTGCCGATATGGACAATAGTGGATTTGAGGTTGAACTTGGGTACAAGAAAAAACTTGGTGATTTTAATTTAGGAGTTAATGCCAATTTTGCCTACTTAAAAAATGAAGTTACTTACGTAGGTTCGTCTACAAACTTTATTGCTGGAGATGCTAGTTTCCAATCTATGGGACAAGTAACAAGAACACAAGTAGGACATTCATTTAATGAATTCTATGGTTATAAAACAGCGGGTATTTTTCAAAATGAAGCAGAAGTTGCGGCATATAAAAATGCTTCTGGAGGTTTAATTCAGCCAAATGCAAAACCTGGAGATTTCCGTTGGACAGATACTAATGGAGACGGTACGATTACAGAAGCTGATAAACAATACTTAGGGACAAATATCCCTAAATATACGTTTGGTTTTACTATAAACCTGGATTATAAAAACTTTGACTTCATGGCGTTTACTCAAGGTGCAGCAGGAAGCAAAATTTTCCAAGGTTTAAGAAGACTTGATATGCTGACAGCAAACTATCAGACAAAAGCTTTAGAGCGTTGGACAGGAGAAGGAACTTCAAACGATTATCCTAGATTGACAAACAGCGATCCAAACAAAAACTTCAGCAATATGTCTGATTTCTATCTTGAAAATGGCAACTACTTACGCTTGAAAGTTGTTACTCTTGGATATACAATGCCAACTGGTTTGTCATCTAAAATTGGTGCAGATAAAGTTCGTTTTTACTTAACTGGAGAAAACTTATTCACTTTTACCAAATACACGGGTTATGATCCAGAAATTGGAGGTCAGGTTTTCGGTGTAGATAAAGGTGTTTATCCGCAAGCAAGAACTATTCTGTTAGGAGCTAACGTTCAATTTTAAAAATTAAAGAATTATGAAAACTATAAAATTTAAATATATATGCTTTGCCTTAGCATTGGGAGCCTTAACAACATCTTGTTCTGAAGATTTTGTTACTATAAATCCGCAAGGGCAATTTGATTCAAGTACTTATTTTTCTAACGAACAGCAATGTTATGCCGCTTTGATTGGAGTTTATGATCCATTGAGAAAAAATACGGGCGGTTTCGAAAATTTAGTAGCGATGCTAAACGCTGGTTCAGATGATTTTTATGCTGGCGGAGGAAGTGCTACAGACGGAAACGGAATCCAGAATTTTTCTACTCATTCTCTTTCATCAATCAGTATTCCAAGTAGTTATTGGAATGATCATTATCAAGGAGTTTCAAGAGCAAATATGCTAATATCAAAACTTCCTGCAGCAGCTATGAATGATAATGTGAGAGCCAGATTTGCTGCAGAAGCAAAAGCATTAAGAGCACTTTATTATTTTAATCTGGTTAGAATGTTTAAGAATATTCCATTGGTTTTGGTGCCTTTGACTACTCAGACTATTTACGATCCAGAACAGGTGACGCCAGATGTAATTTATGCACAAATAGAAAAAGATTTATTAGAGGCTATTCCATCTTTGCCAAATACGTTAGATGTGAAAACAGAATCTGGAAGATTGAACAAAGGAGCAGCTCAGGCAATTCTCGGTAAAGTATATTTATTTGAAAACAAAAAGACAGAAGCAGCAGCTGTTTTGGCACAAGTAAATGGTACACCAGGAACAACAAACCAATATGGAAATAAACTCTTGGATAAATTTAGTGATTTGTGGGTAACAACAAATAAGTTTAATGCAGAGTCTTTATTAGAAGTATCTCATAGTAGTGCTGGTAATTCTGAGTGGGGTTTCTGGGGACAAGGTAAAGACGAAGGAAACTCTCTAAACGTTATGGTTGGACCTAGAGGTTATGTAAGATCAGCAAATTCTGATGCACCAGATCTTCCTGCAGGCTGGGCGTTTAACGTGGCAACTCAGAAATTGTATGATGCTATGAAAAATGACCCGAGATTTGAAGCCACTATTTTTGATTTGAAAGCCTTAAAAGCAGCAGGTAAAGCAGACTATATTCCAGCTTATCAAGATACTGGTTATTTCTTGAACAAATACCTTCCGAGACAATCTGATGTTCGTACAGGAGGAGGAGCTGCTGAGCTGAACTATAAACAAAATTCATATGTAATCAGACTTGCAGATACTTACTTAATGGAAGCAGAAGCCCTAGGGTCTGGAGCCAGAGCACAAGCGTTGTTAGATGCAGTAAGAGCTAGAGTTGGACTGGCATCTATTCCTGTAACATTAGCCGCTATCAAAAACGAGCGTAGAATGGAATTAGCAGGAGAAGGACACAGATTCTTTGACCTGGTAAGATGGGGAGACGCAGCAACAGCATTAGCAGACAGAGGTTTTGATGCAGGTACAGATGAGATTTTTCCAATTCCTTTTACAGAGTTAAATGGTACAAAATTGAAGCAAAATCCTAATTATCAGTAAGAAGATTAAGTAACCAAAAACACAAAAAAATGAACCTGAATATAAATTTAAAAAGAAGTGTATTCCTAATGCTGGCTCTAGCATTAGGAACACTTACAAGTTGTGATGACGATGTTAACGGAAATCCGCTGATTGCTTCAAATGTTGATGCTTCGTTTACTGTAACTCCAGTAACAGGAGCAATCAATACTTATCTTTTGGTTGCGCAACCAAAAGGGGTTATTTCATCAAAATGGGATACAGGTACTGGTGCCTATCCAGGAAAAATGAATGAAACGATTTCGCTTCCAGATGCAGGAACTTATACAATTACACATACAGCAATTGGTGCGGGTGGCGCAATGGGAACTGCAACTGCTCAAGTAACAGTGGCAACTTCTGATCCTGCAAAAGGAAACCTTATAAAAGGCGGGTCATTTGTAACAGCAGAAGATCAAGCAAACTGGAAAAAAGTGATTTACAATGCAGGCGCAGACTGGACTTACAGTGCAAAAGGCGCAACCATTAGTGGCGGACATGCGGGGATTTATCAGGCTGTAGATGTAATAAAAGATAAAGAATACACTATCGACATGACTGTTTCTGGAGGAGCTTCTAGTGATATGTGGTTTGAAGTTTATGCAGGAAAGGTTGATCCAGCTACTGTTTCTGGAGATTACGGAGATGGTGGAAAAGTGATGGGACTTAGCACTTGGGACGGATGCGGTAAAACGGAGTTTTCAGGAAGATTATCAGCTATTGGTTGTGTGAAAAACGCGAAAAAAGATGCAGTCAGCAATGTTGTGAAATTTGACACAACAGGTAAAATCTATCTGATGATTCGTTGCGGAGGCGGAATAGCACCAGGAGGAATCAGTGTAAAAAGTGTTGAACTTAGAGGAAAATAAAGAGTTAAGTTAAGTTTAAGTTTGGTTGTAAATAGCCCGTAATCATTTTGAATATGGGCTATTTTTTAAATCCTTGAACATGCCGTTTAAACTTCAATTTTAAATTTATAATTGGAAAAGAATGAAAAAAAATACTTTAAAAATTCTATGTCTTTTGTTTGCTGCAACAGCTTTTGCACAACAGCCAAAACCTAAGAAGGAATTTACCGCCAAAGGCAAGAAAGTTACAGTTTATACCACTGCAGAAAATACCAATCTGCGTCTTACATCAACAGATAATCTGACTTTTTCTGCATCCAAACAACCACTAGAAACCGAAACATCAGTTTTTGTGCAACCTTCTAAAAAGTTTCAAACTTTCATGGGAATTGGCGCTGCTGTAACAGATGCAAGCGCCGAGATTTTTGCTAAACTTTCGAAAGAAAAACAAGACGAGTTTTTAAATGCTTATTACGATAAACAAAAAGGTATTGGCTATTCTTTGCTAAGAACAACGATTCAGAGTTCTGATTTTAGCAGTGGAAGCTATTCTTATATCGAAGAGGGAGATAAAGATCTGAAAACTTTTTCTATTGACCACGACAGGCAATACCGTATTCCATTGATAAAAAAAGCAATCCAGAGTGCCGGGGGAAAGTTGACAACATATGTTGCTCCGTGGTCGCCGAACGCTTTTATGAAAAGCAATAAAAATGTACTGAAAGGAGGGACTTTATTGCCGGAGTATTACCAAACTTGGGCCAATTTTTATGTAAAGTTTATTAAGGCTTACGAAAAAGAAGGCATTCCGATCTGGGGTACATCAACCCAAAATGAACCTATGGCAGTACAGACTTGGGAATCTTGTATTTATACTGCCGAAGCAGAAAGAGATTTTATTAAAAACTTTCTGGGACCTACTTTGAAAAAAGAAAATTTAGGAAGCAAAAAAATCATTGTCTGGGATCATAATCGTGATTTGATGAATTACAGAGCAAATGTGATTTATTCTGATCCCGAAGCTTCAAAATATGTTTGGGGAATGGGATTTCATTGGTATGAAAACTGGTCTGGCGGAGCTTCAATGTTTGATAATGTTGCCAAAGTAAATGAAGCATATCCAGATAAAGGATTAATGTTTACAGAAGGTTGCGTAGAAAAATTTGATGCCACCAAATACCAATATTGGCCAAATGGAGAACGTTACGGGATTTCGATGATCAATGATTTTAACAACGGAACAGCAGGATGGACAGATTGGAATATATTGCTGGATCAAAACGGTGGGCCTAATCATGTAGGGAATTTTTGTTTCGCACCGATTCATGCAGATACTTCAACTGGAGAGTTGATTTATACTCCATCTTATTATTACATAGGACATTTCTCGAAATTCATTCGTTTAAATGCTGTCAGAATTAGTACAGCAGTAAGCAGAAGTGCGCTTTTGAGTACTTCATTCTTAAACACAGACGGAACAATGGCAACAATTGTAATGAACCAATCCGCCAATGAACTTACTTATAATTTGATTATTGGTGCAGAAAAAACAGTCGTGAAGATTCCACCTCACGCAATTCAGACACTTGTTTATTAATGTTTGTAGTAAAGTAGAGATGAAGGCTAGTTGAATCATCCATAATAGTCTTCTCTTTACTTTTAATTGATTGATTTTAAGATAGTATGAAAGCCAGAATTTTAGCATCAGTCCTCATATTCATGCAAGTAAGCTGTTTGTTCTCGCAAATCATTTACTCTTTAGAAAATAAATCATTAAGACAAACTATAACTATTCCTGCCCATGCAATACAGACAATTGTCTGCTAAAGCATGATTAACTAAAAACTATAAAAAATGAAATTCAATCTTAGTAATACTATAAAAGCGATATTGTTTGTGACAGTAATTTTGACGCAAGTAAAATGCTCTTCTTCTGGAGATACAACTGATCCAGGAACAGTAACACCTCCAGTGGTAAATCCGCCGACGGTTACCAACGATGTTGACTTTTGGCTTACTAAAGGGAATCAAAGCGTATTGTTGACAAAACAGGCAGGAACTTTGGGATTTGGAACAACTTATAATATTTACAATACTATTGAGGTCGATGCTGCCCAAAAATACCAAACAATAGATGGTTTTGGATATACATTAACCGGTGGAAGCGCTGACGTAATTAACCAATTGACACCAGCAAAAAAGAGCGCTCTCTTGCAGGAATTATTTGGTTCAGGCGAAAACTCAATTGGTGTCAGTTATCTTCGAATCAGTATTGGAGCATCAGATTTAAATGCAGCGCCTTTTACATATAATGATATTACGACTGGTGAAACAGATTTGGATCTTGCAAAATTTAGTTTGGATAAAGACAGAAACGGAGTAATTGCACTTTTAAAAGAAATCTTGGCTATCAATCCAAAAATTCTGATTTTGGCAACTCCTTGGTCGGCACCGCTTTGGATGAAAGATAAAAACAGTTTTGTGGGAGGAAAACTGCAAGAGCAATACTACGATGTTTATGCTAAATATTTTGTGAAATACATTCAGCAGATGAAAGCCGAAGGAATTACAATTGACGCGGTGACCCCGCAGAACGAACCTTTGCACGATGGAAACAATCCGAGTATGTATATGTCTGCAGCAGATCAGGCTTTGTTTATAAAAAAGAATTTAGGACCGGCTTTTAAAGTCGCAAATATTACCGCAAATATTATTACCTACGATCATAATTGCGATAATCCGAATTATCCTAAAGCAATTTTGGCAGATGCCGAAGCATTTCCTTTTGTTGACGGATCGGCTTTTCATTTATATGCTGGAGACATAAACGCACTTACCAATGTTTACAATGCTTATCCGAGTAAAAACATATATTTTACAGAACAGTATACTGCTTCTACAGGTGATTTTGGAGGCGATTTAAAGTGGCATCTCAAAAATGTAATCATTGGCTCTATGCGAAATTACAGTAAGAATGCTTTGGAATGGAATCTCGCCAATAATGCTTCTTTCGGCCCCAATACTTCAGGCGGATGTACGACCTGTAAAGGCGCCTTAACGATAACGTCTCCAGAAAACTTTCAGCGTAATGTGGCTTATTATATTATAGCGCATGCTTCAAAATTCGTTCCTGCTGGATCGGTTAGAATCGGAAGCAATATAAGCGGGAATCTTCAGAATGCTGCTTTTATAACGCCTTCTGGTTCAAAGGTTTTAATTGTGGAGAATGACAGCTCGGATCTTCAGATGTTCAATATAAAATTTAATGGTAAATGGGTGACCTCTTCTCTTGAAGGCGGATCAGTTGGGACTTACACTTGGAAATAATTAAAGAAATATGTGATGAAAAAAAGAATAACGATACTTCAATTATTGCTATCTGTTACTGTTTTCAGCCAAGGATTTCTGCATAGAGACGGACAAAAGATTGTGGATGGAAACGGAAAAAACATCATTTTAAGAGGTCTTGGTCTAGGAGGATGGATGGTACAGGAAGGATATATGTTGCAGACACAGTCTTTTGCAAGTCCGCAATATCAAATCAGGCAGAAAATTCAGGATGTGATTGGAGAAAAGGGAACCAAGGAATTTTATGCGGCTTACAAAGCAAACGGAATTACAAAACGTGATATTGACTCTTTGGCAAAATGGGGTTTCAATTCAATCCGTCTTCCAATGCATTATAATCTATATACACTGCCAATCGAACAGGAAAAAAACAGTGAGATAACTTGGATTGAAGAAGGTTTCACGATGACTGATAATCTATTGAAATGGTGTGAAGCCAATAAAATATACCTGATTTTAGATTTGCATGCAGCTCCTGGAGGACAAGGGAATGACGCAGCCATTTCGGATTATGATACTACAAAACCTTCGTTGTGGCAGAGTGAGGCAAATCAGAAAAAAATGATAGCCTTGTGGAAAAAACTGGCAGCCCGCTATCGTGATAAAGAATGGATCGGCGCTTATGATATCATCAACGAGCCTAACTGGAATTTTACAGGATCGAATAAAAACGGTTGTGATGAAAACTCAAACGGGCCTTTGAGGGATTTGATGGTTGCGGTAACCAAAGCTATTCGCGAAGTCGATAACAATCATTTAATTTTTATTGAAGGAAACTGCTGGGGAAATAATTACAACGGAATTTTTCCTTTATGGGATGATAATATGGCGTTGAGTTTTCACAAATATTGGAATTACAATACGAAAGAATCTATTCAGAAAATGCTGGATTACCGAATGCAATACAATGTTCCGATTTGGTTGGGAGAAAGCGGCGAAAACTCAAATGTATGGTTTAAAGATGCGTTGACCTTAGTAGAAAACAACAATATCGGTTGGGCTTTTTGGCCGATGAAAAAAATCGAGAATATTGCTGGAGTAACTTCTGTAACCAAAATTCCAGAATACGATGTTTTGCTAAAATATTGGAAAGAGGGAGGTCAAAAACCATCTCCTGAATTTGCAAAAAAAACTTTAATGAAAATGGCAGAAAACTACAAAATGGAAAATGTTACCATTAAGCCAGATGTTATAGATGCCATGTTCAGGCAAGTGCAGACCAATGATACAAAACCGTATAAAAAACAATTTGTTCCTGGAAAAATTGCTGCAGTTTATTATGATTTAGGAACCAATGGTTACGCTTACTCTGATAAAGATTGTGTGAATTACAGAGTAGAAACCAACAAATTTGAAGAATGGAACAAAGGAAATACAATGCGAAATGATGGCGTCGACATACTTCCTTGTAAAGATGCTGGATCAAAAGGATATCAAGTTTCTTTTATCGAAGACGGAGAATGGCTCCAATTTACGGTTCAGGTTAAAAAACAGCAGAAATACAAAGTTGCTATTCGTTATTCAAGTGAAAAATCGGAAGGAAAACTTCACTTAGAATCTCAAAACGGAGCTAAATCTAATACAATTACACTGCCTTCAACAGGAGGAAATGACAAATGGAAAACTGTTATTTTATCAGATTTTGAATTGAATGTTGGTCAGGAAAAAATTAAAGTTGTTTTTGAAAAAGGAGGCTTCAATCTCAATTATATAGAATTTTTAAAATAACAATGACATCAAAAAGCGACTTATGGACAAATTTGGCTTTGTAATACTCATTTTGCTGTTTCTTTTTTCATTAGTTGAAAAAATGATTGGACTGTGGAGCGTACAATTAACATAAGTTTTAAATAGGTTTTTCTCTTCAAGCCTTTGGAAACACTAGCTTTACGGATTAAAATTTTTTAAAGATGAAAAAGGTAAATACAATTGTTTTAGTGGTAATGATGCTTTTGGTAAGCACTTCATTTTTTGGTCAGAATTTAAAAATCATGACCTATAATATTCGTTTAGATGTTGCTTCTGACGGAGAAAATGCATGGCCAAACCGAAAGGACTATTTTACTTCTCAAATACGATTTTACAGTCCGGATATTTTTGGGATTCAAGAAGCATTGCCAAATCAAGTACTTGATATTGCATCGGCTTTGCCAGATTATAACAAATTTGGAGTAGGCCGAGAAGAAAACGGAACGGGAGAAGCCTGTACGATTTATTACAAAAAAGACCGATTTAAATTATTGGATTCTAATACATTTTGGCTTTCAGAAACACCAAACGTAGTTTCGAGAGGCTGGGATGCCGCTTGTAACAGAGTTTGTACTTACGGACTTTTTAAAGATCTGAAAACTAAAAAAACATTCTATGTTTTTAATTTGCATTTGGATCATATGGGCGAAGTGGCAAGAGTGAAAGGCGTTCAGCTGGCGCTTTCAAGAATGGAAGCATTAAACACAAAAAATTATCCAGCGTTTTTGATGGGCGATTTTAACTCGGAACCAGAAACAGCTCAAATTGCTGAAATCAAAAAAGTTATGGATGACACCAAAGAGGTTTCTAAAGAAAAACCTTTTGGGCCATCAGGAACGTTCAACGATTTTGAGCACAATAAACCAGTGACATTATTACTGGATTATATTTTTATTTCAAAAAACAGCGGACTCACAATTCAAAAACATGCAGTGCTGAGTGATTCTAAAGATTTAAAATATCCGTCGGATCATTTGCCTGTCTTAATAGAGATAGATTAAATGAAAAACATCAAGAAAAAACTTCAAATCTTGCTTTTGCTGCCACTTATTGTGGTGCAGCTAAAATGCGGATCTTCAAAAAGTGTTACATCTAATTCTGGAAAAGTAGCATCTTGGATTACAACAAAAGATGAAACTTCAAAACTAAAAAAACAAGATGATTTAGTTTTTGGTTCAGAAACTAATTCAAACCAAACCATTGAGATAAATCCTTCTCAAAAATTCCAAACTGTAGAAGGTTTTGGATTTTCTTTGACAGGAGGAAGCGCTCAGGCAATCATGAAATTAGATAAAGCCAAAAAAGAAGCGCTGTTACAGGAATTATTCTCTAGAAAAGAGAATGCGATTGGTTTGAGTTACCTTAGAATAAGTATTGGAGCATCTGATTTGAATGAAAAAGTTTTTTCGTATGATGATATGCCAGAAGGGCAAACTGATTTAATGTTGGAACATTTCAATCTAGGACCAGATTTAAACGATGTGGTTCCGGTTTTACAGGATATCTTAAAAATAAATCCAAAGATTAAGATAATGGGTTCTCCGTGGTCGCCTCCAGTTTGGATGAAAGACAACGGAAGTTCTAAAGGAGGAAGTTTACAACCGAAATATTACGAAGTTTATGCGCAGTATTTTGTAAAATACATTCAAGCAATGAAATCGCACGGAATTGCCATTGATGCAATAACGCCTCAAAATGAGCCATTGCATCCGGGAAATAATCCAAGTTTATTGATGTTGGCAGAACAACAGGCAGATTTTATTGGAAATCATTTGGGTCCCGCTTTCGCGAAAGCAGGAATCAAAACAAAAATTATTGTTTACGACCATAACTGCAACAAACCAGAATATCCGCTGACAATTCTAAGAGATAAAAAAGCAAATCCTTTTGTGGTGGGCTCGGCTTTTCATCTATATGAAGGAGATATTAGTGCTTTAACGACCGTTCATAATGAATTTCCAAATAAAGATTTGTATTTTACCGAACAATATACAGGCTCTGGAAGTAGTTTTGAAAACGATTTGAAATGGAATGTGAAGAACGTAGTAATTGGCTCTATGCGAAATTGGAGCAAAATTGCACTTTCGTGGGGATTAGCAAACGATGAGTATTACAAACCTTTTACGCCAGGCGGCTGTACAACTTGTAAAGGCGCATTAATGATTGATCAAAATCAGAATATTAAGAGAGAAGTAGGATATTATATTATCGGACATGCTTCTAAATTTGTTCCAGAAGGTTCTGTGAGAATTGGAAGTAACGTGAGTGGAAATCTCCATAATGTTGCTTTTAAAACACCACAGGGACAAATTGTTTTGATCGTACAAAATGATGGAGCTTCGACAGAAACATTCAATATAAAATACAATCAACAACAAACCACAACCACACTAAATGCAGGAGCGGTAGCGACCTACGTTTGGAAACAAAACTAACTTCATGAAAAAAGTAACCACATTTGCCTTGCTGATGATTTCGCTTTTTGCGGCGGCACAACAGCAAACAATAGATCAGAAAGTAAACGATCTGTTGAAAAAAATGACTATTGAGGAAAAAATTGGCCAGCTTAACCAATACACTGGAGACAATCAGGCGACGGGGCCAATTACAATAAATCCTAACAAACAAGCCGAAATCAAAGCGGGTTTGGTTGGTTCGATGCTCAATATCATCGGAACAAAATATACCAGACAATATCAGGAATTGGCGATGCAGTCTCGTTTAAAAATTCCGTTGTTATTTGGTCAGGATGTTATTCACGGATATAAAACTACTTTTCCTCTTCCTTTGGCCGAAGCCGCAAGCTGGGATTTACAAGCAATTGAACAGGGAGCAAGAGTTGCCGCCGAAGAAGCTTCTGCAAGCGGTATTCACTGGACATTTGCACCAATGGTCGACATCAGTCGCGATCCAAGATGGGGACGTGTAATGGAAGGCGCAGGAGAAGATACTTATTTAGGTTCTAAAATCGCCTATGCAAGAGTAAAAGGTTTTCAGGGAAATAAATTGGGCGACTTAAATTCAGTAATGGCCTGCGTAAAACACTTTGCGGCTTATGGAGCGGGAGTTGGCGGAAGAGACTACAACTCTGTTGATATGAGCGAAAGAATGCTTTGGGAAACTTATTTGCCTCCTTTTAAAGCGGCTTTGGATGCGGGTGCAGCGACATTCATGAATTCATTTAATGATATAAACGGGATTCCTGCAACGGGAAATATTCATTTGCAAAGAGATATTTTAAAAGGGAAATGGAACTTTCAAGGATTTGTAGTGTCAGATTGGGGATCAATTGGCGAAATGGTAGCGCACGGTTATTCTAAAGATCTAAAAGAAGCGGCTTATGCTGCGATTACGGCCGGAAGCGATATGGATATGGAAAGTAATGCATACCGTTATAATCTGGCGCAATTGATTAAAGAAGGAAGAGTTTCTATTGCTTTAGTTGACGATGCCGTAAGACGCATTCTTCGCAAGAAATTTGAATTAGGATTGTTTGAAAATCCGTATCGCTATTCTGATGATAAAAGGGAAGAAAAAGTTTTAGGAAATCCTGAAAACAGAAAAGCTGCAAGAGAAATGGCTGAAAAAAGTATTGTTTTGTTGAAAAACGAAAACCAGACTTTGCCACTTTCAAAAGACACTAAAACTATTGCATTTATTGGCCCGATGGTAAAAGAATACAAAGCTAATATGGGTTTCTGGGCTGTAGAACTTCCAGAGTTAAACTATGACAAATGGGTCGTTTCGCAATGGGATGGTTTGCTGAACAAAGTAGGCAAAAACACAAAATTACTTTATGCGAAAGGCTGTGAAGTAGAAGGAGATAATAAAGATGGTTTTGCAGAAGCTGTTGCGATTGCTAAACAAGCCGATGTTGTCATTTTAAGTATTGGTGAAAGACACAATATGAGTGGCGAGGCAAAAAGCCGAAGCGATATTCACTTGCCTGGTGTTCAGGAAGATTTGGTAAAAGCAATTCAGGCAACAGGAAAACCGGTTGTAGTTTTAATAAATGCAGGAAGACCGCTTGTTTTCAACTGGATTGCAGATAATGCTCCGGCAGTTGTGTACACTTGGTGGTTGGGAACCGAGGCAGGAAATGCTATTGCGAATGTTTTGTTTGGCGATTATAATCCGTCTGGGAAACTGCCGATGACTTTTCCTAGAGAAGTAGGACAGATTCCGATTTATTACAACCACTTCAGTACAGGAAGACCGGCAAAAACTGAAACAGAAAGCAATTATGTTTCGGCTTATATCGATTTGAAAAATTCACCTAAATTTCCGTTTGGATATGG
The DNA here is from genome assembly GCF_042431625.1 of Flavobacterium procerum. NCBI lineage: Bacteria > Pseudomonadati > Bacteroidota > Flavobacteriia > Flavobacteriales > Flavobacteriaceae > Flavobacterium > Flavobacterium procerum. Next base: position 132,498 of record NZ_JBHLYW010000010.1, on the reverse strand, counting down.
TTTGAGTTATACAGAATTCGGTTATTCTGACTTGAAGCTTTCTTCGACAAAAATGAAGAATAACGAAACCATTAAAGTTTCATTTAAATTATCGAATATCGGAAAAGTTGCCGGAGAAGAAGTAGGGCAATTGTACCTTAAAGATAAATTTGGATCTGTAGTGCGTCCGGTTTTAGAATTAAGAGATTTCCAAAAAGTGAAATTAAATGTGGGAGAATCTAAAACAATCGAATTTACAATAGACAAAGAAAAACTTTCATTCTATAACAATAAGCTTGAATGGACAACAGAACCTGGAGATTTTGAACTGATGATCGGTTCTTCATCTGCGGATATCAAATTAAGATCAGATTTTGAATTACTTGCAAATTAGCAAAAAACGGGGTCTTTAAAGGCCCCGTTTTTTTTATGGTTTTATTATTTCAAACGTTTCTTGAAGCTGTATTTCAGCATATTCAATAATCCTTGTTCGATAATGTCAATTCCGACTCCGAAATTACTGTCGGCAATCGTGTGATGGTCATTTCTAAATTCTTCGAAATCTTTCTGAGGAATTTCAAGATTTACCAATGGTTTGTAGTCAATGTAAATCGATGCGCTGTTTTTGGTAACTTTTTTACGGCTTGTATAATCAAAATAAGGATTGTTGATGTTGCTTTCCTGAATAGTGTATTTTTCCTGAGTATCTATTTTTTCATCAGTAGATAAATTGACTTCATATTTTTCGTTATCGAAATTATGCCAGAAAGGAATATCAGTATGCATAAAATCACGAGCGGCGTTTTTAACCATATTTCGGTCAAAATACATTAAGAAACGATTCTTTTCAGGATCTGTAAAATACGGATTTTCAATTGTGGCGTTGTATTGAATCGTAAATTCGTTCAATTTTTTATCATCACTGATAACCTCAATAACTGCATCTTTAAAAATAGTTCTGATATCGGTACCATTTCTGTCGCTTGAATAATTCAAAGTATAAAATAAGAAATTATTCCAGCTGTCGATAATCTCTCTTTTATTGGTGTTTTTGAAATATTTACGCATATAATTGGCACGATTTGCTTTGTAAGTCGTAACCAATTTTAATTGACCAGAATTATTTTTTGCACTGAAATCTACTTTTTCAGTAATGCCATAATACGGAAATTTGTAAGGTTCTCTAATTTGTAATCCCTGATTTTGTTTTACTTCCAGATAATGAAGAAAATAAATAAAACCACGATTTTCAATTAATCCAAACTCATCTCTGCTTGTTGCATCAATAAAATAAGTTTCGCCTTTATAATTGACTTTTACAATAACATGATTAAAAGTCAGCAATGACGGAAGATAATGCCTGATATAGTGATCGGTATTAAAATTAACCAATACCACAGATGAATCAACATTGATGTAATCTAAAACCACTTTTAATAAAACAGATTTCGCTTTGCAGTCACCTTGTTTATTCTCATAAGTTACCGATGGTTCCTGCGGTTTGTGGCCGTTCATTTCATCAGCATTAAAAATATAGTAAACATGATTCTGCACATAATCTATTGCAAATTGCAACTGTTCATCTTTATCAGTGATAGCATCTAGTTTCTCGACAAGTTTTGGAGCAAATTCTTTTAAAGAAGCTTTGCTATAGATTTCTTCATAAAAAGGTGCGATATAATTGGCAAGATCAATCCAGCTGCTGTCAGTTGCAAAATCAATAAAAGGAGCAATCTCTCTGTTGGTATCAAAAAAGTTGATGTAGTTTTCTTTTTCAATAACAAATCTTTCACCTTTTTGTAAATGCTGAATTTCAGGTTCTAAAACAGTTCCTTCTTCGTCTCTAAAAAACGTTTTTTTGTAAGTAATAGGATCTTTACGGTCGTTGATAAAAGTGAATTTATAATTTCCGTAAGCCCAGTAAGTACTTGGCGTTACATAAACATATTTCAGGAATTCTTTTCGCATAAAATCACGATCTGTAAATACCTTTACACGCGAATCTTCGGTAATTAAAACATCATAAAGACGTAAATCTTTGATTGTGATGTTTACTTTTTTGTTGCTGCTTAAAATACCGCCTTCGCTTTGATTTTCGCTGTCTAAAACTTTTATTTTGGTATCTGCAATTTTATCGATTAGAACACCTTCTCTCAAAACACTTATTCTGTGAATAATATAGGTTTCGTTTTCCTCGACTACGACATCTCTTGCCGAAGCACTTTCAAGATTCGAAGGTTCGTTAAGTGTATAAGCGACGCAGGCATATTCGCTGTTTTCGTTATCACTTGTATAATAAACTTTATCTAGAAGGTAACAGAAATCTCTTCCTTCCTCAACTTGTTTGTTGGAGAAATCAGATTCTTTTATGGATTCAATCAGCTGATTGTCGTCAATGTTTGGAGCCCAGTTTTCAGGTTTCTGAATTTTGTAATGCTCTAATTCTAAAGTATTGTCCATGCTTATAAATAATATAATTTTTACTGGTGTATATTCTTACTTGAGTAGAACAAAAATAACTAATAATGCTATATTTTGTCTGATAAATTTGTGAAAATTTAGAACAAAAAAAGCCTCACTTTTTTAGTGAGGCCACCTATATAAACTAAAATAATTAATGCAATTATTTCAGGACAGTACTAATAAAATCCATTGCTCCGATTCCTTTATAAGAAGCATACAAAGCTTTGTCTAAGGCCTCGCGTTTTGCCTTTTTGTCTTTTGCGTCGGTTTCATTAATCATTTCATTAAAAATTCTTTCCTGCTCTTCGCTGTATTTTAAAGAAGCTTCAAGAAGATACGTTTTGGAAACAAACCCGAAAGAAGTCCAGATTTTATTGGTGATTTTTTGATTGATGTTTTTTAATGAATTGGAAATCATAATTTCAGAATTAAATTTCTTAGTCTTTATTATGTTTTTTCTTAGAAAAGGCCAAGTTTGAGTAATTTATAATTCAAATGTGTTATATTGACGCAATGTACTTATTTTTTTGATTAGTTTTATCTTTTAAGGAAAAATTGTGATTTCTACACTTAACTCATTTTTCTTGGCAAATAAAGCTTCATCAATAAAATGTTTAAATTGCAGCTAAAAGCATTTACCCCAAAAAAAGATGTTAAAAGATATTTTAGATAACAGCCAAAATTATCAGCCCGGACTTTCTATAGATTGCGTGATTTTTGGTTTTCACGATAATCAGCTCAAAGTTTTGCTGATTGAGGTAGAAAATACCCAAAAATGGTCGCTTCCTGGAGGTTTTGTACCTCTGGATCAAGACATCGATACCGCTGCAATAACGGTACTGAACAGCCGAACTGGAGTTGAAGGTATTTTTTTAAGACAATTTGCGGTTTTTGGAAAAGTAATGCGAAACCATAATCATTTTGGAGAAGAAGTCTTAAAAAGTATGGAGATTTCAGAAGAAGGAAGTAAGTGGCTTACTCAACGTTTTGTTACAATCGGTTATTATGCGTTGGTTGATTTTTCGAAAATTGTTCTAAATCCGACCAATAAATCCGAAACAGTAAAATGGATTGACCATAAAGAAGTACCCGAACTTATTTTAGACCACAAAGAAATCCTCGATAAAGCCTTGGATACTTTAAGAGCCGAATTAAACTTGATGCCAGTAGGCTACAATTTATTGCCAGAGAAATTTACAGTTCCTGAATTTCAGAAATTGTATGAAACGATTTTGGATAAAAAGCTGGACAGAAGAAACTTTTTCAGAAAAATAACCAACATCGGCATTCTGACTAAACTGGATGAAAAGAAAAACAACGTAGCGCACAAAGCCCCGAATTTATATTCTTTTGATAAAGAAAAATACGATGAGGTCCTAAAAAATGGATTGAATCAAGGTTGGTAGAAAATACGTTTTTAATTATTAAGAGATTAATTCTCATTAGGTTAAAAGCTTAATTCTCTTAATGGCTAATATTTTATTCAACGATAGTTCTAAAAGTCAAATTTACTCTTGGTTTTTGAGTAGTTTTTGTCGGCGGAAGACGATGCAGCCAATATGTTTGCGTTTCATCTTTCATCACTAATAAACTTCCGTGTTCCAAAATCATAGGTACAGTTTCTTTGGTTTCTTTATGTTTGAAAGCAAATTTACGTTCGGCACCAAAACTTACCGATCCAATTGCTCCATTCTTTTTCAGGTCTTTTTCGGCATCGCTGTGCCATGCCATTCCTTCTTCGCCAGTATGATATAAATTCAGCAGACAAGAATTAAAAGTTTCTCCGGTTTTTTCTTCAATGATTTTTTTTAATTTTAAAAGTTCAGGAGTCCACGGAAGTGCTTTTTTGGTAGTGTTCGAATAGGTATATTCAAATTCCTGATTTCCGTACCAGGCAACTTTTCGTTTGGTTAGAATTAGTTTTCCGAAGATAATGGCTTCGTCATTTTTCCATTCAATTGTATTGAGTAAAATATCACGGTAGAAATCAGCTTCTTCTCTCGAAAACAATTTTCCGTAATAATTTACTGTTCCATCTTTCGGAAGCAAATTGGTGTTTTCGTCAGTTTGAGGATTAAATAAGTCCATTTTTCCATTTTAAATATTCGGTTTTCATACAATGTCCGCAAGGTCTAAAACCATTTTCTTCGGCTTCACTTTCGGATAAAAAGAAAACCCGATTTTCGCGTTTCATTCTTTTTCCAGAAGAACATTTGAGTGTTCCGTAGATTTTTAGTTTTTGGTTGCCACCGAAACAAATTTCGCCATTTTTAATTTTAATACGAAGATCTGAATCTGAAATTTTGTTATGTTGAATCATTACTTTAGGTTCAAAGTTGCAAAGAAACAAAGGTTCAAAGGTTTTTCTCATTTTATGTCAGAAATGACAAACACTGTGGAAACTTAGTCAAAAAAACTTTGCAACTTTGACCCTCTGAACCTTTGTACCTTAATTTAATGCATCATGAAATATAACTCCCAATGTAAAACGCTCACCCGAATGAACTTCACTCACACCATGTTTCATATTGACACGATAATAGCCTTTTGTTCCTTTTACAGGTCTGAAATTAGTCGTAAAAACCAAAAGATCTCCCTTTTTAGGTTTTAGTACAATTGCTTTCGATTGCGCTCTTGGAGTTTGTTGTGTCAAAACAAATTCGCCTCCTGTAAAATCCTCATCAGGTTCGTTTAGAAAAAGTACAATTTGAATCGGAAAATAAACATCGCCATACAAATCCTGATGTAAAGTATTGAAACCGCTTTTTCCATATTTTAGAATTAAAACCGTCGCTTTAAGCTGATTGTTATCGTGACATTGCTTTAATAATGCTTCATGGTTAGCAGGAAAAACAGTATTTATATTTAATGCTTTCATCCATGCATTGGCAATTGGAGCCAGTTTTGGATAGATTGACGAACGAATATTTTGAATTAAATCGGGAAGAGGATAATTGAAATATTTGTATTCTCCCAAACCAAATCTGTAACGTTCCATTACGACTGTTTTTCGGTAAAGATGTGGATTATCGTAATCGAATTTTAAGTCGTCACATTGTTCATTATTGATAATATTAGGAAGTATTGCGAATCCATTTTCGTGCATAGACTCGGTGATGCTTTCCCAATTTTGGGACGCAATTTTTGATTGTATATTTTGCATAAAAAGTTTTAGGTTGAGATTTTTTTTTGCTACGAATTACTCGAATTACACAAATTTTGCTTTTGATTGATAAAAATAATTCGTGCTAATTTGAGTAATTTGTGGCGAAAAAAATTAAAGATTTATCTGTGCGCCTTCCCAGCCAATTATGGCTGTTTTACGTGTGTTTCCCCACATATAACCGCCAAAAACACCTGACGACTGGATTACACGGTGACAAGGAATAAGGAATGCAACAGGATTGCTTCCAATCGCTGTTCCAACTGCACGCGATGCATTTGGTTTTTGAATTTGCTGCGCCACAGCGCCATAAGTAGAAAGTTGTCCCATTGGGATCTTCAATAAGGTTTCCCAGACTTTCAATTGAAAATCGGTTCCTTTTAAATGAAGTTTAATTTCAGATAATTTGCTCCAATCGTTCTGAAAAATAAATAAGGCATTTTGTTGTACTAAATCCAATTTTTTAGAAAATTGAGCATTTGGGAATTTGTCTTTTAATGCACTAAATCCGGTTATTTCATCTTCGGCGAAAGCCATAAAACAAACGCCTTTTGGAGTAGATGCGACAACGATATTTCCAAACGGACTTTCGGCAAAACTGTAATTTATCTCCAGATTTTTTCCGCCATTTTTATATTCCGCTGGCGTCATTCCTTCAATATTTACAAATAAATCATGAAGTCGACTGGTGCCGGAAAGTCCAGTTTCAAAAGCCGTTTCAGAAATTGTAGCCTGATTTTCTTTGAGCAGTTTTTTGGCGTGCTCGATACTTGTATATTGCAAAAATTTCTTCGGACTTGTTCCAGCCCAATCGCTGAAAAGCCGCTGAAAGTGAAACGGACTTAAATGCACTTTTTCTGCTACTTCATCCAGATTCGGCTGCTCTTTAAAATTAGCTTTGATATAATCTATAGCTTCGGCAATACGATTATAATTGATGGTTTCCTGTGTGTTCATCTTCTTTCCATTTTATAAGACAAAGATCGATTGGTTTGTGCGGGAATAAAATCTGAAACTTGCTTTGTTTTTTTATGCCGCAAAGGCGCTAAGGCACGAAGGTTTTTTTGAAGTATTGAAATGCTAAGCGAAACATAATGGGCATGATAGTAAAATTAAAACTTTGTGTCTTAGTGCCTTCGTGGCATTACCTATCAATGAGCAGTAGTCTTAGAAAAAACATTAATCACAATAACTCCAATCGCAATTAAGGCGAGACCAATAATAGCTGGCAGATCCGGAATTTCTTTAAAGAAAACAGCACCGATAATCGTTATTAAGACAATGCCAACTCCAGACCAAATAGCATAAGCAAAACCAACCGGAATAGTTCTAATAGCAAAACTTAAGAAATAAAAGGCACCACAATAACCAACCACAGTTATAATACTTGGAATTAATCGGGTAAACTCCTCAGACTTTTTTAATGCCGAAGTCGCAATGATTTCGAAGATTATAGCAAGACCTAAAAATATAAAATTCTTCATAGTTCACTTTTTTACAAAGGTAAACTTTAAACCGGAACGATTTATTTAAGATTATCTTTTGCTCCGGCTACAGATATAAGTTTATAGCCTTTTTCGGTTCTTAAAAAATGAAGATGATCTTGTTTGAAATCAGCTTTGTTTTTTGGGTTGATTACAATGTTTTTAACAGGATAGATCCAATCCTTAGATTCATGACAATTGTTGAAATAAATGTCGTATTCGGGCGATTCAAAAATAAACTGATTCAGTCCGTCTGTTGCTATAAAATAATCTGTTTTTGGATTTTTTAATTCTTCAAGCTTTAATTTTAGATAGAGGTAATTTTGTTCTATAAACTTCGATTTAGGTACATTTAACCAACCATCGGGTTCTTTCCAATACGTGATTTTTTCAAAAGAATGTTTTTCTAAATTGGCTTTGGATAAATCGGTAAGTAAAGTGTTTCGCAGCCAATTTGTAAATTCTTTTTCGTAGTTAATAAACGAATAATATTGACCGTCTACTCCCAGAAAATTATCTCTTGTTTTGTCTTTGCTTGGTTCTTTTGATTTTTCTAGCGAATAAAAATTTAAATTGTTATCACTTTTAAAGTTGTTGACAAGAACCTTGTTATTGAGGTCGATAAGAAGTTCTTTTCCTCCGGTCCAGAAAAAATGTTCTCCCAGAGGATCTCTTTTCTTTTTAGCGCCTTTGAGGACAGAAATCAAGCCGTTATGAACTTTTGATACAACATCATATGCTGCTGGAATTACAATTTTCCCTTCACCGTTATAGATTCCCATTTTGTCTGTTTTGGAATCTCTAAATCTTATATAACCTTCATTTTCACAATCGGGACTGTTGTCAAAAGTGAATAAGCTGTCTCGTCCAACAACTTTTCCTTGTTTGGTCAAATAATAGCTTTTCCATTTGCCGTTTTCTTCTTCAGAAACAGCGATGATATTTTCGAATTTTTGCGCAGTTATAAAACCTGAAAATTTAGGTTCAATTTTAACGATGCCGTTCTTGTCTTTAAAACCTACAAGCGTAGTGTCTTTATTTGGAAAAGAAACCCAGATATCATTGCTTTGGGCGAAGACTGAACAAGTAAAAAAGGCGAATATATAAAAAGGAATAATCTTTTTCATGAAAATAATTTTATCTGAGATGAACTTCTGTTTCTTTATTTTTTGCTTCTTCAAAACAATCAGAACATAACATTTTGAAATCGGCCAAGGATTGAAAAGTCTCTGTCCATTCTTCTTCATTATCGAGAAGATATTGTTCGCAAGAGCCACACCAAGCGATTTGTGGAAGATCATCCTCTGCTTCTGAATAGTAAAAACCGATTTGATTTTTTGAATCTATGGCTGTTGCTAAATGTATGCAGGCAAAAGATATGTCTTTTGAGCCGTGTATGTCACAGGGAATTTTGTCAATCATTGTGGATGTTGGAGTTGAAAAAAATAATGCTACATTACTTCAATTAACTTAAATTTTAAGCTATTATTGTAGAATTCGGTGTGTAATGTCACTTCGGTTTCTTTATTGTCAAGAGTAAAAATCTTTGCTTCGATGCCGAATCCTTCTGTAGAATCATATTTAAAGATATCAAAATGAGTTTCCAGAATTTTGAATTTTGGTAGATTTTCAGTTTCAAAATAGTCGAACAATTCTTCTTTGATTTCTTCTAAAACAGCACTATTGATCCCGAAATTGTTCTTTAATTTTTCAAAATCTTCTGTGTTGATGTTTTCTACTAATTCGCAAGTTAGTTTGAAGGCAGTTTCTTTAATGCTTTTTTCAACCATTTTATTATAGGTTTAAAGAGGAGTTTTATTTTTTCTTTTCTTGTTTTTCTTGTTCTTTTCTGGCTTTTTCCTCTTCTTTTAGCCTTTTTTCTTCTTCTTGTTTTTTAGCTAGCTCTTCTTTTTTGATTTTATCATCTTCCAGTTTCTGCTTCAAATCCTGAATTTTGTTTGAAGTTTTTTCGATATCCTTTTTTGAATCGGTTATTTTTTCTTCCGATTTTGCTATTTTCTTTTTAGCTTTTTCGATTTCTTTCTGAGCGTCAGTATTATTGGCTGAACTGTTTTCAAGCGCAGCTAATTCTTCTTGTTTTAGTTTTAAATCGGCTTCTTTTTCTGCGGTTTTATTTTCTTGCTTTTGAAGTTTTCTTTCTTCGTTTGCCAGTTTTTCTTCGGTAGTTTGTATACTACGCATCATGTTTGTCATATTACGCTGCTGTTGTTGCTGTAGTAAAAACATTTGGTTTTGCTGTCTCACCATGGCATTTGAAGATTGCATTTGCCTATGAAAACTGGTTTGTGCATTGCTTATAAATGATAAAAATAATAGTGTGATTAAAGTTAGGCGTGTTCTCATATTTTATCGCAGATATTGGGGTTTACAAGTCAAATTTAGGTTTATTTTTTAGAAAACATCCAAATTATCTGATTAATATGAACGTTCTTGATGTACATGTGCGTGAGGGATAGGAGCTGGCTACCGAAGTAGCGCGGATAGCCCGACAGCAACCCAATAAAAGGGCGTATAAGCGCATTGGTGAGTTTGCCCTTTTATTGGGTTGGTGGCACGCCCAGATTATTTTTTGTTTTATTTGTTTCAGGTTTCAGGTTTGACGTTTCCGAATGACTTGAAATCTGAGACAAAAACAAAACCCGACAAGTTTTTAAACCTGTCGGGTTGCTATATCATAAAAAATCCAATTTTGGAATTTGGAATTTCTGAATTGGAATTTACTCTGCCAATTCCACAAATTTAAATTCGCCGTCAACGACAACTTTAGTTAAACCATGTTTCGATAAGTTTTTCATAGAAGCATCCCATTTTTTACCGCTCAAATTTGCAGTAATTTTTAATTGCTGAAGATCCATTTTATTGTCATTTCCTTTCAATAAATCAACTATGAATTTCTCTTCATCAGAAAGTTCAACTGTTTGTTTTTTCTCCGGACGCATTTGTGGGAACAATAAAACTTCCTGAATAGAAGCATTATTCGTTAAATACATAATCAAACGATCCATTCCAATTCCCATTCCAGAAGTTGGAGGCATACCATATTCAAGTGCTCTTAAGAAATCTTCGTCGATAATTCCGTTTGCTTCATCATCACCTTTTGCTGCCAAACGCATTTGATCTTCAAAACGTTCTCTTTGATCAATCGGGTCATTTAATTCAGAATACGCATTTGCGATTTCTTTACCGCAAACCATTAATTCAAAACGTTCCGTCAAATCTGGATTGTCGCGGTGTTCTTTACAAAGTGGCGACATTTCTTTAGGATAATCAGTAATGAAAGTTGGCTGAATATAATTTCCTTCGCATTTCGCTCCAAAAATCTCATCAATCAATTTTCCTTTACCCATTGTTTTATCCACTTCAATTCCCATTCCTCTTGCAGCTTCAAACAATTCTTCTTCTGATTTTCCTGAAATATCAAAACCAGTAAAATGTTTGATAGAATCTGTCATCGTAACACGAGCATAAGGCGCTTTAAAGTTAATTTGGTGTTCACCAAAAGTAACTTCGCTAGTTCCATTTACAGCAATTGCACAATGCTCCAATAAACCTTCAGCAAATTCCATCATCCAGTTGTAGTCTTTGTAAGCTACATATATTTCCATTGCAGTAAATTCAGGATTATGCGTTCTGTCCATTCCTTCGTTACGGAAGTTTCTGGAGAACTCATAAACACCTTCAAATCCACCAACAATTAATCTTTTCAAATACAACTCATTCGCAATACGCATGTAAAGCGGAATATCAAGCGAGTTATGATGCGTAATAAATGGTCTCGCCGAAGCTCCTCCAGGAATGGATTGTAAAACTGGAGTATCAACTTCAAGATATCCAGCGTCGTTAAAATAACCACGCATTGCAGTAAATAACTTAGTACGTTTGATGAAAGTTTCTTTAACCTGCGGATTAACCGTTAAATCTACATAACGCATTCTATAACGCAATTCAGCATCGTTAAAAGCATCGTGAATGTTTCCGTCTTCATCTACTTTTGGCAAAGGAAGCGGACGCAAAGTTTTACTCAAAAAAGTAAAACCGCTCACACGAATACATTTCGCACCAACCTGAGTCGTAAACAATTCTCCTTCAATACCAATAAAATCGCCCAAATCGGTCAATTTCTTAAAAACCTGGTTGTATAAAGTTTTATCATCGCCTTCACACAAAACATCACGATTCACGTACAATTGAATACGTCCTTCGCTATCCTGTAATTCAGCAAAACAAGCTTTACCCTGATCACGAACACTCATCAAACGCCCCGCAGCGATTACCTTCTTACCTTCCTCAAAAGTTTCTTTTATCTGCTTCGAAGTATGATTTACAGGAAAAAGATTAGCCGGATAAGGATTGATTCCCAGATTGCGTAAGTTTTGAAGTTTTTCTCTTCTAATGATTTCTTGTTCTGATAATGCCATTTTGTGCTATTTTTTTAAGTGTGCAAAGATAAAATTTTTGTTTCAAGTTTCAAGTCAAAGTGTTAAGGTTTTTTGCAGCAGAAATTTGCCGTTTTTTCAAGAACGTTTTGTCCCGCTATCCGCTAAATTCCCGATTAACAAAAACTACGACTAAAAAGTCTTGTTTTTCTAAATCGGGAGATACCGCTTCTATCGGGGCTAGGAAAGAAGTTATGTTTTCAAAAGATATTTTAGCATAAAAACATTCCTGTAAGAAATCAACTAAAAAACGTAGTATCTTAGTCGCTTAAGAACTTAGATTTTTTTTCAAAAAATGAAACATATATCGACTTTTTTACTTCTTGTTTTGCTGATTAGTTGTCAGATTACAGAAAGGATAACTATTAACGAGGATGGAAGTGGCAGTATAGAAGTGGTTCAGCTTCGGGAAGAAAATAGTTATATGCAATTGGCTGGCGAACAATATTCCAAAGAAAATGTTTTTAAGGATACTGCTTATGTTTTTAAAGATTATATCAGTAAGTACAAAGAAAATTTTTCACAATATAAACCAGAAGAACAGCAGTTGTTTCAAAAATATGCGAATGTAAAAACGCATGTAAAAAGAAGCTCTTTCGAGAAAGAATTTAGAACTTCATTCAGACTTGACTTTAGCAAAGTTTCAGAAATTCCGGATTTGTACAAAACAGAAGATTATGCTTCAGACATACAGCACAATTATGCTTTAACAGCAGAAGAGCATTATTTCAGGATTGCCTATTCTTTTGACGGGAAAATTTTTAAACGTTCGGTTTTCGTTATAAACACAACTGAACTAGAAAAAATAAAACTGCAATGCAAGGAATTTAAAACCAAATACGGCGCAGCAAAACTTACTCAGCTGTATGCTTTGCAGTATCATTTTCCGAGGAAAATCAAATCGGTTTCAGATTCGAATGCGCTTATAAGTTCAGACAGAAAATCGTTGACGTTAGAATTTCAACTTTCAGATTGTCTGCAGAATCCTGAAATGACAAATCTAGAAGTTGTTTTAGAATAGGGCAATATAATCTTCAAAAGAGACTATCTTCGCCGCTGTAACCCAAATCTAAAAAGCATGAAGAAATATCTATTTTTCTACCTTATTATTATATGTTGTCTTACTAGCTGCACTATTAAAGAAAAAATGGTCATTAATGATGATGGCTCAGGAAGCTTTTTTTATGGCTTCGATATGGCAGGTTTGTACAAAATGGGAATGAAAAAAACAGATTCAACTGCTCATAAAAAGGTTGTTGATACAGTTTTTAACTTTAAGGATATTTTTAATAAAGCAAAAGACAGTATTGCAAAATTGCCTTTGGCAGATAGAGAAATGCTGAAAGTTCTGGAGAGTTTCAAAATCAATTTAAAAATAAACGAAGAGAAAAAGCAGTTTGAGTATAATATGGCTTTTGATTTTCCTACTTTAGATAGTATTCAGAATATGGCGCCGCCTTCTAAAGCAATGGAGGTTTTGGCGCTTACGGATAAAAAACAATTAGGAGCATTAAGTGCATTGCCGAAAAAAGAAACCGAAAAAACTTCTTTTGTCTATGACGGAAACGTTTTTATAAAAACAACCGATTTGCCAAAAAATGACAAAAATCGATCCCCTAAATCGAAAAAGAAAGGCAAAGACAAAGATGAACCAGACCCTTTTTTTGGAAAAATGACAGAAATGTTGAAAGAATGTAAATATTCTATGGAATATCACTTTCCAAAAAAAATCAAAACCGTTTCATTAAAAAATGCGATAATAGCTCCCGACAGAAAAAGTTTTGTATATGATATTCCGTTAGAAGATTTAGAAGAGGCCGATATGGATCTAGGCTTTAAAGTGACATTCGAAAATTAACCCAAAGTCCAGAAGGTGTTTCTTTGCAATAGTCTTTGTATCTTTGATGAAAAATTTTACTCTTATGAAATTATATAAATTACTAAGTTTTTGTTTTTTAATAGCGACATTAACGAGCTGTACTTTTACTGAAAATATTACCATCAACGAAAATGGAACTGGGAATTTTTCTGTAGATATCGATGGTTCTTCGTTAATGCAGATGGCTGGTGACCAAATTGGCAGTCAGATGGGAGCCGATGCAAAAAAAGACATAGATTCTACTTTTAGCTTCAAGCAGATGTTTGAACAAAAGAAAGACAGTATTGCAAAATTGTCTCCTGAGACACAACAGGAACTTAAAAAGCTTGAAAATTTTACGATCAAAACCAAAATGAGCTCCGAAAAGAAAGAGTTTTTAATGACCATGGCTATGGATTTTAAAAATGTAAACGAATTGCAGGATATTTTGCAGTCGGCAAGCACGCTTCAGAAATTAGAAGGAGGAAATGCTCCATCGCCCGTAGGAGCTGGTTTTGGAGGTAACAACAGTAAACTGAGTTATAAGTACGATGGTAAAAAGTTTAGCCGTAAAGCAATCATAGATCAGCAGAAATTGGCAGAAAAAGCAAAAGATTCTGCAGATATGTCAAAAATGATATTTGCTTCGTCGAATTATATAATAAAGTACCACTTTCCAAAAAAAATCAAAAAGGTATCCAATCCTAATGCTTTGTTTAGCGACGATAGAAAATCAATTACAATTCAATATTCTTTTACGGATTATATGGAGAATCCAGAGAAACTTAATTTTGAAGTTGAGTTCGAAAAATAATTAAAATGAATAAAAAAATTCAGCTTCAGGATTTAGGCAAGAAAGATTATAAATCGACTTGGGACTATCAGGAGGAACTTTTTACGGGTATAGTCGATCTTAAAATAAAAAATAGACGTGAAGAATTAGATCTTCAAACGCCTAACTATTTTTTGTTTGTTGAGCATCCCCATGTTTATACTTTAGGAAAAAGCGGTGATTTTGAAAATCTTCTTTTAAATGAAAAACAGCTAGAGGCAAAAGGAGCTTCATTCTATAAAATAAATCGAGGAGGAGATATAACTTATCATGGTCCAGGACAAATTGTAGGATATCCAATTTTGGATTTAGAAAATTTCTTTACAGATATTCACAAATATCTTCGTTATCTCGAAGAGTCAATTATTCTTACTTTAGGAGAGTACGGCTTAAAAAGCGGTAGAAGCGAGGGCGAAACAGGTGTATGGCTTGATGTCGGAACTCCGTTTGCACGAAAAATATGTGCGATGGGCGTTCGTGCTTCTCGTTGGGTAACCATGCACGGATTTGCATTGAATGTAAATGTTGATTTGGGATATTTTGACAATATTATTCCGTGTGGCATCCGCGGAAAAGGAGTTACTTCTTTAAATGTAGAACTTGGTGTAGAAAAAGTAGATGAGTCTGAAGTGAAAGAAAAAATCTTAAAGCATCTTTCAAGTTTGTTAGAAGCGGATTTTATTTAACAGCAAAAAAATAAGGTTATCAGGCCGGAAAAGTTATTAAGATGACTTTTCCGGTTTTTTTTGCTATTTATTGATACAAAAAAACTGTAAAAATGATATTTTTGAGAAAGTTCGTAACGTTTGAATTATAAAATTATTGTGTTTAGGTTAATTTTTTTTGCTGAACTGGCGTTTTTACTAGCTCTAAATATTTTTTTATTCATAAAATACTGTATAAAATTATGATGATGTACTTTGGTTTTAGTAGGTAAATACTAGTAAAAACGGCGTTATTGTCTAATTTTAATAAATTTTTGAAGATTTTTCCGTTTTCTTGTTTAAGATTAATTTTAAAAGCATTTTTCTTTTTTAAAAGCATTTAAATTTTGCGAATAATTCAAAAATAGAAATATTTTTTATGGTTTTATTAAAATCAGTAGCTACTTTTTGTTTTCTCCTCAATTTGCTTCAAAAACCGCTTTGAAGCCTGTTAAAGCATGAAATTGCGATATGATAGAAATAGTGTCTTATTTTTATGAAATATGTTTTTTTTGGTCTGAAAAATTATGATTTAATAATCAACTGTTAAAGTGTTATTAAAGAATTACAACTTTTATATTCGAAAATGTTTGTTATTTTAAGAAATAATTAAGATGTTTGCCATCTACTAATTCAAAATAAATTAAAATGAAATTAAAATTTAAATGGATTTTCACGCTATTTATAGCGTTATCTATGCAGTTTTCTTTCGCTCAAGAGAGAACTGTAACTGGTACGGTATCTGATAAAACAGGTGCTATCCCAGGTGTGAACGTTCTGGTTAAAGGAACAAAAACAACTACGCATTCGGATTTTGATGGTAGTTATTCTATTAAAGCAAAAACAGGAGATGTTTTAGTTTTCTCATACGTTGGTATGTCAAACAAACAAGTAACTGTTGGAACTGCAAATTCTATTAATGTGGTTTTAGAGTCTGAAGCTCAATTAATGAATGAGGTGGTAGTAGTAGGTTACGGTGTTCAGAAAAGAAAAGAAGTTACCGGGTCTATTGCTAAAATCGCAGGAAAAGACATTGCTAACTTGGTAACTCCATCTTTTGAAGGTGTTTTAGCAGGTAGAGCGACTGGGGTTCAGGTTTTAACAAACACTGGTCTTCTTGGAGCTGCTCCAAAAATTAGAATTAGAGGTATTGGATCTATTTCTGGTAGTACAGAGCCATTAATTGTAGTAGATGGTATTCCAATTTATTCTGGTGATATTGGAGGTGTTTCGCCAACAAATGGTTTGGCTGATATTAACCCAGAAGACATCGAGTCTTTTGACGTATTAAAAGATGGTGCTGCAACAGCTATTTATGGTTCTAGAGCTGCAAACGGGGTAATCTTGATTACTACTAAAAGTGGTAAAAAAGGTACTTTAAAAGTTTCTTACTCAAGTGTTTTTGGTGTTGCTAGTGCAGCTAAAAAATACGATTTGTTACAAACTCCTGATTTTATTACTATTTCTAATGAGAAAAGATTAAACTTGGCGACTGCTACGAACACTACTTATAGTCCATGGGCAGCAGGAACTACTTTTAATACAGATTGGCAGTCTGCGGTTTTAAGAAATGCTCCTCAAATGACGCACAATCTTAACTTTAGTGGAGGTTCTGATAAAACTAAATACTATTTATCTTTAGGTCTTACTGATATGGATGGTATCAATTTAGCTAATAGTATGAAAAAATATTCTATTAGAACAAACATTGACCAAGAGATTAACAAATGGTTAAGTGTTGGTACTAACGTAGCTTTGAACAGAACGGAATATAACGGATTGAATAGCAATGCTAGTGGTCTTTCTGGGAACATATTTAATACAATCAGACAGCTTCCAAATATTCCGATTTATGATGCTGCAGATCCAACAGGATACAACCTTTCTCCAAACAACGCAACAGTGGGTAGATGGGATAACTTAGCTGAAGCAGGAGATAATATTACAAATATTATTTACGCTCTTGATCATAATAAATACAAATCAAAAACAACGAGAATTATTGCAAGTGCTTACGCAAATGCAAAAATTACTTCTGATTTGAGTTATAAATTACAAGTAAGTGCTGATAACGCATCTACAGATGGTTTCTATTACTGGAACCCAGTACATGGAGATGGTCGTACTTCAAACGGTATTGTTTACCAAGAAAACAGAAATCTTTTAAGATGGAACTGGCAGAATATCTTAAACTACAAACATACTTTTGCTGAAGATCACAATCTTGGTCTAACAGGAGTTATGGAATATCAAAAATCTAGAGACCAATTATTATGGGGTCAAGGAAGTGATATTATCAGTGATTTCTTTGATGAAAACTTAGTTACAAATAGTTTTAATACTAAAGATACTGGTGGAGGTATTTCTGAAAAAGGAATTATTTCTTACTTAGGACGTTTTACATACAACTTTAAAGAGAAATATTTTGTACAAGCTTCTCTTAGACGTGACGGAATTTCTCAGTTTGAGAAAGATGTTAGATACCATAACTTCCCTGGAGTTTCTGCAGGTTGGACAGTTTCTAAAGAAAGTTTCATGGAAGGAATCAGCACTGTAGTTTCTGATTTCAAATTAAGAGGTTCTTATTCAGAAGTTGGTAACGTTGATGTATTAAACTCAGCTCCTTATCCTTCAAAAGATCTTACAATTGGTTCTCCATATGGTAGTTCAAACGGTATTGGTTACTATCAATTCCAAAATCCTCTATTACAATGGGAAACTTCTACAAAAGTTGACTTTGGTGTAGATTTCGGATTCTTAAACAATCGTTTGACTTTAGCATTTGACTATTTCAAAAATAATATTGATAACTTAGTACTTGCTGCTCCAACTCCTCCTTCTATTGGTATTCCTAACAATACAGTTAACCAGAATGTTGGTAAAATGTATAACCAAGGATATGAGTTCGCAGTTAGCTTTAAAGCAATCAATAATGCAAACTTTTCTTGGGATCTTGCTTCTAACTTAACGCTTACTAAAAATAAAGTTACAACTTTATACCAAGGTCAAGCTATCGTAGGAGGTTCGTCTACAGATACAAACATTGCACCAAATATTATTATTAAAGAAGGAGAATCAATCAATTCTTTATACGGATTCAAATATTATGGTGTTAACAAAGCAAATGGTAACCCAGTTTACTACAAAGCAAACGGAAGCTTAGTACAAGGAAACATTAATGATGGATTGTATTATACTTATGATGAGGCTAACCCAGGTGCAGCGATGAATACAGCTAGCAGATCTTCTTTATCAACTTCTGACAAGACGATTTTAGGGAATACATTGCCAACATATTATGGATCGTTCTCATCTAATATGAAATATAAAAACTTTGATCTTGGATTTATGTTCAGATTTAGTGGAGGAAATAAAATCTTCAACTCAACAAGAAGAGAGTTGATGAACCAAAACTTTAACAACAACGGAACTGAGATTTTAGGAAGATGGCAAAGTGTTGACAATCCTGGAGACGGATGGACGCCAAAATTATATGCAAGTTCAAATACATTTACTAACCTTTCTGGAAGTGCTAGTACACGTTTCGTAGAAAAAGGTGATTTTATCTCACTTGATAACATTAGTTTAGGTTATACATTGCCTAAGATGTTATTAGATAAAATCGGTGTTGATAGTTTCAGATTATTTGTTCAAGGACAAAATATCTGGTTAATTTCAGACTACAAAGGTTTAAATCCTGAAATGGAAACATCTGGAGTAGATATCAATGGTACTCCACGTGCTAAAGTAATATCTGTAGGATTAAATGTAAGTTTATAATAAAGACATATGAAAAATATAATAAAAACAATTTTGCTTTCTGCAGCGGTACTCGGGATGAGTGCATGTACAGAAGAAAAAATAGTGGATTTAAAACCAATCAACAATATTCTAAGTCCTGATGCTTTTACAACGCCAACGTTGATAGCAACATATATGAATGGTGTTTACAATGCTGCTGCAGTAGGACAATATAACGCTATACCAACAAGTCCAAACGGTGGTAGAGGTTATATATGGGGAGCTGCCTTCGTTCAACAAGGTGAAACTAGAGGAGAAGATGTAGTAAATTTGCAGACTTTTTATGAGTTGACATATAAAACTACTTATGATCCAACTACAGCTAATAACGTTTACTACTGGGTTGACGGTTACAGATTAATCAACAGATGTAACCTTATGATTGAGGGAACTAATGATGCTGTAGCAAAAGGTATTATTACTAAAGCAATCGGAGATAACTATATCGGACAGTGTAAATTTTTAAGAGCGATAACACACTTAGAGCTTCTTACTTATTTTGCAAGACCATATCACTTTACTGCTGGTGCTACTCATCCAGGTGTTCCTTACAGAGAAGTTGGGGTAAATACTTTTGAAGAAATTAATTCAGAATCTGCAAAACCAAGAAATACAGTTGCAGAATGTTATGATAAAATTTTAGCAGACTTAAACGATGCTGAAACCTTAATCACTACTGGTAGTAGTGCTACATTCTCTGCAAGAGTTGTAGGAAGAGCTTCTAAATGGGCTGCAATCGCGTTCAAGACAAGGCTTTATCTTCAAAAAAGAGATTGGCCAAATGTATTGGTTGAAGGAGCTAAATTAAATGGTGCTTTTGCTTTAACAGTTGATCCTTATGCTCCTTTTCAAGGGACTACAACACCTGCGCCTAGCAATAGCGAATCTATCTTTTCTATCCAGCATTCAGGTATTTCTAATCCTACTGTAAATGGTGCTTTGGCTCCAATCTTAAAAGACAGAGCTTTAGTATGTATCAGTCCAATTCTTTGGAGAGATCCACAATGGCTTACTAATGATAAACGTAGAGAAGATGGAAAATTCATCTATACTGCTTCAGGTATTAAGTATACTAATAAATATACTGACGTAACTAACAGATCAGATGCTGCTCCAGTTATCAGATATGCTGAGGTAGTATTAAATATGGCTGAAGCTAACGCTCGTTTAGGAAATTCAGCAACAGCTTTGACTTTGTTGAACTCTGTTAGAGACCGATCTTTGGCTACTCCTGCAACTCAGTCTTATACTGCAGCTTCTTATGTTACAAATGCAGATTTAGTAGCTTTAATTCTTAAAGAAAGAAGAATTGAGTTTTTACAAGAAGGACGTAGATGGACTGATATCCACAGATTAATAGATGATCCAATTGCTTCTGTTGCTACTCATGGTATTCCTGCAAAAGTTGCCAGTGGTACTGTTCCTGCAACTGCGTTTGTATTAGGAAACGGCTATGTTGTCACTACTGCTCTTGCTGCAATTCCATCTACTGATTATAAATTCTTGTGGCCATTACCACAATTAGAAATGAATACTAATCCTGGTTTAGGTCAAAACCCAGACTGGTAGGATTTAAAATAAATGTTTATAGAAAAGCCCTCAATCAAAAGATTGAGGGCTTTTTACTTTTTTTAGATGTTTTTAAATCTTAAATATTTCAAATTATTATTTATTCGCAGAAGTCAAGCTGTAATTGTTCAGGAAGCAATCTAAAGCTCATTCTGTGATATTTGGTTGTTCCGTATTTTTTAATGGCTTCGCGGTGCTCTTTTGTCGGATAGCCTTTATTTTGTTTCCAATTGTACATTGGAAACTCTTCATGAATTTTATCCATAAATTCGTCCCTATATGTTTTTGCCAATATAGAAGCGGCTGCAATACTTAAAAATTTCGAATCTCCTTTTATGATGCTTTGATGTGGAATCGATTTTAGAAGTGCTATTTCATCTAAAGTAAATTGTTTGCCAAAATTATTTTTTATGCCCAGTTTAGAGTTTAAGGATCTATTACCGTCTACAATAATAAATTCTGGTGTATGAGCCAGTTTTAAAACACATTCCTGCATTCCTTTCATCGATGCATTTAAAATGTTTATTTCATCAATCTCATCCGCGTGAAGGTGCGTAACTGCATAAGTCAAAGCCTGTTCTTCTATTAATGGTTTTAAAAGAAACCTCGTTTTCTCAGACAATTGTTTACTGTCATTTAGTAATTGATTTTCAAAGTCAGCTGGCAAAATTACGGCAGCAGCTGTAACAGGCCCAGCTAGACAGCCTCTCCCGGCTTCGTCTGTGCCAGATTCTAATATAAATCCCGAATAATTACGTTGAAGCATTTTTTATTCTTTTTAGATAAGGCAAATATCTATTTATTTTCTCGAGCGGGCAATTATTTTGTAAGTGAGCTACAAAGTTAAGATGTCGAAGTATGTTAAAATTTAAGTTTAATGATTTTTTTTTCAAGTTTTAAAATAACATTAAAGCATTGACTATTATTTACTTATATTTAACTTTAACTTTTTTTGTAATCTTTGTTTTATTTTTTTTAAATTTTAATGTAGGAAAAAGGTTAAAATTTAACAGTTTTATGTTTTAAATGTAAGATAAATAACTCATTTTTGTCAGATTATTAACTCAAAATAATTTCACATGAGATTTAAATTTACATTTATTTTAACATTGCTTTTAATGTTAGGTATGCAGTTCGCCTTTGCTCAGGAACGAACTGTGACTGGTAAGGTCACTGACAAGACAGGAGCTATTCCGGGAGTGAATGTTCTTGTTAGAGGAACTAAAACAAGTACACACACTGATTTCGACGGAAGTTATTCTTTAAAAGTAAAAACAGGTAATATTTTAGTTTTCTCATACGTTGGGATGGCAAATAAAGAAGTTACCGTTGGAGCTTCAAACACTATTAATGTTGTTTTAGAATCTGAAGCCCAAATAATGGATGAAGTAGTCGTTGTTGGTTATGGTGTTCAGAAAAAAAGAGAAGTAACAGGTTCGATTTCTAAAATTTCTGGAAGCGATATTGCAAATTTGGTGACTCCGAGTTTTGAAGGAGCATTGGCGGGAAGAGCTACCGGAGTTCAGGTTTTAACCAATTCTGGTATTATCGGATCAGCTCCTAAGATTAGAATTAGAGGAATCGCATCTATTTCCGGATTAACTGAGCCTTTGATTGTTGTAGATGGAATGCCAATTGTGAGTGGTGATATTGGTGGTGCTGCAAATACTAATGGTCTGGCAGATATAAATCCTGCAGATATAGAGTCATTTGAGGTTTTAAAAGATGGTGCCGCAACTGCTATTTATGGTTCTAGAGCTGCAAATGGAGTCATTTTGATTACGACCAAAAGCGGTAAGAAAGGAACTATGAAACTTAATTTCTCAAGCACTCTTGGTATTGCATCAGTTTTTAAAAAGTATGATGTATTAGAAACTCCTGATTTTATAATGATTTCTAATGAGAAAAGAGCTAATATCAATGCTTCTCCATGGGCTGCAGGAACTACTTATAATACAGACTGGCAAAGTGCAGTTTTTAGAAGTGCTCCCCAAATTACTAATAATCTTGCGATAAGCGGAGGGACAGACAAAACAAAATATTATTTGTCTCTCGGAATTACCGATCAAAAAGGTATCAGTTTAGCAAATGAGATGAAGAGATATTCTATCAGAGCCAATATCGATCAGGAAATAAATAAATGGCTTAGTATTGGTACCAATTTGAGTGTTGCAAGAACAGAATATAACGGTTTAAATACCAATACAAATGGACTTTCTGGAAATGTTTTCAATACTCTAAGACAACAGCCAAACGTGCCGATTTATGACGCAAATAATGCAACAGGTTATAATCTTTCAAGCGACAACACCACTGTTGGGAAATGGGATAATAATGAAGTTGTAGGAGATAATATCACTAATATTGTTTATGTTTTAAATAATAACAAATATTATTCAAAGGTAAATAGAACATTAGCCAATGTCTTTGCAAATGCTAAAATTACTTCAGACTTAAGCTACAGGTTGCAGGTAAGTGCAGATAATGCTATAACAGGAGGAATGTATTATTGGAACCCGGTTCATGGTGATGGACGTTCGCGAAATGGAATTATATACAATGATAATACTGAATATACAAGATGGAACTGGCAGAATATAATAAACTATAAGAAAACATTTGCCGAAGACCACAATTTGGGAGTAACATTAGTTTCAGAATATCAGAAACAGAAATATCAGAATTTTTGGGGACAAGGAAGTGATTTGTTGAGTGATTTCTATAATAAAAATCTTGTATCAAATTCTTATTCTACTAAGGATTCTGGAGGTTCGGTTCGCGAAAAAGGGATTATTTCTTATTTAGGAAGATTCAATTATAATTATAAAGAAAAGTACTTTATTCAGGCTTCATTAAGACGAGACGGTATCTCTCAGTTCGAGTCAGATGTGAGATGGAATAATTTCCCAGGAGTTTCTGCTGGATGGACTGTTACGAAGGAAAAGTTTATGGAGGGAATCAGCGGTACGCTTTCTGATTTAAAATTAAGAGCATCTTATTCTCAAGTAGGAAATGTTGATGTTTTAGGAGGAATTGAATATCCTTCAAAAGGATTGACGATTAGTTCTCCTTATGGAACTCTAAATGGTCTAGGCTATTCGCAATTTGGGAATAGTGTGTTGCAATGGGAGACCAGTAAAAAAATCGATTATGGAATTGATTTAGGATTATTCAATAATCGCTTAACATTAGGTTTTGATTATTATAAAAATGATATAGACGGTTTGGTTTTAAAAGCACCAGTCCTTCCATCATTAGGTGTTCCAGACAATATAATAAACAGCAATGTTGGAAATATGTATAATGAAGGTTTAGAATTTGCATTGACATATAAAGCTATAAATACGAAAAACTTTTCATGGGATGTTTCTTCTAATCTAACACTTTCTAAAAACGTAGTTACTTCTCTACCAAGCGGTGACATGATTGGAGGTTCATACGTTGGTGATTCTAATGTTAACATCTCGCCAAATATTATTATTAGAGAAGGGGAATCGATTAATTCATTATATGGATATAAATATTGGGGAGTTAATAAATCCAATGGTAATCCAGTTTATTATAAAGCTGACGGAAGCTTAGTTCAAGCAAATTTACCGGGCACATCTTATTCTGTTTTTGATCCTGCGAAACCAACAGATGCTTCTAAATTATCTTCATTGGGAGCAGCAGACAAGGTAGTTTTAGGAAATACACTTCCTAAATATTTTGGTTCATTTAGCTCTAATATGAAATATAAAAACGTTGATTTTGGTTTTATGGTTAGATTCAGTGGAGGTAATAAAATCTTTAATGCAACACGAAGAGAGTTAATGAACCAAAACTTCAATAACAATAGCACGGAGATTTTAGGAAGATGGCAGAGTGTAGATAACCCAGGAGACGGCTGGACACCTAGATTATATGCAGGCAGTAACAATACGACAAATCTAAATGGTAACGCAACTTCTCGTTTTGTTGAAAACGGAAACTTCATTTCACTTGATAATGTCAGTTTAGGATACTCATTGCCAAAAGGATTATTAGACAAAATTGGAGTAGACAGTTTCAGGATTTTTACTCAAGCTCAAAACTTCTTGATGATTTCTAAATATAAGGGAGTTAATCCAGAAATGGAAACTGCAGGAGTAGACGTTAATGGTACACCGCGTTCTAAGGTAATGTCGATGGGAATAAATGTAAGTTTATAATACAAAAAATATGAAAAATACAATAAAAACAATTTTGCTTTCTGTAATGGTGTTTGGGATGAATGCATGTACAGAAGAGAAAATATTGGATTTAACCCCGATAAATAGTATTTCTGAGGCTGAGGCTTTCTCAACTCCTTCCTTAATTGCAGCTTCTATGAATGGTGTTTACAATGCTGCAGCAATAGGAGCCTATAATAGTGGTACACCAAATGGAGGTAGAGGTTATGTTTGGGGAGCAGCTTTTGTTGAACAAGGTGATTGTCGAGGAGAAGATGTTATAAATACAGCCGCTTTTTACCAATATACTTATGAGGGCAGTTATGATGCCAATACAGCTAATAACGTCTATTATTGGATTGATGGTTACAGGCTGATTAACAGATGTAACTTAATGATAGAAGGTGTAAATGGGGCATTAGCTAAAGGAATTATTAACCAATCTGTAGCAAATGATTATATCGGTCAAGCTAAGTTTTTAAGAGCAATAACGCATTTTGAATTGCTGACTTATTTTGCAAGACCTTATAATTTTACAGATGGCGCATCACATCCGGGGATTCCGTATAGAGAAGTTGGTGTAAATACAGCTTCTGAAATTACTTCAGAAACTCCAAAACCAAGAAATACAGTTGCAGAATGTTATACAAAAGTTTTAGCAGATTTAACAGATGCTGAAAATTTGATTACTACAAAAAGTACGGCAAAAGCATCTAAATCTGCAGCCATAGCATTTAAGACAAGGGTATATCTTCATAAAAGAGACTGGGCAAAAGTTATTGAAGAAGGAACTAAATTAAATGGAGTTTATTCCTTGACAGCCAATCCTGGAGATCCTTTTATATTAGCGAATAATTTAACGAATAGTGAATCTATTTTTTCAATTCAGCATTCATCAAGTGCTAATCCTAACACAAATGCAGCTTTGGCTAGTATTTTAAAAGGAAGAACTCTGGTAACCATAAGTCCAATTATTTGGAAAGATCCAAATTGGTTGACTGATGATAAGAGAAGAGAAGAAGGCAAACTTGTTTTTACCGTTGATGGTAGAAAATATACTAATAAATATACTGATGTAACCAATTTTTCTGATGCAGCTCCAGTTATCAGATATGCAGAGGTTTTGTTAAACATGTCTGAGGCTTATGCACGTTTAGCGACACCAAATACAACAGAATCCTTAAGTCTGTTAAATAAAGTGAGAAACAGATCCTTAGCAAATCCGTCAACGCAAGCTTACACCGCCAGTAGTTTTGCTGCTCCTGCAAGTTTGGTAAAAGCAATTTTGGCAGAGCGTAGAATTGAGTTTATTTTTGAAGGAAGAAGATGGTCTGACATACACAGATTACAGGGCGATGATATTGCGCCGATAGATGGTATACCAGCTAAAATTGCTAATGGTACTCCTAATGCTGGTTTGTTTACTTTAGACGGAAAACCATATAGCGGACCAAAAGGAGTTGCCGCAATACCTGGCAGTGATTATAGATTTTTATGGCCGATTCCACAAGTTGAATTAAACATATTCCCAGGTTTAGGACAAAATCCAGGATGGGATAAATAAATATCAGATTAATATTTTTTCAAAGTCCTCAATCAGAATGATTGAGGACTTTTTGATTATATAAAAATAGGTTTCGAAAAAAAAGTTAATACTTACATATAGATTTTTATTTATACGTGATTATCTTTTACCTTTGCTTGACAAATTTTATCAAAATATTTATATATAAAGCCATCAAATGAGAATATTCATTTTTCTATATCTTTTAGTTATCCCATCTTTATTGTTTTCGCAAGAGAAAAATACCTCTAAAAATAATTTAGATATGAATACAAAATATTCAAGTATTACAGATACTGTAAAAAAGAAAAAGTCTATTGTGGCAAAAATTGATCAATATAAGATTATTACGCTCGAACATGATACTATTTATGCAGATACGTCATTGACAATAAAAAGTGCTTATAAACAGAATCACATAAGAAGGGATGAATTTGGGCTTTTGGCTTTTGCAAATATTGGCCAGCCATACAATACGCTGCAATATAGTCTGACCAGTTTTTCGCCGTATCCTGAAATTGGCTTTAAAGGAAAGCACTTTAATTATATCGAAGCAGATCAGATTCGTTATTATTCTGCGCCGACTCCATTAACTGAGTTGTTTTTCAATACTACTATAAATAAAGGACAGAATGTCGATTCTTTTTTGACATTGAATATTTCAAAAAATCTTAATTTTTCAATTGCCTATAGAGGTTTAAGGTCTGAAGGAGATTATATCAATCAGCTGGTAAGTGCAGGAAACTTTAGGTTTACAACCAGTTATGCAACGACCGATAGAAGATATGCCATAAATGCGCATTACACGTATCAGGATGTTTTGAATGAAGAAAACGGAGGAATTACGACTCCATCAGATTTTGAAAGTGATAATAAAGATTATAAGAACCGTCAGAGATTGCAGGTTTTCTTGACTGATGCGCAATCATTTTTAAAGGGGAGACGATTTTTTATTGATCATGCTTTTCGAATCAATCCGCGAAATGCAAACAACAATTTGTATATCACTCATCAACTTAATTACGAAAATAAAGTTTACGAATACAGACAGCCAACAGTTATTTCTTCTGCAGATACATTACGTATACAGCGTTTTGGGGATTCGTACGTAACTAGCGGAATTAACGATCATACGAAATTCGAAAAACTTTATAATAAAGTAGGAGCCACTTATGAAAATTCGCTTCTCGGGAAATTTAATTTCTTTATAGACGACTACAGATCTAATTACGAGTACAATCGTATTATTGTTAGAACTGATAAGACCATTCCAGATAATTTGTATTTGCAGATTAACAATGTCGGCGGGCAGTATGAATACCAAAAAAATAAATGGAACGGACGATTTTTGTATTCAAGATCTATTACAAATCAGTCGCTTTCTGATTTAGACGCCAAGTTAAGATATGACATGAATGAAAAAATTAAATTTGATTTCAGATATCGTAACATAAATAAACTGCCAAACAACAATTACAATTTATACCAAAGCAGTTGGGTAGAGTACAACTGGTCAGAAAATTTCAAGAATGAAAAGATTAATTCCTTAAGTGCCGAAATTACGACGCCTTGGCTTAATGCACAAGTTCAGTACACAGTTCTAAAAGACCATTTATATTTTAAGGATGATGCCACTCAGTCTCAAAAAGACAGTTTGATTCAGATTGTAAAACCTTTTCAGTATGGAAATGTGATTAATTATTTAGAAATAAAAGCAAATAGAGAATTTAAATTTGGAAAATTTGCTCTAGATAATACTCTTTTATATCAAAAAGTAGATCAATCGGATCTTATTTTAAATGTTCCTGATTTTGTAACCAGAAATACATTGTATTATTCAGGTTACTTTTTCAAAAAAGCACTTTACATGCAAAGTGGTTTCACTTTCAATTACTTCACGAAATATTATGGTGATGGCTATAATCCTGTAGTGGCAGAATTTTTTGTACAGCAGGAGAAGAAAATAGGAGGATTTGCCGCATTTGACTTTTTTATAAATGCGAGAATTCGCCAGACGAGATTTTATTTGAAAGCAGAGCATTTTAACGCTGCTTTTTCTAAGAGTAATTATTTTTCTTCACCAAATTATCCATATCGTGATTTCGTAATTCGATTTGGTCTGGTTTGGAATTTCTTCCAATAGTACCAAGCTTTTATTCATTAAAACCAAATTAATAATTTAAATAAAATGGACTTTTCAAAAAATATTTTAGAAACAATAGGCAACACTCCGTTGGTAAAACTCAACAAAGTTACTGCCGAAATTGATGCGTTAGTATTAGCAAAAGTCGAAACTTTTAATCCTGGAAATTCTGTAAAAGACAGGATGGCCGTAAAAATGGTTGAAGACGCTGAAGCTGATGGAAGACTAAAACCAGGGGGGACAATTATTGAAGGGACGTCTGGGAACACCGGTATGGGGCTTGCTCTCGTTGCAATTGTAAAAGGCTATAAGCTGATCTGCGTAATTTCGGATAAGCAATCTAAGGAAAAAATGGATATTCTTAGAGCAGTCGGAGCAAAAGTGGTTGTGTGTCCGACAGATGTAGAACCTTCTGATCCGCGCTCGTATTATTCTGTTTCTAGACGTTTGGCAGAAGAAACGCCAAATTCATGGTATGTGAACCAGTATGATAATATGTCGAACTCACAGGCGCATTACGAACAGACTGGTCCTGAAATCTGGAAACAGACAGAAGGCAAAATCACGCACTTTGTGGTTGGAGTTGGAACAGGTGGAACAATTTCTGGAGTTGGAAAATACTTAAAAGAAAAAAATCCGAATATCAAAATCTGGGGAATTGATACTTATGGTTCTGTTTTTAAAAAATACCATGAAACTGGGATTTTTGACGAGAACGAAATCTATTCGTATATCACAGAAGGAATTGGAGAAGATATTTTGCCTAAAAACGTAGATTTTTCACTTATTGACGGATTTACAAAAGTAACTGATAAAGATGCTGCGGTTTATACCCGAAAAATAGCTTTAGAAGAGGCAATTTTTGTTGGGAATTCTGCTGGAGCTTGTATAAAAGGACTTTTACAGCTCAAAGAACATTTTAAACCCGATGATGTTGTAGTGGTTCTTTTTCACGATTCAGGAAGTCGATATGTGGGTAAAATGTTTAATGACGACTGGATGCGTGAACGCGGATTTCTTGAAGAAAACGTTACCAAAGCCGAAGATGTAATAAAAGATCATATCGATAAAGAATTGATTGTGGTTCGTACTGAAGAATTGGTTTCTCATGCCATTGAACGTATGAGAAAAT
The DNA here is from genome assembly GCF_042431625.1 of Flavobacterium procerum. Classification (NCBI taxonomy): domain Bacteria; kingdom Pseudomonadati; phylum Bacteroidota; class Flavobacteriia; order Flavobacteriales; family Flavobacteriaceae; genus Flavobacterium; species Flavobacterium procerum. The sequence goes on along the minus strand of NZ_JBHLYW010000010.1, from coordinate 103,159 downwards.
ACAAAATCTCTCAAATTCCAGTAGTTGATATTAACGGTTTTGTTGGGTCTGTTGATGAAACAGATTTGTTTAGAAGTTATGTTGCCGATAAGAATGTTGCCGAAAAACCAATTAAAGATGTTATGGGTAAGCCGTTTCCAATTGTGAAATTAGGAACCCCAATTGAAGAAGTTTCTAAACTTTTTACCAAAGAAAATGATGCAGTTTTAGTTGATTTGCAAAACGGACATCATCATATTATTACCAAATACGATATTATTGGATCTATAAAATAGTATTTCCAAATAATTTAGGTAAGAACCTCAATTTCTGATTTGCTAGAAATTGAGGTTTTTTGTTTTTTGACTTTAAAAAATGTAAGATTAGTATTATTTTTTATTAAATTCGGTTTTTGTAATTCTATAAAAGCCTTTTGACATGAAAGAAGATTTTCTTCATTATATATGGAGATTTAAAAAGTTTGAAACTCTAAAATTAAAAACGACTGAAAATGAAGAGCTGATTATACTGCATTCGGGCGATTTTTTGGAGAATTCTGGCCCAGACTTTTTTAATGCACAAATTATTATTGGCAATCAGAAATGGGCGGGAAATGTTGAGATTCATGTAAAATCATCTGATTGGTACGGTCATTTTCATGAAAGAGACAAAGCTTATGATAATGTAATTCTACATGTTGTCTGGGAAAATGATACAACGGTTTTTAGAGAAGACAATACAGAAATTCCTGTTTTGGTTTTAAAAGAATATGTTTCTGAAAATGCTTTGGAGCTGTACAATCAATTAACAACACCTAAATCTTGGATTTTTTGCGAAAAACAGCTGACACAGATAAATGATTTTGTTCTTAAAAATTGGCAGGAAAGACTATTTTTTGAAAGACTGGAACGAAAATCGAAATTTATTTATGACCTGCTAAAAGAGACCAATCAGGATTGGGAAGCCGTTTTGTTTATTCTCCTTGCCAAAAATTTTGGTTTAAATACAAATGGGCAAGCATTTTTGCAAATAGCAAAATCGATACCTTTTTCTGTAATCAGAAAAGAAGGTTTTGAAATAGAAAATCTAGAGGCTTTGCTTTTTGGTACTTCAGGATTACTTGATTCGCATTTTGAAGATGTTTATTTCTTGGATCTAAAAATCCGTTACTTGTATCTTGTTAATAAATATCAAATCGAAAAAAATCACATAGAACAAGTTCAGTTTTTTAAACATCGGCCAGATAATTTTCCAACAATAAGGTTGGCTCAGCTTGCCAGTTTATATAGCGACAACCAGAATTTATTTTCAGAATTGATTAATTTAAAATCTACTGAATCAGTCTATAAGTTGCTCAAAACTTCACCAAGTTCTTATTGGCAGAATCATTATCTATTTGATAAGGCAAGTGCTTGGAAAGCAAAGTGTTTGTCTAAATCTTTTATAGATTTACTGATTGTGAATACGATAATTCCGATTCAGTTTGCATACAGTTCGATTATGGGAGAATCAATTTCAGAACGTTTGATAGATTTTTTAATGGAAGTTCCGCCAGAGAAAAATGCTATTATTGATAAATTTGCTTCATTTGGGATAAAATCTAATAATGCTTTTGAAACCCAGTCGATGTTGGAGCTTAAGAATGAATACTGCAATAAAAAATCATGCCTTAGATGTGCTTTCGGATTGGAACTCTTAAAGAATGAAGAGATATTGTAAAATTAGAAATTGGAATAATTAGATAATTCGTAATTTTACAATCTAAAGTTTACAATAAAATGTCTGCAATCTTAAAACTAAAGTTTTTTTTCGAGAAATACGGTTTTCATGTTTCATCGCGACTAGCCGATAAATTAGGGATGCGCGTAACGAGTGTGCGTCTTTTTTTTATTTACATTTCTTTTGTTACCGCCGGTCTTGGTTTTGGGGTTTATCTGACTCTTGCTTTTTGGATTAGGCTGAAAGATTTAATCCGTTCTAAAAGGACTTCTGTTTTTGATTTATAATTAAATAAATTTTAACCAAAAAAGAAACCCGACAGAAGTTCAAAAACATCTGCCGGGTTTGATATGTATTCAGATAATCTAAAATCTAAACTCAGAAATCTAAAATATTAATATCTGTAGTATTCTGGTTTGAATGGACCTTGAACTTCAACACCAATGTAAGCCGCTTGGTCTTCTCTTAAAACTTCAAGTTCAACACCTAATTTAGCTAAGTGTAAAGCAGCAACTTTTTCATCTAAATGTTTTGGCAACATATAAACATCATTGTTGTAAGCTGCGCTATTGTTCCATAATTCGATTTGTGCCAAAGTTTGGTTTGTAAATGAGTTACTCATTACGAAACTTGGGTGACCTGTAGCACAACCAAGGTTTACTAAACGACCTTCAGCCAAGATAATGATATCTTTTCCAGCGATGTTGTATTTGTCAACCTGAGGTTTGATTTCAATTTTAGAAGCACCGTGGTTTTTGTTTAACCAAGCCATGTCGATTTCGTTATCGAAGTGTCCGATGTTACAAACAACAGTTTTGTCTTTCATTTGCTCGAAGTGCTCTCCAAGAACGATATCTTTGTTTCCTGTCGTTGTAATGATGATATCAGCATTAGCAATTACAGTGTTTAATTTTTTAACTTCATAACCGTCCATTGCAGCTTGTAAAGCACAAATTGGATCGATTTCAGTAACCGTTACAATAGATCCAGCACCTCTAAAAGAAGCAGCAGTTCCTTTTCCAACGTCACCGTATCCACAAACGATAACTCTTTTTCCAGCTAACATTAAGTCAGTTGCACGACGTACAGCATCTACAGCAGATTCTTTACATCCGTATTTGTTATCAAATTTAGATTTAGTAACAGAGTCGTTAATGTTGATTGCAGGCATTGGTAAAGTTCCAGCTTTTACTCTTTCGTAAAGTCTGTGAACACCAGTTGTAGTTTCTTCAGAAAGACCTTTAATTCCAGGAACTAATTCTGGGTAACGATCGATAACCATGTTAGTTAAATCCCCACCGTCATCTAAGATCATGTTCAATGGTTTTCTGTCTTCACCAAAGAATAAAGTTTGCTCAATACACCAGTCAAATGATTGTTCATCAAGACCTTTCCAAGCATAAACTGAGATTCCAGCAGCAGCAATTGCAGCAGCAGCCTGATCTTGAGTAGAGAAAATGTTACAAGAAGACCAAGTAACTTCTGCACCAAGAGCAATTAAAGTTTCGATCAAAACAGCAGTTTGAATCGTCATGTGTAAACATCCAGCAATACGAGCACCTTTTAATGGTTGTTCGTCTTTGTATTCAGCTCGAAGTGCCATTAAACCTGGCATTTCAGCTTCAGCTAGTTCAATTTCTTTTCTTCCCCAAGCCGCTAGAGAAATGTCTTTTACTTTATAAGCCACGTAAGGCGTAGTCGTTGTACTCATTTATAGTATATTTGTATAATTGTAAAATTTTTGCAAATTTACATAATAGGTTTTTATTTTTACTACTTTCTGCAAGATTTGTGAATTCTTTAATTTCTTAATCTCTAGAAAGTTAGTTTAGGAATCGTTTTTGAACCATATAAGACATATAAGTTCATTTAAAAAGGGTTTTTAAACTATTAGCTTTATTGCTAATTGATTATATTTACTAGTACATTTTTAGCCAACTGTTATATTTTCTTATATGACTTATATGGTTTAAAAAACAACAAATAACTTTTAACGCAGAACTCACCATAATGCCTCTATTTCAGACCATACAATTTAATGAAACTACTAAAATTTTAATTTGGAAAATAACTGAATCTTTTGATGAATTGTACAGTCAGGTTTCTTTGAAGGAAAAAACACAGAGAAGACTGGACGGAATGAAATCTGAAATGCATCAACGTGCTTTTTTAAGCGTGAGAATGTTGATTCAGGAAATGGGTTTTACAGACAAAGATTTGCATTATGACGAATTCGGAAAACCTTATTTTGATTGTCATAATTATATTTCCATTACACATTCGCACAATTTTGCCGCTATAATTATCAGTGAAGAAACGGTTGGAATCGATATGGAATTACAGCGCGAAAAAATCATTAGAATTGCCGATAAATTTACCGATTACGAATGCGATTACCTCAAACCGAATGAGTCTGAAGAATACATCAAAAAGTTAACCGTTATCTGGGGTGCAAAAGAAGCGATTTTTAAAATCAGAAACGAAAAGGGAATTAGTTTCAAAGATCATATCAGAGTACATGATTTCTCTTTAAATAAAAAACAGACCTCGGCGAGTCTGTATTTTGATGATTTAATTAAAGATTTTGAGGTTCATTATCTAGAAATCGAAAATTTTACATTGGTTTATGCGTTTGAGAAATAAAAGAATAAAGAAATCTCAAATTCCAATTCCAAAATTTAAACTTCGCTTTCTTTTTGACGATGCTGAAACATACTCAAAAACAAAAAAGTGCTCATTTTTTGAGCGCGTCTTTTTAAGGTTTCGGCATTTTTGCCTTCAAAATGTTCATCAATGGTCTGAAACCAGTGATTGAGCCAAATTCCGAATTCGTTTGCTGTGATTTTTTCGCCAAAGTGAGCATCTACTTCATTGTGTACGGCATGTGGATTTCCTTTGTATTTGCGAACTCCAAACAGATTGGTTTCCCAAAAATCAGTTAGTTTTTCCAGATGTAGATCCCAATCAGTAATCATTTCATTAAAATAAAAGCCGATTGCTGCATCGGCTCTTATTTTATCATAAAACTGATTTACCAGAAAAGAAATGTCAGTTCTGTTTTCTATTTGTTTTTTCACAGAAAAAGCGTGTTTAATAAAATAAAGAATACACTTAAAACAGAACTTAAAAGCAAAAGGTTAAAAACTACTTTGTGCTTCATTTGTGCCAAAATTGAAGTGTTTACAAAGATACAGGCTAAAACGATAATTGCCAGCTGGATCATTTGAAAAAAAGAAGTTCCGTTTGATAAAACATACATTGCGGCAGCACCTCCTAAACAGCTTTGCCCAATTACTGCCATTGCAGCTGATCCCATGTAGTTTTTATTGAAAATGTCGAATGTTGTTTGATATAGTGTCATGATATTCAGATTTTTATATGACAAAGATACGCCCACTATACCGCTGTGTTTTATGACTTTAATCATAAAACCAGAACTTTTTTATCTGTATACTTTTCGATTAATAATTTTTAGTTTTCCTTTTTTTTCTAATGCTTTTATTGTTCTAATAACCGTTTCTACACGCAGACCTGTCAAATCGCCAATTTGTTGTCTCGTAAAATTGATTAAGTATCCGTTTTGGTCTTTTTTAAAATCGAAATGGGTAATTCCGTAATCAATTAACTTTAAAACACGATGTTCAGGTTCCTGAGTAGACATTTCGGCTGCCATAACCGATTTGTAATATAAACGTTGCGCCAGATTTTCGATTATTTTTACGCTGATGGAAGGGTTTTCTTCAAGAAGTTTCATGAAATTAGCTTTTGGGAGCATATAAATTTCGCTGTCCTCAACAGCAATGGCATTGGCAGGATATTTTTGATTTAAGAACAAAGGAGGCTCGCCAAAAGATTGGTCTTTATAAAAGATCCCTTGTATAAATTCTCGTCCATCATCATTATAGTTGCTCATTTTTATTTCGCCCGAAATAATCTGATAGTAATACAACGGCAAATTTCCTTCTTCAAAAATAGTTTCGTTTTTAGAGAATGTTTTTTTGACAGCAGTATATTTTTCCAATAATTCAGATGTAATCATATCGTATTTTTTACGTTATAAAAAGCCATAAGACAAATATAATTCATTCAATATAGTTCTTCTGCATCAAAAAACTTTTACTTTTACACTCTGTATGCAAAAACAAATATTTACGATTCGACAACAAATTTTAGAAGCCAAAAAGAAAGGTCAGAAATTGCTCGCAGTACTTTTGGATCCTGATAAAATTGTATTGGAAAATGTAGGCCAGCTGATTGAAAAAATCAACCAGTCGCCTGCAACGCATATTTTTGTGGGAGGAAGCATTGTTCAGACCAATATTTTAGAAGAATTAATTTCGGCATTAAAGCAGAAAACTTCGCTTCCGGTTGTTTTATTTCCGGGAGATCCTTCGCAAATTTCGTCTAAAGCCGATGCAATTTTGTTTTTGTCGCTTTTATCCGGCAGAAATCCCGATTATTTGATAGAATATCAGGTTCAGGCTGCGCCAATCTTGAAAAAAACAAAACTTGAAGTCATTTCAACGGGTTATATTTTAATAGAAAGCGGTAGCGAAACGGCAGTAGAAAGAGTAAGTAAAACAAAGCCTCTGAAACGAGACGATTTAAATCTGGCTCTTGCAACAGCACAGGCAGGAGAAATGCTCGGGAATCATATTATATATCTCGAAGCTGGAAGTGGTGCTAGACAAGCTGTTCCGCTAGAAATGATTGAGATGATTGCTCAAAATATAGAAATTCCTGTTATTGTTGGAGGCGGAATTGTAGATTTGCACGGAATTCAGAATGCTTACAATGCTGGCGCAGATTTGGTGGTTATTGGAACTGCTTTTGAAAATAACAGCCATTTTTTTGAATCAGTTTTAGCAACTCAAAACGGCCTCAATGATTGATTTTTTTCTCGAAAGTTATAAAAATGCGCCGCTTTGGCATATTATACTAGAATTTTTAGTATTTGTCTGCGGTATTTTAAGCGTTTGGTTTGCCAAAAAAGAAAATATTTGGGTATATCCAACAGGATTAATTGCAACGGTAATTTCAGTATATCTTTTATATGTTGCTGGTTATATAGGATATATGATTATTAATGCTTATTTTTCGATAATGAGTATTTATGGATGGTATGTTTGGGCAAAAGGAGGAACTGTAGAAGATAATCTCCCAATAACGAGAACGAACGATGATGAAAAAATAATCGGTATAGCATTGTTTATCGTTACCATTTTTGTAGTTTTCGGCATTTATAAATATTTTGATTACGAGATTAAAGTAGACAATTATGTCGATATGATTTCGTCAGGAATATTCTTTGCTGGAATGTGGTATATGGCCAGAAAAAAAATCGAAAACTGGACACTTTGGATAATTGGTGATATCATTGTAGTGCCGCTTTATGCCTATAGAGGTTTGGGCATGCTTTCATTACAATATTTAATTTTTACAATTTTAGCTGTATCGGCTTATATAGAATGGAGAAAAATCTTAAACAGCAAAAATCAAAAATCATAAGAATTGCCTTGTTCGGTCCTGAAAGTACAGGAAAAACGACTTTGGCAAAGCAACTTGCTGAATATTATAAAACAGAATGGGTTCCGGAATTTGCTCGTGATTATTTACAGCAAAAATGGGAAGAAAACCAGCATGTTTGCGATGCTTCGGATATGATGCCTATCGCTTATGGGCAGACCGCACTAGAAAACGAAAAACTTAGTGCTGCAGACAGGTATCTTTTTTGTGATACAAATCTCATGGTAACCAAGGTTTTTTCTGAAATTTATTATGGATTTTCTGAACCAGAACTTCATGAAGCGGCCTTAAAACATGATTATGATTTGGTATTTTTAACCAATATTGATGTTCCTTGGGAAAAAGATGATATTAGAGATAAAGCAGAGGGTAGAGAAACTGTTTTTTCAGTATTTAAACAAACTCTAATTGATCATAATAAGCCTTTTATTACTCTTTCTGGGAATAAAGAACATCGACTGCAAAACGCAATCTCAATTATTAATGAATTGACCATAGCTAAAGAAAAAGGTTTTTCTTCGCTTGATTTTGTTGAAATATACAAACATGGCGCTGTGTTTGGAAATATTCTTAAGCAATTGGAAATTTTTGAAAACGGAATTGCAAAAAGTAATCTGGTAAGTCCTGCAGGTTTAAATAATGGAATTTTGGATTTGTCTAAAGCAGCATTTGAAGAAAATGCAATGTTTTATGATGTCGAAAAATCAAAATTTAAGCTTAAAAAGTTCGTTCCTGCTTCTGGCGCGGCAAGCAGAATGTTTAAATTTTTGACAGCTTTTCTAAATGATTTTAAGATAGGTGAAGAGACAATTAATGCTTATATCAACCGCAAGAAAGATACAGAACTTCCTGTTTTTATTGTCGGAATGGAAAAATTTCCATTTTTTAAGGCTACTGATACAAAGCTAAGGGAAATTTATCCAGATTTTGAATCTTTAGACAGGGATTATAAAAATTATTATTTTGTAAAACTGCTTTTATCTTCAGATTATTTTGATTTTTCGAATAAACCAAAAGCGGTATTGCCTTTTCATGAATATGAAAGCCATATTGCCAATCCGATTGAAGAACATTTGAATGAGTGTGTTCATTATGCAACTGCCGACGAAATTTCGAATCTACATTTCACCGTTTCTGAAGCACATCAGTTTTTATTTGAAAATCAATGTTCGTTTTTAAAAGAAAAGATTGAAAATCAATCGAGAACAAAAATTAATATTCAGTATTCTTATCAAAGCAAAAAGACGGATTCGATTACAGTCGATTTGAAAAATAAGCTGTTTAGAGATAAAAATGATAAAATTGTATTTAGACCAGGCGGACATGGAGCTTTAATTGAGAATCTTAACAATCTTGAAGCAGACATTATTTTTATAAAAAACATCGACAATGTGATTCAGAATCATATTGAAGAAACGACATTGTATAAAAAAGCCTTGGCTGGTATTTTAATAAAAGTGCAGCAAAAGATTTTCGGTTACTTAAATCAAATTGAGCAGCAGAAAATTAAAGAGGAAGATATTGAGGAGATTGTATCGTTTTTAAAAGAAAAATTGAATACAGAAATTTCGAACGACTTTAATAAATTTACTTCTGAAAATAAGATTTTGAAGCTTAAAGAGCTTTTGGATAAGCCAATACGTGTATGCGGGATGGTAAAAAACGAAGGAGAACCAGGAGGAGGCCCGTTTTGGGTTATGAATGATAAAGGAGTAACTTCGTTGCAGATTGTTGAAACTTCTCAGGTAGATCTTACCAATAAAAAGCAGGCAGAGATTTTTGCAAAAGCAACACATTTTAATCCTGTTGATTTGGTTTGTGCTATTAAAAATTACAAAAACGAAAAGTTTGACTTACAGAAATTTGTCGATCAAAAAACAGGTTTTATAGCCGAAAAAAGCGTTGACGGGAAAATTGTACGAAACTACGAACTTCCTGGATTGTGGAATGGTTCTATGGCTGGCTGGCTTACTATTTTTGCGGCTGTTCCGTTGATTACCTTTAATCCGGTAAAAACAGTCAATGATTTATTGAAACCCGCACATCAGCCACAATAATATGGATGCAGAAAAAATCATATCAGAGTTGGGTTTTAAGGCTGTTCGGAGTAGCGGTTCGGGCGGACAAAACGTAAACAAAGTCTCCTCAAAAGTGATTTTAACTTTTGACTTGAACGCTTCTCAGGCTTTAGCGGAAGAAGAGAAAATGATTTTAGAGCATAATCTAACTTCGAGACTTACTTCTGAAAATATTTTGATTTTGAGTTGTGATGAAGACAGAAGCCAGCTTAAAAACAAGGAAATCGTGATAAAACGGTTTTTAGAGATTATGAAAAAGGGACTTTATGTCCCTAAAGTCCGAAAAGCTACTAAAGTTCCCAAAGCGGTAGTTAAAAAACGCATTAAAGACAAAAAGAACCTTTCTGCTATCAAACAATCACGGAAGAAACCAGATGTGGAATAAATGGATTAAAAAATAAGATTTTACAATCCTAAATCAATTACATACGAAATTTTGACGGCGATATTATCTTCAAATTTCGGCAACTGATTTGGACCATAACGATAAAATCCTCCAAGACCAAAACCTTTATAAATTTTGTTCAGCTCAATTCCGGATTCAAAAAAGCCTTTTTCGAGTGTTTTAAATTCGGGACCGTCATGTTCCTCTGGATTTTCCAAACCTCCCCATGCTATTCTAGAAACTAGAACCAATGAAGGCCTTACTTTTTTAAGGATTTTAATTCTGTCAAAGCCGTGCTTAATCTGAAACATTACATATTGACTAGAGAAAAATTCATTAAAATACATGGTTTCAAATGCATTTCTTCCTGAAAATGTAATTCGCTGTGTAACCGTTTCTTTGGTTAAGTTGTTCGGAGAAGTATTGTACAAATGCGTCAACGGTATATCTCCAGATGCAAAACCCGCCTGAAGCAATAAGGCAGTTTTTTGACGGTTTAGGTATTTTTTTTCATATTCAGCTTTGAAATCTATTTTGCTGAAGGTGAAGTCATTGTCAAAAACATTAGGCAGTGACTGTGTATATTGAAAAGTAAATCTTGGGAATTTTTTTTCGCTTTCGTTTCTTCCTGAAGGAGTCTGCATAAAATTGCTGAATGGTGCCCAAACTATAGAAATCATAGCGGTTGACATTACATAGCTCGAATATGATTTTCCGTTTACATTAAAAAGATAGTCAAATTTTGGTTCTATATAATTTCTAGAAAATTCTATAACCGCTTCTGTTTTCGGAATAAATTTGGTTTGAATATTTCCTCTCCAACCCGTATATTCATAAAAAGTGCTAATGTTAATCGGGCGTGGGTCATAAATTTTAAAAACACGTTTGTCAACAGCAAATACAGTACTTGCAATCTCGCGAACATCATCGGTGTAATATCCGTTGAACCATGTATTTGTATTTTTATCCAATAAAATCCCAGCGCCAAGACTGTATTTAAAAGCACCGTCTTTTGTTCCGTAAGCAGTATATCCTTCAATACGGAAATTTTTTGAAAGACGTTCGTTCGTAATTCCTCCTAATCCAAGACGAAATCCTTCATAATTATTGTAACTTATAATCTTCTTAAGATCAAGGTCAACGGGACCAATCGGATAGAATCCGTTGAGGATTTTTCGGCCTATTCCTAAGCGTTTTTCAACTTTATTGCTTATAGAGAGACTGTCAATCAACAAATATGTTTTTTGGCTTTTTTCATCAAGATTTTCTTTTCGGTAAGCTTGCCAGAAACTTTCTGATTTTTGGGCAGCATCGTCTTTGATTTCAATATATAGCGACTGATTTTTTACAGGTACATTTGTATTTACCCGTACATCAAAACTGTTGCTTTCAGAAAGCAAATAGGTAAAATCTGAAGCTACTTTTTTTCGTGGCTCAAAATTCTCATCAACATCACTGTCGAACTGAATTGTGCCTCCTAAAATCTTAATATCATCATCATTTTTTCCTTTTACGATCTTAAAAGTAGTGTTGCTCTGAAACCATAATTTTTCTTTTGGAAGGTATTCAAAATCATGAATGCCACTGATGTCTAGAACACCTTTTATACGCATTACAGCCTTGGCAATCGCAAAATTTTCTTTGTCGATATATAAAACGCCTTCAAGTCCCGATGCTCTTTTTTTTCGTTTATTTTTAAAATAAATCATATAAGCATCTCGGCCTTTGAGGTTTACAGTGTCGAGCAGTTTATAATTGTAATTTGAAGGAGCATTATTAGAAATCGGATTTTCGTATTTCGTTTCAAATAATTCATATTTAGAATCGTAGATAGAAATAGATTGGAGATTGAATGCAATAATTTCATAAACAGGCTGTTTAAAACCTGCCATTCTTGTTCCTAGGATTGTTTCTTTCAATTTATTCTCCGCAAACTGATATTGTGAAACTTTTTCGGTTTGAAATAAATGCTGCTTGCTGATGATTTCTTTAAACTTGTAGTCAGAAGAATCTATGTGAATTGTTTTTTTGCTGAGATCTTTATAAGCGGCAGAAGAGTCGATACGTCCGTCTATCGAATCAGGATTTGCAGTTACAATAAGTTTATTGTACGTTTTGTATTCAAAATTGTGCAGCTTTTTCTGTGGATCATTTTGATTCTTAGACGCAATTACCTTTTTTATGATGGTCAATGCTGGATTTTCATTCGAAACTACCACTTCTTTTAAATCATCTGTTTTTTGTAAAAGAGAAACAGCATAGAATTTTTTGGAAGTTGATACTGAGATGGTTTTCGTATGAAAACCGATATAGGAAACCGTCATCGAAGAAGTTGCGGTACTTATTTTAAAAATAAATTTTCCGTCAACATCCGTAATAGCATTATTGTTTTCTGGAGTTGTTATCGTGGCAAACGGAAGAGGTTTGTTATTAGAATCGGTTACGATACCGTTTATTTGAAATTGTGCTTGAATTGTAAGCGTAAAAAACAAAGTCAAAAAACAAAATAGCTTCATATAGAATGATATAATTTCAAAAACGAAAAAAAATAATTTTCGTATGCAAAAATAGCAATAAAAAAATCCGTCTGGTACAATATACCGGACGGATTTTTATTTTATAGCTTATAATAATTATACTTTCATGATTTCAGCCTCTTTCAGAGCCAATAATTCGTCAATTTTCTTGATGTAAGCGTTAGTTAAGTTCTGAACTTCTTCTTCGGCAGATTTGCAGATATCTTCAGATGTTCCTTCTTTTTCTAATTTTTTGATATCAGTATTAGCGTCTTTTCTCGAATTACGAATACCGATTTTCGCATCTTCAGCCTCAGATTTTGCTTGTTTTGCCAAATCACGACGACGCTCTTCTGTCAAAGGTGGTACGCTGATGATGATAACATCTCCATTGTTCATTGGATTAAAGCCAATGTTAGCAATCAAAATGGCTTTTTCAATTACAGAAAGCATATTTTTTTCAAAAGGCTGTAATGTAATTGTTCTGGCATCAGGAACGCTGATTTTAGAAACCTGAGAAAGTGGCGTCTGAGATCCGTAATAATCTACAAAAACACCTCCAAGCATAGCCGGAGAAGCTTTTCCTGCACGAATGTTTAGAAATTCTTTTTCTAAGTGTGCAATAGTACCATTCATTGATTCTTCAGTACTTTCTAAAATAAAATCTATTTCTTCAGTCATTTTTTTTATTTTTCAGTTTTTTGTTTTTCAGTTTTCAGTTTAGTAGGTATTGCGACTTTAAACCGTGACCGAGACTATATATTTACTACAGTTCCTATGTTTTCGCCTTTGCAGATTTTTAATAGGTTTCCGATTTTATTCATGTCAAAAACAACAATCGGAAGTTTGTTTTCTTGGCTTAATGTAAAAGCTGTGGTGTCCATTACATTTAGTCCTTTTTTGATTACATCGTCAAACGAAATAAAATCAAATTTTACGGCAGAAGCATTTTTTTCAGGATCAGAATCGTAAACTCCGTCAACGCGTGTTCCTTTTAGGATTACATCGGCATTAATTTCGATTCCTCTCAAAACTGCTGCAGTATCAGTCGTAAAATACGGATTTCCGGTTCCAGCTCCAAAAATTACGATTCTTCCTTTTTCAAGATGCCTGTCGGCTCTTCTTTTAATGTAAGGTTCTGCAATAGATTCCATTTTCAAGGCAGTCTGCAAACGCGTTTTCATTCCTTTATCTTCAAGAGCGCCTTGTAATGCCATTCCGTTAATTACAGTTGCAAGCATTCCCATATAATCACCCTGGACTCTGTCCATTCCTGCACTGGCTCCGGCAACGCCTCTAAATATATTTCCTCCTCCAATAACAATCGCAATTTCTACTCCTTTACTGTGAATTTGCTTAATTTCGTCTGCATATTCGGCTAATCTTTTTGGGTCAATACCGTATTGTAAGTCACCCATTAGCGCTTCGCCGCTAAGTTTTAGAAGAATTCTTTTATATTTCATGTTTGTTGTTGCGTTAATTTGTGCAAATATAGACATATTCTGATTTTTAAAAATAATGTTTGCAAAAATAATTTCTGTCTATATTTGGATTGAATTTTTCAGCGTTGTAAGAATTGGTTTAAAAAGTTTTTTTAGAATAAGACCCAAAATCCGAACAGCGCAACTATTAATTGAAAATAATTTAAAACATGATTTGCACACTTTATTCGCACCATATTGGTTTTGACAAAATTATAGAAAGCGTCGAAAACAGTTATCCGCAGTCAATAATTACGAGCAGCAACCAAAATGGATCTCAAATTGCAACAATCGAAATCAAAGGAGGTTTTTTGAGTTCTGGAAGCAAGCTGACAATCGTTTACCGCGAAAGAGAACAACCGTCTTACCAAATTCCTGACACAGATGAATGTCCTTTGACCGGAAACCTCAGGGGATTATATGGTTATGTAGATTCGCTTTATTCAAAAAATGAAAAAATAAAAGCTTTGTTTCTGCATAAAATACAAACTTTAAATTCAGAGTTTTCAATCAGTCAGGATAAGGGGCAGACTAAAGACTTAAAAGATTTCATTAAAAAACTAGCAAAAGACCAGGAAGCAATTCTTTTTGTACAGCCCAAAACAATCATCAGCAAATCTGACGGTCAGCATTTTTTGGACGAAAATCTCGATTTGTTATTAGATAACGACGGAAATTGCGAGGTCGAAAACTTAGATGTAAAAATCAAGAGTGCTTATTACGACAAAGAATCGGAGGTAATAACTGAAGAACAAAAACAATGGAAGACTGCCAGTGAAAAAATTCTGCAGGAAAAAGAGATAAAAATAAATAAATACCTTCCTTATATTGAAGCAGAAGAGGAAGTTGTTCTAAGAACTCCCAAAGAAATTGCGCAACGAGTATGCATTCTTGCAATAACAAATCTAGTTTCATTTAATACAATTTCAAACGAGGAAGCGACAGAATATCTTCAAACTTACAATTTATGGGATTTTGTTACTCCAAATGAAAAAGATTTTCTGGCAAATCCGACAGAACAGAAAAAAAGTCATGAATCATGGAAATGCGAATGTATCTGGGTTTTGATGTTTGCTTTGAACAAAGTTCAAGAATTGGGATTTCCGGATGAATTGTGCAGTTTAAATGACATTCCAGAAGAAGAATATCCAGTGGGGCCTGATAAAGATCCCAATGATTTTATTAATTCTGTTTTTAATGCGAGAAGCAAATCAGAAATATTGGCTTTAAACGATTTGTATTACAGATTGGACTGGGCTTGCGTCGATGCGAGATTAAATGGACAAGAAATGACAACTGTTCATCCGGGTGTGGTGTATGAGCGTCATTATGCATTGAACTGGCTTATTAGTTATAGCGAGGCAGAGTGGGACGATGTAACTTGTGATACCTAATGTTTTAAAATTTAATCTGCTGTCAACAATTAAAATGTTATAGATTTTGACGCGGATTAAACAGATTCGTTATCACGAAAACGCAGGCGAAAATGGATTTTTGATTCTTTATATAAATCCGTTTTTATCCGTGTGCTGTTTTATTCAAAAAATGAAATGACTTTTGTAATAAAAGGGAATTCTCCTAATTATGACAAAAGTCATTCTTCTGTTTTGCAAAATTGTTTTAAATTTAGCATAACCAAAAAAAACAATATGAAAAGCATCGTAGCCAAAGGACTATTCAATAGTCATTCCTATACAGAATACCGAAAACTGGTCACAGATTTATTAGCAGACGGAAAATCGACTGGAAATGAACAATCGGAAAGTTTGACCAATTATACCAAACTGAACGAAGCTAGAATGAATCGGTTAGAAAAGACAATTATAATTGAAGATTATGTAATTTCTAAGTTGCAAAATTTGAAAAATCACTACATCTGGTTGGTTCTTTCTGAAGGTTGGTGTGGAGATGCGGCACAGATTCTTCCGATTTTAAATAAAATGGCAGTGCAGTCTAATAAAAAAATCGATCTTAAAATTGTACTTCGAGATGAAAATGAAGAATTGATGAATCAATATCTGACTAATGGAGGTAAAGCGATTCCAAAAGTGATTGTAATTTGTAAAGAAGCCGGAATTGTTCGTGCCGATTGGGGGCCTAGACCAAAAGGAGCCTCCAAGTTAATGGCAGATTACAAAAGGGATTTTGGTGTTGTTGATGAAAAAATAAAAACCGATCTGCAGTTATGGTATTTGGCCGATAAAGGCATTTCTGTTCAGGAAGAATTGATTGAAATAATGGATAATATTACTTACAATCGTCTTTAGTTTTTTAATAATATACTGAAAACAAGTGATTTGTATAATAAAATTATCTTAAAGTCTTTTTAAATTAAATTGGATTTTGTATCTTAGTAATAGTAACCCACTTCTATTATAACTTTCTGATTTACTCTTTTTATTGGTGTTGATTTAAATGTCTAACAATTAAAATACACTATCATGAAAAAGTTATTCGAAAGGTTTTATGATTTCTTCTCTCAATTTTTATTTGGAGGGAAAAATGTGCCTCACTATTAATTTAAGATAAGTATGAAATAATAATACTTGCTTTAGAAAGACTGGCACATTACCGAAGAAAAAGTAATGTGCTTTTTTATTCCTTTAATTAATTTTCTTCCGATTTGTAATAAAAGAAATCCTGTAACGTTATTCCAAAAGAAATAGCACCCATGCTTTTTTCGTTATGAAGTGGAAAAGCATAATCGCTTATTTCTACAAAAAGGATAAAATCATCAGAGCCAATTCCAAGCTTGAGTTTTTTATATGCTCCATTTAAATTGCCACGGCCAAGGGCAAATCCTTTTCCATAACCAGCTTGAAGCATGATTCTAGTTTCTGGTCCTACTTTCGGACTTAAGCCAAGATTTAAAAAAACAGGTACAGCAACAAGTTTATGGTCCCATTTCCAGTCAATACCGCTATGGATTCCCAATGTAGCCCATTTTTTATAATGAACTCCGTAGCCAATTTGCGAACCTAAACCATTAGGAACAAAAAAAGCATTTGAAGAAGTTGATTCAGAATCATTATAATAGTTGTCTCTATCCTGATTTCCTGTAATAGAAACCGCAATGTCAAATTGTAAGTATGAGAATTTACTTGCTTGACTGTATATAATTGAATTAGCAAAAATAATAAATGCAATCGTTAGTAAAATTCTCTTCATAGACTATTTTATTTTTTCAGTAGTTCTTCTTCAAACAAAGTAATATCAATTGCATTTTTTACGTCGTAGTCGCCAATTTTGGTTCGGCGCAAAACGGTCAAATGCGAACCAGAATTCATAGCTTTTCCAAAGTCATAAGCTAGTGAGCGAATGTATGTCCCTTTAGAACAAACTACTCTAAAATCTATTTCTGGTAAAGCGATTCTTGTGATTTCAAATTCGTGAATCGTAGTTTTTCTGCTTTCAATTTCGATAGATTCTCCCGCACGAGCATGTTCGTATAAGCGAACACCGTCTTTTTTTATAGCCGAAAAAATAGGCGGTTTTTGATCGATTTCTCCTAAAAATTGTTTTACGGTTTCTCTAATTAGGGTTTCATCGATATGATCAGTTGGAAATGTTTGGTCTATTTCGGTTTCTAAATCGTATGATGGAGTAGTGGCGCCAATGTAGAAAGTGCCAGTATATTCTTTTGCCTGTCCTTGAAGTTCAGAAATCTTTTTGGTGAATTTTCCGGTGCAAATCAATAAGAGTCCGGTCGCCAAAGGATCTAAGGTTCCTGCATGACCTATTTTGAACTTTTTTGGAAGTCCAACTTTATTAATTAAAAGGTATTTTAATTTATTGACAGCTTGAAACGAACTCCATTTTAATGGTTTATCAATCAATAAAACCTGCCCGTTTAAATATTCTTCAGGTGTCATTTAATCTATTTGTTTAAAGAAAAATAAGCCAATAAAAGTATTCCCGCAATAATTCTGTAGTATCCCCAAGGCTTAAAACCGTATTTTTTAATCACACCAATAAAAGATTTTATTGCTATAATGGCAACAACAAAGGCAATTACATTTCCCATCAGGAACAATTTAAGATTGTCTGGTGATTGTGTTAGTAATTCATATCCTTTAAGTTGTGAAACTTCATATGTTTTTAGTAGTAGAGAATAAGTAGTTACGGCCAGCATTGTTGGAACGGCAAGAAAAAAAGAGAATTCAGCTGCAGTTTGTCTATCTAATCCTTGTTGCATTCCTCCAATTATTGAAGCAGCAGAGCGACTTGTTCCAGGCATCATTGCCAGACATTGCCAAAAACCAATTGTTACAGCTTTTTTTATTGTAATGTCTTCTTCGTGAATAATTGTTGGGTTTTTAAATTGCTTATCAATAAAAAGTAAAATGATTCCTCCAAGAATTAATACAATTGCAATTGGAATGGGATTTCCGAGAATTGCATCTATTTTGTCATCAAATAATTTTCCTAAAATTAAAGCTGGAATTACTGCACAAGCCAATTTTACATAGAAATTGATTTTACTAAAATCAAAAAACTTCTTCCAATATAAAACGACAACGGCCAAAATAGCTCCAAATTGAATGGAAACCTGAAATAATTTTACAAAATCATCTTCCTGTATTCCAAAAAAAGAACTTGTAAAAATCATATGTGCGGTAGAAGAAACAGGCAGATATTCTGTTAAGCCTTCTACAATTGCAATAAGAATTGCTTGTAGAGTATTCATTGAAAGATTTTAGATTTTAGATTTTAGATTTAGACTGAAGGTTTTCTTCCTTATTCAAAATCTGAAATCCGATTATTTTGATTTTTTGAAAATAGAATAAATCGTGATTCCGAAACCGATTAAAACAGTAGTCGGAGCCAGACGAATACGTCTAAAGTTGAAAATTTCTTCGTTAAAAACATTTGGATCAGTGCTTCCACCGCCTGCCATTAGTATAAAACCAAGCGCGATTACGCCAATTCCAATCAAAAGAATTTTATAATTGATGCCGTCAAAAAGAAATTCCTGTTTTGGATTTTCTAATGTAAGAGGCTCTTTTGCAGACTGTTGTTTGATGTTTTTCATTTTTGTTTTTTGTTCTCAGAAAGCAATTCCGAGTGATTATTTATGAATTGTAATATTTCTAAAGTATTAAATCTCAATTAATACAAGTCGTCTGTTCTTAAATTTAGGAAACGTTGTGTCGCAAAATGTGTGCTTACCCATGTAATTAAAACTCCTAATCCGAAGACTGCAGCCAAAACTAGGGCGATTAAGATTTTGTCTTCTAGAATTACCAAACCAGGGAAATTAGTTTCAACATAAATCAGAAGAGCAATCAAAGCAATAATTGCTAGACCAGCGCCAAGCATTCCGAGTTTTACGCTGCGCATTACAAAAGGTTTACGAATAAAAGCTTTAGTAGCCCCAACCATCTGCATGGTTTTGATGATAAAACGGTTCGAATGTATAGATAAACGAAGGGAACTATTGATTAGCAGTACAGCAATTACAGTTAGGAAACCGCTAATGATCAAAATCCACATACTTACTTTTTTGATGTTGTCATTTACTAGATTTATCAATTGTTTGTCGTACACAATATCAGAAATCATAGCATTTTTACGAAGACGGTTTTCAATTTTAACGATACTGTCACGTTCTACATAATCTGCTTTTAAGTGAATGTCATAAGAGTTCAATAACGGATTTTCTCCTAAGAATGTCAGAAAGTCTTCTCCAATAATATCGGTATGTTCTTTTGCCGCTTTTTCTTTAGACACATAAACATATGATAAGGCAAAAGGCGCTCTCTTTAATTCGGTGTTAAAAGCTTTTACGACACTGTCGTTAGCTTCATTTTTAAAGAAAACGGTCATGGCAATTTTTTCTTTAAAATCGTCTGCCAGTTTTTTAGAATTAATGATGAATAATCCTAGTACTCCCAAAAGGAATAAAACCAAGAATACACTCAATACAACCGAAAAATAAGAGGAAATTAACCTGCGCTTTTGAAATTTATCAAAGTTAGAACTCATAGTCTATTTAAATTATGTGGTAAAAATAATAAACAATTTCTTTATTTAAAGTTAATAACAAACTTTTATACTTAAAAGTACAATTTAAATATTGAATAAATTGGGAGTTTAATCGAAAAGCTTTGTGTGAAGTTTAATCGTAAAGCCCGCAAAGTGAAAAAGTATATCCACAGATTAAAAGGATTAAAAATGATTTTTTAAATCTGTGCGAATCCTTATTAATCTATGGCAAGAAAAGCAAAGCTTGCGTTTTGTATTTTAAACATAGCCCGTGGTTTCAACCACGGGAACACAATCATGGTGACAATCCATTGATTTGTGATTTTAATCATGGTCACAATTCGTAGTCCCGTGGTTGAAACCACGGGCTATGTTTGACAATAAGATTTTAAAAGAAAACTATATTGAAACTTGTTTAAATGCAAAGTTTGCAAAGCATAAAATATAGCCACAGATTAAAAGGATTAAAATGACTTTTGAAATCTGTACAAATCCTTTTAATCTGTGGCAAGAAAAGCAAAGCTTGCGTTTTGTATTTTAAACATAGCCCGTGGTTTCAACCACGGGAACACAATCATGGTGACAATCCATTGATTTGTGATTTTAATCATGGTCACAATTCGTAGTCCCGTGGTTGAAACCACGGGCTATGTTTGACAATAAGATTTTAAAAGAAAACTATATTGAAACTTGTTTAAATGCAAAGTTTGCAAAGCATAAAGTATAGCCACAGATTAAAAAGGATTAAAAATGATTTTTTAAATCTGTGCGAATCCTTTTAATCTGTGGCTATAAAAATCTTAGTGGCTTAGAATCTCAGCGCCTCAGAATCTTATTTAACCTTATAAACTTCAATGCTTTTTAACCAATAAACATGACGAGGGCCAGTTTTGATGTCGTTTTTGCAGATGGCAATCATTTCGCCATTTTTGATAGGTTTTCCGTTTTCTTCAAAAAGAATATAAGCATTTTCTCCCGTCGGATTATTGAAAAGTTCTGCCCAAGAAAAAGTAGCTTTATAGTCGTCTGATGCTCTTGCAACAATATAAAAATTTCGGTCTTTATGTCCGTTTTGCTTGATTTTGGCTTTCTCTAAAATATCTTTTAAGAGAACACCTTTACATACTTTATTGTCTTTTTTAACTTCACCACTTTGGCAGACTACTTTAAAATCGTCAAGGGTAATAACTTTCATCTTTTTTAAAGAATCGACAGTTAAACTTAGCGGAAATTCGACATCACCTTTTACTTCTATGGCATGATTTACCATTTTTAGGCTGTCTTCCGGCGTAAGAATTGGATGTTTGTCATTGTCTGCTTTTGAGTTTTTTTCTACCGTAATTTCTTCTTTGTCTTTTTTAGAAGAATTGCACATGGTACATGAAAATGCAATCAGTAAAACGAGAATATAATTTTGTGCTTTCATAAGTAAATATAAAGTTTGGAATTAGTTGAAGCTAAAAAAACGAAGCGTTACAAAAAAGTTACGACCTTCTTCTGGATATCCTTCTACAAGCCTATAATTTCTATCGAAGATATTGTTAATTCCGGCATCAAGGCTGAAATTTTTTGTGATTTTTCCAGAACCATAGAAATTTAAAAGCGTGTAATCTGGAACTCGAGCGCCATAACTTGTGCTGAAACGTGGCGAATTGAACTCAGAATTAGCAATTAAACGCAGTATTTTAATCGGACTGTATTCTAAAGTTCCCATAACTTTCGTATTCGGAACATCTGTAAAATGAATAGTTGGATTTGTAATGTTTTTTCTTTCGATATAAGTATAATTCAAATTTAGCGAAAGGTTTTCTAAAAGAGCATAATTCAATTGAGCTTCGATTCCTTTGTATTCTGCTTTACCAAAATTCTGCATTTGTGATTTCCCTGGTTCGATATTGCTTACGCTTAAAATAGCATCTGAAAGTTCGCTATAGAAAAGTGCTGTTTGAAAAGTTATTTTGTTGAAAAGATTGGCAGTATAATTCAATTCGTAATTAGTTGCTTTCTCAGGCTTCAAATCCGGATTCGGAATAGCAGTTCCCATTCTGTAAGAATAACGGTCTTTGATAGTCGCGAATCTCGTTTTCTGCGAAACCGTTGCGCCTAATTTTTGTTCCTCATTCAATTGATAAAATAAGCCAACCTGCGCATTAAAAGCATCACTTGCGCCTGCATCTGCAAAATCTGAAATTACTTTTGTAGTGCTGTTGTAATCTTCGGCTTCATTGTTTTTTCTGATATTGTAGCTAATGCCCGGAATTATCGTAAATTTTGAATTGACTTTATAAACGTCTTCTATTCCAATCAAAACGGTATTGTCTGTAAAATGACGAACTGGCTCGCCAAGATTGTTTTCGCGGTGAACATCTTCTTTAAAATGAAAAGCAATTTTTAAATCGTTTTTCGGAATTATTTTGGTGTTGTACTCCAGATTTCCTCCAAAAGTATAATCGTTGTAAATGCTTTCAAAGGCATAAGCTTTTGTTTGAGCCGAGTACGAAGCATCGTCATAACTTTCTAATGTGTTTTTGAATCGGTCAAAATACAATCTGGTTTTGAAACTGTTTTTATCATCAAAGGCAGAATTCGAAATAAAATAAAAACTTTCTTTGTCCCAATTAGGCCATTGCCAAAAGCGAGGCCTCAACAATAGTGAATTTTGCGTGTCGTAACCAGCATAAACCGGATTTCCTTTTTCGCCCTGTTGATTGATGTAGCCAATGGCGTATTCGCTTTTTTCATTCGGAGTCCAGCCAATTTTGAAACTTATTTTTTGATCTGTTCGGTACGAATTATCTCTTTGTCCGCCATTTTCATTGACAGTCGGAACAAAATTCGAAGACATTCTTGTCGAATTTCTGTCTAAATACGAAAATCCGCCTTGAAAATAGAATTTGCCTAAGTTCGAACCGATATTTACATTTCCTCGATAACCGTTTTCGTTAATCATTCCTAAAGACCCATCGTATTCTAGTTTTTTGGAAGGTTTTCTCGAAACAAGATTAATGGCGCCTCCAAGCGAATTCGGTCCGTAGAGAACGGATGAAAATCCTTTTGAAACATCAATCGCCGCCAAATCAAAAGTAGTAAATCTCGCCAAATCAACATAACCGTCGTACGGTACATAAACCGGAATTCCGTCCATATAAACCGGAACTTGTCTTAAATCGAAACCACGAACAGAAACCATAGACTCGTTTCGTGGTCCAGAAGCCGTCAAACTTACTCCTGGAAGCATATTTAATGCCCTCGAAACATCCATTTTGTTTTGAGATTCCATGCTTTTTGAGGTTATTCTATTTAAAGTATCCTTATTTTGATGATTGGTAATGATGACTTCTCCAAGATTAAAGACATTTGAGTTTTTTAAGGAATCTGTTGGTTTTGAATTGTTTTGCTGTGAAAATCCGATGAGCGGAAAGAGCAGGAATGACAAAAAATTTAGTTTCATAAATTGCGATGTTTTCAGTATGTTTTAAAATGAATACTGCTGGTTGAAAAAATAGGTTTTGGTTAATTAATTTTTTTTTTGAATGTTTGGATTTTATTAAAATTTCAGATTTTGAGTTTCTTTTTGAGCGAATTCCTTAATGCGTTTTTCAACTTCATAAAAAATAGCAATAGCTTTTTCTCCAGCTTCGGTTAATCGGGCACCGCCACCGCCTTTTCCGCCTAGAAGTTTTTCTACTAATGGAGATTCTGCACGCCGATTCATTTCCTCAACCAATTGCCAAGCCTGACGATATGCCATTTTCATTTCTTTTGCAGCATTGGTAATCGATCCAGTCTTCCTTATATTTTCAAGAAGCCAGATTTTTCCAATTCCCAAAAAAGGTCCTTCGGTTTCTTCAATCCAAACGCGTACTTCTATAGTATAGTTCTTATTTTCTGTCATTAATTTCAGTATAAATAAGTATTTTTAATTGCAATAATACGTATTTTTACTTAATGTGTAATACGTAATTTGTTATTTTATTTGTTTGGCAATGAAATAGCTTTGCTACAATGCGCAATAAATGTAAATTTGCGCCATAATTTAAAGAGCTAAAGCTTTGTAACTTTGTCTCTTTGCAACTTTGAACCTTTAAGATGAAATACAATCCAAACGAAATTGAAGCCAAATGGCAAAAATATTGGGCAGAAAATCAAACTTTTGCAGCAAAAAACAACTCTGAAAAGCCGAAGCATTATGTTCTCGACATGTTTCCTTATCCGTCTGGAGCGGGATTACACGTAGGGCATCCGCTGGGTTATATAGCTTCAGATGTGTATTCTCGTTTCAAAAGACATCAAGGTTTTAATGTTTTGCATCCAATGGGTTACGATAGTTTCGGATTGCCAGCAGAACAATATGCGATTCAGACTGGACAACGTCCAGAAGATACAACACGTGTAAATATTGACGGTGGAGTAGACAAAGAAGGAAAACAAATTGCAGGATACAGAAAACAATTAGATAAAATCGGATTCTCTTTTGATTGGGCACGTGAGGTTCGTACCTCAAATCCAGATTATTACAAACATACACAATGGATTTTTATCCAGTTGTTCAATTCATGGTACAATAAAACGACAGATAAAGCTGAAGATATTTCGACTTTAGTTGCTGTTTTCGAAAAAGAAGGAAATGCAAATGTAAATGCAGTTTCAGACGATAATATTGTTGTTTTTTCGTCAAGCGAATGGAATGCATTTTCTAAAGACGAGCAAGAAAAAATCCTTTTGCAATATAGATTGACGTATTTGGCAGAAACCGAAGTAAACTGGTGCCCTGGTTTGGGAACAGTTTTGGCAAATGACGAAATCGTAAACGGAGTTTCTGAAAGAGGCGGATTTCCAGTTATTCGTAAAAAAATGACGCAGTGGAGCATGCGAATTTCTGCCTATGCAGAACGTTTGCTTAACGGTTTAAATGATATTGATTGGAGTGAATCAATCAAAGAATCACAAAGAAACTGGATTGGAAAATCGGTAGGCGCAATGGTTAAGTTTAAAGTCAAAGACGCTGAACTTATAACTAATAACTCAGAACTTTTTATTGAAGTTTTCACCACTCGTCCTGATACTATTTTCGGCGTTACTTTTATGACCTTGGCGCCAGAGCACGATTTGGTGGCTAAAATTACAACTCCAGAACAAAAAGCAACAGTTGAAGCCTATATCGAAAAAACGTCAAAACGTTCTGAGCGTGAGCGTATGGCCGATGTAAAAACCATTTCTGGAGTATTTACAGGAGCTTATGCAGAACATCCATTCACAAAAGAACCAATTCCGGTTTGGATTGGAGATTATGTTTTGGCTGGTTATGGAACTGGAGCGGTTATGGCGGTTCCTTGTGGAGACGAAAGAGATTACGCTTTTGCTAATTTCTTTAAAGGTCAAAACGGAATGCAGGAAATCAAAAACATTTTCGCAAATGTTGATATTTCTGAAGCTGCTTACGGATCAAAAGACAACGTTGAAATCGCTAATTCTGATTTCTTAAACGGATTAGATTATAAAAAAGGAACGCAGAAAGCGATTGAAAAATTGGAAGAAATCGGTCAAGGAAAAGGTAAAACAAATTACCGTTTGCGTGATGCTGTTTTCTCTCGTCAGCGTTATTGGGGTGAACCGTTCCCGGTTTATTACGTGAATGGACTTCCGAAAATGATTGACGCTCAACATTTGCCAATTATTTTGCCAGAAGTAGAGAAATATTTGCCAACTGAAGACGGTTTGCCTCCATTAGGAAACGCAGCAGTTTGGGCTTGGGACAGTGTGAAATGTTCAGTGGTTAGTACTCAGTTGATTGACAATGTAACTATTTTTCCTTTAGAATTGAACACCATGCCAGGTTGGGCAGGAAGTTCATGGTATTGGATGCGTTATATGGACGCACACAACGAAAATGAATTTGCAAGTAAAGAGGCATTAGCTTACTGGGAAAGTGTAGATTTATATATTGGAGGAAGCGAACACGCAACCGGCCACTTATTGTATTCTCGTTTCTGGAACAAATTCTTAAAAGACAAAGGTTTTGCTCCAACAGAAGAACCATTCAAAAAACTGATTAATCAGGGAATGATTTTGGGGACGAGTGCGTTTGTTTATAGATTGGTAGTTACAAGTGTTGTAGGAGGTAGAAATGAATTTGGGCAAGATACAGTTGGAGATAATCTTTATGGAAAAACAACATTTATAAGTTCAAAATATTATAAAGAATTTATTAAATATAAAAGAAGTTCCAATCTTAATAGCGATTTTAATATTTCATTTAATAGAGGTAGTGATATTATTTTAAATGGAGAAAAGAATGATGTATTAACTGAACTTTCAAATTTGCTATTTGAAAAAACAACAAATAACACAACGGGAATAACTATTTATGGAGATTCATTTGATATTTTAGATATTAACGATTTACATGTTGATGTTTCAATAGTAAATTCGTCAGATGAATTAGATATAAGCGCATTTATAAATCATCCGTTGAATTCAGATTATGAGGATGCTGAATTTGTTTTAGAAAACGGAAAATACATCGTTGGTCGCGAAGTCGAAAAAATGTCGAAATCGAAATACAATGTTGTAACTCCAGATGATATCTGCGCAGAATACGGAGCAGATACTTTACGTTTATACGAAATGTTCTTAGGTCCGTTAGAGCAAGCAAAACCTTGGAATACTGCGGGGATTTCTGGTGTATTTGGTTTCTTGAAAAAATTATGGAGATTGTATTTTGATGATAATGGTTTAATTGTAAACAACGACGAACCAACAAAAGACAACTTGAAATCATTGCATAAAACCATCAAAAAAGTGGCTGATGATATTGAGAATTTCTCTTTTAATACTTCAGTTTCTCAGTTTATGATTTGTGTAAATGAATTGTCTTCTCAAAACTGTCATTCAAGAGCGATTTTAGAACCTTTAGCTATTTTGGTTTCGCCTTATGCACCGCATATCGCTGAAGAATTATGGTCACAGTTAGGGCATACAACTTCAATTTCTGAAGTTGCTTTCCCAATTTTTGAAGAAAAACACTTAGTTGAAACTAATAAAGAATACCCAGTTTCTTTCAACGGAAAAATGCGTTTCACAATCGAATTGCCTTTGGATTTAACGGCAGCACAAATCGAAGAAATCGTAATGAAAGACGAAAGAACACAAAAACAATTAGACGGCAGAACGCCAAATAAAGTGATTATTGTTCCTGGAAAAATTATCAATTTGGTTGGTTAACCAAATAAATTCCAATATTTTAAATCCCAAATTCCAATTCTGTTGGGGTTTGGGATTTTTTTATTTTTTCTGTTAAGATTCGAGTGATAGCGAACAGGTGAAGCAATTCACGAATAAATTAAAGGAAATTCGTGAATTCCTGGCGGAAATCAAATTGGGATTTTTTTAAAAGTATTTCATGAATTCGTGGCGGAAATTAAGTACATTTGCGCTGTCTCAAAGGGGTGCTCTAAATAACGAGCTGAGATCATACCCAAAGAACCTGAGCGAGTAATGTTGCTAAGGGAAAAAACGACAATTGTTAGCGTGCACTATATTTTGTCGTAAGAAACACATTTATTAATTTAACAAAAAGAATAATTCCCCCTTTTATTCGTAAATTTTTACGAATGAAAACTATTTTTCAAGGTACTTTTAAAGGTACAAAGTTACAAAGCCACAAAGGCTCAAAGATTGAAAATCTCTGTAGAACCAAATCTATTTTCTTTCTTCTATTTTCTTTCTTCTATTCTATTTTTTCTTTTGCACAGCAACAAGATTCTACCAAAGTCAATTCTCTAGATGAGGTTTTGGTTTCGGCAGTTCGTGTTACTTCAAAAACGCCTGTGAGTTTCAGTAATATGGACAAAAAAGAAATTAAGTACAGAAATCTTGGTCAGGACATTCCTGTTTTGATGAATTATCTTCCTTCAGTAGTGACTACAACTGATGCCGGAGCTGGAATTGGCTATACAGGAATACGCGTCCGCGGAAGCGATGCAACTCGTGTAAACGTAACGATTAACGGAATTCCGTACAACGATTCTGAAAGTCAAGGAACATTTTGGGTAAATATGCCCGATTTTGCTTCGTCTGTAGAAAGTCTGCAGTTACAGCGCGGTGTTGGAACTTCAACAAATGGAGCCGGAGCTTTTGGTGCGAGCTTAAATATGCTGACAGACAGTTATGCCAGTAAAGCAACAGGCGAAATTTCGAGTTCAGCTGGATCATTCAACAGTTTAAAAAATACGGTAAAATTCAGCACAGGTCTTTTAAATGATCATTTTGAAATTGCAGGACGTTTGTCTGCAATGAAATCGGACGGATATGTAGACAGAGCAAGTTCTGACTTGAAATCGTATTTTCTTCAAGGAACTTATGTTGGAAAAACAACTTTGATTAAAGCTTTGGTTTTTGGAGGAACTCAAAAGACCTATCAATCTTGGAACGGTATTGATGCAGAAATGCTAAACGAAAACCGCAGATACAATTCGGCTGGTAAATACACAGACGAGTTTGGAAATACACGTTATTACGATAACGAAACCGATAATTACAATCAAGATCATTATCAGTTGCATTGGAGTGAATCTATTTCTGAGAAATGGAGTACCAATCTTGCTTTTCATTATACAAAAGGAAAAGGATATTTTGAGAATTATAAAGAAGATGCCGACATGGCAGAATATAATCTTAGTCCGGTTGGAGTCGTTACCGAAACCGATTTGATTCGTCAGAAATGGTTGGATAATGATTTTTACGGAACTACTTTTTCTGCTAAATACACAACAGAAAAGCTGAATGTGATTATAGGCGGCGGCTGGAATAAATACGAAGGAGATCATTTTGGAAAAGTAATCTGGGCAAGATACGCTTCCCAATCTGAATTAGGAGATCATTATTATGACGATTATTCTGCAAAAACCGACGGGAATGTTTTCGCAAAAGCGAATTACCAACTGATAGAAAAGTTAAGTTTTTATGGCGATTTACAATACCGAAGAGTAACATATAAAGCCAATAGCGCCGATACAGGTTTGGTAGACGATGAATTTAATTTCTTTAATCCGAAGGCTGGTCTGAATTTCGAAATCAATAAAAAAAACACTTTGTACTTTTCTTATGCCCGCGCCAATCGTGAGCCAAACAGAACTGATTATGAAGGAGGAAACGTAAAACCAGAAAAATTAAACGATTTTGAATTAGGATGGAGATTTAATTCGGAGAAAGTGCAATTGAATTCTAATTTCTATTACATGAGATACAAAGATCAGCTGATTCTGACAGGAACATTAGACGATGTTGGAAACCCAATTCGTTCGAATACCGATAAAAGTTATCGTTTAGGTTTTGAATTTGATGCGACAATTGCGCTTTCAGAAAAATTCATTCTGAGACCAAACTTCACTTTGAGTAGTAATAAAAATGTTGATTTAGCAGTTGAAGGACAATTTTATGGAACAACAAAAATTGCCTATTCTCCTGAAGTTATTGCCGGAAATATTATTGTTTACAAGCCAATAGAAGGACTTTATCTTTCGTTGTTGCAAAAATACGTTGGCGAACAATACATGAACAATATTGAGCTTCCGGCGGCAAAATTGGCCGATTATTTTGTAAATGATTTTAATGCTTCTTACGAAATTAAGCCAAACTCAATCTTTAAATCAATTACGATTACCGCTTTGGTCAATAATATCTTTGATAAGAAATATGTATCAAACGGAGCGATGTGGGATGTTTATCCATACTATTATCCTCAGGCAGGAACTAACTTTTTGGTTGGTTTGAGTTTGAAGTTTTAAGGAATAAAAAAAGCCTGAAAGTTTAAATTTTCAGGCTTTTTTAGTTAATTATAAACATGAACCACAGTTCCAGAGACTTCGACCCTGTATTGTTTCATTGGGTATTCTTGGCCTCCAAGTCCGGTATATAAATTATAAGAAGTTTTATCACAAGAACAAACAGCATAAATTCCGTCGATAGTCATGGCGGTGCAGGAATTAAAAGCTTGGTTCGGGCATGCAGCATCAAAGGCATTATAAGTTCCTTCTCCGGTTTTCATCACAATGATTCCTTTTGCTCCATAACCTGTCACAAAAACCGGACTGCTTACATACTTTAGATTGTTGTAAGTAGGCAGATTGCTGTCCAGATAAGCATTTACAGAATAATTCGGGATATTCGGATTGTTGTTGTTTCTG
Source organism: Flavobacterium procerum (assembly GCF_042431625.1). NCBI lineage: Bacteria > Pseudomonadati > Bacteroidota > Flavobacteriia > Flavobacteriales > Flavobacteriaceae > Flavobacterium > Flavobacterium procerum. The sequence continues at coordinate 73,303 of NZ_JBHLYW010000010.1, read as the reverse complement.
TTATTGTCGCTGCAAGAGAATAAAACAGCCGTAAACGCGATAAAGAGCCAGATTTTTTTCATTATTTGAAATAAGGATTAGTGAAACAAAAATAATTTATTTAGATTTGAATTTTACATATGATTAACATATAATTATGTACTATAAAAAATTATAGTATATTTGTGGTAAGAAAATCCCGTCGCGATGGGATTTTTTGTATTTATATAAACGATGAAGTTATGAGTAAAGTATCTTATTATACAGCAGAAGGATTAAAAAAATTAAAAGATGAATTGGAGCATTTAAAAAGCGTAATGCGTCCAAAAGCATCTCAAGATATTGCCGATGCAAGAGATAAAGGAGATTTGTCTGAAAATGCAGAATATGATGCGGCAAAAGAAGCACAGGGTTTATTGGAAATGAGAATTTCTAAACTGGAAGAAGTATATGCAAATGCGAGATTAATAGACGAGTCTCAATTGGACGTTTCTAAAGTTTTGGTTTTGTCGAATGTGAAAATCAAAAACCAAAGCAACGGAATGGAGATGAAATATACACTTGTAGCTGAAAGTGAAGCCGATTTAAAAACCGGAAAAATATCTGTAACCTCTCCAATCGGAAAAGGCTTATTAGGAAAATCTGTCGGAGAAGTAGCTGAAATTACAGTTCCTAATGGAGTTTTGAAATTTGAAATTCTTGAAATTACAAGAGACTAAAATAGTACTATGAGCTCAATATTTACCAAAATAGTAAACGGCGAAATTCCTTGTTATAAAATTGCTGAAGATGATAACTATTTAGCTTTTTTAGACGTAAATCCAAACGCTAAAGGACATACGCTTTGTATTCCGAAACAAGAAATCGATAAGATTTTTGATATGGATGAAGAATTGTATCTAGGTCTGATGAAGTTTTCTAAAAAAGTAGCAGCAGCCTTAGAAAAAACAGTTCCATGTAAAAGAGTCGGAATTGCAGTTGTAGGTCTCGAAGTGCCTCACGCACACGTACATTTGATTCCGCTAAACGAAATGGATGAAATGCGTTTCATAAACAAGGTTTCGCTTTCAAAAGAAGAATTCGAAGCTTTGGCGAAAGAAATACATTCGAATTTATAAAATAACTGGTTAGGAATTAACCGGACAAAAACTAAAGTGCAGTAAAGAAATTTACTGCACTTTTTTGTTGAGCATAATCTGAAACGTAGTTCCCTTACCGATTTCTGATTGCAATACTTTTATTTTTCCGTTGTGATATTCTTCTACAATTCTTTTAGTCAAAGAAAGTCCGAGACCCCAGCCACGTTTCTTGGTCGTATAACCCGGCTCAAATATCGTTTTGAATTGTTTTTTAGGAATTCCGGTTCCCGAATCCTTGATGTTGATTTTTATATGTTGTGCATCCTGTTCGATTTTTAATTCTAGACTTCCTTTTCCTTTCATCGCATCAATTGCATTTTTAACTAGATTTTCGATAGTCCAGCTGTGCAGCGTCGGATTTATTAAAGACAAGATTGGTTCCTGAGGAGCTTGGTATGAAAATGCAATCTGTTTAGAAAAACGAGATTGCAGATATTGGTAACTGTTCAATGTTTCGGTTACAATATCATGCGGTTCCAGAACAGGAATAGAACCAATTTTAGAGAAACGATCGGTTATGGTTTGCAAGCGTTCAATATCTTTTTCTATTTCTGCTGTGATGGACTGCTCAATATTTTCAGTTTTTAAGATTTCAACCCATCCTATTAAAGAAGACAAAGGTGTTCCGATCTGATGTGCGGTTTCTTTTGCCATACCAGCCCAGAGTTTGTTTTGGGTAGCCATTTTGGTGCTTTTGTAAAAATTGTAGATTAATGCAATGCATAAAAACACAATTAACAATAACGCAATCGGATAATATTTTAGTTTGTTGAGCAGAGCAGAGTTTCCGTAGTACAACGTTTGGTATTTTCCGGGAGCATATTCAAAAGTAATCGGCTCATTCTCGCTTTTTAGTTTTTTCAAGAAAATATCTCTTTTTTTCTTGTTGTTGAGAATTTCATCTGGTACGTTTTTGGCACTTACTACTTTATCAAACAATATTACAATGGCGGGAATTGAGGTATTGTTGTCAATTATCTGAAGCGGAAGTTCTACATCGGTATTTTCGTCAGCGTTTACAATTGTAATTTGTGCATTCACAAAAAGGTTCATCTTAAGACGTTCTTCGTTTTTAAAGATTAGGAAGAAATTATAAGTATTCCAGAGAATCAGTGAAATGATTAAAAAGCAGACCGAAATAATAATCCAGCGGGTTGTATTTGTTCTTTCAGAAAAAGACATATCTATTGTTTTGAGGTATAAATATAACGAAATATACACATTTAATATTTTGACCGACTTTAAAAGATTTAAGTTTTTATGCGCTAAACTATTTCTAAACCTTAAACGATTTCTATACTTTTGCATGTACTGAAATGAGATTCAGCTTAAACTAAAAAAGTATGATTAGTATTAACCCAAAAGAAATCCCAACGGCTCAATTACAGGGATATCTGCAGAGTGCCGTAGGACCGAGGCCCATAGCTTTTGCTAGTACAATAAGCGAAAAAGGAATTCCGAATTTATCGCCTTTCAGCTTTTTTAATGTGTTTAGTGCCAACCCACCGATTTTGGTTTTTTCGCCTGCGCGCCGTGTTCGCGATAATACCATCAAACATACTTTGATAAACGCAGAAGCAACACGTGAAGTCGTAATAAATGTTGTTAATTTTGATTTAGTGCAACAGACTTCTTTGGCCAGTACAGAATATGGAGATGGCGTAAATGAGTTTATAAAAGCTGGATTGACACAAATTCCGTCAGATTTTGTAAAACCTTATCGCGTAAAAGAATCTCCGGTTCAGTTTGAATGCAAAGTGACGCAAATTATTCCGCTTGGTGATGAAGGCGGTGCTGGAAACCTGATTTTATGCGAAGTGGTAAAAATTCATATTCATGAATCTATTTTAGATGAAAAAGGAGCAATCGATCAGCATAAAATCGATTTAGTGTCAAGACTCGGAAACAACTGGTATTCAAGATCGAACCAAGGACTGTTTGAAGTCGCAAAACCCTTGACAACACTAGGAGTAGGAGTAGACGCTATTCCAAATTTCATTAAAGAAAGCGCAGTTTTTAACGGAAATGATTTAGGTAAATTAGGCAATATAGAAGCCTTGCCTACGACAAAAGAAGTTACTATATTTGTGAAGGAAAATTTCTCGGTCAAGGCAGTTTTAAGTTCCGACGATCAGGAGAAAATTCATTTAGAAGCCAAGAAATACCTCGATAAAGAAGATGTTGAGTCGGCATGGAAAGTGCTTTTAGCTAAAAGATAGAAATAGAAACAATTATAAATAAAGACGAAGATGGAAGTTATAGGAAAAGTAAAAGTGGTGAATCCAGAGCAGCAAGTAAGTGCCTCATTCAAAAAGAGAGAATTGGTAGTTACAACGGAAGAGCAGTATCCACAACATATTTTAATCGAATTTACACAAGACAAGTGTGATTTGCTAAGCAGCTATAAACAAGGAGAAGCAGTAAAAGTTTCTATCAATTTAAGAGGAAGAGAATGGGTTAATCCTCAAGGAGAAACTCGTTATTTTAATAGTATTCAAGGTTGGAGAATCGAGAGAATGGCTGCAGAATCACCTTCTCAAGCACCACCAATGCCTTCAGCAGAAACTTTTGCTCCTGCAACAAGCATAAACGAAGACGAACCAGACGATTTACCGTTCTAAAAAAAGGTTTAAATTCCAATAATATTAAATTCCAAATTCCAATTCATTCACTTGATTTTGGGATTTGGAATTTTTTATTTGATTCCGAAAGCTGTCGGGATTGGAATTTGGAATTTAAAATACTGGAATTTTAAGTAATTATTGAAATTTTAAAGAATGTATTATTTATTTAAAGATTTATTTTTTCCTCCAGTCACAGAAGCCGATGAAGAAGGTATTTTGGCAATTGGCGGTGACCTGAGTCCAGAACGTTTACAACTGGCTTATAAAAGCGGTATTTTTCCGTGGTTTAATGAAGGAGAGCCAATTCTCTGGTGGGCGCCAGATCCTAGAATGGTCTTGTTTTTTGACGAATTGGTGATTTCCAAAAGCATGAAGAAAATCCTCAACAAAAAGATTTTTAAGGTTACCTTTAATAAGAGTTTCAAAGAAGTAATTTCAAATTGCCAAAAAATCAAAAGAGAAGGGCAGGACGGAACCTGGATTTCAGATGAAATGATTGAAGCGTATTGTAAACTCAACGAAGAGGGAATGGCAAAATCTGTAGAAGTATGGCAGGATGAAGTGCTGGTCGGCGGTTTATACGGGATTGATTTAGGTAATGTTTTCTGTGGCGAAAGTATGTTTTCTAAAGTTTCAAATGCATCTAAAACAGCTTTTATTGCTTTAGCTTTGTATCTAAAAAAAGAGAATTACAAATTATTGGATTGCCAAGTTTACAATCCGCATTTGGAAAGTTTAGGTTGCAGAGAAATTGACCGTGAAGATTTTATGTCTATTTTAAAAAGTAAATAAAATGAGTGAAGTTTATCAGGTAACAGAAATCTATATTTATCCTATAAAAAGTCTTGCTGGAATTAGTCTGAACCAAGCCAAGACTGAAGAAATGGGGTTCGAAAATGACAGAAGATGGATGCTGATTAATTCGGAAAATGTTCATGTGACCCAAAGGGAATACCCGATAATGAGTCAGTTTTATCCGCAGATTTCAGATGGCAAAATTAAAATTGCTTTTGAGAGTGAAAATCATGAGTTCTCGATGGACGAATTTTTAGAAAATCCAATAAAGTCAAATGTTTGGGAGGATAAAAGTGAAGTTTTCGAAGTCAGTAAAACTTCTTCAAAATGGTTTAGCGATAAATTAGGTTTTGAATGCAGGCTGGTAAAGATTATAAAAAGTGGCGATAGAAAACATGAAAGTTCGCGAACCAATGAAATCTATAATGTAAGTCTCGCAGACGGTTATCCGTATTTGTTGATTGGAACCCAAAGCCTTGATTTTTTAAATGAAAAATTAGAAGAAAAAATCACCATCAAAAGATTTCGTCCTAATATTGTTGTAAGCACGAAAAATGCTCATGAAGAAGATGATTTTAAGACTTTTACAATTGGAGAAGTTCAGTTTAAAAATATAAAGCCTTGCGGTAGATGCATCATGGTGAATAACGATCCGCAGAAAGGAATTGTAAAAAAAGAGCCTCTAAAAACGTTGAGCAAATATCGAGATGTAAATAATTCTGTTTTGTTCGGAACTAATATCGTTAGTCTGAATTCGGGAATTATTAGTGTTGGTGATGAGGTTGTGTTTTAATTTACTTTAGTCAAAAGAAGTGTGCTATTATTAAAATCATGCAAAGCGTTGATCATATCTCTGTATTCCTTGTACTTTTCTTTTTCCAAATAAGTGAAATTATAAAGTTCTTCGACCTCTATCTTTACAGTATTTCCGTCAATTTTTGCACTTGATTTAAATGAACCGATTGTCTCATTGCTGTCGTTTTTAATTTCTTTGTTAAAAACTAAATTAGAAACATTTTTAACGGTATATCCTGCGGGAATTTTTAGAGTAATAGAATTGATTTTTTTATTTGGATAAGACAATACAATAGGATTTACTCTGTCGGTTTCTTGATGTAGGCTTATTTGTTTTCCCAAAACTTTTCCAATCGTAATCAAGTTGTTTTTTCCAGCATTTTCAATCCAAGATTCTTTTACTTTTACTTCATCGTTAATTGTAAAAGGTTTTTCTAAGTCATAATTATACTTGTATTCCTTATTTTCAAAATTGTAATTTAGAACTTCAACATCTATATCGCTAAATGTATTATTCTTTACAAAATCATTTATTTTTTCTTGAGAAATATACTTTACCACATGTCTAAAATAGGTAGCTAGATAACCAGCATATGTACTTTTCTTGCTTACCGAAACGGTTTCCATATCATCATCTATTGTAATGTCGCTTGCTGTTTTTACAACATTATCTTCCATTAAGACGTTCTCGATTTTTTTGAATTCGTAAGTGACCTGCTGTTTAGGTTCCTGATCAAAATAGACAGCATCATTGTTTACCGAAAGTGCATTTGGTTGGCCATAAGGCATCCAGAATTGAAAAGGAGATAGATATTTTTTTGTTTCAGGAATGTAAATCAAAATTTCTGATAATGCATCTGGAACTACATTTTCTCTATCAAATTTGTCGTCAAATTTATCGGTTGAAGCCACAAACTGATATTTTATTTTAAGATAATCTAAAACATCTTTATAAAAATACAGCACCATAGCTCTAGTCATTTTTTTGGTTTCCAGCGCTTTTTTATAAACATATTGTTTGTCAATCTCTATGTTTTCTTTTAGAAATATATCTATGAATTTTATTTTTTCATCGGTTGATAGAGCAGGGTCATTTAATTTATGATCTTCTACAAAACCTCTAATCATTGATTTGGCACTTACGCCATCAGCAAAATTGTAAAGAGAGTTATAATAGCTAATATAATCATACGCTTTTGACGTATTTAGAAAGTAATAAACCTTTGCGAGATTTGCTAGGTTTGCGGCGTTTTTTTCAAATTTATAGGCAGGCAGATTTGATGCAGTGTAAATGGTAATTTTGCCGAAGCTTTCCTTCTTCATTCCATTATAAGCGGCTGTGTAAGTTTGTGCCTGACTGATTTTATTGATTTGAAATTTAGCATTCAGAACAGGAATATCTCTTTGGAAGTAATCGACACCACTAAATTCTGGAAAATCTTTAATAACATAATAATATTCAATAATATCACCTTTTTCAACACCTTCAAAAACAAACTGCTTTTCGCTAGTGCCTTGTTTTTCTATGATTTTTTCTTTTGGAAGTTCCTCAATTTTACCGTCGGGTTTGATTACGCGAACTTTCAAATCTCTGTAATCTCTTACATAGCGATTGTTTATACTAACCTTGTTATACTCGTTGATTCCAGTTTCAGATACTATTTTTATAGCCTGATGTCTTACAATAAATGCGCTGTAGGCGTAGCTTCCGACTTTATTTTCATAAAGGCGATAATCTTTTAAAACAACTGCTGGATAACTTGCAAACTCAGCAGGGATTTCTTGAAATTTAGGAATTTCGTCCCATTTGTAATGTTTTACTTCTTCTTCCTGAGAGAATGAAACTTGTGCCAGTAAAAGGGTAATTAGTAAAATTAGCTTTTTCATTTTTTAAGAAGAATAATATTTTGATTGTATTGTTTTGTTATGTTTTTTACAGCAGTGTTCCAAGTTTCAAAATCGGTTTTCTCAATTAGTAAGGTGTTTATTGCCATTGTTTGACTAATAATAATCGAATTGTTGCCTTTTTTATACGTTATATTTGCTGTTAATAGATTATTGCCGAAATTAAAATTCTCAGGCAAATAATCTACCGTATATCCTTCGGGAATAGTAAATTCATATTCAAAAGCATATGATTTTTTAAAGTTATTTTCGACAGGAGTTTTTCGTTTTTCGATATTAATTCTTGCATCCGAATAAGGGAAAAATAAAATTGGCTTGAAAAGCAATTGATTATCCGTTTTTTTAATCCATTTATCTAACTCAAATTGATATTGAATTTCGAGCGGATTTTGAGATAAGTCATCATTTTTGACAGTGACATTAGAAGTTTTAATGTTCTGGATAAAATGGGCAAAATAATCTCTAAGCATTTCATTTTGATCAGAGCTGGTTTTGTAATTACCCATGAATTCCGTTTTTAAAAATCCATTTAAGTCCAAATTTGTCTGTCCAATTAGTAAATCTGAACCAAGTTTGATTTTAAATTTGCCATTTATTTTGTTCTGATCAGAAGGTATAACAGGAACCGGAATGATTTTATATTTTTCATTATCAACTCTAACCAAAGCTTGCTTTCCTTGAAGAAATGGAGTTACGTTTGGAAACAAAGAATAGCTGCCAGTTGCGTCAAGAAAGACATCTTTGTTGTTAATTCTGGCAACTGCAATCATGTGATTGTCAACAATTGGGCTTGGGACATTTTCGTAAGTATAATTGTTATGACGCGTTCCTATCCAAGCAATATTCGATTCTACGCCTGCATAATGCAACATTTCATTTAACAAATTAGCCATGTCTTTACAATCGCCATATTTTTTTTGTAGCACAGATGCCGCTTCACGAGGAATAAAGCCACCCATTCCGTCTTCAAAAGCAACGTAATTTATTTTGCTTTGAACGTAATCAAAAATAGCTTTAGTTTTATCATAATCGGTTGTTAGGCCACTAATTAACTCATTGGTTTTTTCCTTGACCTGCGTCTGATCTTGTTTGTTTATGTCTTTAATTGTCTCAGAATAAAAACGATAAAGATTATTGATGTTTCCAACAACGTTTTGAATCCCAGAGTCATTTTTAAAGCTTTTGATGTAAAAAATCAAGTGTGGGCTATAGTATGAAAATGCAGGAGAATCTTTTTCTTTTTCTTCTTTTGCGGTATTTAACATTAACCATGTGTAAATGGTAAAATCACCTTCAGTATCTTTTTTAAATTCGATATTTTCATTGCTCGTATTTCCCTGAATGATGTATCCAATTTCAACATCCTTTGATACTTTCAAAACAATTTTAGACGATTTGCATTCCAGATGGTCTTTAAAATAGTAACTTTCTAAAAATTGAGGTTTTTTAAATTCTTTTTTATAGAAAGAATAGGTCAGCGATCCTTCTTCAAGATTTAAAAAATTGTAATATTTGAATTTCATGTCATGAACAAAAATATTTCCAATTTCTCTATTTTCAGTTCCAATAAACCCAACTTTTTGTTTTTTGTTGTCTGGTGAGATGCTGTAAGCGTTAATGTCGAAAACCTTTTCAAAAGATTCTATATAATTGATAGTGTTTCCTGATACAGATTTGTCAGTTTTGTCTCCTATCCATTTACTTTCAGCTGAAGAAAGAATAATTGATAGTTGATTATTCTTTACCATGATCTCATAGGCATCTTTTTTTTCTGAGATGTATGATTTTTGTTTCGTACTTTGAGCGGTACCAGTAAAAAAGACTAAAAAAAATAAGGATGAAAGGTATTGTAATTTTTTAATCATTTAAGAATATAATTTGATGCCCTTAGAATAAATTTTAAGCAATAATAACAAATTAAATTCAAATTAGTTATACCAAATTTTTTATTTTTTAAAAGATTTCTTACTTAAAAATGCAGCTTCGTAAAACTCCAATTTAGAGTATTAAAAAGTATCAATTCATTATTTAGAGTTGGAAGTTCGAGAATCAATTTGAGTGTTTCATGCGCCATCATGTTGCCGATAATTCCAGGCAATGTTCCTAAAACGCCATTCAGATTACAATTCGGAACATCTTTTGGATTAGGCATTTCTGGAAATAAATCGCGAAGATTTTTATTTCCGTTATGATTGAAAACAGCAACTTGCCCTTCAAATTTTAAAATACTTCCATAAATCAACGGCTTTTTCAGCTCAACGCAAGTGTCATTCACCAAATAACGCGTCGAGAAATTATCAGAACCATCGACAATTACGTCATATTGCGCTATAATTTTTGAAGCATTTTCAGTCGTTAGTTTCTCATTGATTGAAACAGCTTCGATTAATGGATTTAATTTTGAAACTGCTTTTTGAGCAACAATTGCTTTATGTTGCCCAATTTCGTTTTCGGTATACAAAATCTGTCGATGTAGATTATGAATCTCAACAGTATCAAAATCCATAATTCCGATAAAACCAACTCCAGCGGTTGCAATATATTGTAAAACCGGACAACCTAAACCGCCAGCTCCAATTACCAAAACACGTGCTTTTTTTAGTTTTTCTTGACCTTCGTCTCCAATTTCAGGGAGAATCGTTTGTCTGTTGTAACGAAGGAATTCTTGTATAATGCTCACTTTCGATTTTAGATTTTAGATTGATGTTGGAATTTGGAATTTATCCTGAGGATTCGAGATTGGAATTTATAATTTTAGATTGAATGATTAGCAGATAAAAAATCTGAAATCTAAACTCTAAACTCCGAAATAAAACTCTTGTCCCAATCTTTCCAAACAGGTTCATAACCTGCATTTTTTATGATTTTTGAAATTTCTTCTGCCGAACGTTCATCGCTGATTTCGAATTGCTCCAAAGATTGCGGATCGACCACATAACCGCCTGGATTTGTTTTAGAACCAGCACTCATGCTCGTAACGCCAATTGGTATTATATGGTTTCTGAATTTTTCATTTTCACGCGTTGAAATCGAAATTTCCAAATCTTCATTCCACAATCTATAAGCACAAATTAATTGTGTCAAATCTTTATCGTCCATAATAAAATTTGGTTCGATAATGCCTTCAGCTGGGCGAAGACGCGGAAAAGAAACCGAATATTTGGTCTGCCAGTATTTCTTCTGTAAATAATCTAAATGCAAGGCATTGAAAAAGCTGTCTGTCCGCCAATCTTCCAAACCTAATAAAACGCCTAAACCAATTTTATGAATTCCTGCAGTTCCTATTCGGTCGGGAGTTTCCAGTCGGTAATCAAAATTGGATTTTTTGCCTTTTGTATGATACTTTTTATAAACTTCCTGATGATAGGTTTCCTGATAAACTAAAACAGAATAAACTCCAGCATTATGCAAACGTTCATAATCTTCTGTAGAAAGAGGCTGTACTTCAACAGAAATTATCGAAAAATCTTTTTTGATTAAGTTGATTGCATTCAGAAAATAATTGATGTTTACCGTATAATTTGCCTCGCCAGTTACCAATAAAACATGATTGAAGCCTGTGTTTTTTAATGCCTCGACTTCGAGTTTTATTTCGGCATCAGAGAGCGTTTTTCTTTTGATTTTATTGTCGAGACTGAATCCGCAATAGGTGCAAATGTTTTGGCATTCGTTGCTTAAATAAAGCGGTGCATACATTTGAATGGTTTTTCCAAAACGTTTCTTGGTGATTTCATGGCATTTCTGTGCCATTTGCTCTAAAAAATTTTGTGCAATCGGAGAAATCAAAACCAAAAAATCATCGAGATTGTATTTGGTTTTAGCCAAAGTCCGTTCGACATCTTTTGATGTAGTTTGGTATATTCTGGATTGAATTTCATCCCAATTGTATTGCTCAAAGATAGATTTGAATGTTTTCATTTTATTTTGATTTCACGCAGATTTGGCAGATTTAAGCTGATTAAAAATGATTTAATTTTTAATCTGTCGTTAAAATTTATTTGCTATTCTTTTAATGTCATTAAGAATATTTGTAGTATTGAAATTTACTAACAGTCCTAATTTTTTGTTTGTTAATCTTAAATAAGTAGCTAGTTGTTTATAATGAATTGCAGCTAAATCGTCTACTGATTTTAGTTCAATTATTACTTTGTCTTCAACTAAAATATCAATCCTAAAAGCAGGATCTAAAGTTATTTCTTCATAAGGAATTATAACTTCAACTTGTTTTTGAATTTTTAATTCCAATTTTTCTAATTCGTAAAACAAAGCACTCTCATAAACAGATTCAAATAAACCTGGACCTAAATTGTTATACACTTTAAAAATTGCTCCTCTTATCAAATATGATATTTCATTTTCAGTCATAATTCTTTAATTTAAAAAAAAACAAATTAAAGAATTTTCTTTCTTTTTTATTTCATGTTTTACAGATTTAAGAGAAATAAAATCGTATTTAATCTGCTTAAATCTGCCAAATCTGCGTGAAAAAAAAAAATCACTCATAAAGAAAAGCAGTCAAAGGACTAGAAGCCGAAGCAAAGTTTTGCTGATTAGCAATTCGAGCTTCAAAAGCTTTTCTTCCTGCAATAACAGCCTCCTTAAAAGCCTCTGCCATTAAACTTGGGTTTCCTGCAACGGCAATTGCAGTATTCACCAAAACAGCATCAGCACCAATCTCCATTGCTTTTGCGGCGTCGGACGGAGCGCCAATTCCAGCGTCGACAATAACAGGAACGGTACTTTGTTCAATTATTATTTCTAAGAAATCAATAGTTTTTAAGCCTTTGTTACTTCCAATTGGCGAACCCAAAGGCATTACAGCAGAAGTTCCGGCATTTTCTAAATGTTTGCATAAAACGGGATCGGCATGAATGTACGGAAGCACAATAAAACCAAGCTTCGCCAATTCTTCAGTTGCTTTTAATGTTTCAACAGGATCAGGCATTAAATATTTTGGATCAGGATGTATTTCCAGTTTTACCCAATTGGTTTCTAATGCTTCACGAGCTAACTGCGAAGCAAAAACAGCTTCTTTAGCATTTCTTGCGCCAGAAGTATTGGGTAATAAATTAATATTCGGATGTTTTAAATGCGATAAAATGGCATCAGTATCTGTTTCAAAATCAATTCGTTTCAATGCAACAGTAACCAATTCGCTTTCTGAGGCTAAAATTGCTTGCTCCATTTCTTCATTTGAACCAAATTTTCCGGTTCCTAAAAACAAACGAGATTTAAGAGCTTTATCTCCTATTTTGAACAATGAGGTCTGCATATAGTTTTTCGTTTAATTGTTGAATCAATTTTTCTTTTTCATCGCTTTCGGTAATAATTCCGGAAACGGCAATTCCAAAGATTCCAGTTTCCATTAACGGACTCACATCTCGCAATGTAATACCGCCAATAGCATAAACTGGAATCTCAATTTTATTTTTTTTCAGTTTTTGAAGAATATCAAAATAACCAGATAATCCTAAAATCGGACTAAGTTTTTCTTTTGTAGCAGTAAAGCGAAAAGGCCCTAAACCAATATAATCACAGCCATTTTTGACATGATTCTCAATGTCTTCAAAAGTATTAGCAGTTCCTCCAATTATTTTTGAAGTTCCTAAAAAAGCTCTTGCTTCGTCGATTTTGGTATCGGTTAAACCTAAATGAACGCCATCGGCATCTATCTCTTTGGCCAGATGTAAATCGTCGTTTACAATAAAATTGGCGGCATATTTTTCGCATAAAGGTTTTACCGCTTCCGCTAAAGCAAAAGTGTCTTTTTGCGTTTGGTCTTTAAAACGCATTTGCACCCAATTACAGCCAGCGTCAAGTGCTTGATGAATGTTATGCAATTGTTTTTCGATGGTTTCGCCCTGCGAGATATATTGAAGTTTGCTAGACATAGTGATATCCGATTAAAGTTGATGTTGAACTCAGGTAATTTTCGATATAGATTTTAGCATTTTTGCAGGCCTCTTTTATCGTTTGATTCAAAGCTAAATTGGAAGCAATTGCAGACGAAAGAACACAGCCCGAACCATGTTTTTCAGAACATTTTTGGTTTGACGGAAACAATTCTAAAATTTCATTTTTTAGAAATAAACGATCTGTCCCCAAAGCTTTTTCGTTATGTCCGCCTTTCAACAAAATGTTCGTTGAAAACTCATTTTCCTTAGAATTAAAATCAGGAAACAATATTTCGGCTTCATGATAATTTGGCGTAATCAAATCGATTTTTGAGAGCGTTTTATTTAAATCAAAATGATTTTGAACTTCCATAAATTCAAACTTTGTTGTCGATTTTAAAACGGGATCCCAGATAATTTTCGTTGAAGGAGAAAGCAGTTTTATGGTTGAAACAATTCGGCTTAAATCGTATACAGAAGATACAATTCCAATTTTTACCGCACAGATTTTATAATTCAAAAACAAGGTTTCAATAGAACGAATAACAAAGCTCAAATCCGTCCACTGAATTTCATAAAACTGATTTTCGGTCTGAATGGTATTTGCTGTCGAAATAGCAAAACCAGTTACTTTGTGCTGTTCAAATGTTTTGATATCCGCCAAAATTCCAGCACCTCCCGAAGAATCTAAACCAGCGATTGTGAGTACGAAAGGACGTTCTTCTGACATAATTTAAATTGTTTTAATGGATTTTCATTTTTCCAAATACTTCCCAAAAGCGCCACATCGTCAAAACCTTTTTCCAAGACTTTCTGAACGTTGTCGGAATCGATTCCGCCTAAAGCGACCACTTTTGTCAGTTGGTTTGTTCGTAATTTCATTTCTTCGAAAAGATCTTTTTCAGGATGATGATTTTCTTTAGAAATACTTTTAAAAACAGGGCTTAGAAAGGCATAATCAAAATCTTTTTTTAGGGAATTAAAATCTTCAATTGAATGTGTTGATGTTGATTTAGATTCGTTTTTATCTCTACAAAGTTTTGAAAACTTTGCAGGATGTTCATGGTCATTTTTTCTTTCTTTTTCAGAGAAATGAAATCTTTGAATACCAAAATCTTCCGCCAAATCATGATGATTGTGCAAAACCAGATTAGTCCTGAATTCCAATTTTATTTGATGAATAAACTGCGCCAGTTCTAATTTTGAAAAATCCGGTTTTCTGATATGAAATAAGGGCAATCCTTCTGCTAGTAAAGAATGAACTGTTTCAATTTCGTTTACAACATTAAAAGGATTAGAAATTACAATCATATCTTTTTTCTATATTCTTTTCTCTATTTTCTAAAAACTCTAAATATAAATCTCTTTCCCTTGTTCAATAAATTCCTCTGATTTCTCTTGCATTCCTTTTTCTGCAGCGGCGACATCTCTGATTTCTTGAGATATTTTCATAGAGCAGAATTTTGGCCCGCACATCGAACAGAAATGGGCCACTTTTGCACCATCGGCAGGAAGTGTTTCATCATGGAATTCTCTCGCCGTATCTGGATCTAAAGCCAAGTTAAACTGGTCTTCCCAACGGAATTCAAAACGGGCTTTGCTTAAAGCATTGTCACGATATTGCGCTCCCGGATGACCTTTTGCCAAATCAGCCGCATGAGCAGAAATCTTATAGGTGATTACACCATCTTTTACGTCTTTTTTATTCGGTAAACCCAAGTGTTCTTTTGGTGTTACATAACATAACATCGCACAGCCATACCAACCAATCATGGCGGCGCCAATTGCTGAAGTTATATGGTCGTACCCCGGTGCAATATCAGTCGTTAAAGGGCCTAATGTGTAAAACGGAGCTTCATGACAATGTTCTAATTGCTTGTCCATATTTTCTTTGATCATGTGCATCGGAACGTGTCCAGGGCCTTCAATAAAAACCTGAACGTCGTGTTTCCAAGCAATTTTGGTCAATTCTCCCAAAGTTTCTAATTCGGCAAACTGCGCAGCGTCATTCGCATCGGCAATCGAGCCTGGACGCAAACCGTCTCCAAGAGAAAAAGCAACGTCGTATTGTTTCATGATTTCGCAGATTTCCTCAAAATGCGTGTACAAGAAATTTTCTTTATGATGAAATAAACACCATTTTGCCATAATCGATCCGCCTCGTGAAACGATTCCCGTAACACGATTGGCAGTTAGATGAATGTAACGAAGTAAGACTCCGGCATGAATTGTAAAGTATGAAACACCTTGTTCTGCCTGCTCTATCAATGTATCTCGAAAAATTTCCCAAGTTAGGTCTTCGGCAATTCCTTTTACTTTTTCTAAAGCTTGATAAATAGGAACAGTTCCAATTGGAACTGGAGAATTTCTAATAATCCATTCTCTGGTTTCGTGAATATTTTTTCCTGTTGACAAATCCATAATCGTGTCAGCTCCCCAGCGGCAGGCCCAAACGGCTTTTTCAACTTCTTCTTCAATGCTCGAAGTTACTGCGCTGTTTCCGATGTTTGCATTGATTTTTACAAGAAAATTACGTCCTACAATCATCGGTTCACTTTCTGGATGGTTAATGTTGTTCGGGATAATCGCTCTTCCGCAAGCGACTTCAGAACGAACAAATTCTGGTGTAATTTTGTTTTTTGGAGTATTCGCGCCAAAGCTGTTTCCGCTGTGCTGACACTGCATTGCTTTAGTTTGCTCATTTAAAAGTTCAATTCGCTGGTTTTCACGAATCGCGATGTATTCCATTTCTGGAGTGATAATGCCTTGTTTGGCGTAATATAGTTGTGTTACATTGGCACCTTTTTTAGCGCGTTTTGGTTGATGTAAATATTCGAAACGTAAATGATTTAGCGTTTCATCTTTTAAGCGGCTTTGACCGTAATCTGAAGTGATTTCGTCTAAAATTTCAACATCATTTCGGTCTAGAATCCAACTTTCGCGTAAGCGTGGTAATCCTTTTCTGATATCAATTTCGATATTTGGATCAGTGTAAGGCCCAGAAGTATCATAAACGGTTACGGGTGGATTTTTCTCAATGCCACCATTTGAAAGTTTGGTGTCGCTCAAAGAAATTTCGCGCATGGCCACTTTTATCGGATGTATTTCTCCATCGATATAAACCTTTTTAGAATTTGGAAATGGGGTTCTGGATATTTGTTCTTCTGTAGTCATAGTGTTTTTTGTTTCAGGTTTGAAGTTTAAAGTTTCAAGTTGATTCTGATTGTTTTTAAAACGTTTTTCTGTATAGATGCACTGCAGTGCGTCTACGTCCAGTATATAATTGGAATTTGGTTTTTTTGAATTGGAATTTCAAAAATTAACCTCCCTGAGTAGCAGAAATAATTAAAATTTCGTCGGTTTCTTGAACGAAGAATTCGTTCCATTTGGTTTTTGGAACAACGGTATTGTTGACAGCAATGGCGATTCCGTTTTGTTTATGCGGAATTTCGAGATCGAGCAATGATTGAACGCTTAGCGATTCAGCATTGAATTGTTTGGTTTGTTGATTGATTTTTAGTTCCATTCCTTTTTGAGTTTAGTGTACAGATACACAATAGGAATGGCTACAATTGCGCATAAAAATGCGCTAAGAAGTCATCTTACTTTTCCCTACGCTAGTATGAACTAGATCAGGTTCAGAGGGTAAAATCTCAGCCTGCATGTTGCAGACACCCCTAAAGTGTGAAGCAAATGTAATGAAAATTTTGTTTGAGAGTTTAAAAAAGTTTCAAGTTTCAGGTTTCAAGTTGTAAACTGAACACTAAAAACTGTTGACTGAACACTGAATTACTGATTTCTAGTCCAGCAATCTTCGGCGTGATCATTGACCATTCCGGTTGCTTGCATGTGTGCGTAAATTACGGTTGAACCGACAAATTTAAAGCCTCTTTTCTTTAAATCTTTGCTGATCTTCATCTGAAAGGGGAGTAGTGGCTGGAGCTTCTTTTGAAGTCTTTAGGTTGTTTATGATGGGTTTTCCGTCTGTATATTTCCAGATATAATCAGAGAAAGTGCCAAATTCTTCTTGAACTTTCATAAAAGCCTGAGCGTTTGTAACTGCGGCTTTAATTTTTAATTTATTTCGAATAATTCCAGTATTCTGCATTAATTCTTCGATTTTTTCTTCGGAGTAATCCGCTACTTTTTTATAATCAAAATAATCAAAAGCTGCTCTGAAGTTCTCTCTCTTATTCAAAATCGTAATCCAGCTTAAACCAGCTTGGAAGGTTTCGAGAATTAAAAACTCGAATAAAGTTGGGTCGTCATAAACCGGAACGCCCCATTCTTCATCATGATATCTTTTGTACAAATCGCTGGCATTACACCAACTGCATCTTACTTTGTCTTCCATCATTTTCCAATTTTCCAGTGATAACCTTTTACGCTCGGTATATAAGCTTTTGTTCCAATTATGATTAGATCGGTGTAGATTTTCTTTTTGTATTTAATTCCGATGGCTTGTCCGGAGGTGTACATTTTATTGGCTTCGAATTTGAATTTTATTTTGGCATCAGTAAATTTTGCATCCGAAATTTTTTCTACCAGCCAAGTCGATTTCCATTTGATTTCAATTTCATCTTCAGCTGTTTTGGTAATGCTTTTGATCAACTTTATTCCGTCAGCTGGAATGTTATGATTTTCAATAAGCTCCTTTTGTGTTAGGGTTTCTCCAGTTTTACAATCCGATATAAATTTCTTGAAATAGGTTATTCCTAAAAACTTTTCGTTTTCTATTTTTTCCACCGCAATGCTATCATTTACAGTTTCTTTGTTTTCAGTAGCAACTTCCGTTTTGGTGATTTTGTCTACAATTGAGTTTTTATATTCTTTTACGGTTTCAACAGTGCTTTCTGAAATATTTTCTATTTGATCAGAAATCTTGTCCGTGACTTCTAATAATTGCTTTTTAGCATTTTTTGAACAACTTATAAAACAGCTCGCTATGATTCCTAAAAAGTATATTTTGTAATTTTTCATTCTTGTAAATGTTCTTCGCTTTTTGGGTGATTATCTTTTTCAAGATATTCTTTAATCAAATGATGTCCGACATAAATTAACGGTGTCAACACGATGGCAAGCGTAAGTTTAAAAATATAACCTGTTAGTCCGGAGGTAATGTAGGTTTTAAAATCGATTTTTCCGGGAAGCCAAAAGGCAATTCCGAGAACAATAAACGAGTCGAATAACTGCGAAATGACTGTAGACCCAGTAGCTCTGAGCCATATTTTTTTCTCACCAGTACGTTTCTTAAAAAACCAGAATATCCAGACGTCAATGAGTTGCGAGACCATAAAGGCGATTACGCTTCCAAAAATAATCCACATACTCTGTCCAAAAACGGCTTCAAATTGATCATCGTTTACAGGACTAATGCCTTTCGCGGCTGGAATTGCAATGGCCATAAAAAGTATAAGAAATGCATAGGCAATTAAACAAGCCGTTATAAAAGAAAGTTTTTTGACACCTTTTTCTCCAAAATACTCATTAATTAAATCAGTAGTTAAAAATACGATTGGCCAAGGCAGAATTCCGATACTCATTACAAATGGACCAATCTGAATTAATTTTCCTCCTATAAGTTCTGCCACAACGGCATTTGTTATAAATATACCAGCAAGTACAACAAATACGATTTCTTTTTTGGTTTTAAACATTTTAATTTTATAAATGATATTCCAAAATTAATCTTTTTCTGTTGACTTAAAAAATGCTTATTTCTATTAAAAGGAACTCTTGTGCTAACATAAAAGTTAAAATTTCTTCTTTGCGGTTGATTTTCGTTATTTTTGAAACATAACAAGTTTATATAATCAAATTTAGAGTAATGAAAAGAATACTAACATTTTTTCTCATGGGTACAACCTTTCTGAGTGCAGAGGCACAGACCAATTCAAACAATCCTTTACTAAAACCCTGGACAGGACCTTATGGCGGTGTTCCGGCTTTTAATGAATATAAGGTCGCAGATTTTAAACCGGCACTTGAATTCGCAATTCAGGAAAAACTCAGCGAAGTTGATGCTATCGCAAACAATCCGAAAGCACCGACTTTTGACAATACAATTGCCGCAATGGAGCGTTCAGGAAAAACAATCGACAGGATTTCTACTGTGTACGGAATCTACAGGTCTAATTTAAGCAGTCCTGAATTTAGTGCTATTGATAGAGAAATGTCACCAAAATTTTCTGAATTTAGCGACAAAATCAATCAAAACAAAAAGCTTTTTACAAGAATAGAAACACTTTACAATTCAAAAGAAAGCAAAAAACTAACCAGCGAACAACAACGTTTGATCTGGTTGTACTACACTAATTTTGTTCGTCAGGGAGCGAAATTAAATGAAGCTGATAAAGCGAAAGTAGCAGCAATCAATAAAGAACTAGCGTCACTTTATACTCGTTTCAGCCAGAATTTATTGGCAGAAGAGCAGAACCAGTACGTGGCTTTAGAAAAAGAAAGCGATTTTGACGGTCTTCCTGATGAGGTGAAAAAAGCTGCTATGGCAGAAGCTAAAACAAGAAAATTGAATGTTTTAGGATGTATTGCTAATACACGTTCGTCAATTGAGCCATTTTTAACTTTCTCGACACGTAGAGATTTAAGAGAAAAAGCTTTTGATATCTTCGTAAAAAGAGGTGATAACGGAAATGCAAACGACAACAATTCTACAGCAGTTTCTATTTTAGAATTAAGAACTCAAAAAGCGAAATTGTTAGGTTTTCCAACATTTGCAAATTGGAGTTTGTCAAACAAAATGGCAAAAGATCCGCAGAAAACTTTAGATCTAATGCTTTCTGTGTGGGAGCCTGCAGTTGAAAAAGTACACGAAGACGTAGCTGAAATGCAGAAAATAGTAGATGCAGAAGGAGGGAAATTTAAAATTCAGCCTTGGGATTATCGTTTTTATGCGGAAAAAGTTAGAAAAGCAAAATACGATTTAGATCAGAACGAAGTTAAGCCTTATTTGCAGTTAGAAAACCTTCGTGAAGGAATGTTTTGGGTAGCAGGTGAGTTGTTTAATTTAAGTTTCAAACAAGTTACCAATGTGCCAGTTTACCACCCAGATGTGCGTGTTTGGGAAGTAAGTAATAAATTGACAGGAAAAGCTGTTGGACTTTGGTATTTTGACCCGTATGCTCGTGCAGGAAAACGTTCTGGCGCCTGGATGAATGCTTATCGCAATCAGCAGAGAATGGATGGAGAAGTGCTTACTATTGTGTCTAACAATTGTAACTTTATTAAAGGAGCGGCAAATGAGCCAATCTTGATTTCTTGGGAAGATGCTTCTACATTATTCCACGAATTCGGACATGCACTTCATGGTTTATGTTCAAATGTTACTTATCCGAGCTTAGCAGGAACTTCAGTAGCTCGTGATTATGTTGAGTTCCCGTCTCAATTATTGGAGCATTGGTTGGCGACTCCAGAAGTATTAAACAAATTTGCATTGCATTATAAAACCGGAGAACCGCTTCCAAAGTCTTTAGTAGATAGAATTGAGAGAGCTGGAACTTTTGGAGAAGGATTTTCGACTGTTGAGACCATTTCAAGTTCATTGGTTGATATGAAGCTACATTTGGCAACAGAAAAAATAGATCCAAAGAAATTCGAAAAAGAAACTTTAGATGCGCTTCATATGCCTTCAGAAATTGTAATGAGACACAGAATTCCACAGTTTGGACATATCTTTTCAGGTGATGGATATTCTGCAGGATATTACAGTTATTTATGGGCAGATGTAATAAATGCTGATGCTTGGGAAGCTTTTACAGAAGGAAAAGGTGCTTATGATAAAGCGGTGGCAAAACGTCTATATGAAAGTGTTTTCAGTGTAGGAAATACAATTGATCAGGAAAAAGCATACGAAAACTTCAGAGGAAGAGCTCCTAAATCTGATGCTTTAATGCGAGCAAGAAACTTTCCGGTTGTTGGAACTAAAAAATAAATAATGGAATGCAGGCGTGCTTTGTGCGTCTGCATTACCAAATAAAAAAGCCCGAATAAATAAATATTCGGGCTTTTTATATTGAAAAAATAATATATTAACCTAAAGTAACTCTTTTGAAACCTGTGATTTCAACGTTGAATCCTTTTACGTAGTCACCAACTTTTTTACTGTCATCTTTGATGAAGTTTTGATCAAGTAAAGCTTTTTCTTGGTCTAAAGTAGTGTTGTCAGAAATGAAACGCTGTACTTTTCCAGGAATAATTTTGTCCCAAATTTGCTCTGGTTTACCTTCAGCTTTTAATTCAGCTTTAGCATCTTCTTCAGCTTGTTTTAAAACTTCAGGAGTTAATTGAGAGAAAGAGATGTATTTAGGAACATTTTTTAAAGTTTTTCCTAAACGTTTTGCTTCTTCATTGTCTTTTTCAATTACAGCAATACGAGCAGCAAGTTCAGATTCAACAAAAGCAGGATCAAAATCTTTGTAAGATAATGTGTCAGCTCCCATAGAAGCAACTTGCATAGAAACGTCTTTTGTTAAAGTCTCAGCATTAGCGATTGGAGAAGAAATAGCTGTTAAAGCAGCAATTTTGTTAACGTGAACATAAGATCCAACGAAAGCACCTTCTAAAATTTCGAAACCACCGATTTCGATTTTTTCACCAATAACACCTGTTTGCTCGATTAATTTTTCAGCAACAGTAATTCCGTTGAAATCAGAAGCTAAGAATTCTTCTTTAGAAGAGAAGTTAATAGCTCTTTCAACTAAATCTTTAGCTAAAGTTACGAAAGCTTCATTTTTACCTACGAAGTCAGTTTCGCAGTTTAAAGTGATGATAGCTCCTTTAGTGTTGTCTGCATTGATAAAAGAAACAGCAGCTCCTTCAGAAGACTCACGGTCAGAACGATTAGCAGCAACTTTTTGTCCTTTTTCTCTAAGGATTTGTATAGCTTTGTCGAAATCTCCTTCAGCTTCAACTAAAGCTTTTTTACAGTCCATCATTCCGGCACCTGTAGATTGTCTTAATTTATTTACGTCTGCAGCAGTAATTGTTGCCATAATATTTTAAGTTTTAATGTGTTTAAAAGTAAAAAATTCCAGCTTTTAAATCCCAAACTCCAATTTTAATAAATTATCAACATAACGTTTTTAATTCTGGTTGGATTTTGGAATTTAAAATTTGGAATTTAAAATTTGATTTATTCTTCAGTTGCAGGAGCTTCAGCTTCAACAGCAGGAGCTTCTTCCTCAGCAACTTCAACTTCTTTCTCTGCACCTCTGTCAGAAAGACCTTCGATTACAGCAGTAGTTACTAAAGATAAAATTTTGTCAATTGATTTAGAAGCATCATCATTTGCAGGAATCACGTAATCAACCTCTCTTGGGTCAGAATTCGTATCAACCATTGCGAAAACTGGAATGTTTAATTTTTGAGCTTCTTTTATTGCGATGTGTTCAGCTTTGATATCTACTACGAACAATGCAGCTGGTAGTCTAGACATGTCAGCGATTGAACCTAAGTTTTTCTCTAATTTAGCACGTAGACGATCAACTTGCAAACGCTCTTTTTTAGATAACGTCATGAAAGTACCATCTTTCTTCATTTTATCGATAGAAGACATTTTTTTAACTGCCTTTCTGATAGTTACGAAGTTAGTTAGCATTCCACCTGGCCATCTTTCAGTGATGTAAGGCATGTTTGCAGCTTTTGCTTTATCAGCAACGATGTCTTTTGCTTGTTTTTTGGTAGCTACGAATAAGATTTTTCTACCTGATGCAGCGATTTTTTTCAAAGCTTCGTTAGCTTCTTCAATTTTAGCTGCAGTTTTATATAGATTGATAATGTGAATACCATTACGCTCCATATAAATGTAAGGAGCCATGTTTGGATCCCATTTTCTAGTCATGTGTCCGAAGTGAACACCTGCTTCTAGTAATTCTTTTACTTCTATTTTGTTTGCCATTTTTGTACTAGTTTACGTTCTGTTGATTAGCAATGTATAAATGGCGATTTCTCTGGCTTTATACATTTAGATGCTAAACTATATCCTACCTCGATAGGAGAGCAACAATAACTGTGTTTTTTAATTTCAATAAATAATTGATAATGTCTTGTCCCATCTGAACAAGACAGGTAATATTAACGTTTAGAGAACTGGAATCTCTTACGAGCTTTCTTCTGACCGAATTTCTTACGTTCAACCATTCTTGGGTCTCTTGTTAACAAACCTTCTGGTTTAAGGATAGCTCTGTTTTCAGCGTTAACTTCACACATTACGCGTGCTAATGCCATTCTTACAGCTTCTGCCTGACCAGTTGTACCACCTCCGTAAACGTTTACTTTTACATCAAAGTTACCAGCGTTTTCTGTCATAGAAAGCGGTTGTAAAACTTTGTATTGTAAAGTTGCAGTTGGAAAGTAAGTTGCGAATTCTTTTTTGTTTACAGTGATGTTTCCAGTTCCTTCAGAAACGTATACACGTGCAACAGCGGTTTTTCTTCTACCGATTTTGTGAATAACTCCCATTACTTAAGATCATTTAGGTTAACAGTTCTAGGTTTTTGAGCTCCGTGTTTGTGCTCAGATCCTACAACAACATTTAGATTTCTAAAAAGTTCTGCTCCTAATTTGTTTTTAGGCAACATACCTTTTACAGCTTTTTCTACTAATGCAGCTGGATTTTTAGCTTGCAATACTTTAGCAGTTAAAGTTCTTTGTCCTCCTGGGTAACCTGTATGACGCATGTAAATTTTGTCATTCATTTTTGTACCTGTAAGGTTAATTTTTTCTGAGTTGATAACAATTACGTTATCTCCACAGTCAACGTGCGGTGTGTAACTTGGTTTGTACTTACCTCTTAAGATCATAGCGACCTTTGAAGCAAGACGTCCTAAGTTATGACCTTCAGCGTCAACAACAATCCACTCTTTAGTTACAGTGCTTTTGTTTGCCGAAACTGTTTTGTAGCTTAATGCGTCCATAATATTATTTTAATTAAACATTCCATCCCCAATAAAGGGGATGCAAAAGTACAATTAATTATTTTAAAACCAAATACCTGAAAGAATATTTTATTGGCTGAAAATCAGGCATTCAGTTTTTGAATTAATTAGGGAATAAAAAAACCGTCTGTACAATAAAGTAAAGACGGTTAAATATTTGGAAAAATAATTATTATACAATAAAAATATTGGCTATGTCAACTACTTGCTGTGTTGTAAGTGGTTCGTCATAAGCTTCTGAGCCTGCTGCCGCTCCAAATGCCGTTGCAGTATTAAATCCAGCCTGCATCGTTACGCCTTCGCCATCATATACTGCTTGTGTTGCGGCGGGCATTCCAGCACCTCTTTCGGCATTGGAAATCCATCCTTTTAAACCTCTAAGTCTTCTTACTTCAGAAGCATGTCGAGCTTCAACCGAATGAATCTGAAGAGCAGCTGTTAATAAATCTGGAGTAGTAATTAGATTTGCAGCCTGTCCTTTATAGGCTCTTACTCCTGTATCTTCAAAGGCTTGAGCCAAAGCTAAAAAAGTCGGGTAATCGTGAAAAGGGTCAAAAGCGCCTCCTACTGTAAAGTCAAAAGTGGGTTTTGGAACAAAATTGGCGCTGGAAGTTCCGCCTAATCCCGCAATTAAAAATTTTACATGATCAGATTCGTGTGCAGCGATTTGTTGAAATACTTTTAAATCACGTCCGCCATTTTCAGAGGCCGGAATTACGCCAGAATCTAATGCCATGGCATAAAATTCATTTTCAAGATATTCTAACGTCAGTGCAAATTGTAAAGCTCCAATTGGAGTAGCAGGCGTTGCTGTAATGTCTTTTGCTAATGCTTTATTCGCCAGTGCCGATAATCCGAAAGGGATAGATGCTAAGGCTAAATTTTTTCCAATGTTCCCAAACTGTGAAAAACTGTCTCTTCTAGAACCAGTACTATTCATTAAGTTGTCATCCGTAAAGGATTCTATAAATTTTAAGATGTTCATAATTTCTGATTTTTAGCTGGTTAGGATTAAGGCAAGTATTTAGCAGTAAATTTTGTGGTAATAAAATTGGCGGCAATCGGCAGGATTTTAGACGGATCTTTTGCATCGTCTAAACCTGTTGACATATTTACAATATCATCTCCGGCAAAATCTTTAGAATTCGGATTAATCAAGCTTCTAATGGCAGAAGCATGACGCGCTTCTACTGATACAATTTTTCCTGCTAACAATAAATAGTCTGCAGTTTTAATTAATTTGCCTGCTCCATTATAAGCAGCAACGCCTGTATCTTCTAATGCTTTTGCTGTAGCTAAAACTTCTGTACGGCTGTTGAAATTTAAAGAACCGTAATTAAAAGCTAAAGAAGGAAGTAATTGAGAGCTCGGATTTGGAAGTGCTCCGGTTAAAGCGGCTTTAAAAAAATCTCTATGAATAACTTCGTGATGATATAAATCTGTTAACACTTGACGTTCAACAGTACTGAATACGGTATTAAAACTACTTGCATTTACAACTTTTGTATAAAAATCGGCTTCTAATTGTTCTAAAGCATAGGCATAGGTAAGAACGCCGAAATCTCCAGAACCTAAATCGAAGACGCCATTTCGTATCCCAGGAAGAGAGGTGTCTTCCATATCATCATTATTGTCATTGTCGCTACATCCGGCCAAAACCAGACCTGTTGTCGCTAATGTTAATCCACTGAGCTTAAGAAAGCTTCTTCTGCTATTCAGTGAGGGATCAACTTCATGAATTTTAACTTCGTTTTTCATAATTAAGTTTTTTAATAGTTAACAACAGTTGGTCTCTAGTTATTTGGTATTTAAGTATTAACGAAATTTTTGTAAGGGCGGTTTTAGAAAATGGGTTTATTTATTTATTATTTCGAAATGACTGAGATTTTTAAATACTAATAGCTTCTTTTTGTTTTATTTTCGGTAATTCTACTATATTTGTATTAATTACATAAAATTCAATTGGATGAAAGCTAAAGCAACTCTAAAACAAATTGCGAAAGAACTTGGTGTTTCTGTTTCGACTGTATCTAAAGCGTTGAATGACAGTCCAGAAATTAGTGAGCAAACGAAGGTGAAGATTAAGGAGTATGCAAAACTCAAAAATTATAAGCCAAATGTTATTGGTCTGAATTTAAAGAATCGTAAAACCAAAACGATTGGAGTAATTATACCTAATATATTGAACTCTTTCTTTGCGAAAGTTTTTAGTGGTATCGAAAAAGTTGCCGATAAAAAAGGATACAATGTAATTACGTGTATCTCTAATGAATCTTTAGAGAAAGAAGTTCATACATTAGAAATGCTGAGCAATGGAACCATCGACGGATTTATTTTGTCTGTTTCGCAAGAAGCTCAAAAACTTCAAGATTACAATCATTTTTCTGAAATTATAAATGATGGAACCCCAATCGTAATGTTTGATCGTATTGCTGATGAAGTAGATTGTGACAAAGTAGTTGTAGACGATTATGATTCGGCTATCAACTCCACGCAGCATTTGATTAATTTGGGTTGTAAAAATATTGCTCTAATCTCTTCTGTAGATAATATTAGTGTCGGAAAACTAAGAACAGAAGGATATTTAAAAGCACTAAAAGACAATAATATTCCGATAAACGAAAAAATTATTCTTCGTACTGATTCGGAAGAGGATATGAAAGCTAAGATCGAAGGAATTTTTGATCATAAAATCGACGGAATTTTTGCTTTGGATGAAAATGATTCGGTTGCGGCATTAAGAGTAAGTTTGAAAAAAGGATACAGAGTTCCAGAAGATATTTCAATCATTGGTTTTGCTGACGGAATTTTAGCTTCTAGACGTTTATCGCCAAGTTTGACAACTGTAAGCCAACATGGAGTTGAAATTGGAGAAGTAGCGGCTAAAAGATTAATCGAAAGATTAGAAGAACCGGAAGGAACGGTTTCAGAATATGAAACAATCGTGATTAAGACGAAATTAAAAGAACGAGAATCGACTAGAAAAGTCTAAATAAGAGAAAAACCATCAGTTTTAGCTGATGGTTTTTTGTTTAAAAATTTAAAATCCCAAAACATGCATAAAATCCAATAATTAAAGTTGGGAAAAATAACAACAATAAAAAATAATTTGCATTTCTTAGATTTATTTTTTTGTGTTTACTAAAATCAAGTACCTCCATTATTAGAGCTATATTAATTAGAAATAGGATAAAAGTTGAAAAAAAGATAAGTATCAAAAGACCTTCTAATCCCATTTTTACAAATTCTCCAATTAAGTACAATAGAAAAAATATGATTGATGGGATTAAAATTCTGGCAGCAATATGTATCATCACATCAAAAATCTTTGTATCAGTATTATTGGAATTAGGTTTTTTAATTTCAAATAGTTCATTTAGTTCTTGGTTCATTGTATTTTGTATTTATTGTTTTTTATATAATTTTATAAAAAAAGGTAATAAACATACATATGATAAAACTTCAAAAATACGAAACAACCAATCATAAGCATCCTGATCCATAGGTATTGTTAAACGAATAAATCTACAGAGTTGCACTAGTAAAAGTATACTTATTGCTATAATTGCTAATAGTGTGTGACTTTTCATTTTTTATTATTTTATTATTCTGCATCAAATACTTCTACAAATGAGTTTGGTATTTCCATTTCATTTGTTGGTGATTTCAGACAAACTTTGCCACAATAAACAGGCTTTTTGATATTGCTTTTTACGATTTTATCATCAAATTTGATATATAATTGCACGTCTATATTATGTTCGTAAAAAGTTTGAAAACGATTCATTAATTGATTGTTATATTGTCTCGCTTCAAGAGGCTCTAAATTTTGATAGGGGATTTTACCATCAAGCAGACCAATATTAATACGAACTTCAAGCTGATGATGAAAACGATCTTTTATATAAAGCACCATTTCTGAGACTAGGGCTTTTGTATTTGTTGTGTCTGTTAAAAAATCTAAACCGTTATTGTATATATAATAGTTCTCATGGTTTATAAAGTGAAGCGAATAATCGTAAATTTTAAAATCGGGATTATTAACAACAATAGTATAATGATAACGTTTTAAACGGTTTTTGTAATATTCATTGCTTATTTTGTTTTGTTTGATTTCTTCTTGAACAAAAAGAGGCATTTGTTTTCGATATACTTCTAATAGTACAGATTTATCTCCTTTATGAAAATCGTTCCAATTCATTTGTGTTTCATGCGCCTGATAGGTGCCTATTTCAATAACAGCACAACCACTAATCCATAAGGTTACCAAACCTTTTGGGGCTATGCCTAATAAAAAAGTGCTGTATTTGTTTTCAGATTCCGTTCCATTATCATTTTTGTAGGTTCCGTAATCTTTTTTAAAAAGATCGTATATTTTTTTTTGAGGGAGTTCAAAATCTCCCGTATAAAATTTATCTTCTGCATACGAAAACCAAGTAATGCTCATGCGTTCAGGTATTCTTCTTTTTTCATTGCCCACAACATAAATACCGCCACCGTCTTCCCAACGATTGTTGCCTAAATATTCGCCGCTTGGTATCCATTGTGATTCTCCTTTAGAATCTGTAAAATCGCCATGTACCACTTCCATAGGGGCTGTAAGGTCTGCGCCTACATTTGCCAGCCATTCAAATTTTTCTGTTTTTACAAGCATTTCTTTTTGTTTTTTATCTGATAAAAAATAATAAAATAGTTCCGTTCCTTTTTCTTGCCATAATTTGCGTCCCACAAAAGCCAATAAAATAATGACTAAGGCAATATATATTTTGTTTAAATAGTTCATTTAAAGTGTTGTTATTTTATTTGAAGTACAATTGCACGAAGTATTAAATTAGACAATGTGAGTAATATCAATAATGCAAACAGTATTTTTGATAGTTTTTTTTTGAACTCATATACATATACAAAACCTGAAAAAAATATAGTAAAAACAGGAATAGCATTGTAAATAATCCCTTGAATACTTTTGGCATCTTTGAAATTATCAGGAAGTAACTTATAGCTTAAAAATGTAAGAATGAGAATAAGTAGTATGGATAATATTTTATTTTGAAAAAGATTTAATTTATTCATGTGATTTATTATATTTATAAGTTTACATTTTTAACCATCGTGATGTTTTCTGTAAGGTTTGCCATCTTTATATCTTCCTACTTTGCCAATAGCAATGTAAGCGGAACGATGTAAATATTTATTTCGAATCGGATGTAAATATTCTGAACGAATCGTTATTTTTTCGCTTTTTGCTGCGTCATTTTCCAAAGCATACTTCAATAGTGATTCCTTTGCCTCAAGTAAATCATCAGGAACACTATAATCTAAGCCTTCTGTATATGTCAAAGATTTATTAAATTTTAAGCCATATTTTTCAGCTAATTGTATCATAATTGCTAAAGGAATGTATTGATAACTGTTTGGTATTCCATTGCGAGTTGCTCTAATAGTGGTATTACTTTGTTGGGGTCTAACAATTTGGTAGGGTAAATACCATCCTTCTTTTATAACAGATTCTTTGATGTTGTCATATTCTTGTTCTAAATTTAAATCACGTACTTCATTTTCGGTTTCGCCATAGCCTCCACCAATATCGCTATGTGCGCCTGGTAATTGAAGTTCATAACCTATACCGGCTTCAATAGAACTTTTGATATTTGTGAGCGAAAAAAACTTACGATACTCATCTGCAGCGGTCAAGTGCACTACTTTGGCAACATTTCCTTCTAATTTTAATTTTAATTCTTCAACATCATTATCAAAATCGTGTGAAAGTGCAGCTCCAGGTGAACCGTGCTCGCCTTCTTCTTCATAAGAAGAAACAGTATCAAATAGTCCAACAAACATGATGTGAAAATTATTAGACTCCACATGAGTAAATATGTTTTGCAATTCATGCCTTCTCGATACAAAATGTCTGGCAGCGGCGGCACCACGACTAAAGCCAAATACATTAAGATGAATTTCGTTTACAAATTCATTCTCTTTTATTATATTGTCTTTTCTTAGGCTGTCGATGTCTTCTTTTATTTTTTTAAAGGCCTTGGTAACTTTCGAGCGAATTCCTGTTATGCCACCGCCAAAAGCATAACCCATATTATCGTCATTTAATAAATTTTCAGTGCCTTCACCTTCAATGTAAACCTTAATTTCTCTATTTGTTTTATTAACAGAGTTAAGTTGGTGCATAATTGCTACATTCGAGAAAAAATTTTCGTAACTGCTTTCAGCTTCTTTATTGCGTTTGTAGGCGTCAGCTTTTTCTGTTTCTTTGTCGGTTAGTTGGATGCCTTTTTTTTGTTTGAGATATAATAATCTTGCTTCTGTATTGGTAGCATTGTTTTTAGTGCCATCAAAAAATACATTGACAGTAATTTTTACACCAGTTTTAATTTCAGGTTTTTTCTTTTTGTCTGGAATATCGACAACTGCGACCTTGTTATGTTTGGGAGGAGAAATTAGTTTTTCTAAAGTGTTTTTTACTTTTAACTGCGTTGTGTCTTCAAATTTATTGAGAACATTTTTATATTTAATTTGAGCATAAAATTCATGTTCAGACTCATTAAATATATCTTTACTATTGAGGTTATTCATGAAAACCTTTATATTGTTGAAGTAAACTTCGGCCTTACCATATTTATCGACCTTTGCGGTGTAAGTTCCCATATTGCGAGAGCTGTCGGCGTGACCATCTGTTCCTTGGTCTTCCCAAATAGTTATGTTGAGTGTTTCTCCTGCAGGTATGTTGAGTGTAAAGATATACAGTCTTATATTGTCAGCATAGCCTACTATTTTTTCACCAATTTCATTATAATACTCATCTTTCCAAGCTACTTGCTGTATTTCGGGTTTTCCTGCAATAGGGGTTATGCTTAATCTATCAGAACCTCTTATCCCTTTCTCATTAACATAGTTTACCTCAATAATATAGTTTTCACCAAGACTTGTTTGATTAAAAGTAATGCCGCCATCTGTTCCTAAGTCTAATATGGTTTTACCGTTTTTTAAAAGTTTCCAATGTTGTTCTTTAATATTATTACCACTTAAAACATAAATGTTTTTTCCAAGTATCGGTTTTGGATTTCCTATAATATGAATATTCATGATTTCTTTATTTTTCTACTTCAGGCTTACCAACTAATCTATTTTGAAAAGCTTCCATATCTACTAATGGATTTATCTGCTTGTGAAGCATAGCATTTGTACTCATTATATTTGATATAGAAATTTCAACTTTTTGTCCGTGATTAACCACTTCGATGCAATCTTTTCCTCCTATTGGGCATGTAGCTTTGCTGTCTTCTAGTAAAATCTTGCCTTGATTACTAAGAGTAACTTTTTCGTAAAATTCACTCCATTCGGTTAGTATCACTTGACATGGCAAATAATCATTTCCAGATGGTTGTTTTTTACATTTTCCAAAAGTGTTTTTTTCTAGAGTTTGTCCAATCTCTTTAGTTGTTGCCACTAGTTTGTTCTCAGCATCGTTATCGTTGGCATAATGTTTTTGATGTGATTTTACTAAAAGAATGTCCGTTTTAGGCACAACGCTAAACTTACATTTTACTGTTGCGCCTTGTACTACTAAATGTTTTTTTGCCATTGCCAGTTAATTTAAGAAGTTAAAAATATCAAATAAAATCTTATACACGCTAAAAAAATGTAATATTTTTCTTAAACATAAATAGATTATTAAAACAAAAGAGCCATATTTTCTTTTTGAAAATATGGCTCTAATTTTATGGGTAATCTAAAGTTATTTTTAATGTGCTTGTTGTAGGTCTTTGCTTAATCTCCTTCAAACGGATAAAAGTTTCCGTATCTATTTTTGCATTCTATAAAGATTTTTTTAGGCAGTCCATTTTTGAAACTAATTTTTGTGAAAACCTTTTTGTCGCATTCAGTATCAGCTGTATTGTTAAAAATCAAAAAGTCATTTTTAATTTCTTTTGGTAATTCACTTTCTCTAAAAATGTAATAATTTCCTAGGTATTGATTTTTAGCATTAAAAATTAAGATTCTACTTGTGCTTCTGCATGACATACCCCATGTCCAGACGGAATTCATGATTTTGTAAGCCTTGCCTTTGTCGGTTTTTAAAATTCCTAAATAGGTTAGAGAAGTCTCTGTTCCTCCTTTGTCATTCCATTTCCCAAAAATAAATTCTTTTCCAATTTTGTTTTTATGAAGAACTTCAAGTCTTAAATGTTCGTCTTTTACTTGAGCATTGCCAAATTTCGGCATTATTATAATCAAAATAAAAAACATCTTGATTAAGATTGTTCTTTCTTTCATTAAAAACTATAATTTAAGTTATTCATAAATCTAAAATCAACAATCTGAAATCTAAAATCCTATTTAATGCGCCTCTAACCAGTCTTTACCCATTCCAAGTTCAACTTCTAAAGGAACCGACATTTTAAATGCATTTTCCATTTCGTGTTTAATCATCGGCTGGATTTTTTCGAGTTCATCTTTGTGAACATCGAACACAAGCTCATCATGCACTTGAAGCAACATTTTAGATTTCCAGTTTTCGTCACGAAGTTTTTTGTGAATATTAATCATGGCGATTTTAATCACATCGGCAGCACTTCCTTGGATTGGTGCGTTTACAGCATTTCGTTCAGCAGCGCTTCTTACCACAGCATTTGCAGAATTAATATCTTTTAAATAACGGCGACGACCTAAAATAGTTTGTACATATCCTTTTTCACGAGCAAACTCAACTTGCTCTGAGATATAAGATTTAAGACGCGGATAGGTTTTGTAATATGCATCGATCAAAGCAGCGCTTTCGCTTCTGGATAATGAAGTCTGATTACTTAATCCAAAAGCAGAAACACCATAGATGATTCCGAAGTTTACGGTTTTAGCGTTGCTTCTTTGTTCGCGAGAAACCTCTTCCAACGCCACATCAAAAACTTTTGCAGCAGTTGCTCTGTGAATATCTTCGCCGTTTTGGAAAGCTTTAATCATATTTTCTTCTCCACTCAAAGCTGCAATAATACGCAATTCAATCTGCGAGTAATCGGCAGAGATTAAAGTGTAATTTTCATCGCGTGCCACAAAAGCTTTACGAATCTGACGGCCTCTTTCGGTACGAATTGGAATATTCTGCAAGTTCGGATTATTCGAACTTAAACGTCCTGTTGCAGCAACAGTCTGCATATAATCGGTATGAACGCGTTGTGTTTTTTTGTCAACTTGCTCTGGTAGGGCCAAAATATAAGTGCTTTGTAATTTCACCATTTGACGCCAATCCAAAATTTGTTTTACGATTGGATTATCGTTTGCTAAATAAGTTAGAACTTCTTCGCCCGTCGCGTATTGCCCTGTTTTAGTTTTCTTTTGTTTAGCGCCTCCAATTTTAAGCTTTTCAAATAAAATGTCTCCTAATTGTTTTGGAGAAGCCAGATTGAATTTTTCCCCGGCAGTTTCATAGATTTGTTGTTCAAGAGATTTAATTTCAACATCCATCTCTTTAGACATTTCTTTTAAGAAATCAACATCTAAACGAATTCCTTCCGTTTCCATAGCTGCCAAAACACTTACTAACGGAATTTCGATTTCGTCGAAAAGCTTTTTAGTTTCTGTTTTGTCTAATTCTGTGGTAAAGATTTCTTTTAATTGTAAAGTCACATCGGCATCTTCTGCGGCATATTCTTTAATATCTTCTAAAGCAACATCGCGCATCGAAAGCTGATTTTTTCCTTTTTTACCAATTAAAGTCTCGATTGATTTTGGTGAATATTTTAAATAGGTTTCTGCCAAAATATCCATATTATGACGCATATCCGGATTAATTAGATAATGCGCAATCATGGTGTCAAAAAGTTTTCCTTTTACAGTAACGCCGTAATTAGAAAGGATTTTTAGGTCGTATTTTAAATTCTGACCTATTTTTTCAATGTTTTCATTTTCAAAAAACGGAACAAATTTCTCAACTAAAACTTTTGCTTCTTCTTGATTTTCTGGAAACGGAACATAAAATGCTTTTCCTTTTTCATAAGAAAACGATATTCCGACCAATTCTGCATGTAAAGCATCGATTCCTGTAGTTTCAGTATCAAAACATACGGAAGTCTGCTTTTCTAAATTCTGCAAAAGCAATTTAATTCCTAAATCTCCTTGAATCGTCTGATAAGAATGCTCCGTATTTTCTAAAGTATTGTAGAATGAAGTTCTCGAAGTTTCCGAATCCTCATCTGTAGTACTTCCGAAAAGGTCAAATTGATCTTCGTTTTTTTGTTGTTTTTTATACAATTTGGCATCCGAAGCCGGAGTTGAAGTCTGCGTTCCATCTGTTTTAAAAAGATTGTCAAACTGTTCTGCCATTCTTCT
The DNA here is from genome assembly GCF_042431625.1 of Flavobacterium procerum. NCBI lineage: Bacteria > Pseudomonadati > Bacteroidota > Flavobacteriia > Flavobacteriales > Flavobacteriaceae > Flavobacterium > Flavobacterium procerum. The sequence continues at coordinate 38,882 of NZ_JBHLYW010000010.1, read as the reverse complement.
AAATTCCAATTCCTGAAATATTGCGTCTGTTTTTTCAATATCTGGACGAGAAAGCTCGTAGTCATCTTCGTTAAAAACAACATCACAGTCACAGATAATGGTTGCGAGTTTTTTAGATAAAATTCCTTTTTCCTTATTGGCTTCAATGTTTTCTTTCATTTTGCCTTTTAGTTTGTCTGTATTTGCCAAAAGGTTTTCTATTGTGCCAAATTCTTTCAGGAATTTTTTAGCAGTCACTTCACCAACGCCAGGTAATCCAGGAATGTTATCGACAGCATCGCCCATCATTCCAAGAAAATCAATTACCTGTTCTGGTCTTTCAATCTCAAATTTTGCTAGAACTTCAGGAATTCCCCAAATCTCGATTCCGTTACCCATTCGGGCAGGTTTGTACATGAAAATATTTTCAGAAACCAATTGTGCAAAATCCTTATCTGGAGTTACCATAAAAACTTTATAGTTCTGTTTTTCTGCCTGTTTTGCAATTGTTCCAATTAAATCATCAGCCTCGCAGCCTTCGATTTCAATAATCGGAATGTGCATGGCTTTTAATAATTCTTGAATATAAGGAACAGCAATCTTAATTGCTTCTGGAGTAGCATCGCGATTGGCTTTGTATTCAACAAACATTTCGGTTCTTACATGGCTTCCGCCTTTATCAAAAGCAACAGCCAAATGATCTGGTTTTTCTCTTTTGATTACATCTAGAAGTGAGTTCATAAAACCCATAATTGCAGATGTATCCATTCCTTTTGAGTTGATTCTCGGGTTTTTAATAAAGGCATAATAACCACGAAAAATTAATGCATAAGCATCTAGAAGAAAAAGGCGTTTTTGAGTTGACATATTTAAAAATATTAGTCTGTAAAAATAAACAATTGGGTTTTAAAAACAGATTTGTTCATGAAAATTAATTTTTTTGAAACCATATAAGTTATATAAGTTCATTTTAGTAAAGATATCTTCTGTAGAGACGCACCGCAGTGCGTCTAATATTTTTTATGAATATTATTTAAATGAATTTATATAACTAAATATGGTAGAAAAACTGCGAAGAGTTAATATCAAGTTAAAATGTTTAGTGATAGTGGTTTCTTCATTTTTTCTTCATTTTACGAAGGTAATTTTGAACTGTAAAATAAAAGGTTATTAATTTAAAACTTAGAAATCATGCGAAATTTATTAATGTTATTAGTGGCAGTTTTAGGAACAAGTGCAATGGTTCAAGCGTTCCCTGCAAAAGATGTAAAAACAGCTCCTGTAAAAGAGGTTAAAGCGGTAAAACATCCAAAACATAAATCTGATAAAAAAATGAAATCAGATAAAAAAGAAACTTCTAAAACAGAAACAGAGAAAGTGAAAAAATAAATATTTGTTTGTCTGGTTCTGAATCTTTAAAACCAGATAAGAATATTTATGCTGAATGCAGATGGAGAAAGCTGATGAAGAAATTTGTCAGCTTTTTTTATTCGTTAATTTTTTAATAATGCACAAAATCAGTTTTATATATTGATTAATTTTAACGGTGCTTAAACCTAATTTCTGATGAATGTTTTAATTGTAGAAGATAATAAAGAACTCGCGGCAGAAGTTTATGATTTTCTTTGCAAAGCCGGTTACATTTGTAAAATCGCAAATAATTGCAGTGATGCTCTTGAAGAATTTACGGGTAATGATTATGATGCAATGTTGCTGGATCTTGGTCTTCCTGACGGCGATGGTTTTGATGTCCTGCAAACCGTTCGTAAAACAAAATCAAAAATGGCGGTAATTGTTCTTACCGCGCGTGGCGAACTCGACGACAGGATCAACGGACTACATCTTGGAGCAGATGATTATTTGACGAAACCTTTTGCGCTTACAGAACTCAGCGCAAGATTATTTGCCGTTATCCGCAGGATACACGGATTTACATTGAATAATTTAAGCATTCACGGATTCCTGCTTCAATTGCAGGACTATAAAGTGACTTTTAATGATGTTCCGATTAATTTGACCAAAAAGGAATTTGATATTTTTCAGTATCTCGTTTTGAATAAAAATCGCGTAATTACTCGTTTACAGCTTACAGAACATATTTGGGGAGATATTTTGGAAGTCAATTCAGATTCTAATTTCATTGATGTACATGTGCGGAATCTCCGAAAAAAACTAGACAAACACAGATCTATTGATTGGTTTGAAACCGTTCGCAATGTGGGTTATCGAATAAACGAATAATATTCAGGATGAAAATCAAACATCAATTAGCCATTTTTAATGCCCTGACCAGATTACTGGTGATTCTCATTCTATGGTTGATGCTTCCTATTTTGGTGCAAAATGTAGTGTACAGGCACATAAACAATGGGCTTATTGAAAAAAAGAAAAAATTTATAGATCATTTAAACCGAAAAGAAATTGATGATTTTATAGAAAATGAAGACAATAATACTGAGACATACTCTCAGTTTTCGACTCTTCACAGTGAATTTCTGGTTCTTTCAAAAAGTACAATCAAACCCACTCAAAAACAAACAACTTTTTCAAACGAATACAGAATTATAGAAGGAGAAGAGAACGAATACCGAATACTAAAACATTGTTTCAGCTATGAAAATGAGAACTATCAGCTCGAAATTGGAAGCAGTTTAAGTGAAGTGAATGATCTTACTTTTATCATCCGTTTTTTTATTATCATCGTTTTTGTGGTCATCTTGTTTATTACTTTTTTGGCTGATACTTTTTACATCGAATATCTTTTAAAACCTTTTTATCGCATTATAGATACAAAAATTAGGCGCGTAAACGAACCTGAAGCTTTTGATCACACTCCGATAAAAGCGGCTTCAAGAGATTTTAGGGAACTGGATTTTGTTTTAAACCAAATGATGGATCGCATTGCAGAGCTTTTCAAAAAAGAAAAACAATTTATCTCCAACGTTTCGCACGAACTTTTAACTCCAATTGCACTTCTTAAAAATAAACTCGAAAATTTGCTTCAGAACGAGTCATTAGACGATATCGCGGTAGATAAAATTGCGGGTTCTTTGAAAACATTAGACATGCTGAAAAAAATCATCAACAATCTGTTGCTGATTTCGAGAATAGAAAACAATCAATATGAAGCAAATGAAGAAATTCATTTAAAAGAAATAGTGTGCGATCTTTATGAAGATCTTCAAGACCGTATTGAAGACAGGAAAATTGTATTTACCAATACAATGCAGCATGATTTCACTTTTAGAGGAAATAAAACTTTGATTCACATTTTAATTTACAATTTAGTCACCAATGCAATAAAATACAATAAAACTGATGGGAGTATTACAATTTCAGACGGTTTTCTGCAGGATTATTATTTTGTTCAGATTAGTGATTCGGGAATTGGAATGGACAATTCTCAGTTGGAAAAGATTTTTAATCGATTCGCGAGAATAAATTCAGATCAGGACGGGCAGGGGCTTGGACTTGCAATTGCTTCCAGTATTGCCGTTTTTCATCACATTCAGATTACGGTAGAATCAAAAATGAACGAAGGCAGTATTTTTCGATTGTTGTTCCCGATAGCCAATTAAAAGTTAAATTTTAATATAAGACTTTTTCTTCATTTTGTCTTCATGTTTCAGATGTAGTTTTGACTTATAAATAATGAAATAATAATCATAAAAACTTAAAAGTCATGAAAGCACAAATCAAAAAACTAGCATTTTTAGCAGTAGCAGTATTAGGAACAATTTCAATGGTAAATGCTCAATCAGCTCCAGCTTCAGCGGCTCCAGCAAAAGAAGTTAAGGTTTCTAAACACGATAAAAAAGGGCACAAAAAAGCAAAAGAAGAGAAAAAAACAGAAGCAAAACCAGAAGCAACAAAAGCTAAAAAATAAAAAATATCGTTTTTAGTCAATTAAAAGGCTGAGAAAGGTAAACTTGAAAAAAATTGTAATGTAAAAGCTGATGGAGAAATCTGTCGGCTTTTTGGCTTTAAGAGCGTTAAATTTTTTATAATGAAAAGCAATAGAATTTTCATTCTTTGTTACTTTGCTTAAAACTATATTTAATGATCCTTAAATTTTTAATTCTTTGCGGCCTCTTGCTGCTTATTGAATTTTATTCCTACCAAGTTTTACGAACTCTTATTAAATTGAGATGGGTTTTAATAACCTGCCAGATTATCAGTTTTTTGATTTTGGTATTCATCATATATTCTTTTTCTCAAATAGATAGATCTGTTGGTCAAACCAAACAGTTTATGTTTACAACAGGTTTGATGCTGCTCATTTATGTTCCTAAAATTGTAATGACACTGGTTTTATTTGGAGAAGACATTTTTAGAATAGGGGCGAGCATCCTGAATTATTTTGTTTACAATGCTCCCCGAAAAGAAATAATGCCAGACAGGCGAAAGTTTATAAGTCAGATTGCACTCGGCCTCGCAGCGGTGCCATTTTTATCTCTGATTTACGGAATTTTTGAAGGGAAATATAATTTTAAAGTAATTAAGCAAACTGTCTTTTTTCCTGATTTGCCAGATGCTTTTGATGGTTTTAGAATTACTCAGATTTCAGATGTACATAGCGGGAGTTTTGATAATCCTGAAAAGATAAATTATGCAATTGATTTGATCAACCAGCAGGAAGCAGACATGATTTTATTTACAGGAGATATTGTAAATACGCATGCAAAAGAAATGCATCCGTGGTTGGAGACTTTTAGCCGTATTAAAAATTACAAATACGGTAAGTTTTCGGTTTTAGGGAATCACGATTATGGCGAATATGTGGTTTGGCCTTCAGAAAAACAAAAAGAAGAGAATTTTAAAGAAATCAAAGAACTTTATGGTAAAATTGGTTTTGAATTATTACTGAATGAACACCGATATATTCAGAAAGGCGATGATAAAATTGCTTTGATTGGAGTAGAGAACTGGGGTGTTGATTTTAAAAAAGCTGGAGATTTGAATAAAGCTTCAAAAGATGTTGCTCAAGACGATTTTAAAGTGCTTATGAGTCACGATCCGAGCCATTGGGATGCAGAAATTAGAGAGCATCCTAAAAACTTTCATTTGACTTTTGCAGGTCATACACATGGAATGCAGTTTGGAATTGAGATTCCAGGTTATTTTAAATGGAGTCTGGCGCAATACCTTTATAAACAATGGGCTGGTTTGTACGAAACAGCCGGAAAATACATTTATGTAAACCGCGGATTCGGTTTTCATGCCTATCCAGGTCGAGTTGGTATTATGCCCGAAATAACAGTGATAGAACTAAAAAAGGGCAACAATGTGGCTTAATTCGTTAAAAATGCTACATTTGTATATAATTACCTCTTTTTATTAAATTAGAAAAGAATTAAATTTTTGGTTTTATGTCAAAATTTGGAGAACTAATAAATGCACAAGTCCCTGTCTTAATTGATTTTTATACAGACTGGAACGAATCATCAGTTTCTATGCATCCTGTGATTAAGGATGTTGCAGCTGCGCTTGGCGATAAGGCGAAGGTAATCAAAATTGATGTAGATAAAAATCAGGAACTTGCCGAAGCACTTCGTATAAAAGGACTTCCTACACTTATGATTTATAAAGACGGACAGATGATTTGGAGACAATCCGGAGAACTTGACGCAAATACGCTGATCGGAATTGTTCAGGAGCAGTTTAATGTTTAAAAAACTTCTTTAGGTTTGATTTTGTTTAGTGAATAATATCAAACTGATATCCATTTTCTTTTAAAAAATGCAGGGTTTTTGGCAGCGCAAATTTTAAGTTTGGCGAAGCCTTAATGCTGTCATGAAATACAATTACGCTTCCTGATTTTACATTTTTCGTAACATTTTCAAGGCATTTCTGGGGAGTAATGTTCTGGTCGAAGTCGGCGCTTAAAACATCCCACATAACAATTTTATAGCCTAATTTTCTAAGGATTTTAGATTGCGCCTTTTTGATTTTTCCGTAAGGCGGACGAAACAATAATCTGTTTGGTGCTTTTTTTTGTTCTTCTAAAACTTCAGCGCAATTCTGTACGTTACGTATGTAGTCATCAGTGTGAATCTTCCATCCGTTTACGTGGTTCATAGTGTGGTTTCCTATCGAATGACCGTCGGTAATCAGTTTTTCGAACAAAGCTAAATTGGCTTTTATGTTTTTTCCAATACAGAAAAAAGTGGCCTTTGCATCAAATTTCTTTAATTCAGAAAGCACCCAGTCTGTAATTTCAGGAGTTGGGCCATCATCAAAAGTAAGGTATATTTTCTTCTCATTGTTAGGAATATCCCAGCAATATTTAGAAAACACCTTTTTGATAAATGCGTTAGTTTTTACCCAATAAAAGCCCATTTGATGATTATTTTTAGACCTTATAAAATTAAAAAATGCAGCGCGATTTTTCAAACCGTGCTGCATTTTTTTAATTATTAGTTTTTTTGTATATTATTTAGTTTTCACAGAATCATTTTTAGCGTCTGGTTCCTGATTTCTTTCAGGATCTCTGTCAAAACGTTCAAATACATTTATATAGGTGTTAAATGCGATTTTGTGTTTTTCATAAAAAGCTTTGTCTTTGTTGTTTTTCATTACATGAAGCAAGCTTCTGTAACGCTCAATGTCTGTAACAATATCCATCGCTAAATCAACTTGATCTGTAGGCTGCAGGGTACTGTAGTAATTTAGGTTTTCTTTGTATTTTTCTACCAGTTTATTTAACAGATCCTGGGCTTTGGCAGTTTCTCCAACTTTGTAATAACCATTTGCAAACGGTTCAACTAGAGAATAGTAGCCAAACTTATCCAAAGGCAGTTTAGTCATTGCCAGATTGATTACATTTTTGGCTTTGTCTATTTTCCCTTCTGCAATCAGTTGGTCCATCAAACGTGATAAGTTGGTACGGTAGGTAATACTGTTTCTTCTGGTCTCAGGATCGTGATAGATTTTATCGCTTTCGCTGTTGCCCCAATCCCATTTCATTACAATATCATACATTTTATCAGCATCAATTTGTCCCATATCCATTGGTCCGCCATCTTTAGAAGGCGTGTTTTTAACTGGTACAAGTTTATAAACCATTCCGTCTAGTTGCAAATAGTTTTTTAGCCATAAATAATCCTCGTCATCAAATGCACCACCACTAAAGTAAATAGGACGTTTCCAGTTATTGTTTGCTAAAATGTCAAGCATCATTAATCTGTTTTTGTATAATGCACTTCCTTTAATGTCGATATCTAGATAAGGAACAATAGAATCATTGTATTTAGGATTCACGACTTTGTTCTTTATAATAGTTTCTTTGTCAACATTTACCCTGATTTTATTAGTTGGGAAAAAGTGAATAGTTTGCCCATTCTGAAGCCCTACAGTCGATTTTGGATTTTTGATGAAATCAAGGAAATCATGGATGTTCCAACGGGTTTCAATTTTAGGAATATGCGCAACATAATCAAGATTATCTCCCACATACTGTTCATGTTTAAATGATATTGGTAACGGATCAGATTCGTATGATTTGGCTTTCATTTGATCGATATACCAGTCTGTCATGAAAAGACTTGTGTTTACAATCTTAACATCGGTTCTAAAATGCTCAATTTCCTGTGCGTACCACAGCGGGAAAGTGTCATTATCTCCAATCGTAAACAAAATGGCATTTTTGTCGCACGAACTTAAATATGCTTTTGCCATTGCAACTGCAGTATAACGATTAGATCTGTCGTGATCATCCCAGTTTTGAGACGCCATTAGTACTGGGGCTGCGAGTAAACTTCCAGCAATAATTATCGGTCCGGCAATTTTTGGAGCAATATAGTTTCGTAGGCTTTCATATAATGAATAAACTCCAAAACCAATCCAGATGGCAAAAACATAAAATGATCCTACAAGAGCATAATCTCTTTCACGCGGTTCAAAAGGTCTTTCGTTAAGATAAATTTTAAGTGCAATACCAGTGAATAAGAATAAAGCCAAAAGCACATAAAAGCTCTTCAGGTCTTTGTTGGCGTGATACATAATACCGATTAGGCCTAAAATAAATGGTAGGAAGTAATAGGCATTTCGTCCTTTATTATTTAAAACATCTGCTGGTAGGTTGTTTTGAGAGCCTAAATGAATAGAGTCTAAAGGTTTGATACCGCTGATCCAGTTTCCGTCTAGGTTGTCATATTTACCTTGAATGTCATTCTGACGTCCTACGAAATTCCACATCAAATATCTCCAGTACATATATCCGAATTGGTATTCAAACATAAAGGCAAGATTATCTACTGTTGAAGGTTTTTCAACAACCAAATATTCGCCATAACTTTTCAAGAATTTAACATAGCCTTCGTTGTCGATCTGTTTTTGAGCAAAAGCTCTTCTAAATTCAGAAACTGTATTTTCAACTTCGTTACGCAATTGTGCAACAGCTTTGTTGTATTCCTCTTCTGATAATTGCTGTGCGTCGATTCCGTATTTGGACAAATCTTCTCCATAGTCATGATTTGGGTCAATCTTGAATTTTGGAGGATTTGTAAAGTTTATATAGTTTTGAATATGAGGCGTTTCTGTACTCCACATTCTTGGCAGTACCGTTTTCTGATTGTCATCAGAATTTTGTTCTGCATTCTTATAGTTGTTAGTGATGATATACTTTCCAGTTTTATAATCTCTTTCGTAGTTTGGTTTTTTATCCAAATAAGGGGTTTCAGCATCAAGACCAGCAAAAACTTCAGTGTATTGAGGACCATAAAACAATGGGTTTACACCATATTGTTCACGGTTGTAATAAGCCAGAACCTCTGCAGCATCTGAAGGTTTGTTTTCGTTGATAACCGGATTTGCATTGGCACGTACTGGAAGCATTAGCCAAGTAGAAAAACCAATCAATATAAATAAGATGCAGAGAATAATAGTATTGTAAAAAATAAAACCATTTTGTCTGGTATATTTTAATCCGAAATAGAAAAATGCAATAAATAAAAGCGCAACAAAAATAGTTCCCGAGTTAAATGGTAATCCCATATTGTTTACCATTATGATTTCGCTTTCTCCAAAAAATGCCATTGTCAACGGAAGCAACAACTTGAAGATAAACAACAGAATTCCGATTACTACAATATTGGCAATAATGAAGTTTTTAAGTGTAACTTTTTCATAATGTTTAAAGTAGTATAGGAACCCGATGGAAGGAATAGTCAAAAGCGCCATAAAGTGAACACCAAACGAAAGCCCGATAACAAGAGAAATAATCAAAAGCCATTTGTTTCCTTTTGGTTTATCCATATCCTGTTCCCAGCGTAATCCAAGCCAGAATAGCAGTGCAATTAATAAAGAAGCCATTGCATAAACTTCGGCTTCTACTGCATTAAACCAGAAACTGTCAGAGAAAGTATAGGCTAGAGACCCAACCAATGAGCTTCCTAAAATAACGATAGAATTGCTTTGTGTAATTTCTGAAGTCTGTTCCACAATTTTCTTCAAAATCATAGAAGAAGACCAGAACATAAAAAGAATTGTAAAAGCGCTTGAAAAAACAGACATCATATTAACCATTACCGCTACATGCTGTGCGTCTATAGCAAACATCGCAAAAAATGCTCCCATCATCTGAAAGAGCGGTGCTCCCGGAGGATGGCCTACTTCTAGTTTGGCTGCGGTAGCAATATATTCGCCGCAATCCCAAAAGCTCATTGTAGGTTCAACAGTTAGTGTGTAAGTAATTAAAGCGATTGCAAATGCAAACCAACCAATAATTGTATTCCATTTATTGAAATTGAATTGTGCCATATTTAGGTGTTAAAATTTTGTATTTTTTCTATCCTACAAAGAAAATGTTTTTTTATGTAAAGAAACGAGCATTAACAAAAAATTCTACAAAACTCTCTAGGGGTGGTAATTTGTTGTCTTTGAAGTGCTTCTGAAGTCCAAGAGAATTTCAAAGTGAAAAAAAAACTAAAAAATGATTTTTTTTGGTTAAAAAGTTTGCACAAACTAAATAAAGCCTTAAATTTGCACTCGCTTTACAGCACTGCTGGTCTATGGTGTAATGGTAACACTACGGTTTTTGGTGCCGTCTTTCTAGGTTCGAGTCCTAGTAGACCAACAGAAAAGCCTCTCAGAAATGAGAGGCTTTTTTTTATGCAAAAAAAGTTGCCTTAAAAATTTGCATAGATTAAATAAAATTCTAATTTTGCACCCGCTTAACCGCGACACATGTATTGGTCTATGGTGTAATGGTAACACTACGGTTTTTGGTGCCGTCTTTCTAGGTTCGAGTCCTAGTAGACCAACGTAAAAAGCCTCT